>JAXLYT010000091.1:0-40415 GCA_046351295.1 Byssovorax sp.
CGAGCAGGAGCGGCGCCCAGCGCATGCGCACGGGTGTGAGGAAATAGACCAGCAGGACCAGCGGATAGAAGGCCAGGTAATGAAAGGAGTTGAAGAGCAAGGCGCTACCTCGACGCGGCCTTGCCCGCGATCTCCTCGAACTTGGGGCCGGTCTCGATGCCCTTGATGACGAAGCCCCCGCCGGCGGAGAGGGCGAGCATCTTCTCGGGCTTGTCCGAGAAGAACTCGTCGATGGCCTTGGTCGCGCCCGGACAGGTGGTGAAGCCGTAGTCGTCGCAGACGAGGATGCCGCCCGGGGAGAGGAGAGGATAGAAGAAGGCCACGCTGTCGATGGTGGGCTGCTCGAGGTCGACATCGACGTGGACGAAGGAGAAGCGTTTGTCGGCGACGGCGGGGAAGCGGTCGGGGATCCAGCCCTGGTGGTAGTCGACGGCGGGGAAATCGGCGAGGTTCTTCTTCACCTCGTCGAGCCCGCAGGCGAGCACGCCCGGGCGCCAGTAGTTGCCGTCGCGCGGGCCGGGGTTCGAGAGGCCCTCGAACGAATCGAAGATGTGATGGCGCTTGTCCGTGCCGCGGTTCGAGAGGCAGATGAGGTAGGAGGTCGCGCCCTGGAAGACGCCGCACTCTGCCGTGTCGCCCGGCACATGCGTGGTGAGGCGGCAGAGCTCGCTCACCATCCAGTGCCGATCGCTGTTCATCGCCTTGTGCTCGTTGAAGCGGCGGAGGTAGGCGTTGAAGGGCTCGTTCTTCCACCAGCCTGTCTGCGGGTAGAGGAAGCGGTAATCGTCGAGCAAGAGATCGGCGATCTTGCGGAGGATGTAGACGCCGGACTCCTCGTCCTTCTGGACGAAGTTCTGGTAGAGCAGCTTGGCGAGGGTGAAGGCGCGCATGATCGGGCTCTGTCTCGGGGTCAGGCGGACTTGCCGCGGAGGAGGATCGGGCGGATCTTACGCAAGATCGGCTCGAGGGCGCCGGTCTTCCACATCCAGGCGAGGGCGACGGGCATGGCGGCCCAGCGCACCCAGGGGACGAGGGTGGAGATCCAGGTGAAGGCGAGGGCGCCCGCGGTGGCCAGGAAGGCGAGCGCGATCGAGCGGACGGAGGCGCTCGCCCCGCAGGCCCGGCGCACGAGGAAGCGCACGAGGAGCACGTACGGGACGAACACGATCACGTACGCGTAGGCGACGCCCATGGGGCCGAAGAGGCGGATCATCCCCACGGAGAGGCCGATGGAGGCCACGGCGAAGAAGATCTCGGAGACGAGGAAGGTCGAGAGCTTGCCGCGGTAGAGGAGCGGGGCCGAGTGGACGTAGGCGACGCCGCGGAGGATGTCGCCGGAGAACATCACCCCGAGCATGGCGATCGCGAGATCGAAGCGCACGTTGTAGAGCGCGTGGATGATGGGGAGGCGGAAGGTGATGGCGGCGAAGACGACGGGCGAGGCCAGGCGGAGGCAGAAATCGGTGCCGGCCTGCACCTCGGTCGTGAGCTCTTCCGCGGACGAGGCGGCGGCGAAGCGCGGGGCGAAGTAGGTGAAGAGGGCCGAGAGGAAGAGGTCGAAATAGACGCCGACGATCATCAGCGCGGCCTGGTAGTTGCCGTTGTAGAACGCGCTGAGCTCGGCGCCGCCCGTACGATCGAGGGCCCAGCGCACCGAGGTGTAGCCGAGCTGGCGGGAGAAGACGGTGACGACGAGCGCGGTGCCGACGACGACGGCCTTCTTCGCGTAGGCGGTGTCCCAGCGGAGGCCGAAGCGCAGGTCCTTCGCGAGCGCGCTCGTGCGCAGCACGTAGAGGCCGACGAGGAAGGCGAGCAGCGTGGTGGCGAAGATGGAGAGGAACTGGCCGCGCAGGCCGAGCAGGACGATGAGCCCGATGGAGAGCGGGGTGCCGATCGAGAGGGAGATGAGGGCGTGGCGGGTGGTCGATCGGACGTCGCCGAGGGCGGTGAGCGAGGTGGTGATGGCGCCGGTGAGGGTGGAGATGACGGTGCCGCCCGCGGCGAGGGCGACGAAGATCCGCACGTTTTCGCCCCAGGCGTAGTCGGGGAGCACCCACGGGGCGATGACGGTGGCGACGACCAGGCCCGCGCCCGTGAGGGTGAGGCCGAGGGCGAGCGAGGCGGCGAGGCCCACCTGCATGCGCTCGGGCTTGCCCTGCCGGCGGCTCTCGGCGATCCAGGTGGTGAGGGCCGGGCCTCCGGCGAGCATGGAGACGACCGTGGCGTTGGTGACGAGCTGGGTGACCGCGGCGACCATGCCGACGCCGGCCACGTCGAGGATGACCGCGACCGCCTTGGTGCGGATGATGGTGGCGGCGATCCCCGCGAGCGCGACCACCGCGCCGGCCATGGTGAAGCGCGCCAGATCGCCGGCGCGATCCTCCTCCGCGGGCCTGTCCTCCGATGGTTTGACCTCCAACGATTCGTCAGGAGAGGGCCCGCCGGCCGGCGCGGGCTCCAGGGCAGCGGTGGGCGCTTCGTCGCTCAATCAACCCTGCTCCCGGTACCAGGCCACGAAGCGATCGAGGCCCTCCTCGATGCTCACCGCGGGGCGGTAGCCGAGCTCTCGCTGGGCGAGCGCGACGGAGGCCAGGGTGTGGGGGACATCGCCGTTCGCGGCGGGGGCCTCGGCGAGGATGGGCTCCTTGCCGATGGCGCGGGCGATGAGGCTCACGAGATCGCCGAGCGTCGTCGCCCGCTCGCCGCCGAGGTTGTAGACGCGGAAGCCTGGACCCGCCGACTCGACGGCCAGCACCGTGCCCTCGACGATGTCGCTCACGTAGGTGTAGTCGCGGCTCGACTGGGCGCCGCCGGTGATGCGAATGGGCTCGCCGCGATCGATGGCGCGGCAGAACTTGTGGATGGCCATGTCGGGCCGCTGGCGCGGGCCGTAGACGGTGAAGTAGCGCAGGCAGGTGACGCCGAGGCCGGTGGTGAGCTCTGCCGATCGCAGGACGAGCTCGGCGGCGCGCTTGCTCGCGGCGTAGGGGCTCATCGGATCGTCGGCGCGATCGGTCTCCTCGAAGGGGATCTTGGGGTTCTGGCCGTACACGGAGGAGCTCGACGCGAAGACGAGCGAGGGGACGCCGTTCCTCGTGCACGCGTCGGCGAGGACGGCGGTGCCCTCGACGTTGATCCGCTGATAGCGCGCCGGCGACTTGAGGCTCGGGCCGACGCCGGCGAGCGCGGCGAGGTGGATGATGGCGTCGTAGCGCTGCTCGCCGAGGATGCGATCGATGAGCGCGGCGTCGAGGATGTCGCCCTCGATGAAGCGGGCACGGCCAGCGAGGGCGGCGAGGTTCTTCTCCTTGATGGAGCGCGCGTAGAAGGCGTCGAAGTTGTCGATGCCGGTGACGGTGTGGCCCCGTTCGAGGAGGCGCTCGGCGAGGTGGGAGCCGACGAAGCCGGCGATTCCGGTGACGAGGATCTGCATGGGATCGTGGGCTTCTCTGGCTCAGGGGGCGGTCTTGGTGAACACGTAGGAGGAGCAGGAGCCCTCGCCGAGGGCGACGATGCGCTCGGCGGTGAAGCCCTTCTCGCGGAGGTGGACGAGGACCTCGTCGATGCTGGCGACCTCGTAGGGGAGGCCGCCGAGCCAGTCGACGAGATCGACGTACGTGTTCATCCCGCGCGTGGTGGGCTTGTTCCAGCCGAGGGGGTTGCGCAGCCAGCGGAGCTCGCCCCACATGTACCGGGCGATGAAGCGCGCTTCCATCGCGCGCTTGCCGAGGTCGCTCGACCGGTTGTACTTCTCCTTGAGGGCGAGGTCCTTCGGGTACATCGAGCCCTTCGTGTAGAGCGCGAGGAAGACGGTGCCGCCCGGGCGACAGAGGGAGAGGGCGTTGTCGATCGCCTTCCACATCGAGCCCGTGTGGTGCAAGACGCCCCACGAGTAGACGATGTCGAAGGTGCCGGCCTTCTTCACCCAGTCGTCGTCGAGGATGGAGGCGCGCGCGACGGTCCAGTTTTCGGGCTTGCCGGCCTCGGTCCAGAGCTTGGTGGTGGCCTCGACGCTGTGCGGGTCGATGTCGTACGAGGCGACGCTGCCCGCGCCGAGGCGGTAAAACGAGAGGGAGTGGATGCCCGAGCCGGAGCCGATGTCGACGACGCGCGCGCCCTTGATGCGCTCTTTGCCGAGGAGCGACGCGATGTCGCCCATGGCCTTCTGGATGTCTTCTTCCGTCATGCGGGCGACGTAGGAGAGCCAGTTCTTGCCGAACGAGAACGAGATCATGGGCGGGGGCTCCGGAGCGGCGAGGGGCGAAGGGACGGGAGGCGAGGGAGGTGGAGGCCGGGGCCGCGGCGGAGGGCCTCGCGGATCACCGCGGCCGAGCGGCTGCCCATCTGCGTGGTGCTGTAGCGCTCTTCCACGATGGCTTTGTTCCTCCGGCCGGCCGAGGCGCGCAAGGCCGGATCGACGATCAGGGCGCCGAGGCGCGCCGCGAAGGCCTCGGCGTCGCCCGGGGGGACGATCGACGCGGGGGCCTCGTCGCCGAGGGCCTCGCGGATGCCGGGCAGATCGGTCGCGACGACGGGGAGGCCCATGGCCATGGATTCGAGCACGCCGTTGGGGGTGCCCTCGGCGTGGGAGGCGAAGACGCATGCGTCGGAGGCGGCGAGCAGGCCGGCGACGTCGGCGACGCGGCCGGGGAAGAGGACGCGATCGGCGATGCCGAGCTCGGCGGCGAGGGCGAGCAGCGCGCGGCGCGCGTCTTCCACGGCGTCGCCGGCGCAGACGAGGAGCGAGTCGCCGGGGCGGTGGTCGCGCGTCGCGAGGGCGAAGGCGCGGAGGACGGTGGGGTGATCTTTCCGGACGTGGACGTTGGCGACCATCGTGGCCACGAAGGATCCATCGTGGACGCCGAGGCGGGCGCGGAAAGAGGCGCGATCTTCGACCGGGGGCGAGAGGGCGAGGCCGTTGTGGACGATGTGGACGCGCGTGGACGGGGCGCCGTAGAGCGTCTCGCAGAGGGCAGCGCCCGCTGCGGAGTTGGCGATGAAGGCGGAGCAGCAGGCGGCGGCGAGGCGGAGGCTCGATGTGACGGCGAGGGTCGGGTCGGCGACGCGCTCGTTCCAGATGGCGGCGCGGGCGCCGGAGAGGCGGAAGGCGAGGCCGGCCATCATGTTGGGGAAGGTGGTGAAGGGGAGCAGCACGTCGATCTGCGCGCGGCGGAGGAGCGCGGCGAGGTGAGCCACCATCGCGACGCGGGCCGGGAAGGCGGTGGGGATGGTGAGACCGAGCTCGCGCGAGGGGAGCGCGGCCTTCTGGAGGGGCTCGCGCAGGCTCCCGGAGCCGGGGAGGAGCGTCCACACCTCGACGTCCATGCGCTCCTCGCGCACGAGGTGCTGCGCGAGGAGGAGGGCCTGCTTCTCGGCGCCGCCAATGTCGGGCGTGCCGAGGAGGATGGCCGCCCGGAGGCCGCGGAGATCGGGGGCGGCGCTCATGCGAACGAGAGGCCGGGGCGCTTCTCCCGGAAGAGGCCGAGCACGAGGAGGAGGAAGAGCGCGCCGTCGCGCGAGACGCCGCGATCCTGCTCGGCGAAGAGCGCGCGGATCGCGGAGGCGTCGAAGAGATCGAGCGTGGTCGTGTCGGCGAGGAGGCGCTCGAGCATCTGCCGGCCCTTGCCTCCGGCGCGGAACCACTCGTAGCGCGGGATGCCGAAGCCCTGCTTCTTCCGGTCGACGAAGCTCCTGTCGAGGCGGCGGTGGAGCGCGCGCCTCGGGATCTGCTTGCCGAAGAGCTTGTCGCCGCGGCGCTCGACGCGCAGATCGGCCGGGATTTTGCGGGCGAGATCGAGCACGCGCAGATCGATGAGCGGGGTGCGCGACTCGAGGCCGACGGCCATGGTGGCGATGTCGACCTTGGTGAGGATGTCGCTCGGCAAGTACGTCTGGATGTCCATGTACTGCGCGAAGGCGAGGCGATCCATGCCTTGCGCGGCCTCGGCGGCGCGGGAAAACGCGCGGGAGGGCGCGCCTGTCTCGACGCGGAGCTCGGGCCGGAAGAGGCGGCGGCGGAGGGGCTCGTCGAGGTAGAGCACCCAGCGCTCCCAGTCGTCGGGGCCGCGCAGATCGTGGCGCATGGCGCGTGTGACGGCGGCGGTGACGAGGCGCTTCAGCGCGTCGAGGCCCGGGCGCTTCTTGAGGCGGGCGAGGTACGGGCGGAGCTGGCTCTCGCGGAGGAAGGCGAGGTGGGTGTCGTAGCCCGCGAAGAGCTCGTCGCCGCCGTCGCCGGAGAGGACCATGGGCACGTGGGCGCGGGCGAGGCGTGCGACCGCGAAGGTGGGCAGGATGGACGAGTCGCCGAAGGGCTCGCCCACGCGGTCGATCATGCGCGGGAGATCGTCGAGCTCGGCGGCGCGGACGATCTCGGTCTTCAGATCGATCTGGAAGCGCTCGGCCACAGAGCGTGCGTGTTCGAGCTCGGAGACGCGGGCCTCGTCGAAGCCGATGGAGAAGCCGCGCACGCCCTCGCCGAGGAGATCGCGCATCGAGCCGGCGACGAGCGACGAGTCGACGCCGCCGGAGAGGAAGACGCCGAAGGGGACGTCGGCGACGAGGTGGGCCTTGACCGACTCTTGCAGCGCCGCCTCGAAGCGGTCGACCCACGCGTCGAGCGGGACGCCGAGCTCGGGCTCGAAGCGGAAATCCCAGTAGCGCGTGGGCCCGGTGATCTTCCCGTCGAAGTCGACGACGAGGTGGTGCGCGGGCGGGAGCTTCTCGATCTCGCGGTAAATGCTGCGGGGCGCGGGGACGTACTGGTAGCGGAGGAAGAGCTCGACGGCGGAGAGATCGCCCGAGAGCGGGCCGAGCGCGGGCGCGGTGAGCGCGGCGATCTCCGAGGCGAAGGAGAAGAGGCCGCGGCCGCGGCGGTAGACGAGGGGCTTGATGCCGAAGTGATCGCGCGCGAGGAAGAGGCGGCGGCGATCGAGATCCGTGACGCAAAAGGCGAACATGCCGCGCAGGCGCTCGACCGATTGGTGCCCCCACTCGATGTACGCGCGGAGGACGACCTCGGTGTCGCTCTTCGTGCGGAAGCGGTGGCCCTTCTGCTCGAGCTCGGCGCGCAGCTCGCGGTAGTTGTAGACCTCGCCGTTGTAGGTGATGCCCACGCGGCCGCGCTCGTCCCACATGGGCTGCGCGCCGCCCGCGAGGTCGATGATCGAGAGCCTGCGGTGGCCGAGCGCGACCTGCTCACCGACCCAGTGGCCGTCCCCGTCCGGGCCGCGGTGAGCGATCGCGGCCGTCATCGCGCGGATCTCGGCGTCGAGCGAGATCCGCTGCTCTGGCGCGAGGATTCCGGCGATGCCACACACGATGCGCTCTCCCGTACTCTAGTTGCGCAGCGCCGGAATACCTTCAGCGAATTCGACGGGTCAGAACACGCGCTGCTCGACGTTGATCGAGTCGCCGGACTGGAGCAAAGGATCGGGGATCCGGTTCTCGATGATGTCGTCGACCGAGACGGTGGCGGCCCTGGTGCCGCCGTCCTTGACGCGCCGGCGGATGGTGACCTTGCCCTTGTTGGCGATGCTGTTGAAGCCGCCGGAGAGGGAGATGGCGCGCAGCAACGTCATCCCCGGAGAGGCAGCGATCGAGCCGGGCTTCTGCACCTCGCCGAGCACCTCGATGCGCTTCGAGTTGTACTCCTTGATGTTCACGCTCACGCTCGGATCGGTGAGGATCTCGGCGTCGATGAGCCGCTTGCGCACCGCCTCGGCGACCTGCTGCGGCTCGAGGCCGAGCACGACGAGGCGCTTGATGTAGGGCAGATCGACCGTGCCGTCGGGGGCGACGGTGAACGTGGTCGGGAGCTTCTCTTCGCCGACGATGCGGATCTCGAAGACATCGCCGACGCCGAGGGAGGTGACCTCGATCGGCGGCGGGAGATCGAGCGGGCGCGGAGGCCGCGAGGCGCATGCCGCGAGCGCGAGCGCCAGCGCGGCCACGACAGGGGAGAGGCGCCTGCTCACATGAACCAGCGGAAGCCGAGATATGCCTCGATCTCGTTCCACTTGAGATAGTCCGTGGCGCCGTTGTCGCTCACGATCGAGGTGCCGCTGATGTTCTGGTTGTACCGGACGTTGGCGTTGACGCCGAACGAGTCCTTGAAGCGGTACTCGCCGAAGAGGGAGCCGTCGATCCGGATGTCGGCCCAGGCGGAGAGGTTGAGGTTGGGGATGGACGGGTAGACCATCGGGCCGGCGCCGCCGTCGACGACGAGGAGGAAGCGGCCGCCGAAGAAGTACGCGAAGTCGATGTAGCCGCGATCGCGCTCGACGTAGGTGCCGAGGTAGCTGTCGTAGAAGTCGCGGCTGAAGCCGACCGAGACGCTGGACAGCGAGAGCGTGGCCGCCGCCGGATCGGCCGACGGGTTGGGGGCGAGGAACCACTTGGCCTCGACCCGGCCGATCACGCTGTTGAAGTCTTCCTGCGGCTTCGGCGTGTAGAAGCTCGCGCCCCACCCGACCATCGCCTGGAGGCTGAACGACGAGGTGACGAGGCCGCTCACGCCGATCATGGCGCGCAAGGGGTGCGACGCCGTCTTGTCCTTCGGGTTCGCGTAGGTGATGAAGCCGAACCGGGCGTCGTAGATGAGGGCGGTGCGGGGGAGGAAGCGCCAGCGGCCGCGTGTCTCGATCTGGTTCTGGATGTTGTTGAGCTGCGTGTACTTCGCCGACTCGAAGAAGGTGCCGGAGAACTGGTAGCCGAGACGCCAGTCGAGCAGGCCGCCGCCGGGCATGTACGCGATCTCCGCGCCGGCGCGGGGCATGATGCGCCGGAAGCCGTCGGGCTCGTTCACCGCGGAGTCCGGGGCGTTGTCGCTCTGGGGCTTCGCGTTGAGGCCGGCGTTCGAGGGGGTCAGCGCGCGGATGAAGCCCGCGTTCATCGTGCCCGACCAGGTGCGCCCGGGCATGATCCCGAGGCGAAGATCGACGTCGGCGCTGATGTTGCGATCCGAGTTCATGTGCCCGCGATCGGCCTCGCTCAGGCCGCCGTTGACGGGGAAGAACTCGTTGTAGGTGGCCGACGCGGTGGCGCGGAACTCGAAGTCCGGCTGCGTGGTGCTCGGGGCGGCGGAGCGGCGCTGGATGCCGAGCGTGGAGATCGAGAACGACGGCGTGATCCGCAGGCGTAGCGCGCCGATCGGGCCCTCTTCCGAGGCGCGCCGGTAGAAGTTGGAGTCGTACCCGAACTCGGCCGCGGCGCCCGGATGGAGCTCGAAATCGCCGACGCGGAAGCCGATGCCTTCCGTGTACTTGCGATCACTGAGCCAGGTCTGCGTCTGGGCAGAAGCTACGGCCGGGATGGCCGTCGTAATGACGCACACTATTCCGGCAACAAGATGGAATCGATGGTTCATCGCCTGCTCGGCAGTGCCATTCGCCCGGTTCGAAGAGACGTGCCTCGTGCGCCCCTACTACTACAAGACACAGCTCACGCAGCTCGGGATCTCGATCACGATGTCAGTCGTGGGGTATTCGGACGGGTCTTCTTTGGGAAGGTTGGGATCGATCGTGCTCGTGACGGCCGCCTCGCCGATGAAGCCGGCTTCCTGGCCGATGCACTGGTTGGCCTCCGCCGTAAGCTGATCGGTGCGCTGGCGCAAGACCGAGAGGATGGTGAACTCGTGGCTCGCCAGATCGCTGTCGTTGCGGGTGACCGCGGCGTCGAGGCCCTGCTTGCGCTCGCGGGCCGAGCGGATGGCCACGTCGATCTGGTTCAGCTTGTCGTTGAGGCAGAGGGTCTTGACCACGTCGCGCTGGGCGCGGGCCGTCTCGAGCTGGCGCTGGACGACGGTGCGAGCGCCCTCCATCCGACCGATGAAGGCGCTCGCCTGCTCGGCCTCTTCCTTCGGGCTCAGGCTGACCTGGCGCGACTGCTGGCCGCCCGCGAGATCGGGCACCGGAGGCGCTCCTTGCCCCTGGGCGAAGGCCATTCCGCCAAGCAGGAGCACGAACGCAGACAGCGCGGTGAAGCCGAGTACTTTTTGCCGGCGCATCCAACCCTCCAAAGGGGGGCCCAACTATACGAGCCTGGAGTAAGGGGTGTCAACGCAATCACCGGGTGAGCAGGTGGCAGAAACACCTACACAGATCCGATGCCTTGTACTGGAGTGGGTTGCCAGACGGGGGTGTACCGTTCACCAAAACGGTCGGCCAGGAAAAAGAATGAGCCCGGCAAGCAAGAATTCGGCAAAATCGCTAGATCCAGCGCAAATTTACAATGCGCACGCGGGTGCTCCATGGGCGTCGCGAGCGGCCCGCGGCTAGGGCGGAACCGCGAGCCGTACTCCTGTACGGTGAGCGGTTCCAACCGACGCCCCGGGCCGCGCAGCAGCCCAGGGAGCACCCTACTGACTCACGAAGGTGACGGGGATGACCACGGTCGCGCCGCCGCCTTCGGGGGGGGCGAACTGGGCGCTCGACACGCGCGCGGTGACGCAGGAGACGACGGTGCCGGAGAGGCCGCCGCCGCCGGAGGGGCTGGCGGAGAGGACCTCGCCGTTCGGGCCGATGCGGGCGGTGATCTTCACCGAGCCCTTCATGTTCGGGTCTTCCTGGAGGCCCTTGTTGTAACAGCGGCGGAAGCCCGCGGCCATGCCGGCCACGACGGAGGACGCGTTGGCGACGTTGCCGCCGGAGACCGCGGCACCGCCGATGTTGGCGTTGCCTTGCGGGCCCTTGACCTTGACGGCCGAGCCGGCCGGGGCCGCGCCGCCGCCGCCGCGCTCGCCGATGGTGGCGAGGCCGCCGCCGCCGGCCTGGCCGGGACGGAGAGCGCCGCCGCTGCCGCCGCCCATGTTGAGGCCGGCGATGCCTCCCGAGCCGATGCCCGCGCCGTTCGCCGCGGCGCCGTCGAGCAGGCCGGTCGGGGTGTCGCCGCGATCGAGGACGCTGTTCGTCGCCGAGCCTCCCGAGTTGAGGGCGCCGACCATGGCCACGTCGAGCTGGTTCAGCTCGTTGGAGATCGCGGTCGCGCGCGCGTCGCTGATGTTGCCCTTGCCGCCGCCACCACCGCCTTTGCCCACCGCGCCGCCGCCGCCGCTGGGCGCCTTGGGGGCCTCGGTCGCAGCGACCGCGGTGGTCGTGGGCTGATCGGTCTCCGGCTTCTGCTCGATGGGCGGAGGCGGGGGGAGCGATTTGACGGACTCGATGAGCTGCGCGACGTTCACCTCGTCGTCGACCACCGGGTCCATCCAGTCGGAGTAGATGGAGCCGACGGCGCCGAAGTGGAAGAGGAACGAGAAGGCCGCGATGATGGTGCTCGTCCAGTCGATGTCGCTGGCCAGGCCGGCCTTGACCGAGACGGGGAGCTGGGGCTTCGGCTGCGCGGGAGGCGGGGCGACGAACTGGAAGAGGAAGGTCGTCTCGCCGACGACCACCTTGCCGCGCGCTTCCTCGCTGAGCTGCACCTGGTACATCTGCCCGCTGCCGAGCGGGATGCGCTTCGCCTGGTTGCGCAGGGCGGCGAGATCGCTGATGCCCGTCTTGAGGGCGACGCGGCCGGTCATCCCGTCGAGGAAGTTCAGGAAGTAGTCGCCTCCCGCGAGCTCGAAGAGCCGGAACTGCGCCGGCAGGTTCTTGCTCGGGATGACGAACATGCTCTTTTCGCTGGGGCCGATGGTGACGTGGCCGCGCTGCTTGATCACCCGCTCTTCGATCACCTTGCCGCCCTGCACGAGGCCGATGCGGAGCACCTTCGGCCCCGTGGCCTGGGGCATGGCCCGCATGACGGCCGTCATCTGGCCGGGGCGACTGGTGTTCGGCGATTGCTGCTGGGTCATTCCGGAGGTCTCCCGCGGGAAGAACGCGATCGTGAAGCGAGGTCGGGGGCGCTCGGGGGCGCACCCGGCATTCTCATCCGGCCCGGCGCCGAGGCTGGAGCGGAGGAGGGGTTGTCCTGGGTGGTGTCGGCACCCAGCGAAAAGTTCCCGTCAATCGTACACGGGCGAACCGGTCCGGTCTACCCATCGGGCAAAACGGCGCGCGCGGCGTCATTTGCGGGCGGTCGCGCGGGCAGGCGAGCGCCCGGCCGCGCGGGCGGACCGGCGGGCGCGGCGCTCGGGGGGCATGGGCTCGTCCCCCGCGTCCAGGCTGCCCACGGCGACCGCCACGAGGTCGTCGATGGCCTTCCGCTCGGCCGCGACGCGCCGCTCGGCGCTGCGCTTGGCCTCGAAGCAGGCGCCGGCCGAGAGCACGCCGGTGAGGGCGATGCCGAGCGCGGCGCCGAGGCTGTGCTCGTCGAGCCAGGCGGAGACCGCGAGGAGCATGCCGCCGAAGAGGGCGATGCGGATGGCCGCGGAGGGCCAGCCGGCCCCGGCCTGGAAGAGGTGATCGAGCTCGCCGAGCGCGTCGTTGACGGCGACGATCTTGGCCGCCGCCGTGGGCGCGGCGCCCACCTCGCATGCGAAGCGGTGCTCCCAGCTCCCGGGATCGGCGCGCCGGGAGAGCTCGTCGACGCGCTCCGCGTCGGGCACGCGCTTGAGCGCGACGGCGAGCGCCGAGGCGCGGCCCGAGGTGGCGCGGCCGACGCGGAGCACATGTGCCCACGAGAGCCACGCGCACCCGGCGCCGAGCACGACGGCCATCGCGATCAGCAGCGCCTGTGCCACGGCCTGCCTCGATCGATCAGAAGGGATCGCTGAAGATGGCCTGCTCGATCCGATCGAGGAAGGGCTGGCGGAGCTCGGCCAGGGTGAGCTTGGGGGAGATGCGGCTCACGTCGACGGCGGCGATCGGCTTCTGGATGCGGCCGGTGATCGTCACCTCGGCGAGGGTGATGACGCCGCGCTGGGCCGCGGCGCCCTTCTTTTCCTGGGCGCTCGCGGTGGTGGTCGCGAGGCCCAGCGCGAGCGCGAACGAGAGGAGGATCGAGGTACGAAGACGCGTGCGGTGCATGGGCATCATCCTCCGCTTCCGTTGCCGGGGGGCGGCGTGTCGGGGGTGGGCGCAGGAGGCGCCGCGGGCGGCGGCGCGGCGCCTCCATCGGCGTCGGGCGGCGGCGCGGCGGGCGTGCCCGTCCCGGAAGGCGCGGGCGCGGCGGGCGGAGGCGTGGCCGCCGCGGTCGCCGCGCTGAGCTCGCCCTCCTTGAGCTTGGCGCGGTTGAGCAATTCGTCGGAGTCGTCGTGCTCGTCCTTCGGGCGGATCTCCTGGAACCGCTTGAGCTCCTTGATCGCCTCGCCCACCTGCTGCTTGGCGGTGAGCCCGGGCACGCTCGGCGCGAACAGGTAGAGCAGGCCGAGATCGTAGTGGACCTGCGGCAGGCCGCTGTCCTTGGCGAGCACCCACTCGAACTGCGTCTTGGCGTCGCCGTAGCGGCCGAGCAGGCGGTAGCAGTCGCCCAGGTTGAGGCGCGCCGGCATGCTCTCCGAGTCGAATTTCACCGCGCCTTCGAGGATGGGCAGCGCCTCCTCGGCGTTGCCCGCCTCGAGGAGGAACGTCGAGTACTGCACGCGCGCCTCGACCAGATCGGGCCGCAGCGCGAGGGCGCGCGCGAACTGCTCCATCGCCGCGCCGCGGTTGCCCTGCTCGCGCCAGATGAGCCCGCGCAGCAGGAGCGCCTCGGCGTTGTCCTTGTCGCGCGGCGGGTTCTCCTCGCCGAAGCCGTCGAGGATGGCGGTGAGCGCGTAGAGCGCCAGATCGAGCCTCCGGTTGCGGTAGTGATCGCGGGCGATGATCACCATCGCGGGCCGGTAGTCGGGGTTGATCTTGAGCGCCTCCTGCGCGATGCGCTGGGCCGAGCCGGTGTCCTTCTGGATCGACTTGATCTCGGCGAGCGTCGCGGCGACGGCGGCCGATTTCGGCATCTGCCCGCGCTTCTCGTTGAGGATGCGCTCGGCGTCGGAGAGCTGGCCCTTCCGCGCGAGGAGCATCGCGTACGCGATGATCGCCGGCTCGTAGTCGGGCACGATGGTGAACGCCTGCCGGTAGCTCGCGGCCGCGCCCGCGTCGCGCAGGCGCTCCTGCGTCACGCCGAGCGAGTAGAAGGCCTGGTGCGAGCGGGGATCGGCCTGCGTCGTCTGCTCGAAGAGGCCCTTCGCCGCGACGAGATCGCCCGCGGCGAAGGCCTGCATCGCCTGCATGTACAGCGCGGCGGCCTGCCCGGGCAGGCCCTCGCGCGGCGCCACGTCCGGCGGGGTGTCCCCGGGCCGCGCCGAGCTCGGCGCGTCGGTCATCCCGATCTGCTGCGGGGTGGCCGGCTGCTGCCACTGGTTCGCGAAGGGCGCGGGCTGCTGCGGCGGCTTGGGCGGCGGCGTGCTCTCGCACCCGGCGAGCGCGGAGCTGCCGGCGAACGCGAGCAAGAGACAGCCGGTCAGCCCGAGCGCCGGTGACAGGCGGAGGATGAGGCGACGTGCGATCATGGAAGCACCGGGCGGGGCGGCGGGAGGCCGTCGGGGGTGAGCGGAGGCGTCATGCCGGGGCGGGTGCGGAGGAAGATCCCGTCCTTGTACTCGAAGGGCTTCTTCGTCTCGGGCTCGAGCACGCCGGCGGAGAAGCCGCGGAGCTTGTCGTCACCGAGGATGTCGGTGAAGAACGCGAGGCGCTGGATCGCGAAGTCCACGGCGGGGTTGCGCACCTTCCAGGCGCGGCCCCACACGACGGCCTCCACGTAGAACTTCACCATCGCCTTGTCGGCGTCGTTGAGCGAGCGCTCGCGGGCGGAGCGCCAGTCCTCGCGGCGGCGCTGCCGGATGGCGTCGGCCTGCTCCTGCAGGTCCTCGCGATCGCTCGTCTCGGCCAGCTTGAGCAGCTTCTCTTCCTTGTCGGTGTAGAGCTTGAGGCCCGGCGGGCGGGCGTTGAAGAGGCCCGTGCGGCAGGAGTCGTAGAGCGAGCCCTGACGCGCGCGGGCGGCCACCGACCAGGGGCGCGACGCGAACTTGTTGATCACGTCCTGGAGGAGGTTGAAGTAGCCCTCGGCCTTCTTGATGTCCTCGTCGAAGGCCTTCTTCACCTTGTCGATGACGCCCGCGTACCGGTGGTGGTTCGTGTCGTAGTCGAACTCCGCCTTGATCTTCTCGTCGATCTCCTTGTAGGCGCACTCGGCGGCCATGTCGGCCTGGGGCGAGCCGAGGGCCTTGTTGCGCCCCTCGGTCACGGGCGCGACGCTCCGGTACTTCTCGAACGCGGTGATCGTGTTCTTGCACCACTCGCCGGCGCGGCTGTCGCGGCCGGCCTGGCGCAGCTTGGCCGCGTGGTAGGCCGCCTCGACCACGTACACGGCCGCGGCGGTGTTGCCCTTGTTGGCGTTGAAGTAGCCGTCCATCGACGCGACGGCCTTGAGGCGCGCGTTGCGGTTGGCGCCGTCGTCGGGGCCGTGCTCGTCCCAGGTCTTGAGGTCGGCCGACGCGACGAGGTAGTCGATCTCCGCCTTGCGCTCGGGCGGCGGGTTGAGCGAGAGGAACGTCGTGCGCGACGCGTTCATCTTGTCCTGGTCGCCGATGTTCGCGTAGAGCACGACGGCGTTGCGCGAGGCCTCGCGCCGCGCGTCCTGCGCGAACCGCGCGTTCTTCGAGATCGTGTCGTACGTCTCGGCGGCGGTGCGGTAGTTGAAGAAGAGCACGTACGCCGCGGAGAGCGCGTCGTAGGCCTGCTTCAGGTAGCCCACGCGCTCCTTGTACTTCTCGGGGTTCGGCGGCTTCGGCGGGTTGACGGCGCTGTCGCCCTTCTCGAGCTTGGCGAGGTTCTGCTCGCTGCCGTACTCCTTGATGAACAGGGTGTACATCTCGATGGCCTGGTCGTAGTCGCCGACCTGCTTGTACGAGAACGCGCCGTTCATCGCGGCCTCGGGCGCCGCGTCGAGCGCGGGCGCCTTCTCGAGCGCGACCTTGTAGAGCGAGGCGGCCTCGCGCCACGCCGCGGGCCGGGCCGGGTCGTCCTCCTTCATGCCCTGGGCCTTCTTGAAGGCGGCCTCGGCGTCGACGTAGTAGCCGGTGCTGATCGTCCCGGTGGCGATCTCGCCTTCCTTCTTCTTCTGCCCGGCGTCCATCGCGCAGCTCCTCGCCACGGCGGCCGCGGCGAGCGCGCGGCCCGTCGGGATGTCGTGCGAGATGTTCGCCATGGTCGTCATGCGGAGCCACGCGCGGTAGCCGTACTCGGTCTTGCCGCACTGCTCGTTGTAGATGGGCATGAAGCGCTTCTTCGCCTCCTCGAAGTGGCCGTAGAGGAAGAAGAAGTCGGCCGCCTGGAAGCCGTAGAGGTCGGCGTTCTTCGCCGGGTCCTGCGCCGGGGGCACGCGCTGGATGTACTCGTCGCGCGCCGCGATCGCCGCCATCACCTGGGGCGGGATCGGGTCGGTCACGAGCTTCTCCTGCTCGCCCTCGCCCGTCGTCTTGACCTCCTTGCGGAGCTCGATGCCCTCGGATCCGCCGGATTTCTCGAAGAGGCGGTACTGGTCGTTCAGCACCTGCTGGGCGATGTCGACCACCATCACGGCGGAGGGCTGGAGGTACTTGTCGTCCTCGTTCGAGTCGCGCACGGCGATCGCCGACTTCTTCGCGGTCTCGACCTCGGCCGGGGTGGGCGACACCTCCATCGCGACCTTGATGGTGACGATGTTGTGGTGCGCGTCCGCGAGCCAGAAGCGGCTCTCGTAGGCGTCGGGGGAGTTCTCGTCCTGGGAGAGGTAGCCGGCCCAGCCCTGCGCCGCGAGCTTGTACTCGCCGAGCGCGCGCTCGAAGAGCGGATCGCGCGACTCCTTGTCGCCGATCGAGATCGCCTGCTGGACGAGCGCGCTGCCCGCGTTCGTGTGGTCCGCGGCGGCGCGCCGGAGCCCGCCGCGCACGAGGCGCTCGGCGGCCTGGATCGCCTCCGGATCGTTCTTGTTCGCCTCGACCCAGTCGCTCGTGCCGATGTAGCGCGAGAGCTTGGTGCGGGCGTCGAGCGCCTTGGCGGAGTTCGACGCGCGCTCGGCCGTGCCCTCGCGGGACTGCGAGGTGAGCGTGTCGTAGATGGTGGCGATGCGATCCTGGATGAGCGGCGCGTCGCGGTACATCGGCCACTTCTTGAGGATCAGCTCGCTCACCTCGATCTCGTTCCGGAGCTGGTTCAGCTCCTTGAACTCCTGGGCGAGCGCCTTGTAGACATCGACGGTCCATTTCTCCGTCTGCGGGATGAGCTTCGGATCCTGCACGCGGTCGATCGCGACGCGCATCTTCTGCTCGGCCACGCGCGGGTCGCTCTCGGTGTCGAGGATGTCGTTCCTCGGCACGTAGGGCTCGTCGGCCGCGGGGCCCGCGAAGTCGAGGTACGCGAGCGAGCCCGCGATGTACGTGTAGGCCTCGGCGCGGAAATCGGTGCCCGGATCGCCCGTGAGCTTCTCCTGCTCGTCGCTGTAGTGGAGCAGATCGATGAAGGCGCGGACGCTCGTCTCGTAGCGCTGCTGCTTGTAGTAAGTCCAGGCGAGCTTGTACATCGACACGCCGTGGACGGGCGGCTTCTTGAACTTGATCGACTGCTGGTAGGCCGCCTCGGCGCGGTTGTAGTTGAAGGGCCCGCCCGCCGGATCGATCTCGTTGAAGTGGTAGTCGCCGATGATCCACCACACCTCGGCGAGGTAGCGCGGCTCGCTCCCCGCCGGCGTGTTCTGCGGCAGCGGCTTGCAGTCGGAGGTGAACGGGTTCTTGAACGAGAGCTCGTCGTCGAGCGACGTCGATCCGCCCTGCGGCTCGGGCGCGGCCTTGCCCTTCTTCGGCGGCGCGGCCGGGCCCTTGGTCTTGCCCTTCCCCGCCCCGCTCGCGAGGCCGATCGGGATCGGGTGGCGCGCCTCCCAGCCCGTCCAGTAGTCGCGATCGTGATCCTGCGGGATCTTCGCGACCAGATCGCGATCGGCGTCCTTCGGATCGACCGGGGCCGGGTAGGCGTACTTGTTGTGGCAGACGAGCGACCGGAAGACCTGCTGCGCCTCGGGGAAGCGGTTACTGTCGTTGAGGGCGTGGCCGAGGTAGTAGTAGATGCCGGCGAGCTCGCCGTACTGGGGGAACTCGCGGATCACGCGCTTGTAGAGCGCGATCGCGGGGCGCAGGCCGACGGCCAGATCGTCGGGCGCGTCGCCCTCGGTCGACCGGGCGCGCTCCTCGTAGAGCGCGGCGAGCTGGAACATCGCGCGCGGCGTGTCCTCCGGGTTCGCGTTCGCGCCGCTGTAGCGGCTCACGAACACCTCGAGCCGGCGGATCGCCTCTTCCCGCGCTTCTTTCAGGCCCTTGCGCTCGGTCTCGATCTCGGTGTCGAGCGCGGTGAGCACACGGCGGCGGCGGTCCTCGTAGTGGTGCTGGACGATCCGCGTGATCGCGCTCCGGTAGTCGCGCGCGGCCTTCTCGTAGGCGTCGGCTTCTTTCTCGAGCTCGGCGAGGGCGGCGAGCTGCGCGGGGCTCGGCGGCGGAGGCGGCGGCGCCGGCTTGCGCACGACGGTGGGCACGGGCGGCGTCTCGACCGGCGGCGCGCTCGCGGAGGCGGAGGGCGGCGGGGGCGCGGCGGGCTCGCCCGAGGGCGTCGCCGACGCGGCGGGCGCGCCCTTCTTCGGGTCCTTCTTCGGATCGGTCTTCTTGGGGTCCTTCTTCGGATCGGCCTTCTTCGCGGGGGCCTTGGCGGGCGCCTTCGCGGAGGTGGCCGCCTTCGGCGTCTTCGGCTGCGTCTGCGAGGCCGCGCCCGGGGCGATGGCGAGCACGGCGGCGAGCACGGCGGTGCCGAGCGCGCTCACCTGCAAGCGGCGGGAGCCGGGCCGCGCGGTCGCGTCGCGATCGGCGCCACGATCGATCGGGGATTGGGGGCGGTTCACTTCTTCTCCTCCTCCTCCGGGTCGCCGCTGTCGTCGAGGACCTCGTTCAGCTCTTCCTTCAGCAGGCGATCCTCGCGCGCCCGCTCCACGCTCAGGTTGCGCACGCGGGTGATCTGCTCCTCGCGCACCTCCCACGCCTCCTGCGTGATCCCCACGTCGGCGCGCAGGACGATGTTGCGCAGCCGGTCGCGCACCAGGCCGAAGTTGCGCATCGCGACCTCGCCCACCACCGTGCGGGCCTGGCCGTCGAGCTCGTCGAGGCGGACCTGGTAGCCGACCATGTTCACCGTCTCGCGGGCGATCACGTCCTGCATGTCCTTGACCTGCTTCTGGACCTTCTTCTCGAGCTCGACCATCGCCGCCTCGAGCCGCGCGTCGGCGTCGTCGGCCGTCTGCAGCACCGGGCGCGCCCGCGTCGCGTACGCCTGGAGCTTCGGCCCCGCCGCGCCCTGCATCGCCAGCGTGACCTCGCGGCGGATCGCCTCGGCGTAGGCCTTGCGCACCTGCTCGTCCTCGACGAAGCGCTGGTCGCCGAAGCCCACCTGCACCTTGCCCGCGCTCACCATCTTGCGCAGGCTGTCCATCTGCGCGCGGTACACCACGAGATCGCGCTCGTTCTGCTGGAGCTCCTGCTCGAAGCGCGCGACGCTCGCCGGATCGCGCACCACGCCCGACTGCGGCCCCTCGCGCAGCATGCGCCGGAGGCCGTTGATCGTCGCCTGGAGCGTGTCGACCTGGAGGGTGAGCCGCTGGAGCGCCTGCGAGACGGTGTTCCACTGCTTGAGCGCCTGGTTGTCGCGCTCCTGGAAATCGCCGTCGGTGACGGGCACCATCCCGAGCCGCTTCTCGAGCGCGCGGCGCTTGGCCCGCACGGCCCCGATCTCGCCGCTGAGCGCGCCCTCGTCCACGTCGTCGAGCCCTTGCCCCAGCGCGAGCCGGGCGAGCCCGAGCCGGTTGAGCAGCGAGAGCGCCTTCTCCTCGCCCGCCTTGAGCTCGGGGAAGGCCCGGACCCGGTTCGGTGAGGTGAGCATCGCGTTGATCCGCTCGATGATGTCGTTCGACTGCTTGATCAGCTCGCGGCAGGTGTTCACGTCGTCGATGACCGCGAAGGCCGCCGGCCCGTCCTCGGCCTCGCGCGCCCACTGCACGGCGAGCGGCGGCAAGATCGAGTTGTTGTCGAGCGCCTCGAGCTGCTCCTGGCTGAGCTTGTCGTAGTACACGGCCGGATCGCTCGTCGATCCGAGGAAGGCGTCGACCTTCTCGCGCATCGGATCGTAGGTGCCGCGCACGCCCTCGTAGACCTTGAGCGACTTGTCGAACTGGCCTGCGCGGAGCATGAGGTCGGCGCGGAGCAGCGAGCCGTCGGCGATGTTCTGGCTGTTCGGCGCGGCGATCGAGAGCACCTCCAGCGCGAGCTGCGAGCGGTCGACGTCGCCGAGGCGCACGTACACCCACGCGAGCTCGTAGAGCATCGTCCCGAACTCGGGCGAGGTGCGATCGATGTGGTTGTACGCCGCGACGGCCTGGTTCCACTGATCGGCCTCGTAGAAGAGGCGCCCGATCGCGAGCCAGGAGAGATCGATCACCCGCTTGTGATCGGCCGAGTCGGGCGGGAGCTGCGTCACCTTCTCGAAGAGGCTGATGGACGCGGCGTAGCGCGAGGGCGGCACGGTCGGCGGGGCCTCGCCCTCCTTGAGCGGGGTCGCGGGCGGCGTCGCCTCCTTCACGGCGATCAGGCCGAGCAGGTAGCCGGCCTGGTGCAGGTACTCGCTCTTGGGATCGACCGACGCGAGCGCGGCCTTGGCGCCCGCGAAATCTTTCTTGGCGTAGAGGCCCTTGCCCTTCGCGTACGCGAGGCTGCTCCCCATCGAGGTCGGCGGGATCTTCCCCATCGCGGTGAAGATCGCGTCGAGCGACGCGGTGTCCTTGACGTGGAGGGCGATGTCGACGAGCCGCGCGAGCGCCTTCTCCTGGTGCACCGCGAAGCGCGCCTCGCCCGAGCGCTTGACGAGCTCGTTGTAGACGCGGCGCGCCGAGAAATACTGGTGCGAGCGGAAGTACGTCTCCCCGAGGAGGCTGAGCGCGTCGGGGTACGCCGTCGGGTGATCGGGGTACTTCTCGATCACCTCGTTCAGCGTCGAGGACGCGCGCCCGTAGTCCTTCGATCCGAGCAGGAGGACCGCGTCGGCGATCCGCTGCTCGGGCGTGCGCTCGGCCGCCTTGGAGCGGGCGATGGCCGCCTGGACCGACGCGATCCCGTCCGGCCCGGCGACGGACTGGATCTGCTGCGTCGCCGCCGCCAGGGCCTGCTCGGACTCGAGCGCGCTGGCCGGCGACGGTGCGAGCAGCGGCGCGCCGATCGAGGCGAGGGCCACGAGCAGCGCGGGGAACACCCTCGTTCGTCGAGGCGGGCGGGGCGAGGTTGCGGGGATGTCCTCCGCGCCGGGGCGCGGGGTCGAGGAGGCCGGAGCAGGAGCGTTCGTCATCGTGACAGCGCCGGGAAGAAGAGGACGAAGACCATCGGATCGTTGCTGGAGCGCGGTGATTCCTTCACGGACCAGGCGCGGGCTGCGGAGCCGGCCCGGGGGGAGCGCCGGGGATCGGACCGCCGTTCGGCCCGTTCGAGGGCCCGCCCGCGTCGACCAGGCCGGAGACGACCTTCTCGACGTAGCGGATCGCGGGGCGCTCCTCGAGCGGGGTGGTGACGCCGCCCTTCTCGTACACGATGGTCTGGAGGTTGATCGTCTTGCCCTCGACCGCCGTGAACGAGTGGCTGGAGCGCACCTCGAAGCGGTAGCCGCGCAGGTACGAGAACACGCCGTAGCCGTTGCCCTGGAGGTTCACGAGCACCTGCAGCGTGTGATCGCCCGGGGGCACCGAGCCGTTGGTGATCGGGATCTCGGCCTGCTCGGCGAGCGCGCCCGACTGATCGGTCTTGTTGTACTGCACGGCCCCGTCGAGCACGACGAGGACGCGGGTGACCTTGAAGGCGCTCGAGAGCTCGTTGTCGAAGCGGATGTTGGCCCGCGAGCCGGCGCCGCCGCCGGAGAGGATCGTGTCGCTGAGGAGCGAGAGGCGCGTGTGGCTGCGCCGGATCTGCTCCTTGAGCTCGTCGATCCGCTGCTCGAGATCGCGCAGGCGCACGGCGTAGGTGGCGCCGTCCATCGCAGGCGCGGCGGGCCCGGCCTTGGGCGCGCCGGGCGGAAGCTGCGCGCCCGGAGGCGGCTGCATGCCAGGAGGAAGCTGCGTGCCCGGAGGCGGCTGCGCGCCCGGGGGAGGCTGCGCGCCCGGAGGCGGCTGCGCGCCGGCCGCGGGAGGCGCGCCGGCCGCGGGAGGAGGCCCGGCCGCAGGGCCCGCCGAGGGGACGCCGGTCGCGGAAGGAGCTGCGGCGGGCGGATCGCCGGCCTTCTTGGCGGGAGCCTTGGCTCCGGCAGCGGGCGCGCCGGGCGCCCCGCCAGCCTTCTGAGCCAGGGCCGGCAGCGCGAACATCAGCGAGGCGCCCACCACGAGCGCCAGCGTCTTGTTATGTCGCATCGGGAAGTCCTTCGTCGCTTGAGCCTCGTCGATCGAGGCGATGGGCCAGGTGCGCCCGGTAGTCTAGTTGCGGCCCCCGGAAGCGTGCAACGACGGAGCACCCTCCGGAGGGAACGCGGCACCTTACTTGAAGACGAGGCGCTTCGGCACTCGCTCGGGCGAAATCGTGCTCGGCGCTTCCACGGCGGCCCGAGGACCCGCCCCCGGGCGTTCCGGAGCGGCCCCGTGATCCTCCGCCACGCCCGTTTGTCCCGATCCCCCGCTCGCCCCGTTGGGCTAAGGTGCTTCGCCGTGCCGGACGCCGTCCACAGATCGTCGAGCCGCCTCGCGCGTCCAATCCCGCATCACCGGGGCCCTGGCCGCGCCACCACGCGGCCTCGAGCGGTGAGGGCGTAGGCCATGGCCCCGATCACGCGCGAGGAGGTGACCGACGAGGTCCTGATGATGCGCTTCCAGGCCGGAGATCGTGCCGCGTTCACCGGCCTCGTCCGCAAGCACAAGACCGCGATGTTCAACTTCATCCTCCGCCTCGTCCGCTCCCCCAACGCGGCGGAAGATCTGGTGCAGGACGTGTTCGTCAAGGTCGTGCAGAACGCCGCAGATTTCAAGCATGAGTCGAGATTTTCCACCTGGGCGTACGCCATCGCGCGGAACATCTGCATCGACCACCTCCGCAAGATGGCGTTCCGCCAGCACGCCTCGCTCGATCAGCCCGGCGCGCACGATGACGCGGACGGCCCGACGCTCCTCGACCGCACGGCCGATCACCACCCCGGCGCGACGGTCGATCGAGCCGTCATCGGCCAGGAGATGGGCCGGCGGATCATCCAGGGCGTGGAGAGCCTCCCGGAGGAGCAGCGGGAGGTATTCTTGCTTCGCGAGATCGGCAACCTGCCGTTCAAGGACATCGCCGTGATCACCGGAGTGCCGGAGAACACGGTAAAAAGCCGGATGCGCTACGCCCTCGAGCGCCTCCAGGAGACGCTGTCGGAGTACGAAGACTATGCGAGAGCCCTGCGCTGAGCGCCGGGACGACTTATCGTAGGAAGAAGCGCGCCCTCGGGCGCTCCGGGCGGTGCGAGCCACCGCCCCCGTTTGCAGCGAGAGAGCCATGGATTGCGAGAAGTTCGATCAGCACGTGATGGACGCGCTCTACGATGAGCTCGACGAGCTCACGTACGCGGCGCTCCGGCGTCACGTCGACGGCTGCTCCCGCTGCGCGGCGATCTTCTCCGGCCTGCGCGCCACGCGCGAGGTCGGCATCCTCCCGATCGAAGAGCCGAGCGACGACCTCGAGGCGAAGATCCTCGCCGCGGTGAACGTGGCCCAGAAGAAGGCGCCGTGGCCGCGCAAGGTGCTGCGCGCGCTGGCCTGGGCCGGCAGCCACGCGATGCGCCCGCAGCTCGCCATGGCGGCCCTCTTCTTCCTCGTGATCGGATCGAGCCTCCTGCTCCTCCGCGCGCGGCCCGGCTCCATGGGCGCGCCCGTGCGCGTGGTCGAGCGGGGCGCGCCCGCGCCCGACCAGGAGGCGAGCCCCGCCGCCGCAGCCCCGACCGCGCTCGACGATCGGCAGCAGATCGCCGCCGCCACCGCCGCGCCGATCGCCATGGCCACCGCGGCCGCGCGCGGCTACGGGGAGAACCAGGCCGAGGCGCCCTCGACGGGCGATCTGCCCCTCGAGCAGCAGGCGAAGAAGCCCGCCGAGAGCGGCCCCGCCGACAAGGGGCAGAAGGCCGATGGCGCCGAGCAGGAGAGAGACGCGGCCAAGCTCGCCCTCGCCGACGCGCGCTCGGTGCGCGACACGGCGGGCTGCGCGGCCGCCGTGAGCAAGTACGACGAGGTAGGCCGGCGCTTCCCGGGCTCCGGCGTGGCCGCCGACGCGATGTGGGAAGAGGCCGCCTGTTACACCTCGATGGGCGAGACCGGCAAGGCCCGCGAGCTCTACCTCGCGCTGCAATCGAGCGGCTACCGCGACCGCGCCTCGCAGGCGCTCGCCGGGCTCGACAACAACAACTACGCGCAGAACAACCAGATGGCGCGCGCCGCGCCCGCGAAGGTCGCCGCCGCGCCGCCCCCGCCCGCCGCCGCGCCCGGCAAGGCGGTCGATCAGGCGCCGGCCGCGTCCGCGAACGAAGCCAAGGCCCGCGTCGTCGGGGGATCGGGGGGTAAAGCGAACGCGGCCCCAAAAGCGCCACAGAGGCAGATCGATAACGCCTTCTAGCGGCGTCGTCGGTCGCTCATTTCCTCGCTCGCACGCGCTGTTTCCGCGCCGGCGCGCGCCGCCCTTGCTCTATGCTCGGGCCATGCGGCGGCGCTTGCTCCTCGGCCTCGTTCCCTTCGCCCCCCTCGCCCTCGTCTCGTCGGCATGCTCGGTCGAGCCGGTCGACATCGGCCTCGTGATGCGCGCGCCGCAGGGCCTGCTCGACAAGGCCACCTCCGTCCAGCTCTCGGTCTTCGACGCCGATCGCGCCGAGTGCTCGGCGACGGGGCATGTCGACAAGATGCCGGAGGGCGAGGGCGTGCAGCGCTTCACGCTCGACAGCACCGGCTGCACCGGCGGCGCCGCCTTCTGCAAGACGATCACCCTCGACAAGGACGGCTCGTCCAAGATGTTCGCGGTCGTCGCCTCGAACGCCGCGGGCGTCGTCGCCGAAGGCTGCACGACGGCCACCATCGATCAAGACCCGCTCGACGTGGACATCACCATGCAGCGGTACAACCCGCCGGGCTGCTGCAACGACGGCGTGCTCCAGAGCGGTGAGCAGTGCGACTCCGGCGAGGCGAGCGCGAAGGACTGCGCGGGCAAGGCCGGCGGCGAGTGCAAGGGCATCGTCGCCGACGCCGTGTGCGCATGCGACTGCACGGCGCAGGAGATCCTCCTCTCCGTCGACGATCAGACGCTGCCGGGCCTCAAGAACAAGCCGGCCCGCAGCAAGAGCCACCTCGCGATGACGTTCGCGCCCGGCGCGGCCGCCTACCCCAACGCCCTCCGCGCCCTCTTCACCAACACCGGCCCCGACGCCAAGGGCGGCGCCGACATCAGCGAGCGCTTCCTCCGCCAGGACCTCTACCCGATCACCGACCCGCCGATCCTCCAGAACCAGCTCGCCCTGCCGATCAAGTGCATCAGCACGAACGCCAAGCCCGGCACCGTGCGCAAGCAGATCTCGCCCTCGATCGCCGTCGCGTCGAGCGACACCGTCGCCGTGGTCTACGCGAGCGACGAGGTGACCGGCGGCAAGTCGGACATCTACCTGAGCCCGCAGAACGCCGACGGCTGCGCCGACGCCCACAAGTGCACGAGCGACGGCGAGTGCCAGACCGGCACCTGCGTCAAGTCGGGCTTCAACGACGGCCTCTGCGCCCCCGCGCGCACCCTCAACCTCCCCGCCGCCTCCTTCCCGGGCGCGCAGGAGCCCGATGTCGCCGCCGGCGGGACGAACGCGGTGCTCGCCGTATGGACGCGCGATCACACCGTGCGCGGGCGCATCTGGAAGACCAGCGGCGCGCTCCTCCCGCCGAACCTCGAGATCTCCATCGCCCCCAACGCCTCGGGGGCCAGGGTCGCGGGCGAGACGAGCGGCTGGAAGGTCGTCTACCAGGGCGCAGGCCAGGGCGACGGCGACGGCATCTTCCTCCGCAGCGTGAGCCAGACCGGGGTGCCCGGGCCCGAGGTGCGCGTCAACGCGGTGACCGACGGCGTGCAGGACCAGCCGGACATCGCGATGCTCGAGGACGGCCGGTTCATCGTCGTGTGGCGCAGCGCGGGCGACATCTACTTCCAGCGCTTCGGCGGCAACGGCCTCCCGATCGGGCAGGACCAGGATCACCCCATCCACGTCGACACGAGCGGCGATCAGCAGCGCCCCGCCGCGGCCGCGTCGGTCGGCTACGGCGACTTCTTCACGGTCGCGTGGGAGTCGGTGAAGGACGGCGGCGCCTCGAACATCATGGCGCGCTTCGTCGGCGGCACCTCCGGCTTCCGCTTCAACAGCGTCACCGGCCAGAACGACGAGTTCTCCGCGACGCAGGCCTCGGTCACCGGCGTCCGGCACCTCCCGGCCGTGGCGATCGGCGGCGGCGGGTACGTGGCGATCGGCTGGCAGGACGACAGCGACGCGCACCCGGGCGTGTACGTGCGGAGGTTCCCGCTCCCGCCGAGCGAATAGTTGCAGCTCAAACGAGCTGACCGCCCGCCTCTGCTCAGCGGATGTTCTACGGGCGTCGCGAGCGGGCCGAGACTAGGAAGGAACCGCGAGCCGTACACTGTACGGTGAGCGGTTCCGACCGACGGATCGGACCGCGCAGCAGCCCGGGGGACATCCGCTACTCGTGGATGACGACGAGCGTGCCGCGGTTCTCGCCGGTCGCCCACACCGCGTGCCAGCCGCGGGGCAGGTGCGGCTCGCTCCAGAAGAACACGCGCTTGGCGTCGAGGGGCGAGAGGTTGACGCAGCCGTGGCTCATCTCGTGGCCGAAGTTGTTGTGCCAGAAGGCCCCGTGCAGCGCGTACGAGCCCTCGAAGTACTGCACGTAGGGCACGTCCTCGATGCTGTAGGGCAGGTCGCTCGCCACGCGGCCGTCGCCGTCCATGGTCACGGCGATGTGCTTCTCGCGGATGCGGAACGTGCCCTGGATCGTCGAGTGATCCTTCTCCTTGTTGGGCGACTTCTTCCCCGGCGAGATGAGCGTCCCGAAGATCGGCTTGTCGCCCTCGAGGGCCACGAGCGTCTTCCTCGTCAGGTTCACGTCGATCCACTTCTCGCCCGGGGCGAGGTCGGCGGGCTTCGGCCCGGGCTCGGTGTACGTCCCGTCGATCGCCTTCATCCACCAGCCCTCGGTCGTCTGGCGGTAGATGATCGTCTTGATGCTCACCGTCGCGCCCGTCAGGCCCACGGGGGTGAAGCGCGCGACCGAGCCGGTCACGCTCACCTTCTTCTGCTCGGCGTCGATGTCGTATTTCTGCGCCTTGGTCGCCGTGACGAACCCGAGCTGCTTGACGCCCTCGGGGAAGTCCATCCCCTGCGACGTCGGCGGCTTGACGACGTACATCCGGTCGGCCGGGGCGACGAGGCCGCCCGTCGTCTTGTACCAGCCGCGGTTGTTCCACCCGAAGGTCTTGTCGATCGCGACGAAGAAGCCCTTCACCATCCGCTTGGCGATCGTCGAGTCCGAGTCCTGATCGAGGTCGCTCAGCTTGACCTTGAGCGGCTTCGACTTGTCGCTCGCCTGCTGCCACCAGGGCTTCTCTTCCGGCGGGGGCGCGGGCGCCCCACCGTCGAGGAAGCCGACCGCCTCGGCCTTGGCGGCCGCGTTCGCCTTGTCGCCCGGCTCGTCCGCGGAGGAGGCGGCGTCCTCGGCAGCCTTGTCGGCGGCCGCGTCCTCGGCGTCCTTCGCCTCCTTCGCCTCGCGCTCGGCCTTCTTCTTCGCGCGCTTCGCGGCCTCGAGGTACGGCTCGTACTTGAGCATCTCCTCGCGCGAGGGGACGGAGCGGTAGAGCGGCGTCCCGTGGGCGGTGTTGTACGCGTACTTGTACGGCAGCACGTCCTCCAGGTTGGGCGCCGTGATGCCCAGCCGGATCTGCGCGTTGCTCATGTCGAGCGTGCCGTAGCGTCCACACACGTAACCACCGTCAACGA
This sequence comes from Byssovorax sp., assembly GCA_046351295.1. Lineage (GTDB taxonomy): Bacteria > Myxococcota_A > Polyangia > Polyangiales > Polyangiaceae > JAXLYT01. The sequence continues at coordinate 27,951 of JAXLYT010000091.1, forward strand.
GGTGGTACCAGCCCGCCGAGCACTTGCTGCTCCCGTCCTTGATCACGCCCGTCTCGACCGGCACCTTGCCGCCGAGCCGGATGTACCCGAGCATCTTCTTGCTGTACTCGGGCTTGGGGTACACGGCGGTCGTCACGCCGAGGGCGCCGAGCAGCGGGCCGGTGTACGGCTTGTCGGCGGCCGCGCTCGCCGACGCAGCGGGCGCGCTCGCCGAGGCCGACGCAGAAGGCGCGGGCGCGACGGCCACGGGTTTGTCGCTCGCGACGGGGGGCGAGGGCAGCGAGCTCACGCGCGGCGGGTGATCGACCGACGCGCCCGGGGGAGGCTCGTTGCGGCAGCCGTTGGCCCACACCACCGTCCCGCCGAGCACGGCCGCCACGAGGAAGCCGACCACCGCGGTCAGGCCTCCGGAGCCGCCCGCGTCGGGGGGCGGCTGGCTCCGCGTGTTCGGCGGCGTGGACGACCGGGCGCGCTCCTTCCCCACCGAACGGGATCGGTCCGGGTCCCGCGACGGGGCGGGGCGGGGCGCTCTCTGGGTCGTCATCGTTTCACCGGGATCGCTCGGGCGATCCTGGGTCGTCGGGGGTCTTAGTACCTGGCCTGTCACCTGTCGATCCAGTTCTTGGCGCATTTCTCGTGGGGAACGGCCAACCCAGCGAGAGCTGTGCCACGCCCCACGCGGCTCCGTTCATTTGCAGGCAGGACTTTTCCGCCACCGGTATTACGGTAGCCCCGTGGCCGAGGCGACGCGAGCGCGTGGGCAAGGCGACACGCCCCCGAGGCGCCGTGGCAAGAAGGGCCGGATCCTGCCCGAGCGCCCCTTCGCGCTGGCGCTCACCGTCGCGTTCCTGCTCCACGCGCCGCTCTTCCCGACCGGGATCGGCCAGTGGATCCGCATGCTGCTGAGCGGCGGAGCGCAGGACTACAACGACGCCGACGCGCAGGCGATCATCCCGATCGACCTCGATCTCGCGGGCCCGGAGAGCCCAGCGCCGAGCAACGCCGCCCTCGCCGCCACCGCCGAGAGCCCGGCGCACGCGCCCGATGAGACCAACGGCGCCTCCGACGCAGGGGTCGACGCCGCGCCCGGCGCCGGCCTCGACGCCGGGGCCGCGAGCGACGCCGGGGCCGACGCCTCGGCCCCGCGCAAGCGCCCCGAGCCGAAGGACGCGGGCCCCGCCGACGCCGCGCCCCCCGACGCCGCTCCGCCCCCGATCCGCGATCCGATCGCCGCGGCCGGCGGCGCTGGATCCGTCTCCTCCAAGGAGGCCAACGTCCAGGTCCTCATCGCCGGCAAGGCCCTGCGCAAGCACCCGCTCGGCGCCTCGTTCAGCCGTTTGCTCGTCCTGCTCCCCTCGTGGCGCCAGTTCTTCGAGGGCACGCCGATCGACCCCATCCGCGACATCGATCACGTGCTGATCACGGGCCCGCGCTTCAAGGACGACTCGAGCAAGATGGTCGCGGTGATGGATTTCAACCTGCCCGAGAGCAAGATCAAGGACGCGATCGGGAGCCTCGCCGAGCGCACGAACGGCGGGTGGATCGACGACGCGCCCCTGCCGGCCGCGAAGGCGCGCGTGGCCGCGGGCGATCGCATCTTCGCGATCGTCCCCGGAAAGAAGCTCCTCGTGGTGCTCCCCCTGGAAGCGAAGGATCAGCTCGGCGGCCTCAAGCAGACCAAGGGGTTCCGGAGCTCACCGGTGGGCGTCGTGATCTCCCTGCTCAACCCGGCCCGCCCCTTCGCCGGCCTCTTCCCCGTGCCGGACACGCTGAAATGGCTGCGCGTCGCGGTCACGCCCACGGCCGATGGAGGCGCGGACGTGGCGCTCGAGGCGGGGGACAAATCGCCCGAGGAGGCGAAGAAGCATGCGGCCGATCTGACGCTCGCCCTCGATCAAGTGCGCGTGATCGACGCCTTGCTGACCAAGATCGAGGTCCTCGATCACACCGAGTTCTTCGCCGACAAAGACGTGGTCAAGGCCCGCGTCCACGTGAATAGCCGCCAGCTCATGCTCATCATGGGCAACGTGGAGCAGAAGATCCGCGATCAAGGGCAGAAGGGCGCGGGGAGCCTCCCGCCCATCCCGATCCACGGGGGCAGCTTCACCCCGGGCAAGTGAAGGGGTGACGATAAAAGCGTCGAGAGGGCCGCGAAGCTGGGGAGGTCGACCGAGGAATCCTCGGCGATTTTGAGGGAGGCCGCACGTAACGATTCGCGGACCGAACAGCTTTTATCGTCGCCTCTTGAGCCCGGCGGGCGCTCGGGGGCGGCCCCGCTGCGGAAGACTAGCCGTTTGGGCCGCGTTCCATTAAGAGCGCTGTTCGGCGCAACGATCCCCATGGCCCAAGACCGCTCTCCCCAGGCCGTGCTCGATGAGCTCGCCGCCCACCCCCGCGGCGACGATCTGGCGCGCCTCGTCCACACCCTGGCCTTCGCCGCGGCGGACGAGCGCCGCGATCGCCTCGCCGACGGCCTCGCCGAGGTCGTCGAGCGCTTCGGCCTCGCCGGCAAGGACGCCGACACCACCTTCGGCAACGTCATCCGCGCCCTCGAGCGGGGCACCGCGGAGACGGCCGGTTCGGCCACCCGCGTGTTGCTCGCGGCCTTGCTCGCCCGCGGCGTCGCCCTCTCGCCGCCGTCCGGCGCGGACGCCGAGGCCCGCGTGGCCGAGTCGCTCGTCTGGCTCGCCACCCACACGGCGATCGACGCCCTCTCCGCGCTCGACGCCGCGCTCGGCGACGAAGCCGAAGGCCTCTGGCTCGCCGTGGGCGCGCTCATCCGCAAGGTCGAGGCCGGCAACGCGCCCCTCGTCGGCCGCGCGGGCGCGGTGATCGCCGCCGTCGCCCTGCGCGAAAGCACCTCCGAAGCGGCCCGCGGCGAGGCGCGCGCCCTCGCGACCGGCGCGCGCGATCCGCTCCTCCGCGCCCTGCTCGGCGACGCGGCCGAGCCGAAGCCCGCCGCCCCCGAGCGCACCCCGGGCGGCGCGGCCACGCTCACCGGCGAGCTCGTCTCCCCTCCCCGCGGCCCGATCGCCCTGCTCCTGCTCGGCGTGACCGGCCTGCTCGTGGTGTTCCACGCGGCCCGCTTCGTCGCCCGCGCCGCGCTCCGCTACCGCCGCCCCGCCGAGCTCACGATCAACGCGAAGGGCCTCCTGCTTCGCAGCAAGACCGAGCTGCTCGGCCGCACGCTGCGCGAAGAAGAGACGCGCATCCCCATCGAGGCCCTGCTCTCCGCGACGCGGGAGATCCGCTACCCGCGCGCCGGCCTGTACGCGGGCCTCGTCTCGCTCGCCCTCGGCAGCTACCTCGGCGTCTCGTTCCTCGTCGACGGCGCCCGCGCCGGCTCGCCCGAGCTCATCGGGATCGGGGCGCTCCTGCTCGGCGCCGGCGTCGCCCTCGACTACGTGTTCGAGAACGTCCTCACCGGCCAGAAGGGCCGCTGCCGCGTGGTGATCGCGCCCCGCAAGGGCCCGCGCCGCGCCCTCGGCGACCTCGACCCGGTCCGCGCCGACGCCGCGCTCGAGCGCCTCGCCCGCGCCGCGAAGTAGTCGACGTAAACGAGCCCGCGTTCAGTTGGTGGGCACGTCGCGCAGGTAGGCGATCGTGTGGATCGTCTCGACGATCCGCTCGCGATCCGCGGGCAACAGATCCGAGAAGCAGATGCCCATCCCGGGGTTCGGGTTGTCGTGCATCGGCCGGAGCTCGTTCACCCACACCACGGTGCCGCGGAGGATGAAGGGCTCTCCCTTCGGATCCGGCGCGAAGCGCAGCGTGAGCCGGGTGCCCACGGCGAGCGGATCGGTGGTGCGCACGAAGATGCCCATCTCGGAGATGTTGGTGATCGCGGCGAAGAGGAACGTGTCCTCGGTGGCGCAGTCGACCGACCAAGTGACCTCGTGGCGCTCGCGCTGGCGCCGGTTCTTCCCGTCGGACGAGATCGGCTCGATCGGATCCGCGGGCTCGCTCGCGCACACGATCGCGCTGGCGTCGATCGGCGCGCCCTCGTCGAGGCCGTCGTCGAAGCCCTCGTTGAAACCTTCGTTGAGGCCCTCGTGGAACAAGGAGGCCGCGAGCACACGGAGGCCCGCTTCGCTCGGCGGGCTCGACACTCTCCGTCCGCGGTGACTCATGACCTGCGAGATCGGTTAGCCCCTTTCGCTACGCGCGTCGAGGGCGGCCGCGCAGATCAGCGAACGTGGATCACACCGGCGACGACACGGTTGTCCTGCTGAGGACCCCGGCTCACCTTGAAGCGCGTCTCGCCCGAGAAAAATCCGAAATAGACGGTGTAATCACCCGGTGTGAAGTTCGGCTCGAGCTGAAATGGATAGTCGTCGACGACGATGTCGCCGGGCTGCCACAGGTTCATCGCGTACTTGCCGTCGAGCACGGCGTGGTCCCCGTTGAAGCGCCGCTGGTAGCCGTCGATGTGCACGAACGATTTCCACGATCCGCTGATCGGCTTGAGCACGCGGTAGTAGATGCGCAGCCGGTAGGTCTGCGCGGGCACCACCGTCCCGACCACCTGCCCGCCCTTGTTCGCCACCTCCCAGCCCACCGTCTCGAGCTGGTCCTCGAAGGCCGCGTCGAGCGGCACCGTCGGGTGGGGCGGATCGTCGAGCACCACCTTGGCGATCCAGCTCTCGTTCTCGTGCCCGCCGAGCTCGTTCGACACGAGCAGGATCTGGCTCGATCGACCGTCGAGCACGGGCAGGTTCTTCTGGAAGGCGGCCCGGTAGAGCGAGCTCATCTTCGGCAGATCGTCGGCCTTGACCACCATCCACCGCCGCTCGCCCGGCTTCTCCGTGAGCCACGCGTACGCCCGGCTCGCCTCGTTGAACGACTCGACTTCGCCGCTCGCGTAGTACGCCGCGGCCCGGCCCCGCACCCCGAGCAGGCCGAGCGGCTCGCCCTTGCCGTGCAGCCTCGCGTAGGACTCGAACACCTCCTTCGGGGAGAGCTGCGCCGCGAGCGCCGGGTAGTACCAGAAGCCCTGGATCCCGCCTGCGAGGAGCGCCGCCATCAGGGTGAAGCTCGCGCGCGGGGCCCGCGTGTCGGCCACCACCACGCGGAACGCGTCGCGCAGCAGCACGAGCAAAAGGGGCGCCGTCCCGATCGCGACCGGCACCACCCACCACAGGTTGAGCCCGATGTCGGCGAAGTTGCGGGGCAGCTTCTCCACCGGGTCCCACGAGGCGCGCTTGCCGAGGAAGATCATCGCTCCGAGGCCCACGAGGGCCGCCTCGACGACCACCATCCCGAAGAGCAGGTTGCCGTTCCAGATCGCCGACAGCTCGGCGAAACCGTCGCGGTAGGCCTGCGCCTGCGCGCGCCCCCAGGCGAGCGGGCGCTTCTCCGTGTCCTCGGGCTGCGCCTCGAACCAGGTGAGCCCGACGAGCCCCGCGAAGGCGAGGAACACCAGCGTGAGCCGCCTCCCGGACACGAGCTCGAAGCTCTTCGGGAACTGCGGCTTGTCGAGCACGAAGGGCGCGAGCGCTCGATCGGGCTCGTGCAGCATGTCCGCGAGCAGCACGGCCCCGAGCACCAGGCAGCCGAGCGCCACGGTGCGCGAGGGGGGCGCGCCCCGCTCGAAATCGAGCGCCGCGAGCGCCGCCATCCCCGCGAGCAGCGCCGGCGCCGCGAAGGGGATCGCCCCGCCCACCGGCCCGATCAGCGCGAAGGCCGCGTAGGCCACGGACGCGCCCACGAGGAGCACGACCCGCAGGCCCATCTCGCGCGCGAAGGCCTCGCGCGGCGCCTCCACCGGGGCGCGCAGCATCCGCCCGATCGCGAAGGGCAAGAACGCGCTCCACGGGAAGAGCGCGTGGCCGAGCTGCCGCACCACCAGGTCGAAGGTCGACTCGGTGGGCGGCTTCTTCAGCAGGAGGAAGCCCACCGCCCGCGAGAGCACCCCGTCCGGCCGCGCGCGGAGGAGCGCGCTCATCCCCAGCACGAGGCCGATCACGCCGAGCGCGAGGGCCGCGAGCCCGAAGGCGTCGCGGATCGAAAACCCCTTATTTTCCCCTGCGCCGCGCAGCACGAGGTAGGCGAGCCCCACGCCGAGCCCGGGCACCGCGATGCCGATCAGGTACCCGCGGCAGAGGAAGCCCGCGACGAGGCCGAAGAGGCCGACCACGAACCAGGCCATTCGTTTGAGCCCAAACGATTTCGCCTCCGCCTCGCCCGCGTCGTCGAGCAGCGCCCCCGCGAGCCCCGAGAACGCGATCGTCACCGAGGCCATGGTCACGATGTCCCCGAGCATCGTCCGGGCCTGCATGAAGTAGAGCGGCATCGTCACGAGGGCGATCACCGCGTAGAGCCCGGCGCGACGATCGACGAGGCGCGCGAAGAGCTCGTGGATCGCCACGGCGCCCGCGAAGGCCCAGAGCGCGAGCGGGAGCCTCCCTGTCCAGTCGTGGAGACCGAAGAGCTTGAAGCCGAGCGCCATCGACGTGAACGGCAGCTCGCCCATCCGGAGATCGCTCAGCGTGGGCAGCGAGCTCGCCGCGCTCGGGAGCTCGAGCCCCCCGGCGTGGAAGACGCGCATGGCGATCCGCCGCGCGAGGTCGGCGGCGTCGAGCTCGTACGGATCCCAGATCCCGCTCTGGCCGAGCATCGGGAAGAGCACCAGCGCGGCGAGGGCGAAGGCGAGGAGCCGGCTGTGCCGGAGCAGCCCGGATCCCGGCGAAGGCACCGCGTCGCTGCCGGATCGATCGTCTCTCATCGCCATCGGAGGGCCGCTCTTACCGCGCCTGCGCGGCGATGGCCACGGATCCCGTTTGTGGCCCCCGGGGGTGTCTGCTAGCACGCCGCCGGTGAACAAGCCTCACGCCCCCGAACGGCGCAAAAAGAAGCCTCCTGCGCGCGCCCGCGCCGGGGCCAAGGCCGAGAGCGGCCCGAAGAAGCCCGCGCCCGCCGGCGAACGCACGCGCCGCGGCCCGGGCGATCGCGCCTCTACCGAGCGCAAAGGCCCGGGCGATCGCGCCTCCGCAGAGCGTCGCGGCCCGGGCGATCGCGCCTCGGCAGAGCGCAAAGGCCCGGCGGATCGCGCCTCCGCAGAGCGCAAGGGCCGGAAAGATCCGGCCCGCCCCGGCCAGCGCCCCGCCGCGAAGACGGTGCACGCGTATCTCCCGGCCCCTGCCAAGGGCGGGAGCCCCGGGAAGAAGAAGCGTGCGCCCGCCGCGCCGGGCGATCACCCCCGTGCCGGGCGGGTCGCGCTGATCGGCCGCCCCAACGTCGGCAAGTCCACGCTGCTCAACGCGGCCCTCGAGCAGCCGCTCACCATCGTCTCCCCCACCCCGCAGACGACGCGCGACTCCATCCTCGGCGTCGTCCACCACCGCGACGCGGAGATCGCCCTGCTCGACACGCCGGGCCTGCACCGCCCGCGCACCGAGCTCGGCCGGGTGATGAACCAGACGGCCCGCGAGGCCGCGCGCACCGCCGACGTGATCGTCTTCGTCACCGACCTCCCGCGCCCGCGCCGCGAGGCCCGCGGAAAAGACGGCGAGGCGCGCGCGGGAGACGCCGCAGCGCGCCCCCTCGCCCCGCACCCGGGCGATCTCACGCTGCTCGCCGACATCGGCGAGGGCACGCCCACCGTGCTCGTGATCAACAAGGTCGATCGCCTCGCCGACAAGGGCCGCCTCTTCCCCTTGATCGAGGCCTTCTCCCGCGTGCGGAGCTTCGCCGCGGTGGTGCCGATCTCGGCCCTCCGGACGAGCGGCATCGAGCGCGTGCTCGACGAGGTCCGCGCCCTGCTCCCCGAGGCCCCCTGGAGCTTCGACATCGACGACATCACCGATCGCCCGATCCGCTTCTTCGCCGCCGAGTACGTGCGCGAGCAGATCCTCCGCGCGACCGAGGCCGAGGTGCCCCACGCGGTCGCCGTCGCCATCGAACGCTTCGTCGAGCCGCCGGGCGAGGGCGGCACGCTGCACGTCGACGCCACCATCTGGGTCGAGCGCCCGGGCCAGAAGCGCATCCTCATCGGCCGCGGGGGCGAGATGCTCAAGGCCATCGGCACCCGCGCCCGCCTCCGCCTCGAGGCCCTCGCCGGCCGCAAGGTCAACCTCAAGCTCTGGGTGCGCGTCACCCCCGACTGGCGCGAGTCCCGCGCCGAGCTGGGCGAGCTCGGCTACAGCGCCGCAGCGAGCGGAGAGCGCGCCGGGCATGCCGCGCCGGCCATGATCATCCACGCCGAGCTCCCCGCCGAGGGCGAAGACGAAGACATCTCCGGTCGCCTTCCGAACCACGCGCGGAAGCAAGCGGCTCCCGGCAACGAGGATCCCGGTCACGAGGGCGGCGAGGCCGATCCCGACGACGAAGACGAGGACTACGATCTCGACGAGGAAGGCGACTACGACCTCGACGACGAGGACGAAGAAGACGAGGACGGCGAGCCGTCCGACGAGGACGACCAATGACCACCCCTTCGCACCGCAAGCGCCCCGAGCCCCGAGGCGCGGTGGCGGTCCCCACGGGCGCGATCGTCGCCCTGGTCGGCCGCCCCAACGTCGGCAAGAGCACCCTCTTCAACCGCCTCGTCGGGCGCAGGACGGCGATCGTCCACGACGAGCCCGGCGTCACGCGCGACCGGCACTACGGCGACGTGGTCTCCCGTGGACGACGTTACACGCTGGTCGACACCGGCGGCTTCGACCCCGAGAGCGCCGACCCGATGAAGCAGGGTATCAAGCGCCAGATCGATCTCGCCATCCGCGAGGCCGACGTGATCGTGTGCGTGCTCGACGCCGCGGCCGCCGCGGTGGCCGCCGACCACGCCGAGATCGCCATGCTCCGCCGGGCCGGCAAGCCGGTGATCTTCGTCGCCAACAAGGCCGACTCCCCGCGCCTCGAGAACGAGGCGGCCGACCTCTACCGCCTCGGCATGGAGCACCTGATCTCCATCAGCGCCCTGCACGGCCGCGGCATCGACGAGCTCGAGCAGCGGATCGGGGACGCCCTGCCCCCGCCGCCGGCCGAACCCGAGGCCGAGGAGCAAGACGACTCCATCGTGCGCGTCGCGATCGTCGGCAAGCCGAACGCCGGCAAGTCCTCGCTGATCAACCGCCTCGCGGGCGAGGAGCGCGTCCTCGTCGACGATCGCCCCGGCACCACGCGCGACCCGATCGACACCCTCGTCGAGCGCGGCGGCGAGCGCTTCATCCTCGTCGACACCGCCGGCATCCGGAAGAAGGCCAAGGTCACGAAGGAAGACTCGGTGGTCGAGGCGGTGAGCGTGCTCTCCTCCATCCGCGCGATGGAGCGCTGCGACGTCGTCGTGCTCATGTGCGACGCCGCCGAGGGCGTGGCCGAGCAGGACGCCAAGATCCTCGGCCTCGCCTACGACCGCGGCCGGGCCATCGTCATCGCCCTCAACAAGGTCGATCTGCTCGCCGACAAGAACAAGAAGAAGCTCGAAGAGGACGCGCGCGACAAGCTCTCCTTCGCCCCCTGGGCGCCGATCGTCCACATCAGCGCCAAGACCGGGCGCGGCATGGACACCCTCTTCGCCACGGTGAGCAAGGTGTCCCAGGCCTTCCGCCGCCGCGTGCCGACGGGCGAGCTCAACCGCTTCTTCGAGCAGGTGCTGGAGACGCACCCGCCGCCCACCAGCGGAGGCCGCGCCCCGCGCCTCTACTTCATCACCCAGGCCGAGACGCGCCCCCCGCTCTTCGTCGTCCAGGCCAGCGCCCCGGACAAGATCCACTTCAGCTACCAGCGCTACGTCGCCAACCAGATCCGCCAGACCTTCGACTTCGAGGGCACCCCGGTGCGCGTGAAGTACAAGGAGCGCCGCCGCAAGGAGCGCGGCACACCCGGGTAACGCAGCCTCTCGGCGCGTCTCCCCCGCACGGGCCTTTTTCTCGGCCAATTGGGCTGAATTTTTCACGCAAAGGCGCAAAGGGGCAAAGACGCAAGAAGAAAAGAGGGGTTAGGTCTCTTTTTTCTTTTTTGCGCCTTGGCGACTTTGCGCCTTTGCGTTGAATTTCGGGGGGCACGCGGCCCTTTTTCGAGGCCATGTCGATTTAGCTTGGCCTGTGAAAATGAGCCTGGTACGTGTTGGTTGAGCGTTGCGGCGGAGACCTTCCCCCCCCAGGTCCGTCGCGACGCTTTTTCCGTTTGTGCGCGTGAAGCTGGCCTATCAGGCCAGGCCTACGCCTGGATCACGGGGAGCGATCGCACGGCCTTCGCGGCGGCCTGCGTGTACTCCGGCATCCGATCGAAGTTGAGGTAGCGATAGATGTCCGCCGACTTCGCGTCGAGGGCCGCGGCGTACTTCATGTACTCGTCGACCTTGGGCAGCCGGCCGAGCATCGACGCCACCGCCGCCACCTCGGCCGACGAGAGAAAGACGTTCGCGCCCTGCCCGAGCCGGTTCGGGAAGTTGCGCGTCGAGGTGGACACCACCGTCGAGCCCGGCTTCACCCGCGCCTGGTTGCCCATGCACAGCGAGCAGCCCGGCATCTCCGTCCGCGCGCCCGCGCCCGCGAACTGCGCGTAGACGCCCTCCTCCACGAGCTGATGCTGATCCATCCGCGTGGGCGGCGCGATCCACAGCCGCGAGGGCACCGGCTCGGCGAACTTGGCGAGCAGGCTCCCCGCCGCGCGGAAGTGGCCGATGTTGGTCATGCACGACCCGATGAACACCTCGTCGACCGGGGTGTCCGCCACCTCGGAGAGCTTCTTGATGTCGTCGGGATCGTTCGGGCAGGCGAGGAGCGGCTCGGTGATTGTGGCCAGATCGATCTCGATCACCTTCGCGTACTCGGCGTCGGCATCCGGCTCGAGGAGCACCGGGTTCGCGAGCCACTCTTCCATCTTCTTCGCGCGCCGCTCGATGGCCTTCTCGTCCTTGTAGCCGGCCTCGATCATCGACCGGAGCAGGGTCACGTTCGAGCGCAGATACTCGATGATCGGCTCCTTCGCGAGGCGGATGGTGCAGCCCGCCGCCGAGCGCTCGGCCGTCGCGTCGCTGAGCTCGAAGGCCTGCTCCACGGTCAGGTTGGGCAAGCCCTCGATCTCGATGATCCGCCCGTTGAAGACGTTCTTCTTGCCCTTCTTGGCGACCGTGAGATCGCCCGTCTGGAGCGCCGCCCACGGGATGGCGTTCACCAGATCGCGCAGCGTGATCCCGGGCGCCATCGCGCCCTTGAAGCGCACGAGCACCGACTCCGGCATGTCGAGCGGCATGATCCCGAGCGCCGCGGCGAAGGCCACGAGGCCCGAGCCCGCCGGGAAGGAGATGCCGAGCGGGAAGCGCGTGTGCGAGTCGCCGCCCGTGCCCACCTGATCGGGCAGGAGCATCCGGTTCAGCCACGAGTGGATGATCCCGTCCCCCGCGCGGAGCGCGATGCCGCCGCGCACCTCCATGAACTCGGGCAGCGTCCGCTGCGTCTCGATGTCCACCGGCTTCGGGTAGGCCGCGGTGTGGCAGAACGACTGGAGCACCAGATCGGCCGAGAAGCGCAGGCACGCGAGCTCCTTCAGCTCGTCGCGGGTCATCGGCCCGGTCGTGTCCTGCGAGCCCACGGTGCTCGTCGCGGGCTCGCAGTAGGCGCCGGGGCGAACGCCCGCCACGCCGCATGCGCGCCCGACGATCTTCTGCGCCAGCGTGTAGCCGCGCCCCGTATCGGCGGGCATCACCGGCTTCTTGAAGACCTCGGAGGGCCCGAGCCCGAGCGCCTTGCGCGCCTTCTCCGTCACGCTCCGCCCGATGATGAGCGGGATACGGCCGCCCGCGCGCACCTCGTCGAGGAGCACCGGCGTCTTCAGCTCGAAGGTGCAGAGCACCTCGCCCGACGCCGAGGTGATCGTCCCGGCGTACGGGTGGATGGTGATCACGTCGCCCATGGCGAGCTTGGTCACGTCGCACTCGATGGGCAGCGCGCCCGAGTCTTCCATCGTGTTGAAGAAGATCGGCGCGATCTTGCCGCCGAGCACCACGCCGCCCGAGCGCTTGTTCGGCACGTGGGGGATGTCCTCGCCCATGAACCAGAGCACCGAGTTGGTCGCCGACTTGCGCGACGAGCCGGTGCCCACCACGTCGCCCACGTACGCGAGCGGGTGCCCCTTCTGCTTCAGCTCGGCGATCTGCGCGCCCGCGTTGGTGATGCCCTCGCGCGGGTTCTTGAGCATCGCCGTCGCGTGGAGCGGGATGTCCGGGCGCGACCACGCCTCGGTGGCCGGCGAGAGGTCGTCGGTGTTCGTCTCGCCCACGACCTTGAAGACCGTCACCGTGATGTCGGCCGGCACCTCGGGGCGCGAGAGGAACCACTCGGCCTTGGCCCACGAGTCGAGCACGGCCGCGGCGTTCTTGTTCCCCGCCCTGGCCTTCTGCTCGACGTCGTCGAAGGCCGCGAACACGAGCATCGTCTTCTTGAGCTGCGCGGCGGCCACCGGGCCGAGCTCCGCGTCGTCGAGCAGCGCGATCAGCGGGTCGACGTTGAAGCCGCCGAGCAT
>JAXLYT010000092.1:0-38367 GCA_046351295.1 Byssovorax sp.
CCGCCCGCGGGAGGGCCGCGACGAGGGCGATCCGCTTGCCCCCCTCCGGCCGGAGCTGCACGGAGAAGGCGCCCGGGTCGGCGAGATCGCCGAGGTCGCCCGGGTCGATGGGCGGGTGGGTCAAGAGCTCGCGCCGGAGCCGCTCGCGCTCGGCGTCCCGCTTGCGGCCCGGGATCTCGTCGATGGCCAGGTAGAGCCGCTCGTTCGACCAGCGCTGGAGCAGGGCGCGCTCCTCGACCGCGTGGAGCAGGACGGGGCGCCACCCCAGGGTGGCGAAGCCCGGCGGCGCCTGGAGCGCGGGGATCGTGAGCGGGGCGGGGTGCCAGCGCGCCAGATCGGCGAGCGCGCAGGGCTCCGGGCGCCCCTCTTCGTCGAGCACGGAGATCAACGGGAGGGCCTCGATCCGCGCGGCGAGCGCCGCTCGCTCGGGCCGCGCTCCGCCGGGGAGGGCGCGCAGGTGACCCGCCCGGTCGAGCAGATAGTTGCAGATCAAACGATCGCGCGCCGCGCCTCCCTCGCCGGGGGCGAGGTCGAGCTCGGCGCGGGCCGCGGGGTCGCCCTCCAGCGCCGCGACGAGGCGCTCGCAGTAGGCTTGATCGATGGGCTGGAGCAGCGCCGAGAGCGCCGCTTGCGAGGGCGGGGCGAGCGGCGCCGTCCAGCCGGGGTTGGGCACGAGCGCGTCGCTGTCCACCGCGATCGCGAGCGCGCCGAGATCGGGCGGCGGCGGGGCCCCGCCGAGGGCCTCGCCGGCGTGGCAGAGCCGCACCCGGGGCGAGGCGCTCACCGCGACGCGGGCCCGCAGCCCGGGCCGCGCGATCGCGAGGGCCGGCCCGTCGCCGGCCTCGACCGCCAGCGCCTCGCGGAGCCGGTGCCAGGAGCGCTCCTCGTGCGCCCGCGCGTCGCCCGGGTCGATCAGCCCGTCGCCGTACGGGATGATCGGCACGCCGAGCGCCCCCGCGATCGGCCGGATCTCGTCGTCCGCCACCGCGAGCACCAGCCGGCCGTCGGCGGCGCGTCCCTTCACGCCGGGCGCCGCGGAGAACAGGGCGCCGCAGCGCTCCGCGGTGGCCTTCAGCGCGGCGATGCTCGCGCGCCGGCCCGGCTCGACGGTGGGCCAGATCGGCAGCTCCGAGAGCCCCGCGAAGGCGAGGAGCGAGCGCGGAAGCGCCGCGCTCGTCGCGCCCAGGTTCTCGATCGCGGTCGAGAGCGCGGCGAAGGTGATCCGCACCTCCTCGCCCAGCTCCCCGAGATCCGCGCGCGCGGCGAGCAGGCGCGCCGCGTCGCGGTCGTGGACCGCGAGCTGTCGCGACAGCGTGACGCCCACCTCGGCCTCGTCGAGGAGCTCGCGCACGTCCACCGCCGCCCGCTCGCCGGCGAGCTCCTCCGCGAGCGCGTCCGTCACCCGGAGCACCTCGCCCAGGAAGGGCCGGAGCGCCTCCGACAGCGGCTCGGGCTCGCGGTGGATCGAGAGCGGCGCGGGCAGCGCGTTGATCGCGGCGATCGAGAGCGGCCCGCCGTACGCGCTCCGGCAGAGCGGCAGATCGAGCAGCGCCGCGAGCTCGGGGGGCAGGCTGTCGCCGCGGAGCGCGAGGCGCCCGATCCGGCCGAGGATCGCCGCCATCGCGCGCTCGATCGCGCGCTCGCGCGTGGGCTCGGGTAGACGATCGCGGGGCCGCCCGTCCGCCCGCTCGCCGGCCCAGCGGCGCACCGCCTCCGCGAGCGCCGTCACCGCGGCGCGCTCGATCGGCTGGCAGAACGACGAGTCCTCCCGCAGCGCCGAGCGCGAGAGGTTCACGGGCAGCTCCTCGGCGTCGACGACGATCCGGATCGGGAGGTGCGCCTCCTCCGCCCCCGTGCCCGGCATGGCGAGCGCGAAGCGCACCGGCGCCCGCAGCATCAGCACGCCGTGCTCCAGGATCTCGATCTCCGGCGCCCGCGGGCCGATCGGGACGATCTCCAGCGCGGCCCTCACCGCGCCGCGCGCGTCGAAGGGGACCGCCAGGAGCGGCGGCGATCGCGGGCGCGGCGGAGGCGGCGCGCCCCCCACGGTGAGCCGGGCCGGCAGGGCGAAGGTCGCGTCGAGGAGCAGCTCCACCTCGCGCGGCAGCCCGCCGCCGAGGGCCTTGCGGATCGCACCCCAGCCGAAGCGCGGGCGCACCTCGATCCGCAGCGCGCGCGGCGGCATCCCCTCGGGCCTCGGCACGACCTCGGGCGCGGGCAGGGGCGCCGCGCTGCCCCCCGCCCCCGCGTCGAGCAGATCGGGCGTCCAGCGCACCCGCGTGCAACCCTCGTCGGTCGAGAGGGTGAGATCGACCGACGCGGGGCGGAGCCCGAGCGCCGCGTTCAGGCCGAGCGCGAGCAGGCGCAGCCGGCGGGCCTCCCGCTCCGGCGAGACGTCGAGCACGTGATCGAGCAGGCGGGGCAGCGCCTCGGCCGGCGGCGGCGCCCCGTCGAAGGTGATCCCCACCGTCCCGCCGTCGCTCGAGACGTCCACCTCGCGCGCCCCGCCGGCCACCGCGGCGCGCACGATCTCCAGGGGGTAGAGCTGCAGATCGACGAGCAGGTGCTCCCGCAGCTTCTCCACCGCCTTCCGCGCGTCGACCCGGATCCGGCCGTGGCCGACCACCTTGCTCATGATCCCTCGGATCCGCGGAGGGCCTCGCCCGCGAGCGCGAGGAGCAGGTCGCTCGCCTTCGCCGAGGCGGCCTCGGCGCGGCCGGCGAGGAGCGCCCGGGCGAGCACGTGCGCGGCGAGCGGCGGCGCGCGCCGGGCCTTGCCGAGCGCCTTGTTCCAGAGCGCACCGGCCGGGTTGAGGAGCAGGATATCGTTTGAGCTCCAACGATTGTACCACGCCGCGATCTGGGCCGTGGAGCAGAGCCGGGCCGCGCCCGCCGGCCCCTCGGGGATCACGACCGCCGCCCGCCGGTCGAGGGCGCCCTCGATCGCGCCGAGCCCCGCCCGCGCGACGGGCGCCCCGGCCGCCCGGAGCTGCGCCGCGAGCGCGTCGAGCAGCCCGAGGGCCTCCTCGCCGAGCGACGAGGGATCGCGCTCGCGCACCAGCAGGTAGACCTCCTGCGCCTCCTCGATCGCCCGCGGGGCGAGCCGCTGGAGCGCTGCGCCCACCGCGGGGTGAGCCGCCAGTACCACCGGGATCCACGCCGCCGCCAGCGCGTCGGTGATCGCGTCCCTCCTCGCGGACACGAGGATCGGGTGCCCCTTGGGCAGGTCGCGGTGCGGCTCGGCGAGGACCCGGGCGCCGCCCACCGGGCTCGCCAGCGGGAGCCGGATCTCCGAGGCGGGCAGGCTCATCGGCGGGAGGCTCGCCGCCTCGAGCATCGCCGCGTAAGCCCTGGTCGTCTCCCCTCGCGTCGCCCCGAGCGCAGCGTCGGCGAGCCCCTTGACCAGCGCTTCGCGCAGCGGCTCCCGGGCGAGCCTCCGCACCACCTCGATCACCCGCGCGAAGTCGGCGTCGCGCCGCACGTCGTCGCGGCTGATGGTGTGCGAGAGGTGGGGGCTTATCACCTTGAAACGCAGCCCCGCGAGGTCGGCGGAGAGCGGCTCGTTCGTCTCCAGGAGCGTGAGCCCTCGGTTGTAGAAGCCGGCGAAGCTGTCCGCGCGCTCGAGCGCGCTCGCCGCGTCGGGCGCCGGCGCGTCGAGGTGCGCGGAGCCCGGCGAGACCCCGACGGAGAAGATCTCCTCTCCCCCGCCCTTGCGCGCGATGGTCCGCGTCACCGAGATCGGCGCGAACACCCCCACGGGCCGGTCGATCCGGATCTCTCCCGACGTCTCCTCCGCGCCGAGATCGTACACGAACAGGCGGATCGGCCGCTCCGCGTGGCGGCACCACCGGAGGAGCGCCGCCTTGCAGCGGCCCGCGTGCGCCAGGAAGGCCTGCCGGTCCATCGCCTTGATCACCGTCACCACCGTGCCGCTCCCGGGGCGCGCCCGCCCCTCGAGCAGCTCGTAGCGGTGATCCGGGAAGAGCCGGACGAGGTAGCTCGACCCCGGCTGCCAGGTCTCGATCTGCACCTCCTCCGGCGCGAGCGCGAAGACGGAGACGAAGCCCACCCCGTAGCGCCCGATCATGTCGAGCGACTCCTCCTTGGACGAGCTGAAGAGCGTGAGCAACGGCCCCTCGATCGTCGCCCGGCTCATGCCCGCGCCGTCGTCCGTGACCCGGGTGGTCGCCGCCGCGCCAGCCGGCAGCTCCACGCGCACCTCGATCCGCGAGGCGCCCGCGTCGAGCCCGTTCTGCGCGAGCTCCCGGAGGAAGGCGTACGGATCGGCGAACTGCCGGACCATGTCCGCCACGAGCCCCGTCTCCGGAGCGATCGCCGGTCTCTCCTCGCGGTTCGAACGGTAGGGGGTCATCGGGCCCGATGCGGGAAAGGTATCGTGGCGCCGCGGGGCCGGCCGCAACCAAATGAGGCGGAGGGTGAGATGGCCATTGCCCGGGACGCCCTCTTTCGGCATCCTCGGTACACTTCAGTTCCATGATTGAACTGACCACCATGGAGACCATCATGGCCGGAGCGTCCAAGCCCACCGCGTGCATCCTGTGCAGCATCAACTGCGGCCTCGAGGCGACGCCCGAGGCCGGCCACCTGACGAAGATCCGCGGCGATCGCGCCCACCCCGGCTCGCGCGGCTACACCTGCGAGAAGGCCCTCCGCCTCGATTGCTACCAGAACGGCAAGGACAGGCTGCGCGCCCCGCTCCGCAGGCGCCCCGACGGGAGCTTCGAGGAGATCGACTGGGACACCGCGATCCGCGAGGTCGCCTCCGCCCTCGGGCGCGTGAAGGCGCAGCACGGCGGCGAGTCGATCTTCTATTACGGCGGCGGCGGACAGGGCAACCACCTCGGCGGCGCCTACGCGCGCGCCACCCGCGCGGCGCTCGGCTCCGTGTTCACGTCCAACGCCCTCGCGCAGGAGAAGACGGGCGAGTTCTGGGTCGACGGCCAGCTCTTCGGCCGCCCGCGCTGCCACACGAGCGGCGATTTCGAGCATGCCGAGGTGGCCGTCTTCGCCGGCAAGAACCCCTGGCAATCGCACGGGTTTCCCCGGGCCCGCGCCGTCCTCAAGGCCATCGCGAAGGACCCGGGGCGCGCCCTCGTCGTCATCGATCCGCGGAGGAGCGAGACCGCCGAGATGGCCGACTACCACCTCCAGATCCGCCCCGGAGCGGACGCGCTCTGCCTGAGCGCCCTGCTCGCCGTGCTGGTGCAGGAGGACCTCGTCGATCACGCCTTCGTGCGCGAGCGCTGCAAGGGCGGCGAGCAGATCTTCGCCGAGCTCGCCCGCGTCTCGGTGGCGTCGCACGCGGCGCGCGCCGGCGTCCCGGAGGCGCTCGTGCGCGAGGTCGGGCGGCGCATCGCGCGGGCGAAGAGCGTCTCCATCTTCGAGGACCTCGGGATGCAGCAGGCGCCCCACAGCACGCTCGGCTCCTACCTCGAGAAGCTCGTCTACCTGCTCACCGGCAACTTCGGCAAGCGCGGGGCGATGAACATCCACAGCCGGATGGCGAGCCTCGGCGGCGGCGCGCGCGAGGGCACCCGCACGAGCCCGGTCGGCGGCCATCGCATCATCACCGGCCTCATCCCCTGCAACGTGATCCCCGACGAGATCCTCACCGATCACCCGAAGCGCTTCCGCGCGATGATCGTGGAGAGCGCGAACCCCGCCCACTCCCTGGCCGACAGCCGGCGGATGCGCGAGGCGCTCGCCTCGCTCGAGTGCCTCGTGACGATCGACGTGGCGTTGAGCGAGACGGCGCGCCTCTCGCACTACGTGCTCCCCGCCGCGTCGCAGTTCGAGAAGTGGGAGGCGTCGTTCTTCAACCTCGAGTTCCCCGACAACGTCTTCCAGCTCCGCGCGCCGCTCCTCGATCCGCTCCCCGGCACGCTGCCCGAGGCGGAGATCCACCGCCGCCTCTGCCGCGCCCTCGGCGCCTACGGCGACGCCGATCTCGCCCCGCTCGTCGAGGCCGCCTCGCGCATCCCCGCCGAGGGCCGCGGGCCCTTCGCCGCCGCCTTCTTCCAGCTCACCGCGACGCGGCCCGATCTGTTCCCGCTCGCGCCCGTCCTGCTCTACGAGGCGCTCGGCCCCGCCCTGCCCGAGGGCGCCTCCACCACCGCGGCGCTCTGGGGCGTCGCGCACCTCTGCGCACTCGCGCATGCGGGCTCGCTCAAGCGCGCAGGCTTCACGGGCGACGGCCCGGCCCTCGGCGAGGCGCTCTTCGACGCCATGCTGGAGAAACGCTCCGGCTTCGTCTTCTCGCGCGACGACTACCCGGAGACGTGGAGCCGCCTCGACACGCCCGACAAGAAGATCCGCCTCGACGTCCCCGAGCTCATCCCGGCGCTCGCGCGGCTGATCGACGAGCCAGAAACACCGAGAGATCCAGCGTTTCCGTTCATCCTCTCCGCGGGTGAGCGCCGCTCCTCCACCGCCAACACCATCTTCCGCGACCCGGCCTGGCGGCAGAAGGACACCGAGGGCGCGCTCCGCCTCTCGGTCGAGGACGCGGCGCGCCTCGGCATCGCGGAGGGCGGCAAGGCCCGGATCACCACCCGGCGCGGGAGCATGGTCGCGTCGGTCGAGATCACCGACATGATGCAGCCGGGCCACGTGAGCCTGCCCAACGGGCTCGGCCTCTCCTACCCCGACGAGGCCGGCGCCCCCGTCACGCACGGCGTCGCCCCCAACGAGCTCACCGCCTCGGAAGACCGCGATTTCCTGGCCGGAACGCCGTTCCACAAGCATGTCCCCGCGCGGGTCGAGCCCGCCTGATCGAGGGCGATCATGCGCCGCACCCGCTTCGATCGATCGCCTTGCCCCATCGCCCGCGTGGCCGATCTGCTCGGCGACTGGTGGACGCCGCTCGTGCTGCGCGAGGCCTTCCTCGGCCGCGTGCGCTTCGAGGACTTCCAGGCCGCGCTCAAGGCCCCGCGGGCGATCCTGACGCGCCGCCTCGCGCGCCTCGTGGCCGAGGGGCTGATGGAGAAGGTGCTCTACGAGGAGCGCCCGCCGCGCCACGAGTACCACCTCACCGAGAAGGGCCGCGCCGTCTTCGACGTGCTCGGCGCGATGTGGCGCTGGGGCTCCGACTGGCTCTGGGAAGACGGCCCGCCCGTCACCCTGATCGATCGCGAGACCGGCCTCGAGGTGCGCCCGCGGGTGGTGGACGAGGCGACCCTCATGCCGATCGACGCGCGGAAGATCCGGCTCGGCCGCCCGCGCCCTCCGGGCATCGCGCGTTGATCGATCGCGCGCGCCGTTGCAGGAGTGCAACGTCGCTCCCTCCAACTGCACGAGATCGAACCGCCCATGTCGATGAGGGGAGAGCGTGGGCGCGAGCGCTCCGCAACTTGCAACCGAGCCTGCAAGTTGCGGAGCGCCGGGGAGAGATACGCCTGTTTCGTTCGGTTGATCGTGGTGTTTTCGATGGTATGAGCACAAACCATCGATGGCTCGGCACCCGGGTCTGCGGGCGACGTTGGGCGCGGCGTTCGTGTGCGCCGTCGTGACGCTGTTCCTCGATCGCGCCGGGTCGTCCCACGACGCCGCCGCGTCCCTCGTGGGCCCGGAGGCGGCGCATCACGCCGAGCTGCGCGACGTCCCCGTGCTCCTGCCGCCCGGCCACGCGCACCCGGGGCTCTGCCGGGTGACGCCTCCACGCTGGTCGCTGCCGCACCTCACGCGCGAGGATCTCCCGTCGCTCTTCGATCGCGTCGGCCTCTCGATCGGGCAGCGCCGCTCGCTCCTCTCCGCGTCCTCGTGCGCCGAGGGGGGCTGCGTGCTCACCCCGAGCCGGGTGCTGGTGCTGAGCCTCGACCCCGGGCCGCGCGCCGCGCTCTACGCCGAGCTCGCGCGGTTCCCCGAGAACACCGAGCAGTGGGTCCCCTTCCGCCGCCGCCACGCGCTCGGGCCGTTCAGCAGCCACCCCGGGCTCCCGCCGGCGATCCGATCGATCCTCGATCGGCTCACCTACACCGAGGGCCCCTTCTACCTCCTCGCCGACTTCACCACCCTCTGCGCCTCGCTCCCCGACGACGAGGCGAAGGTCCAGGCCCTCGGGGCGCTGATGTCGCGCGGCAGCCTCCGCGTGACCGTCGGCGCCGACGGGCTCGTCGGCCTCGCCGATCTCCTCCCGCCCTTCGCGCGGGCGCGCCTCGACACGTTCCCGCGGGTCTCCGACCCCCCGTACAGCTGCTTCTGGACCGCGGTCCACTTCCTCGACGAGCGCGACCCGGGCCCCGCGGTGGAGCCGGAAGAAGCGCTCCTCGCGACGCTCGACCGGGACTACGCGCCGGTGCCCTTCGAGCAGCGGAGGCTCGGCGACGTGATCCTCCTCCGCGCGCCCGGGCAGGGGCCCATCCACGCGGTGAGCCAGGTGTCGAACGAGGTGGTGTTCACCAAGAACGGCGCCTCCTACCTCCGCCCCTGGGTGCTCGCGCGCCTCTCCGACGTGCGCGCGAGCTACCCCGCCGCGACCGAGATCGAGGTTCGCCGCCCGCGGGCCCTTCGGTGAGCGCCCGGGTTTGCTAACGTCGTCCCCGCCATGGACGACGTGATCATCCGCCCCGCGCGGTCCGACGAGCTCCCGCACGTCGCCGCGCTCGCCGGCAAGCTGCTCCGCATGCACCACGACTTCGACGCGCAGCGCTTCATCCTCCCGGAGGACATCGAGCAGGGCTACGCCTCCTGGTTCCGGCGCGAGATCCGCCGCCCCGAGGTGGTGATCCTCGTGGCCGCGCGGGGCGACGAGGTGGTGGGCTACACCTACGCGCGGCTCGAAGATCGAGACTGGAACCAGCTCCTCGATCCGCACGGCGCGCTCCACGATCTCTGGGTCGAGCCCGAGGCGAGGAGGAGCGGCGTGGCCCGCCGCCTCGTGCGCGCCACGCTCGACGCCCTCGCCGAGAAGGGCGCGCCGCGCGTGGTGCTGCACACGGCCGCGAGGAACCCGGGTGCGACGGCGTTCTTCGAGTCGATGGGCTTCCGCCGGACGATGATCGAGATGACCCGCGAGTCCGACGACGAGGGCGGCGGGGCGTGACGCCGCGGCGGGCCTACCTCGCGCCGTCGGGCGAGGGCTCGATCGCCGGGATGCGCGAGGCCGCCCGCGAGGCGCCCACCGCGAGCACCGAGCCCGCGCCGATGACCAGCGCCACGCCGCCGATCTGCAGGAGGCTGGGCCGCTCGTCGAGGAAGACGACGCCGGCGAAGAACGAGATCACCGTGCCGACGTAGCTGATGGCGCCGAGCCGCGCGGCCTCCGTCATCGCGTAGGCCTGCGTCATCGCGAGCTGCGCGAGGCCGCCGGAGAGGCCGGTCACGAACAGGAAGATCCAGTCGCGCGGCGCGGGCGCGCGGAACGAGAAGGCGGCGAACACCACGTGCACGGCGAAGCTCACCAGCGCGAAGTGCAGGGCGATCGCCTCGGCGCTCTCGGGGGTGCCGTCCTGGGTGCCCGCGCGCATCTTGCGGAGGAACATCATCGCCAGGGCCGAGAAGATCGCGGCGACGAGCGCGGAGGCCGCGGGCGCGCCCGCGACGTCGAGGCGCGGGCCCGCGATGAGCGCGACGCCGGCGAACGCCACGAGCAGCACGCCCCAGAGGCCCCGGCTCGGGGTCTCGCCGAGCAGGCGGGGCGAGAAGAGCGCGATGAGGATCGGCGCGGTGGCGAAGATGGTCACCGCGTCGCCGACGGGGAGCGACTTCTGGCCGAGCGCGTAGAAGGTCGCGAGCATCGAGATGGTGCCGAAGATCGATCGCGCCCAGGAGAGGCCGCGGCTCTTCGTGCGCAGGGGCTTGCCCGATCGCAGCGCGAAGGCCGCGGCGACGCATGCGCCGAGCAGGGCGCGGCCTGCGCCCACGGCGGCCCACGAGGCGGTGCGCGAGGCGAGGCGCGCCGAGATGCTCATCACCGAGAAGAGCGTGTTGGCGACCGTCATCCAGAGCAGGCCGCGGAGGGCGCTGGCGCGTGGGGACAGCGAAGGAGGATCAGCGTGCAACGGTACGCCCGCACCCTAGCGTGAAATCACCGGGATCACCGGCCGAGGCGCCGATCGTGCAAACTTTTCCTGGCCCCCGGGCGGCTCACGCGGCGTCCGGATCGGGGACGAGCGGGCCCTTCGGCTCGGGCGCGGCCTTCCGCTCGGCGGTGCTCAGCCGGTAAGCGTGGTTCCTCGCGCGCATCATGTTGCCGAGGGGGCGGTGATCTTCGAGGGCATGCCAGGGGTCGAAGGACAGCTCCTCGATCGCCGCGCCGAGCGCCTTCCCGCGCGCGGACGAGACATCCTGCTTCGTGAGCGTGAGGCGGCCCACGGTGACGAAGGGCGCGTCCGACTCCTTCCACTCCACCGACGCGTCCTCGATCGGGGTCTTGTCGCGATCGACGTAGAACTGCACCTGTACGTCGTAGGTGACGGCCCGCTCGCGCAGCGTCCTCGCGAGCGCGTCGCCGAGCCCATTTTCGCTCCTGTCCTCGCTGAGGGCGCGGGGCTCGTGGGGCGTGAGCGCCACGTGCACGGCGTAGGGGCCGTACTTGATGGGAACGGCGCTGAAATAGCGGGTGGAGGCGAGGGTGGTCATCGGCTCGCCGAGCCCTGCCGAGAGCGTCTTCAGGAGCGCGAGGCCGCGCCCGAAGCCGAAATGACCGATGACCCGCGGCAGCGCGAGGAGAGGGTTGCTGACGGCGCGCACCAGGGCCACGAAATCATCGGCGTTGGCGAAGGGCGTGGAGGGGCTGCGGATGAGGAGGAAGTCCTGCGTGGTCTCGTCCTCCATCCCCGGGATCAGCTTCTTGCCGGGGACGCCGAGCACCTTGATCGCCACGCCGCGCACGTCGGGCTTGGCGTCGCCCTGCCGCTTGCCGCCGCCGTTCGAGAAGCGGACATAGGCGCGGTAGCTCCCCGGCTTCGCGAAGAGGCCCGCCTGCGCATGCGCCGGCAGGTCGGTGAGGACCGTCAGCTCGGCCTCGACGTTGAGGTTGCTCTTGGCGTGCAGGCCGCGATCGGCCTTTTTGCCCTTCGCGCGCGCCCGCTGCAGATCGCGCAGCGTCTCGGCGAGGCGCAGCAGCGCGGCGTCCTCTCCCTCGGGGATGGTCTCGCTCCAGTCGGTGGCGGGGCTCATCCCCGCACTATCGCACAACACCTCCGGCGGCGGCGCGGCGCCTTTCGACGGCGCGCCGATCCGCGTACGATGAGCGCGGACACGATCGTCCCTGGACGGAGAATGGGCATGATGAAGCGATGGCTCCTGCTCGGCTCGATGGTCTCTCTCCTGAGCTTGCCCTTCGCCTGCGGAGGCAGCGGTGGAACGGGCGGCGGCAGCAAAGGCACGGGTGGGGCGAGCAGCTCCACGAGCGCGACGACCGGCGCGGCGGGGAGCGTGGGCGCGGGCGGTGACATCGGCATCGACGGCGGCGGCGTCGGCGGCTCGGCGATGATGGATGGCGACGCATGCGGGAGCGTGGCGCTCACGGCGCACATCACGCCGGGCAACATCGTGGTCGTCTTCGACCAGTCCGACAGCATGAAGAAGCCGTTCACCGATCCGTCCGGCAACCAGCTCGGCCCCAAATGGAAGGTGGCCGAGGACGCGCTGGTCGCCGCGGTGCAGCCGATCGAGGGCCTCCTCGACCTCGGCACGATCTTCTTCCCGACCAAGGCCACCGGGAACACGTGCAGCAAGGTCGACCTCATCGACACGCCGCCGCAGATCCCGATCACGCCGGGCCCGGCCTTCATCACGGCCTTCCAGGATCACTTCTCCGCGCCCGGGTGGACGTTGATCCTCGGCACGCCGCTCAAGGTCGCGCTCGACAACGCCGACCTCGCGCTGCCCGATCCCTCGCCGCTCACGGGCGCCCGCGCGGTGGTCGTGATCACCGACGGGGCGCCGACCTGCGACACCAACCAGGCGAACATCCTCGCGCCCGTCATCGCGATGGCCGGCCGATCGATCAAGACCTACGTGGTCGGCCTGCCCGGCTCGGCTGCGGCCTCGACCTTGCTCGACAAGATCGCGATGGCCGGCGGGACGGGCCAGTACCTCACGCCCGCCGACCCGATGGCCCTGCAGGCGGCGCTCTCGCAGATCGCCACCAACACCATCGATCAGTGCACGATCGCCCTGGATCCGCCGCCCGCCGACCCGACCCAGGTCTACCTCTTCGTCACCGAGCCGCCGAGCCCCGATCCGAAGCTCGTGCCCGAGGTCGCCTCCGGCGACGGGTGGTCGATCTCGCCCGACGGCAAGACGGCCACCCTGCACGGCGAGGTCTGTGACAAGGCCAAGAACGGGACGTACACCGCGATCCAGTTCGTCTACGGCTGCCCGACGCCGCCCCCGCCGCAGTGAGGCCGCGGGCG
Organism: Byssovorax sp.; assembly: GCA_046351295.1. GTDB lineage: Bacteria > Myxococcota_A > Polyangia > Polyangiales > Polyangiaceae > JAXLYT01. The sequence continues at coordinate 12,380 of JAXLYT010000092.1, forward strand.
GCTCGACCACCACGGATGATAAGCCACGTGCTGTGTAGTATACACAGCACGTGGCTTCCGCCGAGACTCCCCTCCGCTTCGTCGATCGTGTGCGCGAGATCGGCTTCCTGAACGGCGCGCTGCGCCGGACCCACCCGGGCCCGGGGCAGCTCCTGCTCGTCTATGGTCGCCGCCGCGTCGGCAAGTCCAAGCTCCTCCTCCGGTGGGCGGAGCAGTCGCGCGTCGGCTCGACCTACTGGGTCGCCGAGAAAGAGGGCCCCGCGCTCCAGCGCCGCAAGCTCTACGCGAAGCTGATGGGCGTCCCCGTCCGGCAGGCGCCGCTCTTCGAGAGCTGGGCCGAGCTCTGGGACGCGGTGGCCGCCCTCCTCGAGGGCAGGCGGCACATCCTGATCCTCGACGAGCTCCCCTACGCCTCCGAGGCCGACCCGGCGATGCTCTCCGCGCTGCAGCACGCGTGGGACACCCATTTCCAGCGCTCCAAGGTGGTGCTGGCGCTGTGCGGCTCGCAGGTCCGCACCATGGAGGCGCTCCAGCTCGAGCAGTCTCCGCTCTTCGGGCGGCTCACCGGGCGCTGGCACGTCGAGCCCCTGCCCTACTGCGCGCTCGGCGCGTTCTTGCCCGGGTGGTCCGCGGAAGATCGGGTCGCCGCCTACGCCGTCGTCGGCGGGATCCCCGCGTACCTCGAGTGGCTCGATCCCCGCTGGAGCCTGGCGGAGAACCTCCGCCGCGTCGTGCTCTCCCCCGGGAGCATGTTCTCGGCCGAGCCGGCCTTCCTCCTCTACGACGAGGTGAGAGAGCCGCAGAACTATCTCTCCGTCCTCGGCGCTGTCGGCGCGGGCAACCACAGCCTCGACGAGATCGCCAGGGCGACCCTCATCGAGAAGGCGCACCTCTCCTCCTACCTCGTCCGCCTCCAGGAGCTGCGGCTCGTCGAACGACGGCTCCCCGTGACCCTCTCCCCGAGCGAGCTCCGGAAGTCGCGGCGCGGCCGCTATCACCTGAGCGACGCCTACTTCCGCTTCTATTTCCGGTTCATCGCCCCCTACCAGAGCACGCTGAGCTTCGAGGCGAGCCGGGTGGCCGCCGACATCCAGGGCGGGCTCAACGCCTTCGTCGGCGCCACGGCCTTCGAAGATCTCGCCAGGCAGTGGCTCGTGCGCAAAGGACGAGCGGGCGAGCTCCCCTTCAAGCCCGACGCGGTGGGCAGCCACTGGGGGGCCAAGGTCCAGGCCGACGTGGTGGCGATCTGCGCGCGGAGCAGGGACATCCTGATCGGGGAGTGCAAATGGACCGTCGCCCCGGTCGACGAGCAAGACATCCGGAAGCTCGTGGAGGAGACGGCGCCGCGCGTCCTGCAAGATCTCCCCGGCGGCGGCGCGGGCTGGGTCGTCCACCACGCCGCCTTCGCCCGGAGCGGCTTCACCCGAGGTGCGCGGGCCGCGATGAAGAAGCGCGGAGGGATCTTGATCGGCCTCGATCAGCTCGACGAGGCGCTCTCCGAGGAGTGACCACGGCGCCGCCGGGTCCAGAATAAGCCACGTGCTCCGTAGACTACGCAGCACGTGGCTTGTGGTCCCTCGCGAGCCCCGCGTCGTCCGGTCGGAGGACCGCGGCGCATCGCGGCCTTCAGAGGCTCTTCAGGTACTCGTCGAGCTGATCCATCGTCCCCTTGAAGCCGCCTTGCACGTTCGGCTTCGCGCCCTCGAACATCGCGATCTCCTCCGCGGTCGCGCCGAGGGGGAAGCCGCGCAGCACGACCTTCGTGCCCTTGCCCTCGTCGAGGAAGCTCACGCGGTTGAGCAGGAACGCCGGCCAGGTGGGCGCCATGGGGTGGCGGGTGATGCCGCCGGCCTCGTCCGAGAAGCTGTTCGTGTAGACGAGGCGCTCGTTCGGCACGACCTCGAGGTAGTCGAAGACGCCCCACATCACCTGCCCGGTGGGGCTCTCCCCCGCGTAGTGGAAGCGGCCGCCGGGGCGCACGTCGAGCGACTTGACGGTGAGCGAGAAGCCCTTCGGGCCCCACCAGCGCGCGAGGTGCTCGGCCTTCGTGAACGCGGCGTAGACGAGCTCCCGCGGCGCGTCGAAGACGCGCTCGATGACCAGGTGGCGCGCGTCGTCCATCGCGGGCAGGTACTCGGCGAGGCGCTCGAGCGTCGAGTTGCCGCCCTCGACCGCGTACTTCCTCGCCTCGGCGGCCTTCTCGGCCGTAGGGTGGGTCTGCTTGAGCACGAGGCGCGTGCCCTCGCCCTCGCGGGTGAAGGTGATGACCGTGTCGAACCAGATGTCGTCCGGGCTCGTCCCGTGGTTGAGCTCGATCCGCGCGCCGGGGACGATGCGCGTGAAGCGCATGTAGTTGGGCCAGTCCTTCCCCATCCCGTGCATCGTGTAGACCCACGCGCCGCCCTCTTTGAACGAGAACGACTCGGTCGTGAGCGTGAAGCCCTTCGGGCCGAACCACACGAGCAGGTGCCGCGGATCGGTCCACGCCGAGAAGACGAGCTCGGGCGGGGCGTCGAAGAGGCGGGAGACGACGAGCTCGTTGTCGTTCACGGGGGGATCGTTGGTGGCGTTCATGTCTTCTTCTCCTTGGGCTTCTTGCGGGGGCGAGCAGGCGTGGCGGGCGTGACAGGCGCGGGCGCGGGGGCCCGGGCGACGTCGTCCTTCAGCGTGGCGAGGTAGTCGCCGAGGCGATCGAAGCTGTCTTCCCAGTGCTTGCGGTACAGGGAGAGCCAGTCGGTCGCCTCGTGCAGCGGGGCGGGGGCGAGCGCGCAGGGGCGAAACTGGGCGTTGCGGCCGCGGGTGATGAGGCGCGCGCGCTCGAGCACCTTGAGGTGCTTGGTGATCGCGGGCAGCGACATGGCGAAGGGCTCGGCGAGCTCCGTCACCGTGCGCTCGCCGTCCGCGAGGCGCTTCAGGATCGCCCGGCGCGTGGGGTCGGCGAGGGCGAAGAAGGTCGCGCTGAGGCGGTCTTCGCTGCCGTCGCCCGGAGCGGCGGCGGGCAGGCTGGATGAAGCGGGCGGCGCGATCATTTGACCGATCGGTTAATTAACCTATAGGTAAAGTTCTGTCAAGCCCCTCGGTGCCTCTGCTAGAAGATCCGCATGATTCGCTCGCTAGACCTCGTGGATGTCGGGCCGTCGCCCCACCTCCACCTCGACCTCGGCTCCCGGTTCAACGTGATGACCGGCGACAACGGGCTCGGGAAGAGCTTCGTACTGGACGTGATCTGGTGGGCGCTCTCGGGGACGTGGGCTGGCCCCCAAGCTTGGCCGAGGGAAGGGGCGGCCACCCCGAAGATCGAGGTCATGCTCGACAAATCGATAGCCGCGAAGGGTGGTCTCAAAGAGACTTATGTGAGCTCGTTTGATGTGCGGCGACAGGAGTGGAATCCACGTTCGTTCGATGCCGTGAGATCGCCGCTGCCTGCGCTCGTCTTTTATGCACGCGCGGACGGTGGTTTTGCTGTGTGGGATCCCGTTCGCAATCATTTCTCTTTTCGGCCTGGCTCACGGATGGCCATTTCGGATAGTGAAGTCCAGGCCGATCCCGCGACCATTAGGCGTCCTCCGGCTTATCTCCTGACGTTCGACGAAGCGTTGAACGAAAAAAAGCTTGCGGGCAAGACGATCTGTAACGGCTTGATCAGCGACTGGGTAAGCTGGCAACTGATGCGCCCGGAGACCCCGAGCGGCCAAGCCTTTCAGCGCCTCTGCGCCATGCTCGAGACCCTTTCCCCGAATCCGGAGAACGACCGCGAGCTTATCCGGCCGGGGGCGCCGCGGCGGGTATTCGTCGACGACTCACGTATGTTTCCGACGATCAACATGGGCTATGGCGACGTCCCCATCATCCATGCCTCGGCGGGGATGCGCAGGATCGTCAGCTTGGCCTATATGATCGTCTGGACGTGGCATGAGCACCTCGAAGCCAGCCGGCTTCTCCACCAGGCCCCGGCGGACTCCTTCGTCTTCCTCATGGACGAGGTGGAGACCCACCTCCACCCGGAGTGGCAACGAAGGATCGTTCCGGCCATCTTGACCGTGCTCGAAGCGCTCTCTCCCTCCATGAAGGTCCAGCTCCACCTCACCACGCACGCGCCCTTGGTCCTCGCCTCGCTGGAGACTCGCTTCGACCCCGATCAAGACAAGCTCTTCGTCTTCGATCTCGAAAGCGGAGCGGTCGTCCTCGACGAGATCCCTTGGGCGCGCCGGGGAGACGCCTCACGCTGGCTCACCTCGCCGGCCTTCAACTTGCACCGGGCGCGTTCGATCGAGGCCGAGCGGGCGATCGACGACGCCAACGCCTTCATGCGCGGCGAGGAGCCGAAGCACCACAAAACCCATGAAGCGATCGAGCGCGCGCTGAGCTCGGCGCTTTCCGATCAAGATCCGTTCTGGCCGCGGTGGCTCACCTTCAAGGGAGACACGGCGGCGTGATTCACTTCGACCGCCTCCCCGAGCCGGCCTCGTTCGACGAGGAGGTGAGGAAGCCCGGCAATGCTTGGCTCGCCTCGCATCCGGACGAGAAGGCTGACAAGATGCCAACCCTCTGGGGAAACTGCCGAAAGGAGCTCGCCGACGGGTTCCGTCGGCTCTGCGGCTATTCGGCGATGTGGGTTCGGCGGGGGACGGTCGATCACTACCTCAACAAGGCATCGCCGGAGGGGCGCCCGCTCGCCTATGAATGGGACAATTACCGATTCGCCTCCGAGGAGGTAAACCAGCTCAAGTCGACCTGGAACGCTCGCATTCTGGATCCATTCACGGTCGAGGACGGCTGGTTCGAGATCCAGCTACCCTCGCTCCAGCTCGTCATCGTGGAGGATCGAATTCCCCGCGTCTACCTCGAACAAGCACGATTCACTTTGAAGAAGCTCCGGCTCGTCGATGACGACGATGTCATCGAGAGCCGGGCAGGCTGGTACGATGCTTTCCGGGAGGGGAGGATCACACTCGTCGAGCTGATGGTCCGAGCGCCGCTCCTCGCGCGGGCTGTGCGATCGCGGCTCGATCGGATCTCCCTCGCCGCGTTCGAGGACGAGCGATCCGCGTACGAACGCTTCCTCGACGATGAGCTGACCTTGAAAGGCCTGCGTAGTGCTGCACCCCGTGTTGCTGCCGAGATCGACGATCTCTTCGGCAAAGCATGATGGTCGAGCCCAACGCTGCCATGTCCACCGTGGTCGTCGCACATCGATGCTACCGTCAATGCTTCTTCAGGTGCGCACGAGCCAGCGCGAGCCCTTGATCCAGCGCATTGGCCCAGATCCCTCCTGAACGGAGGCCATCCCGTCCTGCTCCATGAACCTCCGCCAAGATCCCGGCGGTGAGCGCGTCCCCCGCGCCCGTCGGGTCGACGAGCCTCAAGGGCTTTGGTGAGCGCTCGATCCGGCCAAAGGGGCCGAGCGCCACCACCGGGCCTGGACCATCGCTCACCACGAGCACTGCGTGCTTGCGGAGCTTTTCCCGGGCACGCTCGAGATCGAGCCCGAGCACCTGGAGGTCGTCGGTGCTGGCGCGGACGAGGTCGGCTTCGTGGAGGATCGCGTCGGCGATCCGTGGGTCCTTGCCTCGCCACATTCGTGGCCTCGCGTTGACGTCGAGGACCACCGTGCAACGATGTCGCCTCGCCCGGCGGGCGGCCCGCGCTTGGGCTGCGAGCGCCGCCTCGTCCGGCAGGAGGCCTGTCAGGAGCAGCGCCGCGGCCTCCGGCAGACGATCGAGGGACGCCGCCTGCTCGCCCGGTGCGCGGTAGCACATCACCCGCCGCTCCTCGCCGGCGCGCTCCACCACGCACAGGCCCGTGCGCGCGGGCGTGGTCGTCACGCGCGTCACGTCCACGCCGAGCGCGCCCACGCGCTCGACGAGCGCCTGGCCGAGCGCGTCGTCGCCCACCGTCGCGGCGAGCCCGGCGCGAAGACCGAGCGCCGCGAGGTGGAGCGCCACGTTCACCGCAGCGCCGCCGGGCACAAGACGCAGATCGCGGGCGCGCGCGAACGGCGTGCCCTTCGGCGCGAACAGATCCCAGAGCGCCTCGCCCGCGCAGAGGACATCGAGCGGGGCGTTCTGGTCACGCACGGGTGCGTCAGCCGAGGCGGCTGTGCGGGGCGCGGTCGTTGCGGGCCAGGTACTCGTCGTAGGCCAGCGTCGAGAGCTTCTTCGTCTTGTGGTGGCGGAGCGCCTCGATCACCGCGCGGGCGAGCTCGAGGTCGGTGAGGAGGGGGATGCCGGCGTCGACGGCGCGGCGCCGGATCATGTAGCCGTCCGGCCGGCCGAGGGCGTCGTACTCGCGGGGGATGTTGATCACCAGATCGACGATGCCGTCCTCGATGGCGTGGATGGCGCCGCCGCCCTCGGCGTCGTTCTTGCCGAGCTGCGTGCACGGGATGTCGAGCGAGTGCAGGGCCTCGGCGGTGCCGGGGGTGGCGAAGATCGGCAGGCCGAGATCTTGGGAGATGACCCTGGCCTCGTCGGCGAACCAGTATTTGTCCTGGAGCGGGCCGAGCGAGAGGAGCACGCCCTTCTTCGGGATGCGGAAGCCGGTCGCGAGCAGGGAGTGGAGCAGGGCCTCGTGGATGTCGTCGCCGAAGCAGCCGACCTCGCCGGTCGACGCCATCTCCACGCCGAGCACGGGGTCGGCGCCGACCAGGCGGGAGAAGGAGAACATCGGCGCCTTGACGGCCACGTAGTCGAGGTCGAGGCTCTTGGCCTCGACGGGCCTGCGCACCCCGAGCATGCGGCGCATCGCCTCGGCGACGAAGTTGTGGCCCGTCACCTTGGAGACGAAGGGGAAGCTCCGCGACGCGCGGAGGTTGCACTCGATGACCTTCACCTCGTTGTTCTTCGCGAGGAGCTGGACGTTGAAGGGGCCGGTGATGTTGAGCGCGCGGGCCAGGGTGGCCGCGATCTTCCGCACCTTGCGGATGGTCGCGATGTAGAGCGTCTGCGGCGGCAGGACGAGCGTGGCGTCGCCGCTGTGCACGCCGGCGTCCTCCACGTGCTCGCTGATCGCCTGGAGCACGAGCTCGCCCTGGTCGGCCACGGCGTCGATCTCGATCTCGCGGGCGTGGGTCTCGAACTTCGAGATGACCACGGGGTACTCGGGGGAGATCGCCTTGGCGCGGGCGAGGATGGAGTTGAGCTCGTTCGGCTCGTGGGCGACGCTCATGGCGGCGCCGCTCAGCACGTAGCTCGGGCGCACGAGGACGGGGAAGCCGCCGAGGCGCTTGACGATCTCGGGCGCGTCGGCGGCGTCGACCACGTGGTCCCACTTCGGCTGATCGACGCCGAGCTTGTCGAGCAGGGCGCTGAACTTCTTGCGATCTTCGGCGGCGTCGATGCTCTCGGCGCTGGTGCCGAGGATGCGCGCGCCCGCGTGGTGCAGGCGCATCGCGAGGTTGTTCGGCACCTGGCCGCCCATGCTCACGACGATGCCGTAGGGCTGCTCGCGCTCGTAGATGTCGAGCACCGTCTCGATGCTGATCTCGTCGAAGATGAGCTTGTCGCAGGTGTCGTAGTCGGTGCTCACCGTCTCCGGGTTGTAGTTGAGCATCATCGTCTCGTAGCCGAGCTCGGCCGCGGTCCGGATGGCGTTGACCCCGCACCAGTCGAACTCGACGCTCGATCCGATGCGGTACGAGCCCGAGCCGAGCACCAGGATCTTCTTGCGCCACGAGGGGGCCACGTCGGTCGCCTGGGCGTGGTAGCTCGAGTAGAGGTAGTTCGTCTCGGCGGGGAACTCGGCGGCGAGCGTGTCGATCTGCGCGAGGTGCGGCTGGATGCCGAAGCGCTTGCGCTGGTCGCGCACCTCGATGCGGCTCTTGCCGGCGAGCGCGCCGATCATCTGGTCGCTGAAGCCGAGCCTCTTCGCGGCGAGGATGTTCTGCTCGCCGAGCGGCTCGGTGCGCGCCTTGAGCTCGCGGTGGGTGCGGACGATCGGCTCGATGGCGCGGAGGAACCACGGGTCGATCTTGCTGAGGTCGTGGATCTCCTCGACGCTCATGCCCTTGGCGAGGGCCTGGGCCACCGCGAAGATGCGGAGGGGCGTGGCGTTCTTGATCTGGTCGCGCAGGTCGTCGAACTCGAAGTGGTCGGGGTCGAGCCCCTTCACGCCGATGTCGAGCATGCGCAGGCCCTTCTGGATCACCTCCGGGAAGGTGCGCCCGATGGCCATGACCTCGCCGACGCTCTTCATCTCGCTGCCGATCCGCAGCGAGGCGCCGCGGAACTTGCCGAGGTCCCAGCGCGGGAGCTTGCAGACGAGGTAGTCGAGCGCGGGCTCGAAGAACGAGGTCGTGCGCCGGGTGATGGCGTTGGCGATCTCGGGCATCGTGTAGCCGAGCGCGATCTTCGCGGCGACGTAGGCGAGCGGGTAGCCGGTGGCCTTGCTGGCGAGCGCGGACGAGCGCGAGAGGCGCGCGTTGACCTCGATCACGCGGTAGTCGGTGCTCTTCGGGTCGAGGGCGTACTGGATGTTGCACTCGCCGACGATGCCGAGGTGGCGCACCGTCTTGATCGCGACGGTGCGGAGGAGCTGGTACTCCTCGTCGTTGAGCGTCTGCGAGGGGGCGACGACGATCGACTCGCCCGTGTGGATCCCCATGGGATCGAGGTTTTCCATGTTGCAGACGGTCACGCAGTTGTCGCGCGCGTCGCGGACGACCTCGTACTCGATCTCCTTCCAGCCCCGGAGGTTCTCCTCCACGAGCACCTGCGTCACGCCGCCGTCGAAGGCGCGGCGGATCGCGGCGTCGAGCTCGGCCATTGTCTCGACGAGGCCGCTGCCCTGGCCGCCGAGCGCGTAGCCGCCGCGGAGCATGACCGGCACGCCGAGCTCGATCGCCGCGGCGCGCGCCTCGGCCGGCGAGTGGCAGGCCCGGCTCTTCGCGGTCTTGACCCCGATCTCGTCGAGGCGATCGATGAAGAGCCTCCGATCCTCGGTGTCGCGGATGCTCTTGATCGGCGTGCCGAGGACGCGCACCCCGTACTTGTCGAGGATGCCCGCGTCGTAGAGCGCGAGGCCGCAGTTGAGCGCCGTCTGCCCGCCGAAGGAGAGGGCGATCGCGTCGACCTCCTCCTTGACGATGATCTGCTCGACGAAATCGGGCGTGACCGCGGTGAGGTGGATGCGGTCGGCGAGGCCCTCGCTCGTCTGGATCGTGGCGATGTTGGGGTTGATGAGGACGGTGCTGATGCTCTCTTCCTTGAAGGCCTTGATGGCCTGGGAGCCGGAGTAGTCGAACTCGCCGGCCTGGCCGATCTGCAGGGCGCCGGAGCCGAGGACGAGGACGCGCTTCGGCTTGCGCGGGAGGTATGCGCCGTACATGGATCAGCTCCTTTTGGCCATCGCGCCGACGAGGCGCAGAAAGTCGTCGAACAGAAAGCCCGCGTCCTCGGGCCCGGGCGAGGCCTCCGGGTGAAACTGCACGCTGAAGAAGGGCCGCGTCCGGCAGCGCACGCCCTCGTTGGTGCCGTCGTTGATGTTGACGAACCAGGGCTCCCAGTCGCCGGGGAGCGACTTGTCGAGCACCGCGTAGCCGTGGTTCTGGCTCGTCACGTAGCAGCGGCGGGTGAGCAGGTCTTGCACCGGCTGGTTCACGCCGCGGTGGCCGTAGGGGAGCTTGTAGGTGTCGCCGCCGGCCGCGAGCGCGAGGATCTGGTTGCCGAGGCAGATGCCGAAGATCGGGCGGTTGTAGCTGCCGAGCAGGCCGCGCACCTGCGCGATGAGCGAGCCGAGGTCTTTCGGGTCGCCCGGGCCGTTGGCGAGCATGATGCCGTCGCACTCCGCGGCGAGGGGCGCGAGGTCGGTGTGGTAGGGCGCGCGGATCACGCTCACCCCGCGGCCGAGCAGGGAGCGGACGATGTTGTCCTTCGCCCCGGCGTCGACGAGGAGGATCTTGTGCTGGCCGCCCTCGTAGCGGATCGTCTCCTTCGGCGCGACGAGGCGGAAGACCTCGTCCTTCATCTCGATCGACGAGGCGGTGCGCTTGGCGCGCTCGATGTCGACGCCGTCCGGCAGGAGCCAGCCGCGCATCGTGCCGTGCTCGCGGAGCTTGCGGGTGAGGGTGCGCGTGTCGATGCCGGTCACCGCGGGGACGCCCTCCTGGCTCAGCCAGTCGCCGAGCGAGCGCGTCGCGGCGTGGTGGCTGTAGGCCTCGACGTAGCTCTGCACGACGAGGCCCTGCACCTGGATCTGCCCTGATTCGTAGGGTCGGGCGATGCTCGCCGGATCGCGCGGGGCGGGCACGCCGTAGTTGCCGATGAGCGGGTAGGTGGTGACGAGGATCTGCCCCTTGTACGAGGGGTCGGTCAGCGTCTCCACGTAGCCGCTCATGCCCGTGTTGAAGACCACCTCGCCGGCGACGGGCCGGGAGGACCCGAAGCAGGCGCCGGTCATGATGGTGCCGTCTTCCAGCACGAGCTTCATTCGAGGAACGTCGATCATCGCGCTGCCTTGGGGTGGGAGGGTGCCATTGCGATGGCGGACCATATGGGTAGAACCCTTGCGCGACAAGGGGCTCGGGCGCGGGGGCGAGGACACGGGCGAGGGCCGCGCGCCGCGCGAGGCGAGCCCCGGCCTCCGCGGTGAAAAGCGGACGGACTATGTCCGATGCGCTGGATTTTTGGGGCGGCGCGGCGCGCCCGGATCTGCTAGCGTCGGTCTCACCAAGGCGCCTCGAGGGCTCGCTCCCTCGGGGCGCGCGTCATTTCGGAGAACGACCTGTGGGAAACCTCTGGGCAGACTGTGATCATCCTGAGGAGGCGCGCCGATGAACGGGCCGCCGCGCCGGGGCGGAGGCGGGCGCTTCCCCCCGCAGAAGGTGGAGCCGCCCATCGTGGCCGGCCGCGTGCCGCCCCACGATCTCGACGCCGAGGCGGCCGTGCTCTCGGCCATCCTCCTGAACCGCGAGGCCCTCGACCGGGTGCTCGAGATCCTCAAGCCCGAGCACTTCTACAGCGACGCGAACGGGAAGATCTTCTCGGCGGCCATGGCCCTCGCCCTCGCCGGCACGCCGATCGACATCGTCTCGATCGCCTCCTACCTGCGCGACCGCGAGCAGCTCGCCCAGATCGGCGGCGCGAGCTACCTGGCCCAGCTCTCCGACGCGACGCCCGCGGTGGCCCACGTGGGCGCGCACGCGGCGGTCGTCTACGAGAAGTGGCGGGTGCGCCAGCTCATCGCCACCTGCCAGCGGGTCGCCGCCGAGGGCTACGGCGACGTCGGCGTGGTGCAGGAGTTCATCGACTCGTGCGAGCAGGACATCTACCAGCTCGCGCGCACGGCCTCGAGCACCTCGGTGCAGCCGCTCTCGCAGGTGCTGCGCGCCGCCTTCCAGCAGATCACCGCCGCGGCCGAGCGGGGCGATCGGATCACCGGCATCTCCACCGGCTACGAGAAGCTCGACGCCAAGACGGCCGGCCTGCACCCGGGCGATCTGACGATCGTGGCCGCTCGTCCGGGCATGGGAAAAACCAGCTTCGTCTTGAACCTCGCGGTGAACGTGGCCTCGCCGCGCACCGTGGCCTCCCCCGGCCCGGGCGAGGCGGGGCACGGCATCGAGCACCACGAGCCCGGCTTCGGCGTCGCCGTCTTCTCGCTGGAGATGCCCCGCGAGCAGCTCGCGACGCGCATGGTGTGCTCCGAGGGCCGCGTCGATCTCGGCCGGCTGCGCCAGGGCTACCTCCAGCCCGACGACTGGCGAAGGCTCACCGAGTCGGCCTCGTACCTGTCGAGCCTGCCGATCTGGATCGACGACACGCCCGCGATCGGCCTCTTGGAGGTGCGCGCCAAGGTGCGGCGCATCCAGGCCGAGTACAACCGCGACCCCGCCTCCGCGGGCGGCGAGCGGAAGATCGGCCTCGTGGTGATCGACTACCTCCAGCTCATGAAGGGGCGCGACGGGGTGAACAGCCGCGAGCAGGAGATCAGCGAGATCTCCCGAGGCCTGAAGCAGCTCGCCAAGGAGCTCTCCGTCCCCGTGATCGCCCTCTCCCAGCTCAACCGCGCGGTGGAGACGCGCACCACCAAGGACAAGCGCCCTCAGCTCTCCGATCTTCGTGAATCGGGTGCCATCGAGCAGGACGCGGACATGATCGTCTTCATTTACCGCGACGAGTACTATAACCCCGAGACGACCAACGCGAAGGGCCTCGCCGAGCTCATCATCGCCAAGCAGCGCAACGGGCCCACGGGCAAGGTGATGACCCGATTCACCGCGTCGTGCACCCGGTTCGACAACCTCGCTGCGGGCGACTACCCGGAGATGGAAGACGAGTAAGGTCAGGCCCCCAGCGGGCGAGAGCGCGTGCGCGCAAAGCCCGCGCGGGGCGCAAACCGCGCGTCGATAGCGCAGATCATTCACGGGGCAGATCGGGTCTTCTCGGCGTACGCTCTTTCCCGAAGGAGCGGTGATTCCATGCCTTCCACGAGAACCCTGGTCGTCCTGGTCGGGCGGCGGCTGCCCCATAACGAGAACCTCGGCCTCGCTTATCTGCGGGCGGCCCTCGTGCAGGCCGGCGCCGAGGTCAGGACCTTTTACGTCAACGATGGGAGCGAGCTCGCCCGCGCGGTGCAAGCCATCCTCGCCGAGCCCCCGGCGCTGCTCGGCCTCTCCCTCGCCGACGGCGGCTCGGCCCTGTTGCCGCTCGCGCTGGGCGAGGCGGTGACGCGCGCCGGATATCGCGGGCACATCACCGCAGGAGGCCAGTTCGCGACGCTCTCACGGGCCTTCCTCCTCGAGCGGTATCCATGGCTCGGGAGCGTCGTGCGCTTCGCCGGCGAGGTGCCGCTCGTCGCGCTGCTCCGGAGGATCGAGGCGGGCGAGCCCGTGGAGGGCGTGCCCGGCGTCACCACGCGCGGAGGCGACGGCGCGCCCGCGCCCGTGATGGGCCAAGAGCCCCTCGCGATCCGGCCGATGCGGGACGAGCTGCCCGAGATCCTCGGCCACCGCGCGGCCCACCTCACCGCCTCGCGCGGCTGCCAGGGGCGCTGCGCGTACTGCGGCCCTGCGGCGCTGCAAACCCAGGAGCGGAGAGAGGGAGAGCGCGGCGGGCAAACGCGGCTCGCGCTCACCGCGGCGGGCGTGGGCGGCGTGCGGAGGCGGGAGATCGAGGCCGTGTGCGAGGAGATGGCCTATCTCTTCCACGAGCGCGGCGTGCGCTATTTCTACTTCGTCGACGAGCACCTCCTGCCGTATGAAGAGCCCGAGGCGCGGAGCTTCCTCGACGCGTGGCGCGAGGGCCTCCGCGCGCGGAAGGTCGGCAAGATCGGGATTGGCACCATGCTCCGGGCCGACCGCTGCACCGAGCCGATGATACGCTCGTTCGCCGATCTCGGCCTCGTCCGCGCCTTCGTGGGGCTGGAGATCGCCTGTGACGAGGAGGCGAGGCGCTTCGGGCGGAGGGCGCCCGGGCCGCGGGAGATAGGGCTGCTCCGCACGTTCGCCGAGGCCGGCGTCACCACGGTCTCGAACCTGATGCTCGTCCACCCGTATTCGACGGAGCATACCATTCGCGCCGGGCTCGATCTCCTGGAGCGGATTCCCAATGGCGTCTTCGAGGCGACGCGGATGATGGTCTATCACGGCACTCGCCTCTTCGACGCCATGGTGGAGGAGGGGCGGATCGTGGGCAATCCCCTGCGCTATGGCTACACCTTCCCCGATCCGGCGATGGAGCGGTTCTCCCAGATCTTCAGCCGGATCCGCGGAGAGGCCTTCTGGAACTACAGCGTCGCGTACCGGACCCACGACGCCCACCTCGCCGTCTCGCTCGCCGACCGCCTCTGCCCGGAGCGCGTGCCGGCCGAGCTCGCGGGCGCGCTCGACGAGGTGCGCAGGAAGGTCAATCGCCTCTACGTGACGGCGTATCGGCGCGCCCTCGATCTCGCGATGAGCGGGGGAGCGTTCCGGGAGTCGTCGTCGCTCGTCGGCGAGCTGCGCGCCGCGTCGCTCGACCTGGAGCGCAGGCTCACGGTGCTCGAGGCGCGCCTGCTCACCGTCGCGCCGCAGCGGGCGGGGATGTTCGCGCCGATGCGCTCGGCGGCGGCGGCGGCCGTCTCGTTCGTCCTCGCCTCGGCGGCGGCCGCGTGCGGGGGCAAGGTGATCGTCGACAACCCGCAGGCCGACGGCGGGACGGAGGCGGATGGAGGCGGTGGCAAGGGCGGCGCAGGGCCGTGCGCCGACGCGGGCGCGGATCCGACACCCGAGCAGATCCAGGCGGCGCTGGCCAAGGGCGCCTCCTGTTACAGCGGCCCGGTGTCGCTCGAGCCTGGCCTTTTGCCCCAGCTCGGCTTCTCGCTCAACGCCTATTCGGGGGCGCTCGGGGTCTCGGCGTGCATGACGGCGAAGGCGCAGGCGGCGGTGAGCGCGGAGAACGCCAAGGCCGCGGCGGCCCTCGCGGCGGCGTGCATCGGGGACGTGTCCCAGCCGGTGAGCACCTATGTCCAGGGAGGCGCCACCACCGACGGCCAGAAGATGGCGGACGCGATCACCGCGGCCTGCGCGGCCTTGATCAATGGCAGCTTCAACCAGTTCACCATCGTGCTCGACGCGGGGGGACAGGTCGTCGACGTGACGGGCGGGCCGGGTACCGACGCCCTCACGGCCTGTGTCAAGAGCGCTCTCGCGGGGCTGTCATTTCCTTGCCTCGCCGGCTTCGAGGTCTGCCCCGAATATGTGATCGCGGAATGATCGCGTGGCAACGCAATGGTTGTGCCAGGATCGTCCATTTCTGCCAGATCTCCTGAAGAGCGATAAGAAGCGAAGCGCCACAGGTCTAGTGTGACAATTGGCGACTTTGGGGAACTTTGTCGTTTCTGGTATGGGATCAGGGGACAGTTTCCACCGTGGACAGGCAAAATTTGGTTCCGTTTCGGAACGTAATGTGATTGCATCGAGACGGACGCGCGGTGCCGCACAACGCACGACCTCTCCCAGAGCAAGCGCTGCGCGCCCGAGCGGCACGGAAAGATCGGCATCTCGAAATCACGGAGGCGCTCGTCCGGGACGCAACGCAATCCTCGATTGGGCACGGACGAATGACCTGTCGAACGCCGGTCTCGATTGAGCCCGCGCCGGGTGCTTCATGCCCCGGTCGAGCGAGGCGACGGAGGTGTGCCCGTCATGGGTTATGCGGACGAGTTGGACGCTGCGGAGCATGAGGCGCCATTCTCACGTGTGCTCGTCCTGTCAGGGGCCGCCGATCTCTGCGAGGCCCTCGGGCCCACCGCCATCCAGGCGTCGAGCCCGAGAGACGCGCTCGATCGCGGGCTCGTCGACGCCGAGCAGATCGACGTGGTGGTGATCGACGGCCAGGGCCTGTGCCTCGGCGAGGAGGGCGGGGTGGGGCCCCTGAAGCGCGCGATCGCGGGCATCCCCACGCTGCTCGTGGGCGCCGCGGAGGAGCCGGCGCTCGACGATCTCGCGGCGCGGGTGGGCGCGGCGGACACCCTGGAGCGGCCGCTCGACCTGCGCGTGCTGCCGCGCCGGCTCGGGCTCCTCGCGGAGGTCGGGCAGCGGCGGAGGGACCACTCGAGGATGCAGGTTCGAAACGTCGAGTCGCTCGCCGAGGTGGCGCGCATGCGCGCCATGATCGACGAGGAGCACCAGATCACCTCGGCCATCCTCGACGGGATCCACGCGGCGATCCTCACCACGGACATGGCCGGCCGGATCGCGTTCATCAACCGCGCCGCCTGCGCGGTGCTGGGGATGAGCCCCGGCGCGCTGCTCGGTACGGGCGTCGAGGAGGCGCTCCAGCTCCCGCCGGAGGGGCACGAGGCGCTGGCGCAGCCCACGGGGACGGTGACGCGGTTCTCGTGCCCGCTGCGCCGCCCGGACGGGGAGGTGATCGAGATCGGCGTCTCGATCAGCCGCGCCGAGGCGGCGTCCGCGCGCCTCGGGCATTTCGTCACCTTCCGCGATCTCAGCCAGGTGCCCGCGGTGGAGATGGATCAGCGGCGGGTCGAGCGGCTCACCGTGATCGGGACCATGGCCACCGGCTTCGCCCATGAGGTCCGCAACCCGCTCGCCAGCCTGCGGATCCTCGGCGAGGCGCTGGAGTCGGAGATCGAGCGCGACGATCCGCGCCGCGAGTACACCTCGCGGATGATGCAGCAGCTCGACCGGATCGAGCGGCTCGTGAAGACGTCGCTGCAGTTCGGGCGCCCCGAGCCGGCCCGCAAGTCGCGCCACGTGCCCTCGGCGATCGCGCTCTCGGCGATCGACGCGCTCGCGCCGCGCACCCAGAGCGGCGCCTCGGTCGCGCTCTCCGTCGCGCCGGATCTGCCGCTCGTGTACGTGGACGACGCCCAGATCGTGCAGGTGCTCGTCATCCTGCTCAACAACGCGATCGACGCGGCCGGCGCGCCGGACAAGGTGGAGCTCGTGGTGCGGCAGGGGGAGGAGGGCGGCGCGGGCGCGCCGGTGCGCTTCGAGGTGGTCGACTCGGGGCCGGGCATCCCCAAGCACGTGCTGCCGCACATCTTCGATCCGTTCTTCACGACGAAGCGGAGCGGGACGGGGCTCGGCCTCTCGATCGCCCACCAGCTCGTCCACGAGAACTGCGGCAAGATGGAGGTGTCGTCCATCATCGGGCAGGCGACCCATTTCTCCGTCATCATCCCCCGGGTGCGGGCGTGAGCCGCGCGCTCGTCGTCGACGACAACGAGCACTTCGCCTTCGGCGTCGCGGCGATCCTGCGCTCGGCCGCGTTCGACTGCACCCACGCCGCGAGCGGCGAGGAGGCCCTCGCCGCGACGCGATCCGGGCCCTGGGACGTGGTGCTGCTCGATCTCGGCCTGCCCGATCGATCGGGCCTCGACGTGCTCGCGCGCTTCGTCGAGGTGAACGCCGCGTCGGCCGTCATCGTGCTCACCGGGCGCGACGACGCCGCGTCGGCCGTGCGCGCGCTCCGCCTCGGCGCGGCGCACTACCTGACCAAGCCCGCGCGCAAGGACGAGCTGCTCGCGGCCGTGGCCGAGGCGCGGGCCCGGTGCGGCGTCCAGGGCCTCGCCGCGATCGCGGCGGACGAGCACGGGGTGATCGGACGATCGGGCGCGTGGCAGAGCGCGGTGCGCGCGCTGCGGGCGGCCGCGCGGGCGCCGCGCACGTCGGTGCTGGTGACGGGCGAGTCGGGGACCGGCAAGGAGATGGCGGCCCAGCTCATCCACGCGGCGAGCGATCGGCGCGGCGGCCCCTTCGTCTCCATGAACGCCTCCTGCCTCTCGCCGTCGCTCCTCGAGAGCGAGCTCTTCGGGCACGAAGCCGGCGCGTTCACCGGCGCGCGCGGGCCGAAGCGGGGCCTGTTCGAGCTGGCCTCGGGCGGGACGCTCTTCCTCGACGAGGTGGGCGAGCTGCCGCTCGATCTCCAGCCGCGGCTGCTCCGCGTGCTGGAGGGCCACCCGTTCCGCCGCGTGGGCGGCGAGCGGGAGATCAAGGTCGACGTGCGGCTCGTGTCGGCGACGAACCGGAGCCTCTCGTCCGAGGTCCTCGCCGGCCGCTTCCGCCTCGACCTCTACCACCGGCTGCGGGTCATCGACGTGACGCTGCCGCCGCTGCGCGAGCGCCGCGAGGACATCCCGCTGCTCGCAGGGCACTTCCTCCTGCGCTTCGGCGAGGAGCTCGGCAAGCCGCGGCTCGCGCTCTCCGCCGAGGCGCTCGCGCTCCTGCTCGCGCACCCGTGGCCGGGTAACGTGCGCGAGCTGCGCAACGCGATGGAGCGGGGCGCCGCGCTCTGCGAGGGGCAGGTGATCCGGCCGCGCGATCTGCCGCCGGAGCTCGGCGCAGCGGCGTCGCTGCCCGGGGCCGCTCCGGCGGCAGAAGAAGACGCGCCCGGCCCGCTCGACGCGATGATCCGGGCGCATGTGCTGCGGGCCTACCGCGCCACCGGGGAGAACCTCTCCCAGACGGCGCGGGTGCTCGGGATCAGCCGCGTGGCGCTGCGGCGTCGCCTGAAGGAGTACGGGGTCAAGCCGCACACCGCCTCCGGCGTGCGTCGCCGCACCGCGCCGCTCTGACGCCGCGAGCCGGGCCGGCGCTACAGCGCGAGGTCCTTCTCGATATCGGCGAGCGCGAGGCGCGCCATGGCGAGGTTCGCCCGGGCGCGATCGACCGCGAGGTAGAAGAACACCCCGGGCTTGGCGCGGAGGGGGCGGATGATGTGGTACTGCTTGGTGAGCGAGATCAGGATGTCCTCGATCTCGTCGCGGAGGTTGAGGTTGCGGATCGCCTTGCGCTTGGCGCGGACGACCTCGGTGTTCGCGGCGCCCGCGATGTCCATGTTCAGGACGCCTCCGCCCCCCTCCTGGCCGAGGAGCATGCCGCTCTCGGAGTCGACGAGCGCGGCGCCGATGAAGCCGTCGACGGCGGTGAGCTTGGAAAGACTCTCTTTTGCATTCAACATGGGTGTCTCCTGTTTGGGTTTGGTGCGCGAGCCTTCGAGGAACAGGTCGACCACGATGTGCTCCTCCGGGCTGGGGGTCGGGTCGAGGGCGCGGTCGATGTCTCCCTCGTCGTTCTCGTCCGCGGCGAGGTTCCACCCCGGGATGGAGTGGGGTTCCCTCGGATCGACCTCGCGGTTGCGATCGTCGATCCGCCGGCAGCTCTCCATGAGAAGCTCCGTCCAGCTCGCGCGGATCGTCCGGTCCGCCGAGCGCTCGCCGAGCTGCATCGAGAACTCGCCCCCGCTCCAGAGCATGATCTGGTGGAACGCGTCGGCGCCCGCGCCCGCCGGCGTCGCCGCGTGGACGATCGTGCCCTGCTCGAACCAGATCGACGCCTCGGCCTGGGCGTGGAGGACGCGCAGGACGCCCGTGGCGTTGGAGAGGGCGTAGAGCTGGACGATGTCCGGGAGCGTCTGCACCGAGATCGCGCCGGAGAAGCCGACGCCCTTGCGGCGCAGGACGTCGTCGACCACCGAGAGGAAGCGCTCGAAGTCGAACGGCTTCTCCAGGTACTCGATCGAGCCCCGCTGGGCGACCTCGCGACGCACGTCGGGCGTGGAGTAGGCGGTGATGACGATCACGGGCAGCCGGGGCGAGACGCGGCGCGCGGCCACGATCAGCTCGAGCCCGCTCATCCCCGGCATGGTGATGTCGGTGATGAGCAGATCGATCGCGCGCGGGGAGGCCTCGATCAGCCGGAGCGCGGCCTCGCCGTCATTCGCGGCCTTGATCTGGTAACGCGGCCGGAGCTTGGTGATGCGGTTCGAGAGCGACCAGACGAGCGACTCCTCGTCGTCGACGAGGACGATCGTCTGCATGCCCGGCTCGAGGGATGGCTCGCTCATGACGACGAACGAGCCCCTTCGCAGGACGCGTGCCACCCGCCGGGATCGCGAATGCGCCGGATATCGAAGGACGCTCGAGCGGTCAGGTGGTCCGGATCGAACCACCTGGTCAGGCCGTGACCGGCTCTCCTCGCGACGAGCGCAGGATCGCGGCGCGGATCAGTGCCGGGGCGAGATGGGCGCCGCGCTCGAGGTGCTCGGGGGCAGGGTGATCCGGAACACGCTCCCTTGCCCGGGGGTGGACGCGATGGCGATCGCGCCCCCCAGCGAGGTGACGATGCCGTGGCAGATCGAGAGCCCGAGCCCCGTCCCCACGCCCGGCGGCTTGGTGGTGAAGAAGGGCTCGAAGATCCGCTCGACGATCTTCGGCTCGATGCCCACGCCGGAGTCGCGGATCTCGATGAGCGCGTGGCCGGCCTCGTCGGTGCTCGTGGAGATGGAGATCTCGTTGTCCTCCGGCTTCCCCTCGGGGATGGCCTGGATGGCGTTGGTGAGGATGTTCACGAAGACCTGGCCGAGCTGCGCCTCGGAGGCGTCGATCAGGGGCACGGGCCGGAGATCGCGGACGAGCCTCGCGCGCCTGCGGAGCTGGCTCAGGCTGAGGTTGATGATCGGGTCGAGGATCCGCCGGACATCCGTGGGCTCGCGGTGATCCTTGCCGGCCCTCGCGAAGGTCGTCAGGTCGCGGACGATCCTCCGCACGCGATGGGCGCCCTCGTAGGCCACCGCGAGGGCGGCGGCCTGGCGCTCGAGAAGCTCTGCGTCGTCCTGCGCCGGGGCGCGGCCAGGGGCGTCCACCGCGGGCGAAGGCCCGAGGCGCCGCCGCTGCTCCGCGCTGTCCCGCAGCGCCTTGGTCACCACCTCGATGTTGTGGAGCACGTAGGTGAGCGGGTTGTTGATCTCGTGCGCGACGCCTGCCGCGAGCGTGCTGAGCGCCGCGAGCCGCTCGGCCTCGCGGTGGTGCGCCTGGCGCCGCCGCCGCTCGGTCGTGTCTCGCCCGAAGAGCGCGACCGCCGGCGCCCGACCGAAGGTGATCGGGGTCAAGCTCACGTCGATCGTCACCGACCTGCCGCTCCTGTGCAGCATCTCGTGCTCGTGCGAGCTCGAAGGCAGGTTCTTGTCCTGGGCCGTCGCGAGGCGCAGGCCGACGATCGCGTGGCAGGAGGGCGCGAGCAGCGTGTAGAGGCTCCGACCCGTGATCTCGCGCTCGTGCTCGTAGCCCAGCGATCGCAGGGCGGCCGGGTTGGCGTAGGCGATCTCGTCCTCGACGACGATGAGCACCATCTCGGGCGATCGCTCGACGAGCGCCTGGAAGGCCGCGGCGCGCTCGCCGTTGGTGTCCGCGGTCAGGTGCGTGCGCATCCCGGCGAAGGGGCTCAACGAGCGCTCGCGATCGCTGATGCTGGATGTGGACGAGGAGGGCGACGGGGAGAGCTGCGGTCGCGACATGGCCATGCTCCGTTGCCTGACGGGCGCGCGCCACGGGTGCGCGAGACCGCCGGCGGTGGGTCGATGCCCCCCGACGAGTCCATGTTCCCGAACGTAATGAGCCCGCCGGCCCAACGTGAGCGATGATTTCCGACACCCCTGTCGGCGATCGAGGCCACGCGTGGCGGAGGGGGCGAGGGAGGCGCTCCGGCGCGGATCCAAGCTCTCCTCCGCTCGCGCGTTCCAAGGCGGTATGCGCCCTGCTCCGACGCGCCTCCGCGCGCGCTGCTCCCCCGCCTGTCTCGGCCTGCTCGCCGGGCTCTCCCTCCTGTCGCTGGCCGGCTGCGGCGCGCCCCTCCAGAACGGCGAGATCGCCGTCCGGCCCGGCGCCGTGGCGCGCCTGGAGATGGCGTGCCGCTTCCGGCTCTCCGCCGGCGCGGGCCAGGATCCCTGCGCGATCGAGGAGGAGGGCTCGCCCGAGCCGACGGCGGCGGGCGGCGGCTCGGCGGGGCCGGGCGACGGCGGGGACCTCGGGCCTGCCGGCCGCTGACCCCGGAAAGGGCCCGGGAGGGGACGAAATCCGGCGGGAATCGCTTGACGTTGGCGCCGCGATCTTCACGATGATCCCCGAGGATGAGCGAGCGAGCAGGCAGAGAGCACCTTCTGGGGATGATCCTGGCGCGCACCCCGGATCGCGTGCTCGACGCCATGGCGGCGATCTCGCCGGACGACGCCGCCGATCTCGCCGAGATCCGCGCCACCTTGCCCGCGCTCGCGCTCGACGCCACGCCCGTGAAGCCGCCGCCCGCGCTGTGGGAGCGGCTCGCCCAGACGAGGCCTCGTCCACGTCGTCCCCGGAGGCCCGCCCTGGTCGTGCTCGACATGATCCAGGACCACCTCACCCCCGGCGTGCCGCTCGAGGTGCCGCGGGCCCGGGCCATCGTCCCGGCCCTGCGAGAGCGGCTCCGCGCGGCGCGGGCCGCGGGCATGCCGGTCATCTACGCGTGCGACGCCCACGACGCCGGCGACGCGGACTACCAGGTCTGGCCGCTCCACGCCGAGAAGGGCACGGCCGGCGCGCAGGTCTGGCCGGAGATCGCGCCCGAGCCCGGCGACTACGTGATCGAGAAGCCGACCTACAGCGCCTTCACCCGCTCCGAGCTCGGCCCTCTGCTCGACAGGCTCGACGCCGACGAGATCATCCTCACCGGCTGCGCGACCGAGCTCGGGCTCTCCGTCACCGCGACCGACGCCCTCCAGCGGGGCTTCGTCGTCACCGTGCCCCCCGATTGCCAGGCCGGCGTGAGCGAGCTCGCCGAGAACATGACCTTGCTGACGCTCTCGATCATGCCGCCCTACGATCCGCGCTACTTGCGCAGGAGCGCCTAGCCGGCTACGGAGGCGCCCGTCGATGAAGACCGAGCGCCTCACCGCCGATGACCGCGCGATCCAGAGGGCCGCGAAGCTGCTCCGCGCGGGGAGGCTCGTCGCGTTCCCGACCGAGACGGTCTACGGGCTCGGCGCGCGCGCCGACGAGAGCGCCGCGGTGCAGCGGATCTTCGCGGCCAAGGGGCGCCCGAGCCAGAACCCGCTCATCGTGCATGTGGCCTCGATCGACGCGGCGCGAGCGCTCTCCGCGCGATGGAGCACGGCGGCCGAGCGATTGGCCGAGGCCTTCTGGCCCGGTCCGCTCACGCTCGTGGTGGAGGCGAGGGCAGGCGCCGTCGCGCCCGAGGTGACGGCAGGCGGCCCGACCGTGGCGCTGCGCCGCCCGGCCCACCCGGTCGCGCAGGCGCTGCTCGACGCGGTGAACCTGCCCGTCGCCGCGCCGAGCGCGAACCGGTCGACGAGCCTGTCGCCGACCACGGCCGATCACGTGCTGAAGAGCTTGAATGGGCGGATCGATCTGGTGCTCGACGGGGGGCCGACCGGGTACGGGATCGAGTCGACGATCGTCGATGTTTCGCGCGATCCGGCGGTGCTGCTGCGCCCGGGGGCGATTCCCTTCGAGGCGCTCGCGCAGGTGGTGGAGGTGGTCGATCCAGGGGCAGTGATCGTGGCGCCCGGCGAGGTGGCGCGGGCTCCGGGAGGCCTGGCCCGCCACTACGCTCCGCGGGCGCGGGTGCTGCTCGTGCCCGCGGCGCTCGTGCGCGCGGAGGTGCTGGCGCAGCGGGCGGCGGGCGCGCGCACGGGGGCGCTGGAGCGCGCGCCGGGGAGCGTGCGAGGTGAGCCCCACGAGGTGTTGCCGGATGATCCAGCGGGGTATGCCGAGGGGCTCTATGCGGCGCTGCACCGGCTCGACGACGCGGGGTGCGCGGTGATCGTGATCGCGGAGGCGCCGGAGGGGGCAGGGTGGGCGGCGGTGCGAGATCGGCTGAGAAGAGCCTCCGCGTGAGCCTTCGAGGGGCGATGGTTGCCCCACGATCGTTTTTTTTCGAGGGCCATTCCTCCGCTACATTTCTCCCATGCCCGATGACAGCGCATCTTCCCTCGCTCGCTGGCGAACGACCGCGCGCATGTATCGCCACCGCGGCCACGCGATCTCCTTCCACGACGAGGGCGAGGGCCCGGCGCTCCTCGTCATCCACGGCTTTCCCACGGCCTCCTGGGATTTCCACCCTCTCTGGGCCGACCTCACCGCCCGATTCCGCGTGATCGCCCCTGATCTCCTCGGCTTCGGCGACTCGGACAAACCGCGCGATCACGATTACTCGATCCTCGATCAAGCCTCGATGATCGAAGGCCTCATGGCCGATCGGAAGGTCGCGCGCGCCCACCTCTTCGCGCACGACTACGGCGACACCGTGGCGCAGGAGCTCCTCGCGCGGCACGAGGAGCGCACTGCGCGCGGGGAGGCAGGGCTCGGCATCGGCTCGATCGTCCTGCTCAACGGCGGCCTCTTCCCCGAGGCGCACCGGGCTCGCTTCATCCAGAAGCTCCTCGCGAGCCCGATCGGCGGGTTGCTCGGGCGCTTCACGAGCCGCCGCACCTTCGAGGCCGGGCTGCGCGGCGTCTTCGGGCCGAATACCCAGCCGAGCGCGCAGATCCTCGGGGAGCTGTGGGATCTCTTCGAGCGCAACGACGGCAAGCGCGTCGTCCACCTCATCCTGGGCTACCTCGCCGAGCGGCGGCGACATCGCGAGCGCTGGGTCGAGCCCCTCCGGACGACGGCGATCCCCATCCGCTTCATCGACGGCTTGCTCGATCCCGTCTCGGGCGCGCACATGGTGGCCCGCTACCGCGAGCTCGTCCCTCGGCCCGACGTGGTCGAGCTGCCCGGGGTGGGGCACTACCCCCAGGTCGAGGATCCGGCGGGGGTGCGCAGCGCATTTCTGGCATTTCACGATCGCCTCGGCGGGCAGGCCGCCTGAGGGGACGGCGCGGTGCGCCTCCGGCTTGTCGGGATCGCCGGGGAATGGAACAATCCGGGCGCTGACCGGGTCTTCTCGACCGGCCTCCTTCCGCGCGGCCCGCCCCGGCGGCGGTCTTCGCGATCGACGCGCTCTCGAACGATGCCCCGCCTCCACCGCTCCGTCGCCCTGCTCGCGTGCGCCGCCGGCCTCTCGGCCGCCGCGGCGGTGAGCGCAGCGCCGGCCTCGCTCCTCGACAGGCCCCCGCGCCAGCTCACGTTCAAGCTCGACGATCCGGCCGAGGGCAAGCTCACCTTGCTCGACCCCTTCCGCGCGTCGGGCCTCGAGCGGCCGAGCCGGATCGAGCGCTACCTCCACGGCCCGTGGTCGCGCTGGAACGAGGAGCCTTGGTGGAGGTTGCACTGGTCGCCCGGGGACACGGCCGCCGACCTCGGGAGCGAGGAGAGCGCCGAGGCCCGCGTCGAGCAGCCGGGAGACGAGCCCCCGCCGCTCCTCGACGACGGGAGCTCGCACCTCTTCGGCTTCGAGCCGAGCGCGCCCGAGGGCGCGGGCCGGGCGCTCGATCTCGACCCGAGCCCCGCGCCCCGCTGGCTCTCGCGCGTCGATCCGGTGTGGGCCGGCCCGCTCTTCGCGACCACCGGGCAGAGCCTCGTGTCGAACGGCTTCGACACCCTGTGGAAGCTCCCGCCCGTGAAGCCCATCCCCAACTGGCGATGCCGGCGCCGCGCGGTGACGATCTCGCGCTACGGCGGCGAGACGGACGCGTTCTTCCTCGTCCGCTGCGACGGCACGGTCGCGCCCGAGGCCCTCGATCGGCTGACGCTGATGGCGCGCGTGACGGAGACGCCGCGCCCCTCCGATCTGCTCCCCGACGAGCCCGATCCCGGCGCGCGCCCGGGCGAGTGGCTGCCGGGCGTGCGCCTCGTGCACCCGCGCCTGCTCTGGGCGTTGCAGCGCATCGCCGACGCCTTCCCCTGGCGCACGATCTACATCTACAGCGGCTACCGCCCCGGCGCGAAGGTCAACACCGGCCGCGCCGGCAGCCACCAGAGCATGCACAGCGAGGCGCGCGCGCTCGACATCAGCGTGCTCAACGTGCCGAACGAGGCGCTCTTCAAGCTCTGCCACGGCCTCGACGACATCGGCTGCGGCTACTACCCGCACGGGCGCTTCATCCACGTGGACGTGCGCGCGCCGTCGAGCGGGCACCCGTTCTGGATCGACACCTCCGGGCCGGGCGAGCCGGCGAACTACGTGGATTCGTGGCCCGGCGTCGTCGATCACGGCGGCCTCGCCTGGTCCGGCGAGCACCAGAGCATGTCGGGCAGCGTCTCCGGCGCCGAGGCGAAGAGCGCGCACTGACGCGCGGCGGGAGCGCAGACCGTGCGCGGGCGCGCGGGGATCGAGCGGCGGGATCGGAGCATCGAACCATCGCGTGGCGTGCGCCGCTGCGCTAAGCTCTGCGCCGCTCCACAGCTCCCTGCGACAAGAAACTCGAAGGTGTGAACATGGCGGACATTCGGACAGCGATGGTCGAGAAGATCGCCGCGATGCAAGACTTCGCGCTCTACCGTGATCTCGCGTGGGAGGGCTCCTTCGAGGACTACCTCCAGATCGTGCGGCAGAGCCCCCAGGTCACGCGCAACGCCTTCCAGCGCGCGTACGACATGATCATCCGCTACGGCATCGAGGAGTACACCGACAACAAGAAGAAGCTCATCCGCTACAACTTCTTCAAGGACGAGGCGAACAACGGCGCCGACGCGGTCTTCGGGCTCGACATCCCGCTCATGCGCCTCGTCCACGTGCTGCGCGCGGCCTCCGAGGGCTACGGGCCCGAGAAGCGCGTCATCCTCCTGCACGGGCCCGTGGGGTCGTCGAAGTCGACCATCGCGCGCCTGCT
>JAXLYT010000093.1:0-36824 GCA_046351295.1 Byssovorax sp.
ATCTCGACGGAGAGGACTCCTGATGCGCGACGAGCACGAGAGCAGGCAGCGGATCGTCATCGTGGGCGGCGGGCTCTCCTCGCTGGTCGCGGCGTATGCGCTCACGAGCCAGCCGCGCGCGCGAGAGCGCTTCCACCTCCGCCTGTACCAGATGGGCTGGCGGCTCGGCGGCAAGGGCGCCTCGGGCCGCAACGCCGCCGAGCACCAGCGGATCGAGGAGCACGGGCTCCATGTCTGGAGCGGCTTCTACGAGAACGCCTTCCGGATCATGCGCGCCGTCTACGACGAGCTCGGCCGGGGCCCGGACCGCCGCTTCCGGACCTTCGCCGAGGCGTTCACGGAGCACACCTTCATCTCGTTCATGGAGAAGGTCGGCGGCCGCGACGTCGCGTGGAACGTGGACGCGCCGCGCTCGCCGGGCCTCCCCGGCGACGGGAGCCGGCTGATGGCGCCCGGCATGATGCTCGCCGCCCTCGTGCCCTGGGTCCTCTACCTCACGTCCGGCGCCGCGACGGGCGCCGGCGAGAGCGTCCCTGCGGGCGAGATGACCGGCGTCGTCGCCGAGATCGCGGCCTGCCTGAAGGACGCGTCGGGCCCCGCGCCCGCGGGCGGGGGCGCGATCGCCGGTGCGCTCGATCGGGCGCGCGCGACGCTGCGCGATCTGCTCGCACAGAGGTGCGCGCAGGCGCAGAGCCACGCCCCGCGCCGCCTCCTCATCCTCGTGGACCTGATGCTCACCTACGCCCGCGGGATGATCGTCGACGGCGTCCTGGAGAGGGGCTTCGACACCATCGACGATCACGACTTCCGCGGCTGGCTCACGCGCCACGGCGCCCTGCGCCTCTCCGTCGACTCGGCCCTGGTGCGGGCCGCGTACGACTACGTGTTCGCCTACGAAGAGGGCGACGGGGGCCGCCCTCGCCTCGCCGCGGGCGTGGCGCTGCGCATGGTGATGCGCCTGCTCGTCTGCGGGCGCGGCGCGATCTTCTGGAAGATGCAGGGCGGGATGGGCGACGTGGTCTTCGCCCCGCTCTACGCGCTGCTCGCGCGGCGGGGGGTGGAGTTCTGCTTCTTCCACGCGGTGGAGAACATCGGCCTCGACGCCGATCGGACCGCCGTGGAGTCGGTGAGGATCGCGCGCCAGGTCGACCTGCGCGGCGAGGTCTACCAGCCGCTCGTCGAGGTCGGCGGCGTCCCCTGCTGGCCGTCGCGGCCGCTCTACGATCAGATCGAGGCGCGCCAGGCCGAGGCGCTCGCGCGGCTCGATGTCGATCTGGAGTCGAGGTGGAGCGGGTGGCAGAACGCCGGATCGATCGAGCTCCGCGCGGGCCGCGATTTCGACCAGATCATCTTCGGCGCCTCGCTCGGCGCGATCCCCGACCTCTGCCCCGAGCTCTGCGCCGCGAGCCCGCGGTGGGCGGCGATGGTCGAGGGCGTGGGCACGGTGCAGACACAGGCCCTCCAGCTCTGGCTCGATCCGACGCTCGCCGAGCTCGGCTGGCAGGCCCCCGAGACCATCGCGACCGGGTTCACCGATCCGCTCGATACATGGGCCGACATGACCTACCTCGTCGATCACGAGGCGTGGCCGACCCGCCCCGGGACGCTCGGCTACTTCTGCGGCGTCATGCCCACGCCCAGGGGCATCCCCGGCGCCGCCGATCGCCATTTCCCTGTAGATCAAGCCGATCGCAGCGCCGAGAGCGCCCGCCTCTGGGTCGCCGAGGAGCTGCCGAGGCTGTGGCCGCGCTTCGAGGAGCGCCACCTGCGCGGCGGCTGGGCGCGGCAGTACGTCCGCGCCAACGTGAACCCGACATGCCGCTACGTGCAGTCGCTGCCGGGCACGACGAAGCTGCGCCTCGCGGCCTCGGAGTCGGGTTTCGGGCGGCTCGTCCTCGCGGGCGACTGGCTGAGGAACGGACTCAACTACGGCTGCGTGGAGTCGGCGACGCTCTCCGGCCTCCAGGCATGCCGCGCCATCTGCGGAGAGCCCCGGATCATCCCGGGTGAGACGGATTTTCCAGGCGATCGAGGGGCGCTCGCGCCGAGCGCGCCCGCGCGCGAGAGGACGACGCCCAAGCGTTCAGGAGCCCCCATGCCCTTGCCCCCCTACGTGAAACGGATCACCGACCCCGTCGAGCCGCAACCCTACCTCGTGGACGGAGGCCACATGATCTGCTTCGCGCTCCGCGCCGATCGGAGGAGGTTACAGGCCCTGGTCGACAGCCATTTCAATATCCCCTCCTCCGGCGCGGTCGAGTATCGCGCCGTCTCGGACTACGTGATCGCAGGGTGCTTCCACATCGCGAGCTCCCGCTCGGCGCATGCCCTGGCCGGCGCTCCCAACGCCTTTTATACCGAGTCCGATCTGCTGATCTTCATCCCCGTCGCCTGCGGGAGATCGCAGCAGGGTGCCTTCCGCGTCGAGCGCGTGGTGTGGTTCGTGCCCGCGGTGTTCGTGGACACGTCGGCCGCGGTCGCCGAGGGGCGAGAGGTCTACGGGTTCCCCAAGCTGCTCGCGCGCTGCGTGATCCCGCGCACCGCGGAAGATCCGGCCTATTTCTCCATCACCACCGATGTCTACCAGGGCCCCGCGGCCGCGCAGCAGCTCCGCCCCGGCCTGGTCTTCGAGGCCGAGCGGCTCGACGCCGCGCGATTCGGCGATCTCCACCCGAGCTATGGCTCGATGCTCGACGCGATGGCCGGGGTGTCGAAGCTCCTCCAGGTGAGCAGCGAGCCCGGCGGCGGCCTGCGGGACAGCCTGCGCGAGAAGGCGGAGCTCTTCTCCACCGATCAGCGCCTGCTCGTGCTCAAGGAGTTCCGCGACGCGGCCGACGCGTCCCGCGCCTGCCTGCTCCAGATCGTCGAGTGCCCGATCACCGTCACCGGCTTCCACGGCGCAGGCCTCGTGCCCGGCGACTGGCGCGTGCGCTTCACCCGCTATCCCACGCTCGACCTCGCGTCCGACCTCGGCGTCGAGGGCGCGAACGGCCCGATCAAGCCGCTCGCCGTGTACTGGGTGCGCCTCGACTGCCGCATGGAAAACGGCATCATCGTCTGGTCGAGCGGCGCCGCGCCCGAGCTCAGCTCGCGGGCTTCGGCCGGATGAGCATGCTGCGTATCGGGCCGGGCCTCACCATCTGGGCCTTCCACGTCTCGTCGTTCGTGAGCGGGTCATCGGCGAAGTAATACCCGTACCCCGCGAAGGTGGTGAAATCGAAGGAGCCTCGCGTGGTGGAGAGAGCGCCGATGGCCGCCCGGTCGAGCTTCCAGTGCTTGTCGCCCTTGCCGGGGAAGGCGCTCACCTTGGGGATGGACGCCTTCATCTCGTCCGACCCGTTGTCGGCCTCGTCCTTGAGGGCCTGCACCAGCGCGTCTTCTTCGCCCTGGCCCCAGGTCTTGGGGTCGTCGCTCCACTTGAGCTTGGGCTTGGCCTTCTTGGCCTCGGTGAGCGCCGTCTTCAGCGCCTTGCCCGCCTTGTTCTTGCCGCCCTGGATCTGCGCGGGCGCGAGCACATGCCAGCGCAGGAGGATGCCCATCCCCACCTCGGAGGTGATGGCGTCACCTACGGTGGCGGTCCGGGTCGTCGCGTCCGGTCCGGTGCCCACGGTCACGTCGGCGAGCGTGTCCCACTCGATGTCCATGATGCGCACGATCCGCTCCATCATCATCTTCCACATCTCCTGCCGGTACGAGGAGAACATCCGCGCGGCCATCACGAAGCGGTAACACCAGTGCCAGTTGCGGACGTAATCGAGGCGGGCTATCTCCTCCCGCTTCAGGTCCTTCTCGTCGGCCGTCTTCGGGTCCGGGTGCTCGACGACGCGCTTGAACGTCCCGTCCTCGGCCTGGAGGCGCACCGCCGGCGCGCCGACCTTGGCGCGCACGTCGAGCCCGAAGAAGACGAAGGCCTTGTTGTAGTCCGCGAGCGCGAGCTCGGCGAACTTGGCGAGCATCTGGGAGAGCTCGCCCGAGCCGTCGAGGAAGGTCCAGTGGACGAGGCCGGTGGAGACCACCGCCCGATCATAAGCGTTGATGATGTCGAAGAAGCCCTTGCACTCGATCTCCGCCACGCAGCGGGCCACCCGGAAGGTCGATTGCCGGGCGCCGTCGAGGCTCGCGAACGCGTCGTTGAACACGAGCTCCGGCGTCACCTCCACGCTCGGCCAGGCGAGCTCCAGGTCGCCCGCAGGGCCGTAGTCCTTCTTGTACTTGAGCGATTTGGCCACGTCCCAGAGCGGGTCGTCCGCCGCCTGCTTCTGGTAATACCCGCTGAAGTCACGGGCCTTGACGACCCAGCCGCCGTGGGTCACCTCGTCGTAGAGCCACACGTTCTCCATCTTCCGGGTCGCCTTGCCCTTCTTCACCTCGTAGGCGTCGAGCACGACCGGGCAGCGTAGCTTGTCCTTCGACCACGCCTCGATGAGCGCTCGTGTCGCGGCGTTGACGACGCCGCTCACCGGCCCCGTGTACCGCGAGGTCGCGTTGGCCGCCTCGGAGAGCCGCTCCACGTAAGCCCCCTTGGCGGTCGTGTCCTCCTTGGCCACGGTATCCATCTTGCCGTAACACTGGAGCTCTCGCACGGCCCACTCGGTGCGATCGTCGAATTTGCCGGCGTCGGCGCCCGCCACCAGGGAGAAGCCGAGCGCCGCCAGATCGCGCTGCAGATCGGCCACCGGCGAGGTGCTGCCGAGGGTGGTGGTGGCGCCGGAGGCCGCCTGTCCCTTGGCCACGGGGCGCTTCTGCCCACCCCAGGTGCGGGTGCCGTCGTCGTCGCCGAGCTGGAGGTCGAAATCGTTGTAGATCATCGTCGCTCAGGCCTCAAAGGTCGGTGGTCCGCCCGCGGGGAGGGCGCTCCCGGAGCAGGGCGACCGTGCGCCGCCCATCGTCGAAGGTGAGGTCGGCGAGCACGTAGACGGCGCCGCCCGCGAGGGCCATGACATCGCAGGGGACGGCCTCGGCCGAGCCGCCGAGAAATACCCGACCGAGCTCGATCCTCTGCCACGCATCCTTGCCAGCGGGCCGCTTCCAGAGCGAGAACTGCCGCTGCCCCGGGTGCTCCCGGGACTCCGGTCCATCCTCGACGGCCCAGACATCGCCCTCCGGGCTCACGTCATAGCTTTGCAGGCCGTGCTCGGGGGGCAGGCCGAGGCTCGTCCAGCGCTGCCCGTCGAAGCGGGAGATCTTCGCATACCCATCGCCGCCGGCGAGGTAGGCCTCGTTCGGGCCGCGGGCGAGGAGCATATGGAGCTTGTGACGCAAAGGCCCCTCCACCGCCGCGTCCGGGACGACGCTCCGCTCGGCCTGCTCGGCGCCCGGCGCCCAGCGATCGACATAGACTTTGTCGTCGTCGCGCGAGAACGCCAGAAAGACCTCGCCCGTGGGCAAGCCGGCCAGGGCGAGGGGCCTGTCTCCCTTCGTGAGGCCGAGGCGTGGGAGCTTGTCTCCCTTCTTGCCGGAGAGGAGATGAAACGAGTAGGTCTCGTCCGAGGGCTTCCTCACGAGGGTGAGGGCGCGATCGCCGGGGCCTATCGCGACGCCGGTGACGCGGGGCACCTCGGCGCTCGAAAAGCCCTTGGTCCAGACCCACCCTTGCTTCCTGTAGCGATAGAAGGCCACGCCCACCTCGTCGCCCGGCCCGGCCATCTCCTCTACGCCCCAGGCCTGCTCGGGGAAGGGCCCTTGCAGGCGGTCGAAGGCCCCGAGCTGCCGCGGAGGCGGTTTCTCGGAGCTCGTGAGATCGGCCTCGACGAGCTCGTCGCCCTGGATCCGGAGATCCCGCGTCGCCCCGATCACGCCATGAGCCTCGTGGTAGAGGAGCGGACGGCGCCCCGATTCCCGCATGCCGGCGACCGCGTACCAGGTCGTGGCCGCCACCGGCGCGCTCGTCGCGCTCGCGGCGGGCGGAGCCGAGCTGGCAGCAGGGAGCGCGCGCGCGGAAGGACCGGGCGCAGGGGCCATCGGCGCAGAGGGCGCGTTGCACCCCGTCCACAACGTCAACCCCAAGAGCACGATGGGTCTCAGTCGGAACGTCTTGCTTCGCCCCGGGTTAAAACCCGGGGCTATACAAAACGAAGCCCCCCCTCCGGGGGGCTGGCGCTCAACCGGTATCGCGTTGCAGCAACGTGGGCCGGTACGTCCGCTCCCCAAACCCTCCGCATCCGTCAGGGATGGCCCGTTCAAGTCGGAAAGACGCAAGCCCGCGAAGGCGGGCTTCCTTCGTGTAGCCCGGGGTTTCAACCCCGGGCTACCGCGCCGAACGGAGCAACGTCGATGATCTCGAGTTTGCACAACGGGCTCGACCATGCCGTCACCAAGGTTTGAAGTACGGTGGAACGGACTCGAGCTTGCCGAGCGACTCTTTCAAATACTGCTCGCCGTGCGGGGTGCTCTGCATCCTCTTGAGCAGCGCCCGGTACTGGTCGAGGCCGTCCGCCGGCTCGGTCGCGTCGCGCACCTTGGTCTTGCCGTCTTTCTCGTCCTTGTAGGTCTCGATCTTGTAACGGCAGAGGTAGGTCACGCGCCCGTCGCTCTCCACGGTGAGCCAGATGACGTTCTTGAGGTCGGGCGTCCTCTTGGCGAAGATGTCCTTCAGGGCCATGTCCCGGGTCGCCTCGCGCATGGTGTTGGCGAAGGCGTGCTGTGGCAAGCTGAGCTGCCAGATGGCCTGGAGGTCTTTGTACCCGGGCATCGTGCGGAGCGACCACATGAAGCGCGAGACATAGTAGTTGTCGGTCGCGCCCGCCTCGTGCATGGGCAGGGTCGGGCTCACGTACAGGATGTCGTCGTCGCTGATCTTCCCGCTGGCCGCGGTGGATCGCTTGAAGATGCCGAGCCGGGCGACGCCGAGGGGGCGGGCGCGGCGGGCCATGGAGACGCCCGTGATGATGGACTTCGCGCCGAGGACCTTGTGGACCCCGAGCCCGACGAAGGGGATGACCTCGCCGCTCTTGGCGAGGATGACGCTGATGGACCCCTCGAAGAGCTGATTGTCGTAGTTGCCCGCGCCGCCCGGGAGCTTGCGAAAGGCGTAGGGCGAGGCGCCGTCCTCGGGCAGGACCGAGCGAGAGAGCTTGTAGCCCATCTTCTTTTTGTTGACGACCTTGACCGCGTTGGCGTTGACGGCCCCCGTGTCGAGGAACTGCACCTTCTCGATCGACGGCGCGACCCGGAGCGTGAAGACCACGTGCGAGCCCTGCTGCTGGCCCTCGCCGCCCGGGCTGAAGCAGAAGAGGCTCCCCGGCGTGAGGCCGCGCTCGGGCGGCTTGCGCTTGATGGCGTTGGCGAGGGTGGCAAACTTCGAGCTCGTCTCGAACTTGCCGTCGTAGATCCACGCGAGCGAGGCGTTGGAGCCGGCCGTGACGCCGACATCGGGCTCGGGGGGCGGCTTGTTCGATTTCTTGCTCGCTTTGGGCCGAGGGCCCGTGAGCTCGAAGAGCTGCCGGCCCTGCGAGAGGAGGGCGAAGGTGCAGAGCTGCTGGCACGCCATCGCGATCGGGATGACGGGGTTCTCATCCATGAAGAAGCGGAAATAGTCCTTGTCGCCCCAGTACGGGTCGGAGCCGTAGAGCGAGGCCGTGCCGTAGGTGACGCCCACGATCATCTCCGAGCACCAGCGGGCCCAGGTCTCCTCGGCGAGCTGCTGCTCGCCCTCGGCGGAGACATCGGCGTTGGGGTCGCTGCTCTTGACCTGATCCCACTCGATGTCATGCCCGTTCGGCCCCTCCCACACCTTGGCGAGGCCGTCCTGAAGGCGCTTCTGGAGCTGGGTGAGCACCTTGCCGATGTTCTCGACCTTGTCGACCTCCAGGTTCGGCACGTCCTCTTCCTTGGGCACAGGAGAGGTGTTGAGCGCCACCGAGAGCTGGGGCGCCATGGGGATGTGCGGCGGCGAGAGGGCCGTGGTCTGAGCCGTCGTCGCCTGCCCGTTCAAGGGCCCGCCGGGGAATTCGTTCTCAGTGCCCATGGATCTCGTTCAGCTTGGCGAGGGTCGGGCCGTCGGCCTCACCCGTGGTCTCGAGCCCGTGATCGGCCTGGAACTGGACGATCGCCGCGCGGAGGCGCTCGTCGATCGTCGAGACCAAAGGCCCATGGTAATAACCGAGGTTCTGGAGGCGGATCCGCAGGCCGTTGACATCGGCGCTCGGCGCCTCGTCGGCGATGGTGATCTTCCAGGTGAGGCGCTCGCCCTCGGGGTAATCGCCCGGCCAGAGGATGAGCGAGCCCATCTCGGCCTCTTTCTTCACCTCGACCTCGATCTTCCCCTCGCCGTCGGTCTTGCCCTCGAACCGCTCGCCCATCACCACGAGGACATAGTTCTTGTCCTTGTAGGGCTCCATCTTCACGTCGAGGAGCTTGAGCGAGAACTTCTTCTTCTCGATCTTCTCGTCCTCGCTCTTCTTGTCCTTGTCCTTCTCGTCACCCGGCTTGTCGCCCGAATCGCCCTTGCAGTTGAGCATGACGAGGGCGCCCTTCATGCTGGCGTTCTGGTCGAGCTCGACCGAAGCCTTGTCGGCCGAATAGAGCTTGACCGCCTTGGCCGAGAGCTTGGCCTCGTCCTCCATGGCGAGCACGCCTTGCTTGCTCTCCAGGGTGATCTTGTCGCTCTTCATCTTGGCGCTGTCGTCGAGGAGGATCGACGCGCCCGAGGAGAGGATGTTGACCTTCTTGGCGGCGATCTCCGCCTCGTCGCCGAGCGTCAGGGTGGGCCCCTTGCCGCTCATGCTCGCGGTCTCGCCGGCCTTGATCTCGATCGTCCCGGCCTGGATCGTGATCTTGTCCGGGCTGATGGTGATCTTGTTGTCCCCGCTCTCGAGGACGATCGAGGTGATGGCCTTGATCCGCAAGGTGCGCCCGGCGGAGATGTCGTAATCGCCGTACGCGTAGACCTCCCCGCTCGACGGCTTGTCGACCTTGCCGATCTGCGTCGAGCTGTTGCCCTCGATCCGTATCCCGTGATCACCCGCGACCAGCGTCAGTTCATCGCTCATGAAGAGCGACGTGCTGTTGCCCAGCACCCGCTCGGCGCGGTTTCCGGCCGTGTCGAGCTTCTCGTCGCCTCCCACCGTGACCTGGTGATTGGCCGCCACGGCGAGGGCCGCCTGGCCGTTGACGGTGACCGTCTGCGTCCCGTCGACCGTGACGCTGCGGGTGCCGGAGACGACGGTGGACTGGTCGCCGTCGACGATCGTGCTCTGGTTCTTGCCGACCTTGGTGGTGTGATCGACGAGCACCACCTCGTCGAGGTTCCGCTGGGCCCGGAGATAGACCTGCTCGGCGCCCTGCTTGTCGTCGAAGGCGAGCTCGTTGAACCCCTCGCCGCCCGGCAACGTGCGCGTTCGGATACCGCTCCTCGCGACGTCCACGGGCAAGAGGTGCGAGGGCGGATCGAGGGCGTTGTAGACACAGCCGGTGATGAGCGGGCGATCCGGGTCGCCGCCGAGGAAGGTGACGACGACCTCCATCCCGACCCGGGGGATGAACTGGAACCCCCAGCTCGGGCCGGCCCACGCCTGCGCGACGCGGAGAAAGCACGAGTCGAGCTGGTCCCCGTGATCCTCGCGGTCCCAGTGGAAACGCACCTTGACGCGGCCATAGGCGTCCGTGAACACCTCCTGTCCAGGCGGGCCGACGACGATGGCCGTCTCCATGACCTGGCGGACCTGCCGGGGCGGGCGGGGCATGCGGACCGCGACCTCGGCGGGCGCGGTGGAGAATCGGCACTCGTAGCTGACCGTGGCGCCCAGGTGCGGAGAAGACCCCTTGTGGGCGGCGCGGATGACCACATGGCTCGCGTTGGCCCGCTCGATCGGGTGATCGCCGAGCGTGAACGTGGCGCCGGGGAGGAGCCTCCGGCAAGCGCTCTCCCCGAGGTGCGTTTGCCCGAGGGCGCCGTGCTGCTCGAGGTGCGTCTGCGCGTGGGCGGCGGAGACATCGGTCTCCTCGTACTCGCCGTGGTGATCGTAGACCTCGAGATCGACCGGGCCGATCGGGTCCTGGGCGCGGGCGGTGACGGTGCTCGTGAGATCGAGCAGCGGGCGGGTGAAATCGTAGTCGCGGAGCGCCACCGCGTTGGAGACGATGACGCTCTTCTCGTGAAAGCGGGTGACGTGGTTCTCCTCGACCACCATGGCCCCGGTGCCGCCGTGGCCGGCATGCGCGCGGAAGATGAGCTGAGGATCTCCGCCGATGGAGACATAGTGACTCGCGGCGTCGGCGATGACGAGCCGCTCGGTGTCGGCCCCCGCGCTCGGGACGACGTCGTCGATCGAGAGCCCCTGGGCCACGGGGTGCTCGAACCAGTAGAAGAGCCCCGCCTCGGCGAGGAGGCGCTGGACGAAGGCGAGATCGCTCTCGGCGTACTGGACGGAGTATGCGCGCTTCGGGAGCGCGCCCGTGAGGCGCAGCTCGTGGGCGATGGGATAGCGGCCGAGGACGGTGGCGAGGATCTCCGCGACCGTCTGGTCCTGGAAGATGCGGGTGTCGACGCGCCGCTCGAGGAGGGCCATCGACGGGCGGAGGCGCAGATGGAAGGTGCGGAAGCCGCGTTCGACCGCGTCCTCGCCTTCGAGCGCGGTGATGATGCCGTAGACGGCGCGCGGCGTGCTCCCCGGGATGTCGATGGCGAGCGCGGCGAGCTTGCCGAGCAGCGCGCGATCGATCTGGCCCGTCTCGTCGGGCGCGGAGGCGACGATCTCGAAGGTGTAGAGCTGGCTCAGCTCTTCCTGTCCGGTGAAGGACTGGACCCGGAACGACGGTCCTCCTTCGACGTGGAGGGCAAACGGGTCGCCGGAGGCGCTCATGGATTTGGATCAGTCTCCGATCAGGACGGTGGGGGCGCCCGCGACGATGCTGCCCCCGTGGGCGGTGGTGTCGCCGAGGCGCGCGGCGGGCTTGTTGTTGAAGAGGACGGTGGTCGATCCGAGCGCGATCGTGTCGGGCGGTCCGGTGCAGACGCACATGTCACCGACGACCGCGGCCGGCATGTTCTCGGCGAGGACGGTGGGCTCGCCCGGGCCGGTGATCGGGCCGCCGACATGCGGGACAGGCGGGGTGCCCGGCGTGACCATGGGGCAGACATGCATGTCGGCGAGGCGCGCGCTGGGCTTCACGGACGCGGAGCGTACACCGCGGGGGGACGCGAGGGAATGGACGCGCACCGTTCACGCGCGGGTGATCCGCATGACGGGGCGAGCGGCACGGCGCACCGGGTATGCTAGGCCGGAGCCATGCGCGACCCCGAGCTCGAGGCGATGCACGACGACCTGGCGAACGAGGGGCTCGTCGCCCCAGTCGACCTCGGCGGGGCGGAGGAGCAGCTCTGGCTCGACTGCGATCTGGCCTCGCTCGCCGAGAACCGGATCGGCGATCGGACCGATCCGCGCGCGCTCGATGAAACGCGCCGAACCGCCTTGCGGGCGAAGGTGACGACCGAGGCCCCCTACGCGCTCGCGAGCCGCTCACGGTACGAGCGCTGCTACTGGCTGCTCGAAGGCGGCGCCCGGGTCGGAACCATCGCGGTCGGGACGATGACGACGGGCATGCACGACGCCCGCATGGCGAGCTTTTACGTTTTCCCTACCGATCGGAGCCGCGGGACGGGTCGGCGCGCGCTCGACCGGGTGAAGGCCATCGCAGCCCGGCACGACCTCGGCCTGCGCCTCGACACGTGCTGGAGCTGGCAGCGGGCCGTGCGGTTTTACCTGCGCGCCGGGATGTGGCTCTACATGTGGAAGCGCGACCTGACGTTCTTCTGGAACGACGCGCTGCCGCCGGTCGAGATCGAGGTCGGAGCCGAGGAGGCGAGCCTGTCGGTGTCGCGTGGCGGGGCGCCCGTGGTGCTTGCGCGCGCCAGACGAAAAGGAGAACAGCTCGAGCTCGACGAGCCGGAGCGCGCGCTGCGGGACGACAAGAGCCTCGGCGAAGCGCCCTGGCACGCGACGTCGATGCTGTCGCTGGCGCTCGCGCTCGAAGGGTGGCCGCTCATCCGCTCAGCGGAGGACTGGAAGAAGAGGTACTACGCCGACGCCGGAGCGCCCGAGGCGCTGGCGTACAAGATCAGCCTCTGGGAAGCGTGGGACCGGGACCACGGGTGGCGGGTGGAGACGCCGCGCATTCCGGGTCTCTCGTACCCGACCTGGCCGGAGCTCGAGGCGAAGTGGGCGCGGGAAAACGCCGAATTCGAGGCGAAGAGGCGGGCAAAGGAGGAAGGATGAACGCCGTGCAAAATCGATGGTCGATGGTCCTCATTCTGTGGGCGCTTTCGCCGGCGCTCGGCGGCTGCGGGAGCAAGCACGATTGCGCGGCGCCCGAGGTGTACGCCGAGCCGGGCTGCGGATCGGCGAGCAACGGGCAGTCGGCGTTGCCCGGCGCGGGCTGCTTCGTGCCATGCGAGACGGAGGGTGAGGCATGCTCGTCCGGGACCTGCCGGCGCGCGCATGTCAACCCCTGCGTGTGCGACGTGGGGCTCGGGTGCTGTGATGCCTGCGGTGCGGAAAAGCTGCTCTGTTTGCCGTGATAGATGAGGCGGCCATTCCAGAGGTGCGCTGGGTTCCTCCAACTTCTTGCCTGGGCTTCGCTCAGTCTCAGTCGACTGACAGGTCGAGTCCGCCCAGGAGATAGCTAAACAGTGTCGCATTGCTCCGGATCCACGTTCGACCCACGGTGTCCTGCTTCGCCCGGGGCTAAAGCCCCGGGCTACACTTGACGAGCCCGCCCTTCGGCGGGCTTGCGCTCCATCCTTATGGCTTTGCTGATGCGTGGGTCGGTACGTCCGCTTTCCGCGCCGTCCGCATTTGCGACGGGACGCGGGGCCAATCCAGCACGAGGCAAGCCGGCGAAGGCCGGCTTCCTTTGTGTAGCCCGGGGGTTTACCCCCGGGCTACAGCGCGCATGATCCCGACTCAATGCGACACTGTTTATCTCCCGTCCGGAGCCGGGATCCCCCTCACGCGCCCCCGCCGGGTTCCAGCGCCGCCCTGAAGATCCCGAGGATCTTCGCCACCTGGTGCAGAAAGTACGTCTCCGTATCCACCACCAGCGCATCGCCCCGCAAGCACAGAAACCGCCACACATCCCCGGTCGTCACAGCCCCGTACACCGCCTCGATGGCCTGCCCCTCCCGCTCGTTGAACAGCCGCGCGGCCAGCATCTCCGCCGCGCACTGCCCCAGCGCTCCCCGGATGTCCTCCTGCTTCGCCTCCACCACCGCCACCACCGGCGCGCGCAGCAGCACCTGCTCCGGGGAGCGGCTGAAGAGGAAATCGCACACCCCCGACAACCCCCGCGCCACGTCCACCGACAGCTCCACGCCCGAGTAGAGGCTCACCCGGTGGCCTAATGACCGGCGCACCTCGATCAGCACCGGCGCGATGATCATCTCCGACCGGGCCTTCTCGTTCCCGAGCGACAGGGCGAGCGGCACTGTCTCCTTCAAGGTCTCGGTGAGCCAAGCGCTCGGCGCCTGCTCCTTCACCGCGGCAAACAGCGTCCGCTCGGCGAGCGTCAGCCCGAGCTTGTGAACCGCATCCGCGAGGGAGAAATCCTTGAACGACATGAGCGCCTCCGACCTCCTTTCCCTATCGCCGCGCCCCCGCGGAGGAAAGCCCCGGCGCGCCCTCCCCACCAGCTCCAGCCCCGACCGAACCCACCATCCCATCCAGAACCCGCCATAGAAACCCGACGGATCCCATCAAATCCCAGCGCAGCAAGATCGTTGCCAGCGGGCAATTCGGCTGCAGCCGTTGCCGTTGCCGTCGCCGTCGCCGTCGCCGATTTGCCCTTGGATCCAGCACCATCCGCCCATCATCCGCCCCCGGACACGCGCCGCCCGCTCCCGGACACGCGCCGCCCGCCCCCCGCGTCCCGCAGCCCACCCCCGGCGGCGCGTCCATCTCCCCCAGCACCCCGTCGTTCGCACCCGGCACCGAATCTAGCTCCCGCGCCTCCCGCCGTTCTACCTCGGCACCCCGCAGTAGCCCCCAGCACCCGATCTCCATCCGCGAGCCCCCGCCGCAAGCCTCCGGCCTCGCGTCCATCTCCCCCAGCGCCTCGTCGATCAACACCAGCACCTCGTCCATCTCCCCCACCGCCCCGTCGATCAACACCAGCGCCTCGTCCTTCGCCCCCAGCACCCGTCGATCAACACCAGCGCCTCGTCCTCCGCCCCCAGCACCTCGTCCTCCGCCCCCAGCACCTCGTCCATCTCCCCCAGCACCTCGTCCATCTCCCCCACCGCCCCGTCGATCAACACCAGCGCCCCGTCCATCGCCCCCGGCGCCCCGTTTTCACCCCAGCAGCCCGTCCCTCTTCCCCGGCGTCGCAGCTCACCGCCTTCGTGCCCGGGCTCGCAATGCACGGCGACGGGCCGAAAATCCATGCGCCCCGAGCCCCGAGCCACCTCGCTCGGCTCGCTTGCCGCTGCGCGCGCACCTTTCCCGCGGCGTCACGAGCCCCCCTCTGCGCGCACCTCCTCGCACCCATCGGCCCGGCGATCGAAATCAGCCTCCGGATGGTGACCTTCCCAGCGGTGGCCCGGTCAAACCCCTGCTTCGGCGAGGATCGACTCCAGGATGGCGAGGATGACGATGGCCTCCGACTTCTCCGTGTATTCGCGGGAAGGGAGCACGGACATCGTGGGCTTGGGCTCTTGCCAGTCGAGCGTCCCGCGGACGAAGGTCCACACGTCGGCTACGGTGTAGCAACCGAAGATCTCCTGGACCGGCTCTCCAGCACGCTCGTTCTGCTGCGCGGCGCAGAGCATCGCCCCGAAGAGCTGCGCCATGGGATCGGTGCCGCCGAAGCCGCGCTTCGCCTCGACGACCACGAAGTAGGGGAGCTCGATCTCCTCGGCGAAGCTCCTCGCCAGCGCTCCATCGACCTCGCCGCGGAGCTCGATGTCGCCGAACTTGCCGGCCAGCGGGACGAGGGACCATGCGCGGATATCGTCGCGTTCGGCCAGCGCGAGGAGCGGATAGATCGCGCGCGCCCAGATGGTGGCCTCGTTCACCCGGTGGGTCCCGTAGCCGCTCAGCTTGCGGACGATGTGGGAGATCGCGGCTCGCTCCTCCGCCCCGATCTCCCGCTGGGCGAGCCTGTCCCAGAAGCCGCCCGGATCGGACTCGTGGCGAATGGAGACGATCTCCGAAAGCTTCGCCCGGGTGAGCTCGTCGAGCGCCACCGTGGTCATGCGCGCCATCGTGGGCCAGAGACCGGCGGCGGACAAGCGGAAGACAGCCCGGCGCGCGCCTCTC
The DNA here is from genome assembly GCA_046351295.1 of Byssovorax sp. Taxonomy (GTDB): domain Bacteria; phylum Myxococcota_A; class Polyangia; order Polyangiales; family Polyangiaceae; genus JAXLYT01. The sequence continues at coordinate 15,252 of JAXLYT010000093.1, forward strand.
CCCATCGCCTCCGGCGCCGACCTGGCCTAGCATGACCGCCGAGGCGCCCCCATGTGGAGACCCCCCGAGCGCATCCGACACGACCTCCCCCCGCTCCGCCCGCCCACCGCGGACGAGGCCGCGCGATCTCGCCTCTTCTCGCCGCTCCGCCTCGCCTCCGGCACCCACCTCGCCGAGCGCACCTGGGTCCCGGCGATCGTCCCCTGGCGGGCCACGGAAGACGGCTTCGTCACGCAGGATGTCCTCGACTGGTACGGTCGCTTCGCGGATGGGCAGCCGGGGGTCATCGTCGTCGAGGCCACGGGCGTCCGCGATGTCCCGAGCGGGCCGCTCCTCCGCGTCGGGCACGATCGATTCCTCCCCGGTCTGGAGCGGCTCGTCGACACCGTGAGGAAGCGCAGCGGCGGGCGCACGCGGCTCGTCTTGCAGATCATCGACTTCCTCCGCATCCGCAAGCGGCCCGACCGCACGAAGTACCTCGGCCAGTTCCTGGAGATCACCGACGCGCATCGCAGCAAGCTCGCGGAGCACCTGGGCGACGATCGCCTTCGCGACGCGCGCGAGCGGGAGATCCGCGAGCGCCTCATCGCGCTCGACGACGACGCGCTCGCCCTCGTCCTCGATCGCCGCGAGCTCGAGTCGCTCAACTTCGGGTATCGCGAGCGCGTCACCGATGTCCACGAGCCGCACATCCGTGACCTGCCCCAGGTCTTGCCCGACCTCTTCGCGGCGGCGGCGGCCCGGGCCAAGAAGGCCGGCTTCGACGGCACCGAGCTCCACTTCGCGCATGCGTACACCATGGCCTCCTTCCTCTCGGCGCTGAACCGGCGGCAAGACGGCTACGGCGGCCCGCGCGCCCAGCGCGTGCGGCTCCCGCTCGAGGTGTACGAGGCGGCGCGCTCGGCCGTCGGCAGCATGCATGCGCTCGGCTGTCGCTTCCTCTGCGACGACATCATCGAGGGCGGCAACCGCATCGACGACGCCACCTTCTTCGGCGTCGCGTTCGCGCGCGCCGGGATGGACTTCCTCTCGCTCTCCACCGGCGGAAAGTTCGAGGACTCGAAGCAGCCCAAGGTCGGCGAGGCCGCGTATCCGTACACCGGGCCGAGCGGGTACGAGTGCATGCCGAGCGCGGTCTCGGACGAGCGCGGGCCCTTCGGCCGCCAGATCCCCAAGCAAGCGAAGATCCGCGCGGCCATCCGCGAGGCGGGGCTCGACACGCCGATCGTCGTCGCGGGGGGCATCTCCACCTTCGAGCAGGCGGAGAGCGCGCTCGTCCGCGGCGAGGCCGATCTCATCGCGGCGGCGCGCCAGTCGATCGCCGATCCGGACTGGTTCATGAAGCTCCGTCTCGGCAAGGGCGCCGAGATCCGCCGCTGCACATACAGCAACTACTGCGAGGGGCTCGATCAGCGCCACCGGCAGGTCACGTGCAAGCTGTGGGATCGCGAGAACCTGGACGATCCTCGGGCGGCGCTCACGGACGACGGCAAGCGCCGCCTCGTCGCGCCCGCCTGGACGCCCATCGCGTGAATCGCGTGAGCGGGATCGCCTCGCGGCCGCTGCTCCGCGGTTGACGCGCGCCGCGCTGGCACGAACAATCCAGGGGTCGCTTGAAGAACGCGGTCCCCCGGGCGATCCGGGGTGCGTCCCGCGAAGGAGCCCGCATGCGAACGACCGTCCGAGCCCTCGTCCTGTCCCTCTTCATCACCGAGGCCCTCTGGTTCGGCTGCGGCGGCAGCACCACCGGCGGCACCACGTCGTCCACGACCAGCGGCACGGGCGGCACGGGCGGCGCGACCAGCAGCACGACCACCACCGCCACCGGAGCGCAGGCGGTCTCGGTGGGCGCGGGCGGGGCCATCGACACCTGCATCGCGGACAACGGACCGGACGGCGGGCTCAACGGCAAGTGCGACCTGCTCGGCGGCGAGAACTGCGACTGCAAGGAGTGCCTCGACACGGCCTTCTGCATCCCCGATCTCTGCACCACCGACGGCGTGTGCGACCCGACGTACGACTCGTGCATCTGCCCCGACTGCGACACCTTCCACTTCTGCGCGAACCCGCAGAAGGCCAACTGCGTGAACGACGGCACGTGCGACTCGTTCCACGAGGGGTGCACCTGCCCCGACTGCGCGGACAAGGCCGAGTGCAAGGACAACATCGAGATCTGCGACGGCGGCAAGCTCGACGGGGTCTGCTCGGCGCAGGAGACCTGCGCATGCGCGGACTGCTTCGGCACGCCGAAGTGCTTGCCCTGCACCGTCAACGGCACGTGCAACACCTACGACCCCTGCTTCTGCGCCGACTGCATCGACAACGACTACTGCACCGACCCGACGAAGTGCACCGACGACGGCGTCTGCGACGCGCTGCTCGAAGGGTGCGTGTGCGACGACTGCGCGAGCATCCCCGAGTGCACGAACCCGACCGGCTCGGGCGGCGGCGGAGGCGCGGCGACGACGACCACCACGACCGGCGCGGGCGGCGCGGGTGGGATGGCGCCCTGATCAGCGCTGCCTGATCAACGCTGGAAGAAGGCCTTGAGCCGGGGGGCCATGCCCTCCGGCGCGGCGCGCGCCCACGCGGTGCCGAGGAGGGAGCGGCCGGTGGGTCGTCCCTCGGCGTTGACGGCGTAGTACACCGGGATCTCCCGTGGCACGAAGCCCGTGCCCGGGAGCTTGTCCTTCCAGTCGTCGACGTTGAGCCGCACGATCCACGTGCCGCGGAAGGCGTCGATCATCCGCGGGTCGTCCATCGATCGGTGCAACGTCTGACAGGGGCCGCACCAGTCGGCGTAGAACTCGACGAAGGGCCTCCGACCGAGGGCCTGGGCGCGCTCGACCTGCTCGGCCACGAGCGGGGTCAGATCGCCCTGCGTCGGCGCGAGCTCGACCAGCGTGAAGGGGCGGACAGGGGCGGGATCGGCCGGCGCGACAGCCGAGGGGAGCGGCGCGGGAGCGGGCGCCGCCGGGGACGACGCGGGTGGCGCCGCGGAGGGCGGCGGGGACGCGGACGGCGGGCGGGGAGGCTCCAGGGTCACCGGCGCGCCGCCCGGGGGTGGGCTCGGCTCCCGCTGGCAGCCGGCGGCGAGCGCGCCCGCGATCAGCGCGCCGACGGCCAGAAAAAAGGCGGCAAGCGCGGGGGGACCGCGCCGGACGAGGCCCGCGGAGGCCGGATCCGGGAGCATGTCCCTCGATAGCACCGAATCCGGATCCGATGCAGGGCGCGCGATGGGGGTCGACAAGGCAAGGCTCTCGATCGAAAGTTCGCGCCGATGATCCGGCCACACTTCACAGAGACCGCGCTCGGCGCGTTGTTCCTGCTGCCGGCGCTGCCAGCGTTCGCGGCGATCGCGGGCTGCGGGCAGGAGCTGCGCTGCACCGGCGAGGTCGCCGACGGCCGCAGCATCTACCAGGCCTCGGTGATCGGCCGGCGCCCCGAGGGCGAGCTGCGCCACGAGGCGATCCGCACCGCGTGCACCAAGCTGTGCGCCGCGGGCGACGAGCCGGGCGAGGAGTGCGCCTCGCGCTGCGCCGTCGACGTCGAGGCCGGCAAGCTCGGCGGCCGCACCACCTGCTCGGGAGCCCCCTAGCAATGATGTTCGCCTGGTCCTTCGCCGCCCGCACCCCGGACGAGGTGGCGCGCCTGATCCGCTCGCTCGGCAAGCACCGCTACGTGAAAGAGGTGGACCACCGGATCCACTGGGCCGTCGATCGCGCCCTGCAAGGGCACCCGGCCTTCGCGTCGCATGCGGCCGCGTTCGTCGCGCAGCAGAAGCGCGATCCGTCGCTGGAGCCGAACAGCCGCGATCCGAGGCTCTGGCGCCCTGCCACGACCGACGAGGTGATCGCCGCGCTCTCGATCTTCTGGTCCGCCGACGAGGCCGCCGAGGCCGCGCGCGAAGGCCTGCTCGGCGCGCTGCTCGCCGCGGGGATCGAGCCGCCCGAGCACGAGCCCTTCGAGGCCTCGCCGGAGTCGCCGCCCTTCCCCGAGCTGATCGAGCTCAACTGGACGCTGCTGCCCGTCGAAGAGCTCGACAGCGAGCGCCACGCGGGCGCGCTCTACGCGCTTTCGGACAGCGGAGAGGAGATCACCCCCGCGCTGCCCGTGTACCAGGAGGGCCCGATCCTCGCGTCCCCCGAGCTCGTGCTCGGCGCGCCGAACGGCGTGCTCGACGAGGATTTCATCGTCTGGTCCGAGGGCCCCTACCCCTACGCGGACTACGTGTTCCGCGGCGTCGCGAAGTCCGCCAAGCTCGTCGATCCCCCGGTCGGCTATCGCGACATCTGACCCCACCAATCCGCTTGACGCCCCCGCAGTCCCAACCTCCCGTTCCCGTTCCCGTTCCCGTTCCCGTTCCCGTTCCCGTTCCCGTTCCCGTTCCCGTTCACACTCCCATGAAGATCCCCCGCCATTGCTTCCGTGAGTACGACATCCGCGGCGTCGCCGACACCGACCTGAGCGACGCGCTCGCCCGCTCCCTCGGGCGGCACTTCGCGCTCATCCTCCGCCGCGAGGCCACGGGCTCCGGCCGCCCCTGGGTCGTCGTCGGCCGCGACGGTCGGCTCTCCAGCCCGCGCCTCTTCGACGCGCTCACCGGCGGGCTCCTGGACGGAGGCGTTGACGTTGTTGACATCGGGGTCGGGCCGACGCCGCTGCTCTACTTCGCGGCCCACCACCTCGGCACCGACGGGGCGCTGATGATCACCGCCAGCCACAACCCCGCGCCCGACAACGGGTTCAAGATGATGCGCGGCAAGGCCTCGTTCTTCGGCGCCGACATCCAGCGGATCGCCGACATGATGGAGGCCGACGAGGCCGACGAGGAGAAGCGCAAGCCCGCGCGCGGCGATCTGAGCCGGCAAGATCTGGCGGAGGCGTACATCGCGCATGTGAAGGGCGCGAGCCGCCTCACTCACACGAACGTGCCCTTCGTCGTCGACGCGGGCAACGGATCGGCGGGCCCGCTCGGCGTGGCGACGCTCCGCGCCCTCGGGTTCTCGCCCGAGACGCTCTACTGCGACATCGACCCGCTCTTCCCGAACCACCATCCCGACCCGACGGTGCCGAAGAACCTGGCCGATCTGCGGGCGCGGGTGCTCGCGTCGGGCGCGCGGCTCGGCGTGGCGTGGGACGGCGACGGCGATCGCATCGGCGCCGTCGACGAGCAGGGCGAGGTCGTCTGGGGCGACAAGCTCCTGCTCCTCTTCGCGCGCGGTCTCTTGCGGGAGCACCCGGGGGCGACCATCCTCGGCGAGGTGAAGTGCTCGGAGACGCTCTACGCCGACATCAAGAAGCACGGCGGCCGGCCCATCGTGTGGAAGACGGGGCACTCGCTCATCAAGACGAAGATGAAAGAAGAGGGCGCCAAGCTCGCCGGAGAGATGAGCGGGCACATGTTCTTCGCCGACCGCTACCCGGGCTACGACGACGCGATCTACGCGACGGTGCGCCTGCTGGAGATCGTGACGAGTTCGGGCAAGAGCCTGCGCGAGCTGCTCGCCGACGTGCCCGTCACGGTGACGACGCCCGAGCTGCGCGTCGACTGCCCGGACGCGATCAAGTTCGACGTGGTGCGGCGGGTGCAGGCGCACTACCGGGCGACGCACCCGGTGCTCGACATCGACGGGGCGCGGATCGATTTCGGCGAGGGCGCGTGGGGCCTGTGCAGGGCGTCGAACACGCAGCCCGTGCTGGTGCTGCGCTTCGAGGCGCTCACGCAGGAGCGGCTCGACGCGATCCGCGCGGAGGTCGAGGGCACCGTCGCCGAGGCCGTGCGCGCGGCCGGTGAGGCCCGCGCGTCGTGAGCCAGGAGACCGCCGCGGAGGATATCTGGACCGTCCGCCGGGTGATCGCCTGGGCCACGGAGGATCTGAAGAAGCGCGGGGCGAGCGCGCCTCGCCTGGAGGTCGAGCTCCTGCTCGGCCTGGTGGTCAAGCTCGATCGCGTGGGGCTGATCATCGACGCCGAGCGCCCGCTCTCGAAGCTCGAGCTCGGCGCCTACCGGGCGCTGCACCAGCGCAGGCGCGCGGGCGAGCCGGTCGCGTACCTGCTCGGGACCCGCGAGTTCTACGGGCGCCCCTTCCGCGTCGACAAGCGCGTGCTCATCCCGCGGCCGGACACGGAGATCCTCGTCGAGGTGGCGCTGCGGCGCACGAAGCACGTCTCCCTCTCGGCGCGCGTGCTCGACCTCTGCACCGGCTCCGGCTGCGTCGCCATCACCCTCTCGCGTGAACGACCGACCACGACGGTGACCGGTGTTGACATCTCGACCGACGCCCTGGCCGTCTCGCACGAGAACGCCATCCGCCTCGGCGCCGTGACCGTGGCCTTCCTGCGCTCCGATCTCTTCTCGGCCCTCGATCCAGCGCGTGATCGCTTCGACCTCATCACCGCAAACCCCCCCTACATCGCCGAGGGTGAGATCCCCACCCTGGCCGTCGACATCCGCAAGTTCGAGCCGAAGCTCGCCCTCTCCGGCGGCGACGACGGCCTCGACCTCGTGCGGCGCATCGCCCGCGACGCACCACGCTTCCTCACCGAGGGCGGCGTGCTGGCGATGGAGATCGGCTCCGAGCAGGCGGCGGCGACGAGCCGGCTCTTCGAGGAGGCGGGCTTCGTCGACATCGAGGTGCAGAAAGACTACGGCGGCCACGACCGCGTGGTCTCGGGCCGGCGCGGGTGAGCGCCCCCGGGCTAAAGCCCGGGGCTACACGCGAGAAGCCCGCCTTCGCGGGCTTGCCTCATGCTGAACTGAAGACGCTCTGGATCCGACTCGACGCGGTGCTGGTCAGTTCTTGCCCGGGTTCCAGTAGAACGTGCTGTGGACGCCGAGGAAGAAGCCGGGGCGGCGCACCGTGTCGCTCCAGATGTAGTTGACGTACATGAACGGGGCGATGCGCACGCGCCAGATGCGCGCGGCCTCGTAGAAGACGCCCGCGCCGATCAGCGAGGCCGAGCCGCCGTCGACGAGCTTCTCCTTGGGCACGGTGAAGTAGGGGAGCTTGATCTTGTCCATCGTCGAGGTCGTCACCTCGACGTGGCTGAGCTTGGCCGAGTCGTCGGTGATCTGCGCGGCCCCGAGCCCCGCGTCGATCATGACGCCCACGTCGCGCCAGGCCCCGCCCCGGTAGAAGAGCGGGAAGACCTCGCCGTGGAAGATGGTGCCGCTCGCGAAGGCCGTGGTCTGCCCGGTGAAGTTGAGGCCGCTGCCGGTGAAGCCGACGCCGAACACGAACCAGTCGGTGATCGCGCCGCCGAGCCAGAGCATGTTCACGCCGGAGGGGCGGGCGCCCGACTCGTAGTAGTAGCGGGCGTAGCCGATCTTCTTGGCGTCGTTGGGGTAGCCGACGATGCTGGCGATGCCGTTGCCGAAGCTGAGGTTGACGGCGAAGCCGCTGCGCCGCGAGGCCGAGGCCTTTTCCATCACCGGATCGCGGGTCGATCCGAAGATCGGGATGTCGGGCTCGGCGACCTTCGCGGGCGCGTCCTTCGCGGGCGCGTCCTTCGCGACCTGCTTGTCGCCGGCGGGAGATGCGGGGGGCGGATCGGCCAGGGCGGCGCTCGGGGAGAGGGCCAGGGCCGCGAGCAGCCCCGCGGCGAGGAGGTGCCGGCGGGGCGTGGGGGAAAGACGCGTCACCATGCGCCCCTGTTCTTTAACGTGATTGGGCGGCGGCCGGCACCCATCACGTGCGATCGACGCCATTTTCAGGTCAGGGGTGGTGGTGGTGCCCATGCTCGGCCCCCGGGGCATGCGACCTCGGCCAGAAGCTGCGCGCGGCGATCAGCGCGGCGAGGACGCCGAGGCCGGTGATCCGCACGGCGGCGGGGATCTTGTCGACCCAGCTCCCGGGCTCGACGCCGAGCACCGCCACGAGCAGGCCCGCCCACCCCGCGCCGGTGTCGGCCGAGCGCGCCAGGGTGCTCGTGCCCGGCGCGGCGAGGGCGTCGTGGGAGAGGGCGTGGAGCAGGAGGCCGGCCACGGTGGCCAGGATCCAGGGGCCGGCGGTGTCGAGGTGCGAGCCGCCGATCAGGTTGCCGGCCAGGGCGCCCGCGGCCGTCGCGAGCGCCACGCCGGCGAGCGCGACGCCGGTGGCCCGCACGCCCGCCCCACCGGGCCCGCCCTTGACCTCGAGCACGCGGATCGCGACGACCATCGCGAGGGGGACGGTGTGCGCGGCGATGACCAGGACGATGCCGAACGAGAGGGCGCCGGTGCTGGCCAGGGACGCGAGCGCCGCCCCCTCGCCGGCCTGGTGGGCGATCACCGCGGCGTAGCCCATGGCGAGGGCGGTGGTGGGCGCGTCGTGCGTGTGGGCGCGCTGCGAAGGCGTGAGGCGCTCGAGGACGGCCGGGCCGAAGGCGCCGAGCGCGCATGCGAGCAGCGCCCGATAGCCGATGGCGGAGATGGCCTCGGGCAAGAGGTGAAAGAGCGCGATCGCCACCGCGGCGACCACCGCGAAGGTGCGGATGGCCGGGACCGCGCGGCGGCCGCGATCGCGCAGGAAGGCAGCGAGGCCTCCGGCGAGGACGGCGAGCGCGAGGATGGCGATCCCGAGGAGGAGCGACACGGGGGCGCTCTCGTAGCACGAGCGCGCCGCGAAGGGGCCTCGCCGCGCGAGGTTTCGGCCGATCGGGCCTGGATCCCGCGAGGGACCTCGAGGTTAGGAGGCGCCGAGCTCCGGGGCCTCGCTCTCCTCGATGGCGCGCTCGCCGTCGGCGAGGGCCCACAACGTCTGCCCGCACTCGAAGCAGAGATCGGCGTGGCGTTCGAGGCGGGCGCGCTCGCGCGGGGTGAGCTCGTCGAGCTCGTAGCGGAAGAGGTCGTCGGCGGAGAGGTGGGCCGCGGCGTGGGCGGCGGGCGGGGTGTCGACCGCGCGGGAAGCGGCGAGATCGGCCGTGCAGAAGGGACAGCCTTGAAGGTGCTCGCGGAAGAGGGCGTCGTGGGCCTCGCCGGCGAGGGCGCCTATCAGCCCGTCGCAGCCGGCCCGCGCCGAGAACCAGTAGGCGCGCTCGCGGGGCTCCGGATCGAGCAGATCGCGCTCGGTTCTCCGGTGCGCGTTGAGGCCGACGAGCCAGCGGACCTTGGCGCGCGCCGCTCGATCGAGCAGGTCGAGCCGCTCGCCCAGCGTCCGCTCGGCCGGGCCGCTCGCCGGCACGCCGAGCGCGGCGCGCCTGCCGAGGGCCACGAGCGCCGACTCCAGATCGTCGCGCGCGCGCAGGGCCGCGAGCACCAGCGCCCGCGCATGCTCGCGCTCCTCGTCCGACTCGGCGAGGGAGAAGAGGGGCGCGACCTCGATCGCCCGTGTGAACGCGACCTCCGCCGATCGCTCGGGCCCGGAGGCGGCCCACGCTTCGATCGCGTCGCCCGAGAGGGCGAGGAGCGCGGCGTCGATCGCGCCCCGATCGACGCCGAGCGCGCCGCTCCGCCGGAGCAGATCGCCCGCGGCGCCGAGGACGCGCGCGGCGCCTCGATCGCCCTCGGCGGCGGCCGCGAGCTCGCTCGCGCGGGATGCATAACGTTCACGGGGAGGATGAAGCTCATTCATGGGAGGCTCCGCGCGGGCTCTCGCCCGGAAGCAGGTCGAGGAGGTAGAGCTTGAGGTAGGCCTGCGCCCGGCTCAGCCGCTTGTAGGAGTTGACCACCGAGATCTTGAGCTTTTCGGCGCACTCCGCGTGATCTTCCGCGCCCTCGTGGTGATAGAGCTTCCACACCGAGGCCTCGTTGGGGTGCTCCTTCTGGAGCCGATCGAAGGCCGCCCAGTAGAGCTCCGTCGCCTCGTTCCGCTCCTCCACGCGCCGCGCATGCGACACCGCCTGCGCGATCTCCGCGGGCGCCGCCTCCGGCGCGTCCTCCCCCGCAGGCTCGTGCGACAGCTCCTCGCTCTTGGCGCGGTAGCGATCGATCGCCAGGTGCTTGACGATGCGCAGGAAGAAGACCTTGAGCGAGGTCACGCGCGCCGGCGTCCCCGCCTCGTCCGCGCTCTCGCCGCGGAACTGATCGAGCCCCCGCTCGATCAGCTTGCGCACGGCCTCCTGGTAGATCTCGAGCTCGTCGTCCGGAGAGCCGCGGCCATAGCTCGACCGCACGCGCCGCGCCACGAAACATGCCGGCCTCTGCCAGCGCGCGCAGAGCTCGCCCAGCACGGGGCCTGTGGGCGCGCCTTCGGCGCGGCGGCGGAGCACTTCGGCGATCAGCTCTTCGTCGGTCCGGGGAGGTGGCATCGGCGTCGTCTCGGGGGAAAAGCCGCGACCGTTCCGCACGCAAAGGGCGGAGGGCGGGCCGGCGGGGGGCGAGACGGTAGCACGAGCGCGCAGCCATTCGAGTAGGGAGGGACGGCCCGGAGGCCCGAGGCCTGACGGCGCCCTTTGCAGTGGAGTTGGATGGATCCGTGCCGTAGCCTCGAAGGGCCGATGCTCCCCCAACCGGTCCGCGACGCGCTCGCGTCCCTGCACGCCGCCCTCGACGAACGCCCCGAGCTGCTCAACGTGGTGCGCCGCCGCTGGCGCACCGAGATCCGCGGGGCCGAGCCCGACCTCGACGCCGACCTCCGCATCGCCGCCGACACGCTCGCGAACGAGCTGCCCATCGTCACCCGATCCGATGCGGGCCTCGCCGATCTGGCCGCGCTCTACGCCGAGCCCGAGGCCGACCTGCTCTATGCCCTCTGCTCCGCGAGCACCCGCCGCCGCGACGTGCGCCTCGCGCCCCTGCTCCACGCGGCCGCCCAGGCCGGCTACCCCGAGCGCGCCCAGCTCGCCGCCCGCGATCGCGTGGTCGAGGGCCCGCTGCACGACGCGCTCGTGTGCGCGCCCCTCCTCGGCAGCGGCGACGAGCTCTCCCAGCCCGTGAACGCCGAGGCCCGCGCGCGCCTGCAAATCCTCATCTGGGAGGCCGGCGCCACCGCGCTCGAGGTGCCCGCGCTCGGCCCCTGGCTCTTCGGCTCACCCTCGATCTTCGAGGCCATGGTGCGCGAGCCCGCGCGCGGCGCCCTCCGCGGCCGCGTGCTCGCCGCCCGCTGCCTGGAGATCTCCGCCGGCGCGATGCCCCCGACGACCGATCCCGAGCTCGTCGGCCGCACCTTGCAGACGCTCCAGCCCTTGCTTTTGCACCCCGAGCCGCTCGTGTGGGTGCATGCCGCGCGCGCCCTCGGCCGCCTCACCGGCCCGGTCGAGCAGCTCCAGGGCACCTTGCTCGACTGGGTGCTCGGCGATTCGCGCGTGCTTCGCCAGCGGTCGCTCACGGCCTTCGCGTCGCTCCCCGCCGAGCGCTTCGCCCTCGTCGCCGGCCAGCTCTCCGCGATCATCCGCTCGCGCGACGAGGACCCGTGGGTGCTCGCCGCGATCGCCGCCGCGACGCCCTACCTCTTCTTCGAGCGCCGCGATCTCTGGGATCGCCTCGCCAACCGCGTCCTCGCCGGCGACGGCGGCGCCATCTCCGCCCGCGCCCTCGCCCGCGGCCTCGCGACCCTCTTCCGCCGCGGCAACGCGCCCCCCGACGTCGAGCGCCCGCTGCGCGCCCTCCGCGAGATGGCCCGTCACGCGCGCCCCACCGCGCTCGACGAGACGCGCCGCTGGATCGAGGTGACCGCGGTGACCGACCCGATGGACGGCGCCGAGCGCGATCCGCTCGACCTGGAGATCGGCATCGAAAACCTCGCCCGAATCGCCGCGCAGTACGACGACGAAGAAGCCGACGCGCGCGCCGCCCGCGCCGCCTCCACGCTCGCCCCGACCTTCCACGAGGCGCGGCGGATCATGCTCACCGAGGGCCGCCTCCGCCCGCGCGCCGCCGCGATCAACGCGCTCGAAGGCGCCGCCCGCGCCCTCGCCCTGCGCCTCTGGTCCCCGCTGCTCGCCACGCGCCCAGGCGGCGACCCCATCCCCGAGCCCGATCTCTCCGACGCCTGGAAGATGATCGCCAGCGCGCCCGCCGAGATCCTCGACCTCGTGAAAGAGCGCCGCCACGGCGAGACCCCGAGCCAGCCCGAGATCGATCTCGCCCTGGAAGTGCTCGCGATCCGGCTCGGCGGCTACGCCCTCGATGCGTGCGGCGAGGACTCCGATCTCGGCCCCGGCCGAGGCCCCGCCGCCCACGACACCTGCCTCTGGCTCCGCAAGATCGAGGGCCTCGCCGAGGGCACCCGCGAGCTTCCGACGCCGCTCGCCTTCGCGCTGAGCACGCTCTTCTGGCGCCTCGTCGACACGACGCGCGGCACCGCCCTCGGCGAGGTCGACGACGTGCGCTGGCTCGGCCCCTTCGCCGCCTGGTGGGGCCTCGTGATCGATCGCCCCGCGATCCTCCTCCAGCTCGCCCAGGCCCTGCCGATGATGTCCGAGGCCGCCCTCGCCGAGTGCTGCGAGAAGGCCGAGATCCTGCGCTCCGCCGTGTCGTCGCAGAGCCTCGACGGCGCCTGGGGCCCCGCCGCCGCCGAGGCCCTCGCCGCGCTGCACGCGGAGGACACGGAGCTGGCCCACGCCCTCTCCGGCCTCGCCGGGGCGCTCGCCGATTTCGCGAGCGCCGACGGCAAGCGGGCCGATCTGGAGGCGCAATGCCTCGCCCTGGTGCTCGCCGCCGACCGGCTGCAAGGCGCCCTCGCCGACCCGGTGAAAGCCCTCCACCCGGCCGGCGAGCCGATCCTCGTCGACTCGCTCTCGCGCGCCGCGACCGAGAACGCGCCGCGCGTGGGCATGCTGCTGGCACGCGCCATCCGCGCGCGCGAAATCTCCCTGCTCGACGTGTGGTTCGCGTCCCTCGGCCCCGTGACCTCCGCCTTGCTCGAGGTGGCCGTGCGCGGGGCGATCCGGCGGACGCCGCCGCCCATCCCCAAGCCGAAGAAGAAGGAACCCGAGCTGATCGAGGGCTACGAGCTCCTGAAACCCCTCGGCGAGGGCGGGATCGGCTCCGTATGGCTCGTCCGCAAGGCCGGCGCCGAGCGCTTCTTCGTGCTGAAGATCCCGAAGGCCGAGGCGCTCGCGAGCGCGACCGAGACCGAGCGCGCGGGCATCCTCGCGTCGTTCGTGGAAGAGGCGAAGGCCCTCGCCGGTCTCTACCACCCGAACGTGGCGAACATCATCGATCACGGGATGTCCGCCGGCGCACCGTATCTGGTGCTCGAATACCTGATCGGCGCCGATCTGAAGCAATATTCGAGCGCTCACCTGATGAGCCTCTACGAGCTCCGTCAAGTGGTGCTGGAGGCATGCGCGGGGCTCGCCGCGCTGCACAGCGCAGGGCTCGTTCACCGCGACATCAAGCCTGCCAACCTGTGGCTGCGCTTGCCGCTCGCAGGCGGAGAGAAATTCGATCCGCAGAAGCATCGGAATCCCGCCGTCGTGCACCCGCTCGCGACCGTGGTGATCGATTTCGGGATGGTGCGCGCGATCCGCGTGCCGCCCGAGGTGGGCGGGCGATTCGTGGCCGGGACGGCAGGTTACATCGCCCCCGAGCAGGTGCTCGATCCGGTGGAGCTCGATCCGCGGTCGGACGTGTATGCGCTGGCCGGGACGATCTACAACGTGACGACGGGGCGGAGCTTCTTCGACGAGATCGACAATCCGCGGGACAGGATCATCGCGCACATGCGGAGAGATCCGTTCGAGAACCCGGAGCGATTGCGAGGCTGGCCGGGCGCGATGGCGGCGCTGATGCGGGCAGCGACGGCGAAGGACCCGCGCGACCGGCCGAGCCCGCTGGAGTTCGGGCGGGCGTTCGTGGGGTCGCTGTAGGTGGGAGTTTGCAATGCCTGGGCACCAATGAGAGCCCCCGGCTCGCGGATCAACGCGACCCCTGCATCCACTGCTTGATGGTGAGCTCGATGAACTCCGCCGGGCGGATCATTTGCAGCACGACCTGCACGATCATGTACCCCTCCAGGATGTCCTGCGCGGTCATGGTGCGGCCGAGCCCGCACTTCACGGTGAAGGGCCCCGAGGCCGTGACGCCGGCGAGACCTCCCGCCGCCCGCAGGTTCTCGAGGACGTCCGTGACCGTCGTCACGGCGGTCGCCCAGGTGGCCTCGTCGTTGGGAGCGACGGCGAGCGGGCCGAGCGCGGCCTTGATCGAGGTCTCGACATCGGCGAGCGCGCGTCGCGCCTGGGGGGCGTCGGGGGGAGAAGCGTCGAGATCGGCTGCGCTCTTGCCGGCTGTCGGGTCGTTGTCACGGGCGTCGGCCATGGTGTTCCTCTTCGTGGTTGTTGGTGGTCGGTCAGAGAACAGCGAGATGCTGACAGGCTCCGGGCGTCGCATTGCGGCTCAGCCCACCTTCCCCGGCGGCCCCGGGCCGCCGACGAATAGATGCCCCGCGCCATCAGCGATGTCTCCACCTCGGCGCGGGCCCGGTAAATCTCCGTGCGCGTCTTCCAGATCCCGCTGTCCGCCGGCGCGGCGAGCGACGCCATCTCGATCAAATGACAGGCCGGCGCGTGGTCTCCTTGCGAAGACAGCACCACCGCCCGATCCGCGAGCTTGCGGGCCCCTCCGGCGAGCGCGGCCACCTCCTCGGCCAGCCGCTGCTCCGACCCCGGCTTCAGGTGCGCGGGATTCCCATCGTGCCAGCCCCCGTATTGTCGCCAGATGTTGCGCACCACGAACTCCGGCTCATCGTACACCGGTCGCAGATAAGGCCGCTCCAGCAGGTGCGCGGGTGCTCGCACCTCGCCGAGCACACGGTCGAGTCGCGCGCCCTCGTTCATCAAGGCCAGTGTCTGCGACACCAGCGACTCCAGGAGCTCTGCGGTCTCCACCAGCGCTCGGCGCACGGCTTCGCCGCCGAAGATGGGCCATCCATGACCGGGGCAGAGCACCTCGGCGCCCAGGGTGCTCATCGCCCGCAGCGCCTCGGCCCAGGCGCGCGGATAGCGCTGCACCTTCTGGGGGTTCCCGGCGTTGGGTGTCGCCCAGATGAACAGATCGCCCGTGCAGAGCAGCTTCTTCTGCGGCAGATAGGCCCACGCGTGATCGTCGGTCTCGCCCATCGCGGGGTGGATCTCGACGCGCTCGCCGCCGACATCGATCGTCAGGGGGTCGGCGAAGGTTTGATCCGGCTCGCGGAAGTCGACGGGGAAATCCGTCTGGCTCTGGAATTGCCGGCTGTTGATGCAGCTATTGTAACCGCGCGTCAGCCGGTAGCGCGCGAAGCGACGGGGCACAGCCTCGTGGGCCAGCACGTGGGCTTTTCCGCCCTCGGCTTCCCAGAGGTCCACACCGAACACGTGATCGACGTGACCGTGGGTGAAGAGCGCGGTGTGCAGGCGCTTCTTCGAGTAGCCCTGGATCATGGCCTTCGAGGCCGCGGCGAGGAAGAAGCTCCCGGTGTCGATCAGCAGGAGCCCCTCGCTCGTGTCGATCGCCGTCACGTTGGCGAAGCTCGACACGAAGGCGGCGCCGGGGGCGACCTCTTCCAGGCACAGCATCGGCGCGATCGGGTTGTGCTCGCGCACGTCGAGCGAGCCGGCCAGGATGCGTTCGGAGAGATCACGGAGCTTGCCCATGGGCCGAGTATCGCATGGGGCCCCCGCGCTGCGCCGGGTAGGGTACATTTCTTTCGCGCCACGCCCCAGGCTCCTCTCGCACCATGGACAACGACCTCGCTCCCGGCACGATGGTGGGCGCCTACCGCGTCGAGAAGCTCCTCGGCGCGGGCGGCGTGGGCGCCGTGTATGCGGCGGAGGAGCCGACCATCAAGAAGCGGGTGGCGATCAAGGTCCTGCGCCGATCGGTGGCGGGGGACAGCGCCGCGGCGGCCCGCTTCGAACGCGAAGCGCGCGCGGCGAACGAGGTGCGGCACCCGGGCATCGTGGAGGTCTTCGCGCTCGGCACCTTGCCGGACGGGCGGCCTTACCTCGTCATGTCGCTCCTCGAAGGGCGATCGCTCCGCGACGAGCTCACGGCGCGCGGCAAGCTCCCGCCGGGCGAGGCGTGGTCCATCGTCCACGATGTGGCCGAGGCCCTCGCAGCGGCCCACGACAAGGGCATCATCCACCGCGATCTCAAGCCCGACAACGTCTTCCTCGAGCGCTTCGCGGGCGAGCGCCCGGACGCGCCGGCCCATGTCCGCTTGCTCGATTTCGGCATCGCCAAGCTCGCGGCGCCCGAGGGCGAGGCGCCGATGCGCCTCACGGCCACGGGCGCGCCGATCGGCACGCCGGTGTACATGGCGCCCGAGCAGTGGTGGGGCGAGGGCATCGACGCGCGCACCGATCAGTATGCCCTCGGGGCCATGCTCTTCGAGCTGTGCGCGGGCCGCCCGCCCTTCGACAGCAAGCAGTTCGTCGAGCTGCTCCAGCGCCATGTGCACGAGGCGCCGCCCTCGCTCGCGGCGACAGGCATCGAGGTGACGGAGGCGGTCGAAGACCTCGTCCGGCGCTTGCTCGCCAAGGCGGGCAAGGATCGCTTCGCGTCGATGCGCGAGGTGATCGAGGCGGGCGATCGGGCCTTTTCGCTGGCCGCGACGGCGCGCGTGGGGGTCGAGGAGCGCGTCGAAGCGCCCGCGGAGAGCCTCTCGACTGCGCCGACGATGCTCACCCCGCCGATCGAGCTCGTGGCCTCGCGCGCGACGGACGCGGTCCGATTCGATCCCTTGCCCGCAGATGCGCTGCCCGTGGATCCTGCGCCCGCGATCGTGGCCGAGCCATCGCCCACGCCGGCTCGCGTGCGCGCGCTCCCGCTCGCGATCCTCGCGCTCGGTCCGCTCGCGCTGATCGCCGTGGGCTACGCAGGCCGCGCGCGGCGCGATGTGCGCGAGTGGTTCCTCCAGGGCGGGTGGGGCCAGAACCCGGTCGCGCTGAGCTTCCTCGTCGGCGCGATCGCCCTGGTGATCATGGCCGGCCGTCGCCGCGCCTCACCACGCGCGAAGCGGGCGGGCTTCGTGATCGCCATGCTCCCCGCGCTCTTCGGGGCCTTCGCCACCTACACGGGCTGGCATGCGATCCATCGCGGGCTCTCCGGCGCCTCGTCGATCGATCACTTCGCGATCTTCAACCAGGGCACCTACGAGGCCAACACCTGCCGCTTCCTCGGCTTCGCGCTCAGCGCGACGTTGCTCCTCGTCCTCTCGACGTCGACCGGCGCGCCGGGCGCGAGCTCGCCGGGCGCGAGCGCTCCTTCCGCGGCGCACCGCGGCGAGACGCTGGCCATCGCCGCGGGGCTCGCGTTGCTCTGCGTGCTCGCGATCACCCTCGGCGCTCCCTCGGGCGCGCTGATCGCGGGGGCCGGCGCCGCGGCGATCGGGCTCTCGGCGCTCGTCCCCGCGCACGAAGGCGAGGCGGGCGCGCACGAGGCGAGGGCGCAGGCGTTCGCGCGCGTTCTCGCCGTGGGGCTCGTCGCGCTGGTCGGGCTCACGCGCGTCGAGGCGCGCGAGGCCGTGCTCTGGGTCGAGCAGCCGACGCGGGCCGAGCGGGTGGCGGAGATCCTCTCCGCGCACGGCGAGCACGACGCGACGTGGCCGATCGCGGTCATCGCCCTCGGGGTGCTGCTGGCCGTCGAGGTCCGTCGCCTCGCCCGGATCGCCCGCGCCGATCGCGCGGCGATCCTCGCTCGACCGCGCCCGGCGTCCCTCGCGCTCGTCGCCGCGCTCGCCCTCGCGTTCGCCGGCGATCAGGCCCAGCACGCGCGCTTCACCGCCAAGCACGACGCCCTGCGCGCGACGATCGCCGCGCCGTTCGCGCTCTTCTCCCGCCTCGACCCGCCGCAGGGCGAGGCCCTCGACCCCGCGCGCTTCTCGCCGCACAAGGCCACGGCCGTGCAGATCACCCGCGACGCGGTGGCCATCGACGGCAAGGGCATCGCGCGCCTCGCCGCGCTCGATTCACGCGAGGGAACGGCCCAGATCGCGGCCGATCTCAACCACGCCCTCGCCGCCGTCTCGGTGGCCGACGGCGAGCCCTCGGAGACCGATCTGCTCCTCACCGTCGACCGCCACGTCAAGGGCGCCACGGTGCGGGCCATGCTCCAGATCGCCCGGAGCGCCGGCGTGTCCCGGGCCGAGGTGCTCCTCACGCGCGGCGCGACGCCGAAGCTCCCTCTCACCGGCCCCTCCGAGATCTTCGTCGTCATCCCCGGCGATTTCGTGGCCCTCCCCGTCACCCTCGGCGCGAGCGGCCTCTCGCTCGATCCCGGAAAGACCTTCGAGGAGCTCGCCCCCTCGCTCGCCGCCGCGGCGCTCGGCCGGGATGGAGCGGTGCCGCTCACCGTGGACGCACCGAGCACCGAGGCGCAGCGGCCCTGAAAGCCGTGGAGAGACGCCCGCGGGGACACCATCCGCCGCTACCCGCCGCCGCGCGATTCGGCTAGCGTCGCCCTCCCCATGTCCGAAATCGCCCTGCCGAAACATGCCCGCGTCGTCGTCCTCGGAGGCGGCGTCATCGGGTGCTCCGTCGCTTACCACCTCGCCCACCTCGGCTTCACCGACGTGGTCGTCCTCGAGCGTGATCGCCTCACCTCGGGCACCACCTGGCACTCCGCGGGCCTGATGGTCACCTTCGGGTCCACCTCGGAGACCTCGACCGAGATGCGCAAGTACACGCGCGACCTCTACCTCCGCCTCGAGGCGGAGACGGGGCTCGCGACCGGCATGGCGCAGGTCGGCTTCATCGAGGCCGCGTCCGATCCCGATCGGCTCGAGGAGTACCGCCGGGTCTCGGCCTTCAACCGCCTCTGCGGCGTCGATGTGCACGAGATCTCGCCGAAGGAGATGAAAGACCTCTTCCCCATCGCCAAGACGGACGACCTGCTCGCCGGCTTCTACGTGAAGGAAGACGGCCGGGTGAACCCCGTCGACGTGACCATGGCCCTCGCCAAGGGCGCGCGCCTCAAGGGGGTGAAGATCCTGGAGCAGGTGCCGGCCATCGGCATCACCCGCAAGGGCCGCGCCGTCTCCGGGGTGGTCACACCCTATGGCACCATCGAGACCGAGGTCGTCGTCAACTGCACCGGCGTCTGGGCCCGCCAGCTCGGCGATAAAATCGGGGTCAACATCCCCCTCCAGGCGGCGGAGCACTATTACCTCATCACCGACAAGGTGCCTGGCATCTCCGCCTCGTGGCCCGTCTTCGAGGATCCGGGGGCGCACGGCTACTTCCGGGAAGAGGTCGGCAGCCTGATGATCGGCCTCTTCGAGCCGGTGTGCGCGCCGTGGAAGGTCGGCGGCATCCCGGAGGATTTCTCGTTCGGGGAGATCAGCCCGGACTGGGACCGGATGGGGCCTTATCTCGAAAAGGCCATGAAGCGCGTGCCGATCTCCCTGGAGCTCGGGATCAAGAAGTTCTTCTGCGGGCCGGAGAGCTTCACGCCGGATCTGCGGCCCGTGGTCGGCGAGGCGCCGGAGCTGAAGAATTACTTCGTGTGCGCCGGGCTCAACTCGATTGGCATCCTCACGGGCGGCGGCATCGGGCGGCTCATGGCCCACTGGATCCAGACGGGGAGGCCCGACATGGACGTGACGGCGATGAACATCGATCGCCTTCAACCCTACCAGGCGAACCCGGAGTACCGGCGGACACGCACCGTCGAGTCGCTCGGGATGGTCTTCCAGTGCCATTATCCCACGCGCTCCATGCAGACGGCCCGCGGGGCCAAGACCTCTCCGCTGCACGAGCGCCTGGCGAGGGCGGGCGCGTTCTTCAAGGACGTGAGCGGCTGGGAGGGCGCGGACTGGTACGCACCGGCCGGCGTCGAGCCGAAGGAAGAGGCCCTCTCGTGGGGGCGGCAGAACTGGTTCCCCTACTGGAAGAGCGAGCACGAGGCGGTGCGCGAGGGCGTCATCGTCATGGACATGTCGTTCATGTCGAAGTTCTGGATCCAGGGCAGGGACGCCGGGCGCCTGCTCAACTACCTTTCGGCGAACAACGTTGACGGTGTGGCCGGGCAGATCACCTACACCCAGTGGCTCAACGAGGGCGGCACCCTGGAGGCCGATCTGACCGTGACCAAGCTCGACGACGACCGCTTCTGGCTCGTCGCGTCGGACAACGCCTTTGGCCATGTGAAGGCCTGGATGCGCAGGCACTTCCCGGAGGACGCCCATGCCTTCGTGACCGACGTGACCTCGGGCTACGCGCAGATCAACGTGCAAGGGCCGCGCTCCCGCGAGCTCTTGCAGAAGGTCACCTCCGCCGACCTCGGCAACGAGGCCTTCCCCTTCCGCGCCGCGCGGGAGATCGACATCGGCTTTGCGCGGGCCCTGTGCGTGCGCATCACCTACCTCGGCGAGCTGGGCTACGAGCTCCATGTACCGTCCGAGCAGGCCGGCCATGTGTACGACCGGCTGATCGAGGCCGGCAAGGACGTGGGGCTCCGCCACGCCGGCCTCAAGGCCCTCGCGAGCTGCCGCATGGAGAAGGGCTATCGCGACTACGGGCACGACATCGACAACACCGACTCGGTGCTCGAGGCCGGCCTCGGCTTCGCGGTCGACCTCAAGAAGCCGGGCGGCTTCCTCGGCAAGGAGGCCGTGCTCGCGCAGAAGGCCAAGGGCCCGCTCCACAAGCGCCTCTTGCAGATCCTCGTCAAGGACCCGGAGCCCTTGATGTTCCACGCCGAGGTGGTGCACAGAAACGGTAAGCCCGTGGGTTACATCCGCGCGGCCTCGTATGGCTTCACCCTGGGCGGCGCCGTGGGCCTCGCCATGATCGACGCCGGCGAGCCCCTCGATCAGAGCTACATCGACCGGGGTATCTGGGAGGTCGACATCGCCGGCAAGCGCTACCCGGCCGTGGCCTCGATTCGACCCTTCTACGACCCTGACTCCAAGCGGGTGAAGGCCTGATGAGCCCCGTCGTCCAGGAGTGGCTGAACCTCGCGGTCCGCTGGGCCCATGTGATCGCCGCGATCATGTGGGTGGGCGACTCGTTCCTCTTCATGTGGCTCGACAGCCAGCTCGAGCGGCCGAAGCGCGAGCTCCAGGGCGAGGTGGTGGGCGAGCTGTGGATGGCCCACAGCGGCGGCTTCTACGAGGTGGTCAAGCGCAAGAGCCTCGACGCCTTGCCGGAGAAGCTCCACTGGTTCAAGTGGGAGTCGTACACGACCTGGATCACCGGCGCGCTGCTGCTCATCATCGTCTATTACCTGGGCGGCCGGGCCATGCTCGTCGACGCGCGCTCGCCCCTCTCCTACGGCGCGGCCGTGCACCTGAGCCTCGGGTTGATTATCGGCGGCGTGGTGCTCTACGACCTCCTCTGCCGCACCCCGCTCGTCAAGGACGGTCGGGTGTTCGGGGCGGTGGGCTTCTTCATCCTCCTCGGCGCGGCCTACGGCGTGACACGCTGGTTCAGCCCCCGCGCGGCCTTCTTGCAGATGGGCGCGATGATGGGCACGGTCATGGCGTCCAACGTGTTCTTCCGGATCATCCCGGCGCAGCGGCACATGCTGGCGGCGACCAAGGAGGGGAGGCCGGTCGACACGAGCTATGGATACCGGGCCAAGCAGCGCTCGATTCACAACCACTACCTGACGCTGCCGGTGCTCATCACCATGCTCTCCAACCACTTCCCGGGCCTCTACGGGCATTCGCTACCGTGGCTGGTGCTCGGTCTCCTGTTCCTGGGCGGCGCGGGGGTGAAGTACCTGAT
>JAXLYT010000094.1:0-36469 GCA_046351295.1 Byssovorax sp.
TGGCGTGACCAATGGCATGGCCCCGGAGGGGCCAGGGATGTTAGCCCACGGGTTCACCCGTGGGTGTCCATGCGGTACACCACCCCGCGCCCCAGCGGGGCGCGGCACGGTGGTTGCCGATTTGGGGGACGAGGTACGGTCGCCGGTGTAGCCCGGGGTTAAACCCCGGGCTACACGAGAGAAGCCGGCCTTCGCCGGCTTGCCTTGAGCTCGGCTGGATGGCCATTGCGTTGCGGGAGCGGAGGGCTCTCGGTCGAATGTGCCGGGTGAGGAATAGGCAGGGCGAGAGGCAATCCACAGACGGGAATCTCGATCGAGGCTTTGTTGTCGCGTATCCGTTCACGCGCCGGGACGCAGCGCGCCGACTCCCCAGCCAAAGTTCCGAACCGCGACCGGAAGGGAGCGGGTCCCAGCAGGGCGTCACCAGCTATCGTTGTGGCGACTCTGGTTCTTCCCCGGGGAACAACCACCGGTGGCGCACGTCGCTGCTCGGATATCAGAACCGTGTGGGTGGGATCCGCTCCCTCCCCTGACCATTCATCCGATCTCCAACACCTCGGGGATTTGTGGAGGCGTGCTGCTTATCAGTGTCGCATAGATCCGGGTCCACGCCTGATCCATCGCCTCGTGCTCCGCCCGGGGTTAAAACCCCGGGCTACACAAGAGAAGCCGGCCTTCGCCGGCTTGCCTTGAGCTCGGCTGGATGGCCATTGCGCGTTGCACGGTCGGACGATCCTCGGCCGAGTGTGCCGGCCCAAGCTTCGACATCGCGAGGACGGCCCCCGGGAGGGCATCCGCAGCAACGTCAGCTCGATCCTGGCTTTGTCGCGGCAAACAGAGGCACCCACCCAAGCCCGCGAAGGCGGGCTTCCTTTGTGTAGCCCGGGGGTTTACCCTCATCATTGGCCACATCTCCGTCGCGCCGCGTCCGCGGCGAGGACCTGCTCGGCAAAGAGCACCCTGTCTAGGCCTTCCCGCAGCGTCTTCCACCCCGGAGGACCGTTCCGCTCGAGGTAGCCGCCGAGGGCGGCGATCGCGTAGTAAACCTGCCGCGCGGTCGGGTTGGGGGGCAGGGGCTTGCGGGCGATCGTCCTCAGCACGTCGAGGCGTTCCTCGGTCACAACGGACGAGGCGGGAGCCTCGGGGTCTGTTCGCCCTTGCGTGCGCAAAAGGAGCATCTGCCACGCGATCGGAATGCAGAATGCGAGCGCTATGAATAAGGCTTGCGCGGATTCGAGTTGGCGGGTCTCATAGGCGCAGCCCGTTTTGATGGCTTTGAAGAACTCTTCGATCGTCCATCGTGCACGATAGTAGTCCACGATGCGTAGCACGTCCTCCGCGTTCTCGATCGGCTCCGTCGTGAGGAGCGTCCATTCCACCGGTTCGACGCCGTCCGGCGGATCAACTTCACGTACGTGCACGACGTTCATCGTGATTGTGTGCGGCAGCGCTTCGTTAAGGTACTCCGGGCGCTGCATTTGGATTGTCGTCGCCGCGACTTCGAGGCGTGTGTCCCGAGCGTCCCGAGGCGGATGCTTCTTATTCTGACTCGGGAGAGGTGACATCCTGCGCCGATTCAAGTGGACCCCACGTTCGGCGATCGGCACGGATCGCTCTGCGATGACACGCAGTTTTGCTGGCTTCATAGTCTCGTCACTGAGGCAGAAGACCGCCCGATCGAGCACCCGCGCGCGAGCGACGAATCGGTGCCCGCCCGTGATCATCTTTGCGAGAAACTCGTAAGATTCTGCTTCGCGATCGACGATATGTATCGGAACGGCATGGCCGCGAAGCAAGGTGCTCGTCTCCTGGACCAGCTCTCCCCAGCGCAACGATTCACGATCGGGATTGGCGGCGCGCTCCTTCTTGCTGACCGCCTCTTTCGCTTCTTTCTCGGCACGGGGTGGAGGACGATCGCGCATGAATATGTGCAGTCCGACGACACCGAATGGCCGTCGCGAACCGTCTGCTGAAACTGCGAGCGCAAAGTGGGCGAAAAACCCTTGCGTGTTACGATCGATCCACCCGACATCGTCGCGATGGCCTTCACCGCCAAACGAAAACGACGTCGTGTCGTGCAAAACGAGCGTGGCGGCACCATGCTCCGCGTCGATCCGTCTGAGTGTCTGTTGCTTGTGTGCTTCGAGCAACGACGCATATTCCACCGCGTCGTTCTCGAAGAACCCGTACAGTCCTCCAAGCTCTGCCCCTGCGGGGACCATCTTCGGGAACGACGCATCTGGCGAGGCTGCCCATCGCGCAGCAATCATCATGGCCCGCTTCGTTAGCCGAGCATCGTTCAAGTCGGCGCCCGCAAATTCCTGGTCGATCGATGTGATCATGCTGAGTGTAGATCACACCGGAGCGCTTGGGACAAGGCCCGGCCTGGGGGGCACAGGGGATCCCATTGCCTCTCCGGTGTAATTCGATCGTGGGACTGTACGAGAATCGGCCATACGTGAGGGTTTACCCCCGGGCTACGCGCAGCGCGGCAATCCGAGGTGAACGGGGAGGGGAGGCGCCTCTGCGTGGTCTTCCGGCGCCTGTAGGTGGTCTTTCTCTCGTTGAAGTCGTCGTGCAGGTCATGGAACGCGTCGTTCCGGGCATGGGATCGGCGCTTCCACGAGATGAAGGCGTCGTCCAGGTCGTGGAACGCCGTCTTCCACGAGCTGCCGCGCCAGCTCCATCGCCTGTACGCTCGGTTCCACGAGGTGAAGGTGTCGTCCAGGGAGTGACGCGCCGTCTTCCACGAGCTGTCGAGCCGGTACCATCGCCTGCACCTTCGATCCGACGAGGTGAAGGCGTCGTGCAGGGGGCGGAACGCCGTCTTCCACGACCTGCGCGCTCGGTTCGGCGAGGTGAAGTCCTCGTAAAGGGAGCAGGGCGCCGTCTTTCACGAGCTGCCGAGCCGGTCCCATCGTCTGCGCGCTCGGTTCCACGAGGTGAAGGTGTCGTCGAGGGCGTGGAACGCCGTCTTCCTCGGCCTGTCCACCGAGGTCCATCGCCTTCCCCTTCGATCCCGCGAGGTGAAGGCGTCGGCCAGGAAGTGGAGCGCCGTCTTCCTCGACCTGCCGCGCCAGCCGCATGACCTGCGCCGCCGGCTCCATGAGGTGAAGGCGTCGCACGGGGAGCGGAACGCCTCGTCTCTTGCGTGGAGCGCTCGATCCACCTCGTGGAACGACGCGTTCCATCGCCTGCTCTTCGGTTTCACCTGCCGGAGCCCTCGATTCTCTGGCTCACCCGACATCTTCGACGAGGTCATGGCCTTCGACACGGCCCAGCAGCTCGCGCTGACGCGGGCGAAGAGGGCCGTCGGGGCCCGGAACGTGAAGGCCGCGGAGCTCGTCACCGGGCTGGAGATGGAGCGCGCGTACGTGCAGTCGCTCGCGGACGCGAGCCCCGAGCAGGCGCCGGTGATCATCGAGGCGGCGGGGATGATCGTGGCCGGGACGACCACGTACGTGAAGCCGTTCCTCCGGGCGAAGCAGGACGTGCCCTCCGGCGCGGTCCACGTGTTCTTCAACGCGGGGGTGCTCGCGGCCGGCGCGACGGGGAAGGTGCTCTACGAGTGGCAGTCGAGCAGCGACGGCGGGACGACTTGGATCTCAGCGCCCTTGACCCCGTACGGCCACATGGCCTTCGAGGGGTTGATCCCGACGCAGAGCTACGGCTTCCGGGTGCGCTTCGCGGACCGGAAGGGGGCGCATGGGTGGAGCCAGGTCCTCACCTACGTCGTTCAATGATGCAGGAGGAGGCGGGGCGTCGATCGTGGATCGGTGCCCCGCCGGTTCGCCGCCCGCCCCGGGCGCGAGATTGCCCCGGGGTGTTCGCGGTCCGACGTTTCGGGTTGACAGGGAGAAGGGGGCTCGGGTTGCATCGAAGGGGTGAGCCCTGGGGTCGAGAGCAGACAGCGCGGTGGGAAGGCGGGACGAGCCGCTGAGGTGAGCCGCGTGGAGTCCGGGTCAGCACCCCTGGAACATCGATCCGTTTGTTCAGCCGTGAAAGCACACGCGTTGGAACCGCGCGCGTCAGCAAGCGGACGGTCGACCCAGCAGGGCCGCGCCCTGGAGGGCAAGGCGGGAATCCGCTTGCTCACGCGCGCGGTTCCAAATGTCTGTTTTTGTTGGAAGCGCAAGCTGTTGGTCGCGCGGGAGGTCCACCTCGCCCTTGCCCCGGCGGACCATGATCGGGTGGCGTTCGAGGTCGATGTCTTTGATCCGGATGCGGAGACATTCGAGGAGACGGAGGCCGGCGTCGTAGAGCATCTCGCCGATGAGGCGGAAGGGGGGCTCAAGCTGGTCGAGGACGGCGAACGCATCCCGGCGAGAGAGGACGGTCGGGAGGTGCTCGGGGCGCTAGGCGCGCTCGATGCCTTCGAGGGCTGGCACCTGGATGTCGAGGACGCACTTGTAGAGGAAGAGGACGGCGCAGAAGGCCTGGTTCTGGGTGGAGGCCGCAGTCTGGCGTTCGACGGCGAGGTGGTTGACGAAGGCAGTGATCTCGGACGGGCCGAGGTCCCGAGGGTGGCGGCCTCGGTGAAAACGGATGAACTCGCGGATCCAGTGGAGATAGGCCTCCTCGGTTCGGTCGGAGTAGTGGAGGCGACGAAGGGTGGCGCGAACGGCGTCAAGGAGAGTCATGGCATGGTCCTTGCGGTGGGTGAGGTTGGGTTTGGGGGCGCTGCCTACAAGGATTTATCGGCACCACGAGCCCGAACGTTGCGTGGGGTCGGTCGATTTTCTTGGAGGGTGCTGGCGAACGACGGATTTTCAGGGGTTCGGCAGTCGCGGCGGGCGGGCCTATCCCGGAACTGCAGGGGTTCGGCAGCCACGGCGGGCGGGCCTATCCCGGATCTGCAGGAGTTCGGCAGTCGGAGGAAGAGAGCGGGCGGGCCTATCCCGGATCTGCAGGGGTTCGGCAGCCCAGGAACAGGCGCGGTTATCCCGGATCTGCGGGGTTCGGCAGCCATGGCGGGCGGGCCTATCCCGGATCTGCAGGGGTTCGGCAGCCCGAGAAGGGAGGACGGGCGGGCATATCCCGGATCTGCAGGGGTTCGGCAGCCGTCCCGGGGATGCG
Organism: Byssovorax sp.; assembly: GCA_046351295.1. Classification (GTDB taxonomy): domain Bacteria; phylum Myxococcota_A; class Polyangia; order Polyangiales; family Polyangiaceae; genus JAXLYT01. The sequence goes on from JAXLYT010000094.1 coordinate 5,077, forward strand.
CAGGTCATCGCGACGTTGGGCGGACATCGACGGCGACACTTGAGCTCCTACGCGCGTCCGACGCGGGTCGGAGGTTGTGAGCAACTGGTGCTTGACGACGCGAATGTGGCAGGTGATCCTTGGCACCACAAGCTGAGCGAAGGGTAGCGCGATTCATGTACATTGAGCCGACTGTCGATGAAGCTCGCGAATTGCTTCAGGCGCTCTACGACTCCTTCCCTACCGGAGCCGAGTTCGAGGCATTTCTTAAGGTTCTGCTCAACAGGATGGGTCTTGAGGACGTCGCGGTTACGAAGTATTCACGAGACGGCGGCATCGACCTCACCGCCCGACGTCCAGGACTTGAAGAGCTTTCACGCGTCGATGAGATCAAGTATATCGTTCAGGCGAAACGACTCGCTCCGAACCGTGCCGTCTCAATTGAAGGCGTGCGTGCCTTTCGTGGAGTCATGGGCCCCAACGAGAAGGGCCTCTTCATTACGACGGGTCGGTTTACTAGCGACACCGAGAAGTTCGTCGACCAAGACTTGACACGTCCGATTATCTTGATCGATGGACACAAACTTGTTGGTCAATGCATCGACCATGAACTCGGGTTCCGATTCCGACCAATCTTCGCTCGAGACTATCTTCTCGCCGCACTCGGCCAGCTGCCTGATGCAAAGCCCTCCAAGAGCACAGCACTATCAAAATCGGACGATCGCCGCTTTGTTAAGACGGTCACAGCTAACGATATCCGAGCACGGATAATCAGTCTGCCTTGGGAATTTGACGAGCTTTTGCAGCCAGACGTTGAGGTCGTCGAAGTCGCTTTCCCGCCTCACACCACGTTCAAGCCGTATCAATACCGACGCGATAGAAGGTACATTGCTGGGGTAACGGACGTTCTTCGCGCTTTTGGTCTGCTCACTCCTGATGGCGAGCGGCACCCCAGGATGGCAGAATGGATCTTCGATTCGAAGACGCATCAGATTACGGTTCGATTTGGCAGCCACGAGTCATTTGTTGCAAAATGACGCCCGGAGTGCCTGGCCGAGCCTTCGGAGTCCCGCTCGGCTCACACCTTTTGCGTTGCCGATTAATTCGTCGATACTTCACAAGCCGTGTCACTGCCATGTCCGCTGATGGAATGCGTTAACCCAGATTTGGAGTCGTGATGTTCCCTGCTCAAGATGACCTTAAGGCGCCATTGCTGATCCTCATCCTGCTCAAGGGCGAACCTCCTGGTAGTCTGCGATCCATAAAGGCCCCTCGTCCACTGGCAGACTTTGCCAAGCTGTCGGATGATGAGCGGGAGGAACTGCGCTCCGATGGTAATGGCAAGAAGTGGGACGCTCACGTTGGATGGGTTCGTCAGAAGCTCAAGGATGAAGGACTGCTAGAGCGTATTTCGCCGTACGCGGTCTGGCAACTTTCGGATGCGGGGCGCGCAGAAGCAACACGCCTAGTCAGCACCCCATTCTTTCAGCATCATGAACGGGGACACTACCTCGGGCTCCCACGGTTTCCCTAGAGGGCCGGAGCCAACCAACTTACGCCTTGATGTGGATCTCAACGTGCAAGAAGAGCTCAATGCTCACAAACGGATCACCTGCGGCACGAGAAAGCCGCCCAACCCGCGGCTGCTGCCGACCCAGCCGCGCTCCGCGCGTCCGGGCGGCAGACCCGCAAGCGTTCACCGGGCTGAAGCGGCTGCACGCCGGTCTGGGCGGTCCTCCCCTCAGGTCGGCGTCCTCGCCCCGCATGGGTAGTGGCCAGACGCGCCTCGAACCCGGCCGGGTGCTCGAGGGCGGCGGCGAACCCACAGGGCCACGACGGCGAGCGCACCGACTGCCAACGTGAACAACGCGACGCTGCGCTCCACGAGCCACCCTTCGCGGTAACCGCGTGCCTTCTCCGCGTGACTCAGACACAGCAGTCGGGTGTACCCCCGTGCGTAGGGCGGACCTCGCACGATCGCGCACGTGCCCGGCTCGCCCTCGCGCGTCGTGCACAAGGCGCCAACGCCTTCTGCTGGGCACACGTCCCACCACTGGTCGCGGGATGGCGCCGCGTCAGCGTCGGCGGTCCGCGGAACGAGCACGGTGGTCGCGAACATGATGATGAAGAGCGGCGCCGTCGCTCGCATGGCCTCGACAGCGGAGCAGGACCCGCGTGCGCTGTCAACGAAGAGGACGCTCGGAACAGCTCGATCTGCGCCCCGAGAAGCAGGAGCGGGCGCGCGGGCTTCGTCCAGTCGAACGCGAGCTACCGGTCATCGACGGGCGCCGCCTCACTCCTCGCCACCGGGAGGAGGAGACCGCCAGATCCTGGGCCGAGAAGGGACCGATGCAAAGCTCGAATCCACGCCCGTCGCGCCGTCCAGTGCCCGAAGGAGCAGCTCCTACCGCGCCGAGCCTCTCGGAGCTGCGGCGCCTTGACGGCGGGGCCGCCTTCGCGCAGCGTTCGGGCATGAGGAAGCCGGAGCTTCCGAGGCGCGGTGCCGAAGAGTGGGAAGGCGGCTTCGTCCTCCCCGAGGAGCACCAGCACGGCGCGAGGTCCGTCGAGGCCCGAGGCGGCCTGGTCATCGCCGGCGGTACGAACGTTTACATGATCCGGCCCGGAACGCAGAGCATCGGCATGTGCCCGCTGCCGGAGGAGCTCGGGCCGGCACACGCCGTCGCCGCCGAGCCTCGCGGAGCGCGGAAGTACGCCGTCGCGGCCGGCGAGGCGTTCGCGGTCTTCGTGGGGGTCGGGAAAGAGGAGCAGATCATCCAGATCGATTCCCAGAGGCCGGGATCGAGGTTCACCCACCTCGCCTGGGGCGGTGCAACCGGCCCGTGCTCGCTCTGGGCCCGGCGCGACGACGGCAAGCTCCTCCGGATGAGGCCGGACATGTCGGGCGCGAACACGCTCCCGCTGGGCCCCGCGGACGCCCTCGCCTCCGACGACGGCGGGGGATCGCGGTCGCGAGCGTCGTCCCGGGCGCCCAGCGCGTGTACGTCACGCGGGACGGTCGGGAGATCGCGTACCGCGCCATCGAGCCGGAGATCAGCCCGGGCGCCTCGGTGGAGATCGCTGTCGCCGGCATGGCCGCCGCGCTCGTGGTCGACAGGCGCTACGTCCTCCTCAGCCGGGGGCGGGAGGAGCCCTTCGCGCGCGTCCAGGCCCTGGAGGTGCTCGAAGACCGCCGCTTCACGCTCGGCCCCATCGCCTTCCAGGGCGCGTCGAGCGACGCCGCGCTCCTCTGCGCGCAGAGAGAGCGCGCAGCGTCGCGGGTCGTGCGCGTCGACGCCTCCGGTGCGGCGATGACCCTCTTCGAGATCTACGGCATCGACGGCTCCGCCCCGCCCGAGATTGGTGCGCTGTCCTGGGACGCCACGCGGCAAACGCTCTGGGGCGTGGCGTCGGGCGCGGGGATGTTCATGTGCACGGCGCCTGGCGCGACGAGGGGAAAGTTCTCGCTGTCCTGACGGGTGTAAGTGGCGGAGCGGCCGTGTCGACCGTCGAGTCGCATGTGAGTGCCTCCGAACCAGGCGCTGCATCCGACGGCGCGCCGAGCCTCGCTCCGCTAGGCAGGGCGCCCCGCGGCACACCGCGGTCACGTTAGCTGCAGAGGAAGCCAATCGGATACAACGCCAAGTTTAGACGGAGCTGATGAGATCAACCCATTCGAACACCGCACGTAAAGGGATAAATTAAGAGCAGATAGGGACGAAAGGAGCCGTCGTCGTCGCGCCGCTCTGCTCCTCCCTCCTCCCATCCGAGTAACCCTATCCGGCGCGGAGCTCGTGCGCTCCTCCTCCTGGGGGGAGCTTGTGGCGAAGGCAGAGGGGTGGCATACTGCCGGGACTGCAAGACGGACTGAGCATTCGTTACATTTCCGCGGGCGAGGTCCTGAAAGCTCTGGATCGCCCTGCCTGAAACCCCACCCCCAGCCCCTCCCCGCGTGCGGGGAGGGGAGGAGATCTACTTCGATCAGAGGGAAGAATGCCCTCGTGACCTGATCCCCCTCCCCGCATGCGGGGAGGGGCCGGGGGTGGGGTCTAGCAGCGCGCCTCCACAAATCCCCGAGGTTTTGGAGATCTGATGAATGGTCAGGTAAGACGGAGAACCCCATGGAACAGCGAGCTCTCGAGCAACTCGACGCGGCGCTCGACGCCGTCAGGAAGGATCTCGCCCCGCGCGTCGAGGAGCTCGCGCAGAAGAGCACGGAGGGCGTTCTCACGCCTGATGAGCACAAGGAGTACTCGGAGGTCGTCCGCTTGAATGACATGCTGAGCCTTCTCAAGCTCCAGACCGAGGAGCTCTGGACGCTACGTGCGGCGTCGTGAAGCTCTCGAACGATGCGCGGGACCTGGTCCGGCGGCGCGCGCAGGGCGCATGTGAATACTGCCGGCTTCCTCAATCCGCGTCGATTCTACCCCATCAGGTCGACCACATCATCGGCAACCCTCCGGTAGTCATGACTGCTCCGAAAGGGCGCATTCCCCACCCCAAGACGACTCCCGAATGCCTGGGGCTGCGATCGACTGCGCGAGCTCGGCGTACCTGAGTCGCCTCAGCCCTTGCGCAGATCGAGCGCGCGGCGGACGGCGCGCAACAGCCGGTCGGGATCGTAGGGCTTGTGGAGCAGCTCGATGGCGGCGCTCGCCTCGAGGCTGCTCGGGAGCGCCTCGGCGGAGAAGCCCGTGGAGAAGAGGCAGGGCAGACCCGGGCGGAGCTCCTGGACCTGCTCGTAGGTCTTCGCGCCGCCGAGCTTCGGCATCACGAGATCGAGGATCACCAGATCGAAGCGCTCGCGTAGCACGGCTGCGATCGCGTCTGCGCCGTCGACCGCGGTGGTCACCGAGTAGCCCGCGTCCCGGAGGATCCGCACGATGGCCGAGCGCACGCCCGGATCGTCCTCGGCCACCAGGATCCGCTCGCTCCCGAGGGGCGGCGGCTCCGCGAGCTGCTCGATCCGCGGCGCCTCGCCGGCCTCGTGGGCGGGCAGGTGCACCTTGATCGTCGTGCCCAGGCCGGGCTCGCTGTACGCGTGGATCACCCCGCCGTGCTGGCGCACCACGCCGTAGGCGACCGAGAGCCCGAGGCCCGTCCCCTTGCCGGGCTCCTTGGTGGTGAAGAACGGCTCGAAGATCCGCTCCATGATCGCCGGCGCGATCCCCCGGCCGGTGTCGCTCACCGTCACCACCACGTAGCGCCCGGCCCGCGCCCAGGGGTACGCCTCCAGGTACGCTTCGCGCAGCTCGGCCTCGGCGATCTCGATGCGCAGCCGCCCGCCGTCGGGCATCGCGTCGCGCGCGTTCACGCAGAGGTTCATGAACACCTGATCGAGCTGCGCCGCGTCGCCCGCGACCAGCGCGGGCCCGCCGCCCTCCACGAGCTCCACGGACTGCGTCTCGGGCTGCGCGCGCCGGAGCAGGGCCACGAGATCGGCGAGGCGGTGCCGGAGATCGACGACCTCGATCTTGTCGGGGCGCGGGCGGCTGATGTCGAGGAGCTGGCGGGTGAGCGCGGCGCCGCGCCGCGCCGACGAGGCGATGGCGTCGAGATCGGCGCGCTGCGGCTCGGCGAGCGGGCTCTTGCCGAGCCGGTCCGCGCCGAGCAGCACGATCATCAGGAGGTTGTTGAGGTCGTGGGCCAGGCCGCCCGCGAGCATCCCGATGCTCTCCATCTTCTGCGCCACGAGCATCCGGCGCTGCACGGCCGCGCGCTCGCGCTCGAGGGCCGCGCGCTCGTCGAGCCAGCGGATCCGCGCGATCGCCACCGAGACCTGGGTCGCCATGCCCGTGAGGTAGGCGAGCTCTCCCTGGGTCGGCGGGCGGACGCCCTCGTCGCCGAACGTGCCGGTGCCGAGGCACCCGAGCGGGCCGTCGATCACCGCGAGCGGGACGTTGACGATGGTGCGGTTGCCGAGCGCCGCGACGATGTCCTTGTTGGTGCGCGGGTCGGAGCGCGCGTCGGTCACCACCACCGGGGCGTCGCCGCGGAGGATCTCCTCCATCATCGGATCGCCCGCGACGGGGATGCGCTGGGCGCGCTCCCAGACGATGGGCTCCCGGTCGCCGGCGTAGGAGAGGACGCGCGCATGCGACAGGTCGGGCTCGAGCACGCACAGCCAGGTGTGCGCGTACCCCACGACCTCGCCGATCTCGCGCTGGATCACCGCCACGAGCGCGTCGAAATCGGTCACGCGCTGGAGATCGCGGGCGAAGCGGAGGAGCCGCTGGCTGTCGATGGCTGCCGTCGAGGCGTCCATGCCGAGAGCATACCCCCTCCGGCGCGGGCGCGAGAATCGCGTTGCAATGGGACGCCCGGACGGAATGGGCGAGCTTGGAAATGGCGCCGGCGCTCGACGCGCGGCGCCGCGCGCCGACAGCCCGCGGTCAGTCCGGCACGCGCGCCCGCACCATGAGCGCCCCGACCCAGGGGTTGCTCAGGTTGGTGAAGTTGCTGTGGCAGTGGACGCACGAAGAAGAGAACTCGACGCTCACGGCGAGGGATTTACGGACGTACCACTTCCCCGAGACCTTCTCGGTGGCGGAGAAATTCTGGCCCTGCTTCGCGGCGGCCAGCGCGTCGGCCTCGAAGCTGTCCTGGGGCAGGTTACCGTCTTGCAGCGGGCCCACGTCGCCGACGAGCCGCATCGTCGGGTTGTCGTCGTGGAAGACGTTGCTGATGGCGGCGCTGCCGACGGCGGCGTTCTCCGCCGTCGTGACGGCGAACTCCCGGAACAGCAGCGCGACGAGCCGATCGATCATCGCGTCGGCGACGTCGCTCGCGAACGCCTCCGCCTGCGGGCCAGGCGACTGCACCGCGGCGGCGCTCGACTCCACCCGCTCCGGCGCGGGCGGGGCCTGCTCGACGCAGCCGCCGAGAGAGACCACCGCGGTGAGCGCGAGACATTGCACGAGATCTCGGGACGATCGCATAGACACCTCCTCTGGCTGAAGAGACCGTCTTATCCGATCTCCGCGCGATGGTACAGCCTCGGCGCGTTTCAACGTCATGACCGTTACGAACGGCCAAGTCGGAATATCGAGCGCGGGCGCGGCGGGGTCGATCAGGGCGTCTGGCAGGTTCCGTCGATGGCGTAGAGGACGCCGTCGAGGCCGAAGGTCACGATCTCCAAGGCAGCGTCGCCGTCGATGTTTCCCACGGCCGGGCCGGAGGCTACTCCGTAGAAGGGCAGGCGATCGGAGGCAGGCCGGCTCGAAGGGCCGGGCGCGGGGGCGCTGGCGGGCGGGCTCCAGGCGCCACGGAGCGCGCCGGTGGCGGCGGAGAAGAAGGCGAGCCCCGGGCGGTCGGCGCCCTCGACGCCGAGCACGGCCATCATCTCGCCTGTTCCTGCGATGTTGGCGAAGGCCGGGGACGAGCGGTTGCCACCCCAGTCGCCGTCGCCGTCACCATAGGTGTTGCTGGGAGTACCATCATTGCCCCACACGCGATTGGTGGTCACGCCGCCCCCCGCGCTCTTGCGGAGTGATGGGTCGACGCTCAGGAAGTACCCGCCGTACACGCTCCCGCCCGCGACGAGCGAGGCGCTCGAGCCGGGCGCGGCGGGGATGGCGCTCGGCGTCGACTTCCAACCAGGGATGGTAAGATCGCGGATCGGCGTGAATTGACCGCCGCCCGCGAGCAGCACGCGGAGCTCGGAGCCCCGGAAATCGGTCATGTTCTGATCGCCGAGCACGAGCGGATTCTGGGTCGTGAAGCCGACCTTCATGTGCCCGAAGAGGATCTCGGGATAGCCCGCCTGGGAGGTGGGGATCGACACGGCGCCGCTCCGCACCTTGCGCACGATGCAGTCGCCGCCGTCGAGCGCCGGGCCGAGGTCGTGTTGATACGCGGCCACGAGGCTGCCATTCTGCGGGTCGCCGGTCCACTGAAGGCCATAGAAGAAGCCGCTCCAGGATCCGGCGAAGATCGTCGGCTTGCCCTCGACCACGTCCACCATCGGGCTCGACGAGTCGAGCTTGTTCACGTTGGCACAGGATACACCGAGCGGATAAGGCTTGTTGTATTGCTGGCGCAGGGCGAGGTCCCTGTCGGCGCGCGTGCTCGACTCCTGGAAGGGGTGGCCCTTGAGCGTGCCGTCTGCCCCGTTGAGGGCGTAGTATCTCGCAGGGTTTGGGCCCCCGTCGACGCCGATCAGCACGTCCATGCGCCCGTCTCCGTCGATGTCCACGACCGCGGGGGCGGCTTCGCTCTTGTCGGATTCGCGCTCGAAGCGGTGGATCCACTTGATGGTCCCGGCGGCGCCGGTGGCGTCGGTCTCGGTCCGGATCGCGAACACGTAGCGGCCGTCGCTCGCGTTGACGATGAGCTCGCGGCGACAGTCGCCGTCGACGTCGGCGAGGGTGGGAGCATAAATGTCGGCGGACAGCCGCTCGAGGATCGAGCCGGTGAGAAAGCCAGGCCCGCTGCGGACGTCGAGCTCCGTCTGCCATCGGATCGTGCCGTCCACGCCGTTGACGGCGTAGACCATCCCGTGGGGCAGACTGTCGTCGCTGGGCATGCTCCAGCAGGTGCCCGCGGTGTTGCAACCGCCGCGCACCGAGACGAACACGGTCTTGATCCCCCCGATCGTGGCGATGAGCGGTCCGGAGTTGTTTCGTCCGCTCGCCGTGCCGGGGACGGCGTCGCCGGTCATCTTCGTCATCCACTTCGTCGCGGGGGCGGCCGGGTTGACGCAGCCCGCGCCCTCGGCGACGCCGTGGTTGCCGAGATCCCGCTTGAACTTGGGCCACTCGCCGGGGAGCGCGGTCGTGAGGTTCGTGTACTGGGGCGGCGCGGAGCAGACGCCGCTCGCGGACGATTCGACGGCGGGGTCGGGCGCGGTCTCGCCGATCGCGCAGCCTGCGAGGAGCGCGAAGCCGAGGGGGACGAGGGCGGTGCGGGGGCAGAAAGACGCGGGGATCGAAGGGGATCGGTGCATCGGTGTTCCTCCTGTCGCGGCGCGTCTGCAACGGGCAGACCACCGCGTTTGCCGCGGAGATCCCGTGGTCGCGGCGCGTCGGTGTCAGGACTCCCGGACAGGGAGCGCCGGAAAACCGGACAGCGGGCCTATCGCCCTTCCTCGGCGGCGATCCCGTGCTTCGTCAGTTTCTCGTGGAGCGTCGCGCGGCTGATGCCGAGCGCGCGGGCGGCCTCGGAGCGGTTGCCCTTGGTCGCGGCGAGCGCGGCGATGAGCAGGCCCCGCTCGTAGGCGTCGACGCGCTCCTTCAGGCCGGCGTGCGGCGCGGGTGCGCCCGCGGCGGGGGCGCCGTCGGGGAGGAGCGCGAGGTCGAGCTCGCCGTCGGGGGAGAGCGCGACGAGGCTCTCCATGGCGTTCTCCAGCTCGCGCACGTTCCCCGGCCAGGGGTGGCGCGCGAGGCGCGCGAAGAGCTCGTCCGGGATCCGCAGGGAGCGCACGCCGAAGCGCTCGGCGGCGCGCTCGAGGAAATGGCGGCCGAGGAGCGGTATGTCCTCCGGGCGGTCCCGGAGCGGCGGGATCACGAGGTGCACGACGTTGAGCCGGTAGCGCAGATCGTCGCGGAAGGTCCCCTCTTCCACGCGCTTTCCGAGGTCGCGGTGGGTCGCCGCGATCACCCGCACGTCCACGTGCACGGGGCGATCTTCGCCGACGGGCCGCACCTCGCCCTCCTGCAGCACGCGCAGGAGCTTGGCCTGCACGGTGAGGTCGAGCTCGCCCACCTCGTCGAGCAGGATGGTGCCGCCGTCGGCCTCGCGGAACAGGCCGGGCCTCGCGCGCTGCGCGCCGGTGAAGGCCCCCTTGGCGTGGCCGAAGAGCTCGGCCTCGGCGAGCTCGGTGGAGAGGGCGGCGCAGTTGAAGCGCACGAAGGGGCGCGCGGCCCGGGGCGATCCTCGCACGATGGCGTCGGCCACCCGCTCCTTGCCGGTGCCGCTCTCGCCCGAGACGAGCACGGTCACGTCCCGCGCTGCGACGCGCTGCACGAGCACCGAGAGGCGGCTCATCGCGGGCGAGGCGAAGAGGAGGGAGCGGGCGAGGTGGAGCTCGCCGGTGAGCCGCTCGTTGTCGGCGCGGAGGCGGACGGCGTCGACCGCGCGCGCCACGGAGGCGCAGAGCTCGTCGAGGTCGAAGGGCTTCTTGAAGTAGTCGAAGGCGCCGAGCTTCATCGCCTCGACGGCGTGGCGCTCCGAGCCGTGGGCCGTGACGAGGATGAAGGTCGGCGGCCGCGGGCCCTCGCGCAGGCGGCGGAGGAGCGCGAGGCCGTCGACGCCCGGCATGCGCAGATCGCTCACCACGAGGTCGAACGGGCGCGCGGCGAGGATCGAGAGCGCCTCGGCGCCGTCCTTCGCCTCCTCCACGTGGAGGCCCGCGTCCTCGAGCGCGCCGCGCAGCGTGTACCGGACGCCCGCGTCGTCGTCGACGACCAGCGCGCGCGGGCTCACGACGCCTCCCCGGGGGCGGCGCTCCGCGGCAGCGTGAGGCGCGCGGCGAGGCCGCCCCCGTCGCGCGGATCGAGGGTGAGCTCGCCGCCGTGCTGCCGCGCGATGGCGCGCGCCACGGTGAGCCCGAGGCCCGAGCCCTGCGGCTTGGTGGTCACGCCGGCCTCGAAGACCCGCCCGGCGACGGAGGCGTCGAGGCCCGGGCCGCGGTCGAGCACGGCGATCGACGCTCCATGCTCGGCGGGCGCCACGGCGATCTCGATCGCGCTCTCCGGCGGGCTCGCATGCACCGCGTTCTGCACCAGGTTCACGAGGATCTGCTTCACCTTGCGAGGATCGCACACCACGGTCACCTCCGCGGGCGCCGAGACGGCGAGCCGGAGGCCGCGATCGCGGGCCATCGCCTCGTGGAGCGTCGCGACCTCCTCGGCGAGCGCGCGGAGATCCGAGCGCTCGCACGAGAGCGGGACGACGGGGCGGGTGTAGTCGAGCAGCTCCTCGAGGATGCCCTGCATGCGGTCCACCTCGCGGCGCAGCACGCCCATCCGCTCGCCCGCCTTGCCGTCGAGCTCGCGGCTCACGAGCGCGGCCAGGCCCTTCACGCTCGCGAGCGGGTTCTTGAGCTCGTGCGCGATCTCGGCGGAGAAGGCGGTCAGCTCGCGCATCTGCTCGCCGTACGCGGCGAGCGCCTCGTCGCGCGCGGTGATCGTCGCGTCGATGCCCTCGTCCATCGACGCGCGGATGCGCGCCCCGATGGCGCGCGACGCCGGCAGGACGACGCTCATGAACGTCGCGGTCGCGTAGAACCGGGCCGGATCGGTGGGCGCGTGGATCTCTCCGCCGAAGACGCTGGGCACGAGGTTCGGCGTCACGCCGCGGATGCGCAGCCAGGCGAAGCCCCAGATCGCGGTCATCTGGAGCGCGACGAGGAGCGTCGAGGTGCGCCTCGTCGCGAGCAGGCCGACGATGAGCGCGACCGCCGCCATGAACGGCAAGAGGGGGCTCTCGATGCCGCCGAGCAGGAAGACGACGGCGAGCTGCATGAGCGCCACGCCGCCGATGTTGCGCGAGACGTCGCGCGGATCGACGGCGCCGCGCCGGCGGAAGCGCCGCTGCTCCAGGAGGGCCCAGGTGAGCCCGGCCGCGCCGAGGATCGCCAGCCCGACGAGCCGGAAGCGCGCGCCGTCGGCGATCGACACCGCGAGCGTGACGACGATGGCGAGGGTCGCGGCCACGACGCGGGCGACCGAGAAGTCCGAGAAGAGGCGCGTCATCGCCTCGTGCCGGAGCTGCACGAAGCCCGGCGATTGCCTGCTGTGGGGCGCCATCCGATCACGGTATCAGCCGCGTCCGCCGCGAACGAGGCCCCGCGCGGCGGGCCGCCCGGGCGCTCAGCGGTACACGCTCTGCCGGGCCCGCGCGTCGAGCTCGTTCGCCAGATCGTCGTCGCCGATGAGCCGCGCCTCGTCGGAGAGCGCCCGCGCCTCCTCCCCGTGCACCCGCTCGAGGGCGCTCGTGTCGATGCGGAGCCGCGTCAGCCGCTGCAAGCGCCCGAGCGAGCCCTTGCGGTCGTGGTGGAGCCCGGCGCGCTCCCAGGCCTCGTAGATCGCGGCGAGCCGGGCCGGGTCGTTCCACGCCTCGCTCACCACCGTGCGCCCGAGCCTCCCGTCGAGCTCCTCGCTCCCGGTGGGCAGCGCGGCCACCGCCTGCCGCGCGGCGCGCTGCGAGTCGCCGAGGCCGAGGGAGATGAGCGCGCGCACCGCGTCGAGGAGCTGGTTCTCCTCGGCCCGGAGCAGGTCGCGATCGATGAAGGGCAGGGCCTCGGTGGCCTCGGTGAAGCGCCCGCGTCGCACATCGTTGACGGCGTGGGACAGGCGGTGCAGCGCGGTCGCCGAGGGCGGCAGGAGCACGCGATCGGCGAAGGGCCCCGGCTCCTGGCGGGGATCGTCGAGGTCGAGGCAGGCGGCGCGCCAGAGCTTCGTCCGCGCGGCGAGCACCGAGCGGGCCGCCCAGAAGGCCAGCGCGGCGAGCGCGAGCGGCAGGAGCCAGCCCTCGGGGCCGAGGCCCTCCATCATCACCACCCCGAGGAAGATGAGCAGGAGCGTGCCGATGAGCAGGTAGGTGAGGCGGCTCCGCACCGTCACGCCGAAGGCCTCGGCACACCACTCGAGGAGCAGGTCCAGCACGCATCCCCAGCGTAATCAGAAAAGTGGGCGACGGCGACGGGAGCGGGAGCGGGAACGGGAGCGGGAGCGGGAGCGGGAACGGGCGGTTGTGCCGCTGTGTTGCCGTGATCAAGAGGCTCGCGGGGTCAGGAGCTTCTTGCGCATCGCCGAGGTGAAGTCGTTCGTCGTCGCGGTGCCGCCGAGGTCGCGGGTGCGCACCTCGCCTTCGCGGTAGAGGTCGGTCAAGGCCGTCTCGATCCGGTCCGCGGCCGTCATCTCGCCGAGGTGGCGGAGCATCATCACGGCGCTCTGCACGAGGGCGGTCGGGTTCGCCAGGCCCTTGCCGGCGATGTCGGGCGCGGAGCCGTGCACCGCCTCGAAGATCGCCGCCTCGTCGCCGATGTTGGCGCCGGGCACGATGCCGAGGCCGCCCACGAGGCCGGCGCCGAGGTCGGAGAGGATGTCGCCGTAGAGGTTCTCGGTCACCAGCACGCCGAGGCGGTTCGGGTCGCGCACCATGGTCATCGCCGCGGCGTCGACGATCATCTCGGCGAGCTCGGTGCCCTTGAACGAGGCCGCGACGCGGCGGGCGCAGTCGAGGGCCAGGCCGTCGGAGATCTTCATGATGTTCGCCTTGTGGACGATGGTGACCCGCTTGCGCCCGTGCTTCTCGGCGAAGCGGAAGGCGAACTCGGCGATCCGGGTCGAGCTCTTCTCGGTCGTCAGCTTGATGCTCTGGGCCACGCCCGGCAGGATCATCAGCTCGAGGCCCGCGTAGAGGCCCTCGGTGTTCTCGCGGATGATCACCATGTCGACCTGGCCGAAGCGCGTCTCGACGGCGGGCAGGCTGCGGATCGGGCGCACGTTGGCGTAGAGATCGAGCGTCTGGCGCAGGGTCACGTTCACCGATCGGAAGCCCTGGCCGATCGGCGTCGTCACGGGGCCCTTGAGGGCGACCTTCGTCCTGCGCACGGCGTCGATCACCGAGGGCGGCAGCGGCGTGCCGGTGAGGCGCGCCACCTCCAGGCCCGCGTGGTGGACATCCCACTCGATGTCGACGCCGGTCGCTTCCAGGATCATCCGGGTGGCCTCGACGACCTCGGGGCCGATCCCGTCGCCGGGGATCAAGGTGATTCGGTGCGCCATGTCTCTCGATCCTTAGCGTGGATCCCGCGTACCCTGGGACGCGAAATATGCGCGTCCGGCGCTCCTCGGAGGCACCGGGCTCGCCGCGCGCTCGACATGCCGCGCCGGCCGCGCCGCGCGACCTGCGTTTGCCCCGCTCTTGCCCTGCCGGAGGAGTGCTGTATCGTCGTCCCGTCCGGCTGGCCGCGGCGCGCCGCGGCGCCCTCGATGGAGACCCCGCTCATGCAACGGTCCACCTCGTTTTGCTTCACTGCGCTGCTCCTGCCCGCCCTCGCGCTCGTCGCGCCCGGCTGCGGCCACTCGGAAGAAGAGTGGCAGGCCCAGCTCGCCAAGTACGGCCAGCTCGACGGAGAGCACAAGGCCGCCCAGGCCAAGCTCGCCCAGGTGACGAAGGACCTCGAGGCCGAGAAGGCCAGGGTCGCCGACCTCGAGGCGAAGCTGCGGGCCGCCGGCCTCGATCTCGAGGAGACGAACAAGAAGCTCTCCTCCGCCAACGCCACCGTCGAGGAGCAGCAGCGCGCGCTCGCCGACTACAAGGCCCGCGCGCACCAGCTCGAGCTCATCAAGGCCCGCTTCGAGCTGCTCAAGCGCAAGCTCGACGAGCTGACCAAGCTCGGCCTCGCCGTCAACGTGCGCCACAACCGGATGGTGATCTCGCTCCCCGGCGACGTGCTCTTCGACTCCGGCCGCGAGACGCTCCGCAAGGAGGGCCAGGAGATCCTCCTCAAGGTGGCCGAGATCATCAAGAACGACCCCTCGCTGCTCAACCGCGACTACCAGGTCGCCGGCCACACCGACAACAAGCCCTTCGCCGGCGTGTTCCGCGACAACTGGGGCCTGTCGCTGATGCGCGCCCGCGAGGTGCTCATCTTCCTCGTCGGCGACAAGAACGGCGCCCTGCCCGTCGCCCACTGGAGCGCCGCCGGCTTCGGCGACACCGACCCCATCGCCACCAACGACACCAACGAGGGCCGCCAGAAGAACCGCCGCTGCGACCTGATCGTCGTGCCGAGCGTCGAGGAGATGCTCGACATCAAGGCCATCACCCAGTAGCCCGCGCAGCCACACGCCCTGGTCATCCCCCACGCCACCAGGAACAGCACCGCGACCGGAAGGGAGCGGACCGCGCAGCCACCGGTCTCCGTCATCCCCCACGCCCCCAGCCCTACTGGCAGCTCCCGTCGGCAAACCACGGGTTCTGGCTCTGGATGAGCGAGCAGATCGTCTCGCAGTTCATGTTCGTGCACGCGCGCGCCTTCTCGCCGTCGAGCGCGCACTGCACAGGCACGATCCAGCACTCGCCCTGGCCGGCGGACATGCACTGGCTCGCGTCCGTCACCGGCCGGTTACAACGGTAACCGAGCGGACACGGTGTGGCGTCGTCGCAGGGGAGCACGCTCCCGCCCGCGCATGCGCCGGACATCGCCTGCGTGGCCACGCCGTTGAGCGCGGCCACGTCGGCGTTCCAGTAGGTCGTCCCGTCGCAGCCGCACACGGGGCTCTGCGTCTTGTCGATCGCCACCGCCTCGGGCTTCTTGGTGCAGGTGCCCGCGTCGCACCCGGGCGCGTCGCAGTAGAAGCCGGGATCGCAGACCTCGGGGCCCATCCAGTGGCAGCCGAGGTTGGGTAGCCCGCCGCCGAGCCCGCCCGCGCCGGCCTCGCCGCCCGCTCCGCCTGTCCTTGGCCTTGTTGCTCGGCGCTGCCCGCCTTGTCGAAAGCGTCGTCCTCGCCTGGTCGCCCATTCCTCCCAGGCCGCCTGCGCCGCCCACGCCGCCCATTCCACCCATGCCGCCCATGCCTCCGGTGCCGGTGGTGGCCGTGGTCGTGGTGGTCGTCGTCGCGGTGGTCGTCGTGGTCGTGGTGGTCGTCGCGGTGGTCGACCCCCCGCTGCCGGTCGTCCCGTTTCCATCACCTCCGCAGGCGGCGATCGCGATCGCCAGGGCCGCCGCGGGGAGCAAAGCCATGCGCATTCGAAGATCCTAGCGCACCCCCGCGAAAGGACCGCGGATTTTCTCGGCGAAATTCGCTAGGATGCGCCGCCATGATCAAGCCCGAAGACATCTCCGAGCTCACCGCGAAGCACACGTACGGCACCTGGCGCGCGCAGCGCGGCTGGAAGCCGATGAACGTCACCAAGGCGGAGGGCGTTTACTTCTGGGACGCGTCGGGGAAGCGCTACCTCGACTTCTCCTCGCAGCTCGTCTGCTCGAACCTCGGGCACCAGAACCAGGCGATCATCGACTCCATCTGCGCCCAGGCGAAGAAGCTCGCGTTCATCAGCCCGGGCCACACCTGCGACGTGCGCGCCGAGCTCGCGGTCAAGCTCCTCGAGGTGATGCCGAAGGGGCTCGACAAGTTCTTCTTCGCCACCTCCGGCACCGAGGCGAACGAGGCCGCGTTCAAGATCGCCCGCCTCTACACCGGCAAGCACAAGATCATCGCCCGCTACACCTCGTACCACGGCTCCACGGCCGGGGCCGTCGCCGCCACGGGCGACCTCCGCCGCTGGTTCATCGAGCCGACGGGCAAGATCCCAGGCGTCGTCTTCGGCCCGGAGACCAACTGCTCGCTGCCCGCTCGGGCAGAGCTACCCGAGCTGCAACACCGCGTGCGCCGACTACCTCGCGTACATGATCGACCACGACGAGAACGTGGCCGCGATCATCGTCGAGCCGATCGTCGGCACCAACGGCGTGCTCGTCCCGCCGCCCGAGTACATGCCCCGCCTCGCCGAGCACGCGAAGAAGCGCGGCGTGCTCCTCATCGCCGACGAGGTGATGACGGGCTGGGGCCGCACGGGCAAGTGGTTCTGCGTCGATCACTGGGGCGTCACGCCGGACATCCTCTGCACCGCCAAGGGCGTCACCAACGCGATGATGCCGCTCGGCGTGGTCGCCACGAGCCGCGCCATCGCCGACTTCTTCGAGGACAACTTCTTCGCCCACGGGCACACCTACGAGGCGCACCCGATGACGCTCGCCCCCGCGATCGCGGCCATCGACGAGTACCGCCGCCTCGACATCATGAACCACGTGAACAAGATGGGCGAGCTGATGGGCCAGAAGCTCCGCGCCCTCCAGGACAAGCACCCGTGCATCGGCGACGTGCGCGGCCTCGGCCTGTTCTGGGCCGTCGAGCTCGTCAAGAACCGCGCGACGAAGGAGCCCTTCAACACCTCGCAGGACAAGGCCAAGCGCCTGCCGCTCGTGATCGACGCGGTGGCCGGCGAGATGACGAAGCGCGGCGTCACCGTGCTCTCGTGGGTCAGCCACCTGGTGATCGCGCCGCCGCTCATCATCACCGAGGAGCAGATCGACGAGGGCATCGCCGCCCTCGACGCGGCGCTCGCCATCGCCGACGCCAAGGTCGAGGGCTGAGCGGGCCGCCGCCGTGGCCTCCGGCGTGCGGGCTGCGCACTGGCTCGATCACGTCGCCGCCTGGGCCGCCGGGCGCAAGCGCCTCTTCAAAGAAGGCTGGGGCGACGAGGCCCTGCTCGGGCGGCTCGGGCCGGCCACGCGGTTCGAGGAGGCGCCCGCGCGCGTCGCCGTGACCTGGTCGAAGGTGCGCGCCGAGGGGCGCATGGACGCGGAGGACGGGCGCTTCACCTCGCCCGTCGCCGAGCTCCCGCCCGCGTCCCGCGAAGTGGTGGTGCGCCGCCTCCTCCCGCGGGGCGCGGCGAGCTCGGCGCGGCGCCCGCCGATCTACGTCGTGCTCGGCGCCTCGGGCGAGGAGGGCTTCGGCATGCGGACGCGGCTCTACCGCCCGCTCGTCGAGGCCGGGCAGCTCGGCGTGGTGCTCGTGGAGAACGCGCTCTACGGCGCGCGCCGCCCGGCCGGGCAGAAGAGCGCGTGGATCCGCACGGTCGGCGAGCAGCTCCTCATGAACCTCGCGATGGTCGAGGAGGCGCGCGCGCTCCTCGATGCGCTGGAGGCCGAGGGCTACGATCGGCGCGGGATCACCGGCTTCTCCATGGGCGGCGCCATGGCCGCGCTCGTGGCCGCGGTCACGCCGCGCCCCATCGCCGCGGCGATCTTCGCGGCGGGCGGCTCGGGCGTGCCCGTGTTCAACGACGGGCTGCTCGCGACGGGCATCGACTTCGACGCGCTCGGCCGCGGCCACGGCGGCGTCGCGGGCGCCAGGGCGAGGATCGCCGAGATCTTCGGCGCCGCCGATCTCGTCGTCCACCCTCGCCCTCGCCGGCCCGACGCGGCGGTGATCGTTGCAGCTCAAAGGGATGGCTACGTCTTCGCCGAGCACGCCGAGGCGCTCCACGCGCACTGGGCGGGGAGCGAGCTGCGCTGGGCCGACACCGGCCACGCGGGGCTGCTCCTCTTCCACGCGGGGCTCTTGCGGCAGGCCGCGCTCGACGCGATGAGCCGGCTCGGCGGTCCCTGAGGGGGTGACGATAAAAGCGTCGAGAGGGCCGCGAAGCGAGGGAGGTCGACCGAGGAATCCTCAGCGATTTTGAGGGAGGCCGACCGACGATTCGCGGACCGAACAGCTTTGATCGTCGCCTCTTGAGCGCCGCCGATCAGCCCGCGCCCGCCTGCGCCGTCTCGCGGAGGTACTCGTCGAGCTTCTCCTCGGCTCGATCACCGAAGAAGATCCGGCAGGCCTCCTTGAGCCCCGGGGCCTCGGCGATCGCCTCCCTGCGGATCACCAGCGCGATCTTCGATCGGCGGCGCAAAAAGTCCGACAGCTTCGTCACCATCTCCCGCCGGGCGCAGAGCTCGATCTCGCAGCGCAGGTACTCGGCGCCCTCGATCAGCACCTCGGCCATGGCCGGGTCGGCCCGGATGCTCTCCAGCAGGCCGAAGGCCTCGGCGCCGTAGCGGCGCCAGAGCCGCGTGCTGAGCGGCTCGCTCGACCTCGGCGAGGTCAGCGCGTCGAGGTCCATGCGCGCGGCCTGGTAGAAGAACGCGTCGCGCACCTCCGCGGGGGGCTCGCCGTACCACCGCCGCGCGGGCTCGGGGAGCGCGATCCCGAGCGCCTGGATCTCCGCGCAGACCTCGTCGCCCACGTTGAGGCAGTCGGTCAGCTTGCCGCCGAAGATCGAGAGGTGCTTCTTCGCAGCGTCGACCTCGATCACGTGCTTGCGCGACATCTGCACCCAGTCGGCGGCGCCGCCCGTTTCCTCGGTGGCGAGCGGGCGGACGCCGCAGCGCTCGGCGATGATGTTCGCCTCGGTGAGGGGCTCGCCCAGGCGCAGGCGCTTGTTGATGTTGGAGAGGACGAAGGCGCGGTCCTCCGCGGTCACGTGGGTGATCGGGCTCTCGACCTTGGTGTCGGTGGTGCCGATGCAGGTGGTGGGGCCCATCGGGATCACGAAGAAGAGGCGGCCGTCGTCGGCGAAGAAGGTGAGCACCCGCTTGCTCGGCGTGAGCCGGTCGACGATCAGGTGGATGCCCTTCGAGAAGACGTGGTGCGTCCTCGTCTTCTCGCCGGTGAGCGCGTTGTGCTCGTCGACGAAGGGCCCGCACGCGTTGATGATCGCCCGGGATCGCAGGGAGAATTCTTCACCGCTCACCTCGTCGCGGGCGCGCGTCACCCACAGGTCGCCCTCGCGCACAGCGCCCAGCGACGCGACGTAGTTGGCCGCGATCGCCCCGTGATCGAGCGCGGATCGGATGAAGTTCCACACGAAGCGGGCGTCGTTGTCGTGGAGGTACGCGTCCGAGTACTCGAAGCCGCCGTCGCAGCCGTCGAGGCGGATGATCGGCTCCTCCCGGGCGATGGTCGCGAGCGAGAGGCGGCGGGGCGGGCGGGTGAAGAAGCTGCCGAAGAGCCAGTAGACCAGGGTGCCGAGGAAGAGCTTGAAGAGGCCGTGGCGGAAGCCCCGCTCGTGGGTCGTGTAGAAGCGGATCTCCTGCACCGTGGACGGGTAGCTCCGGAGCAGGAGGTTCCTGGAGAGGCAGAGCTTGCGCACGAGGCCGAATTCGAGGCCCTCCAGGTACTTGATGCCGCCCCAGGCGAGGTTCGACGACTGCTGGCTGGTGAAGCCGGCGAAGTCCCCGCGGTCGATGAGGGCGACGGACGCGCCGCGGGCCGAGAGGGCCGCCGCGGAGACGGCGCCGTTGATCCCGCCGCCGAGGACGAGGACGTCGAAGGTTCTGTTGCGCAGCTTGTCGAGGTTGGTGGCGCGGAGCTTCATGCGAAAAGGGCGGCGTCTCTGGGCTATCCTTCCTCTGGTGCAAGCGCGGCGGGGCGTCCACCCGATCGACGAGCGCGCCCGATCTGGCACCGATCCGCCGAGCCCGGCTATGCTCCCGCGGTGCCCCGCTCCGCCCGCCCGCTGGCCGTCGCGCTCGCCGCCGGCCTCACCCTCGGCCCGGCGGCGCCTGCGGCGGCCGATCTGAAGGACGACGCGGAGCGGGTCGCCATGGCGTGGAGGAGCCAGGGCGCCGAGGTGACGCGGCTCGATCCGCTCTTCCTGGAGCGCGGCAGGGCCCGGACGGTGTCGCTCGCCCCGCCTTCGGCGAGCGCGCCTGCGGAGGACGGAGGATGCCTCACGGTGGGCCTGCTCGGCGCGCGCACGCTCGATCTCACGGCGGCGCTCGGCGCGACGCCGGTGGGGGAGCCGCCTCCGCCGGCGCCGGAGCCGCTGCTCGGCCTCCGGCCGCCCGAGGAGGACGCGCCGATGCACAGCGCAGGCGGCGCGCTCGTGCTCTCCCGCTGCGGCGCGGCGCGCGCGGAGATGGCGCGGATCAGCCTCGATCTCGTCTCTCCCCGGGGCGCGGTGGAGATCTTGACCGCCCGCTCGCCGCGACCGCTCACCGACATCGAGGCCGTGCTCCCGGAGCGCGCGGCCGGCCCCGTGGCGCCGCGCGGCGACGCGGGTGGGCCGATCGAGCCCGGTCCGCTCGTCGAGCGCCTCGCCCGCGCGGAGCGGCGCGCCCGGAGCGACGGCGCGCTCCGCTCGCTCCGCACGAGCACGCGCGCGTCCAACAGCGGAGCCGGCCAGCTCCCGATCGAGCTCGGCCCGGGCTGCCACCGGATCGAGGTGATGGCGGAGGTGCCGGCGATCGTGCCGCGGCGGATCACCGACGTGGACGCCGAGGCGCGCGTCGAGGAGGGAGGCCGCCTGCTCGCCCGCGATCGGGCCGACGTGCCCGACGCCCGCCTCGACTTCTGCCTCGGGGAGGTCACGATGGTCAACATCGTCTACGCCGGCGCCTCCGGTGCCACGAACGTCGCCGTCCTCCGCTCCGAGTGGCCTCTCTCGCCGAGCTTGCCGGTGCGCTGGGGGGCGAGGGCGCGCGCGGGCTTCGCGAGCGCCTTGCGCCAGCGGCACGCGCCCGATCCGCGGGGCCTGCCGGTGCACGAGACCGTCGGCGTGAGCGGCTCGACCCAGGTGCCGGTGGAGGTGGAGCCGGGCCGGTGCTACCTCGCCGCGGTGGCGCTCATCCGCGGCGAGGCGAAGGTCATCCGCTTCTCGGCGCATGTGGGCGATCGGACCTCGCGCGACGCGCTCGAGCGGCCGGAGGGCGCGGCGGTCGCCTTCTGCGCGGAGGCCGAGCGGAGCGCGCTCTTCGAGGTCGACCTGCGCGGCGGCGCGCCCTGGTGGGTCCTCGCCCTCTGGCCGCTGGGGGCCGAGCAGCCTTGATGCGCGCGCCCCGCTCTCCGCTCCGCCTCGGCGCGCTGCTCGCGCTCCTGACCGCGTGCAGCGGCCCCGCGCCCGCGACGCCGCCTGCGCCCGCGGCGAAGGCCTCGACGAGCCGCGCATCCTCGCCGATCGCGTCGACGGGCGGCCGTGGCTCGGCGCGCTCGCGGCGTCGGCCAGCGCCGCGGGGGCAGGCCCCTTGCAGATCCTCGGCGCCGATGTCGCGTCCGAGGGCGATCGTCTCGGCGCGTTCGTGGAGATCCCGGAGGCCGACTGCCTCCTCGCGTTCTCGCGCGCGTCGCCGTCGATCGTCGACGCGGATCTCTTCGCCTACGACGACGACGGCAGCACCTTCGCGGCCGACGAGTCCCCCGAGCCCGAGGCGGCGATCCTCATCTGCCCGCCGCACCCGCGGCGCCTCTACATCGCGTCCCGGGTGATGGCCGGCTCGGGCGTGATGAGCGTGGGCATCCAGCGCGTGCCGCAGGGCGTGGCCGACGCGGTCGCCCGAGCCGCGGGCGTGCGCGGCCGCCCCGGCGAGGACTCGGGCCGCCTCGACGCGTGGCCCGGCCTCGAGGCGAAGATCCGCGCCCACCGCTCGTCGATCGGCGCGCACTGGGACGACGTGCGCCGCGTGGCCGTGCCCATGAGCCCGCACGCGCCGACCCGGATCTCGGCGACGATCGAGCCCGGCCGCTGCCTCGACATCCTCGGCTGCCCGAGCGACGAGATCGGCACGTTCGAGCTCGTGGCCGAGGACGCGGAGGGCCGGATCATCAGCCGCGGGCGCGAGCACGGGCGCGATCGCTCGATGGTGCTCTGCGCGGCGACCTCGACGCCCATCACCATCGCTGCGCGGCCGCGATCGTCGCAGGGGCTGCTCGCGATCACGATCGGCCGCTCGGCGGTGGGCGCGCTGCCCGAGATCCAGGCCAAGGTGCGCGTGGTGCAAGTGAGCCAGTCCCTCGACCTCGACGGCGCGCGCAAGGCCCTCGATCAAGACCTCGCGGGCAAGGCCTACGCCGCGGCCAAATCGGTCGGCACCGGCACCGCGACCACCGGCGGCCGGGCCTCGCTCTCCGTCGCGCTCCCCTCGGGGTGCGCGCGGATCGACGTCCTCGCCGGCAAGCCGCTCGCCGATCTCTCGGCGCAGCTCTGGGACGACAAGGGCCTGCTCCTCGCCGAGGCCCGCGGCGGCTCGTCCGCGCCCCTCTTCGCATGCGGCAAGGGCGGCGCCGCGCGCGTCGATGTCGAGGCGCTGGAGAGCCCCGGCCCCTTCGCGATCGAGCTGCGCCGCGACAAGAGCGCCCCCGCCGTGCTCACCGCCCACCCGATCGGCGCGGCCCGCCTGCTCGGGCGGATGAGCGCAGGCGAAGGCCCCGCCGACGCGAGCGACGCCGACCGCGCGCAGACCATCACGCTGGAGCCGGGCGTGCTCAAGGTCTTCCCGCTCACGGTGCCGCGGAGCACCTGCACCGAGGTGATCGCCGCCGCCGACACCGGCGGGAGCGGGCTCGATCTGCGCCTCGTCGATCGCGGCAGCGGCGACAGCAGCCTGAGCCGCTCCCGCTACGTGGTCTCCGATCGCCTCTGCGCCGGGGCCGAGGCCATCTCGGGCGTCTACGAGCTGAAGATCGCCACCGGCAAGACCGAGGTCCTCGTGCTGACGCGCACCGTGCGCGACACGAAGTGAGCGATGGTGAGACAGGTACTTTGAAGGTGCCTTTACTTGGCCACCTTCATCACCGCTCCACCATCAACGTAGTTGGTCCAGTAGACGGCCTTTGCGTCTTGCGCGAGGGAGCGCGGGTGATCCTGGCCCTCGGCGATCACCACCGCGTCGCCGCCGGCCTTGGGCACCTTCATCACCTTGCCGCCTTCGGCGAACACCGTGAAGTAGACGAAGCTCGCGTCGACGGCGATGCCCGAGAGCGGATCGTGGCCCGGGACGAGGACGGCGAGCGGGCCGCCGCCGATCGGCGCGCGCACCACGGTGCCGCCGCCGGTCGTCCAGTACACCGAGGTCCCGTCGGTCACGACCTCGAGCGGGGAGATCTGGTTCGACGCGAGCGAGATCGGGTTGCCGCCGGCGAGCGGCACCTGCTTCACCGACGAGGTCGTCCTGGCCGCGAAGTACACGTACGTCGCGTCCACGGCGACGCCGTAAGGCTGGCCTTGCGCGGCGATCAGCGTCGTGGTCGGCCCGCCGTCGATCGGCACGCGCAGCACCGTCCCCGCGCCTTGCACGGTCACGTAGACGCTGGCCGCGTCGAGCGCGATCTCCCACGGGGTCTCGACGCCGGAGAGCAGCGTCACGGGGATTCCGCCCGCGAGCGGCAGCATGCGCACCGCGCCGAGCGCGCCCGAGGAGGCCCAGTACACATGGTCCGCGTCGACGGCGATCCCGTGCGGGTGATCTTCGCCGCCGATCAGCGTCACCGGAGAGCCACCGCCGAGCGGCACCCGCTCCACCGTCCCGCCCCCGTAGGTGGTCACGTACGCGCCGCTCGCGGTGACGGCGATTCCATCGGGCTGGTTGAAGCCCGAGGCGAGCGTGATCGGCTGGCACTTGCCCGCGGCGCACGCGCCGCCGAGGCAGTCGTGGCCGCAGGATCCGCAGTGGATGATGCTCTTGTCGAGGTCGGCGCAGACCTCGCCGCAGAGCGTCTGCTCCGCGGGGCACGCGACGGCCGCGCCTCCGCCGAAGCCGTCGCCTCCGCCTGCGCCGGCCGGCGGATCGAGGGGCAGCGAGCTCGGGCACCCGGCGTAGAGCGAGGCCGAGCCGAGCGCGGCGAGCAGGCGCTCCATGCGCCGGGCCCAGCGGGCGCGTCGAGCGGAGAGGGGGCCTGGCCGGACAGCGGGCGAAGAGCGCATCGGGCCCGGCCAGATTTGCAGAGCGGCGCAGAAAAGGCGAGCGCGGATGCCGGGCCCGGGCCGCGACCTTTGCGCGCGCCGCGCAGCCCTTGCGCGGCGATCAGCTCACCGGATCGACCACCTCGCGAGGATCGATCTCGATGATCGGCGCGGGCGTGCCGTGGATCTGGACCGGCCGCCCGTCACCGCCGCCCTCGACCCAGACCCCGTCCTTCTGCGCGCGCTCGCAGAACACGTAGTAGTGCTTGGCGTCGGGGGAGAGGACGAGGCCCGAGCAGTCCTTGCACGAGTAGCAGGTGTGGGCCTCGACCATCTGGTCGCGGTACGGGCAAAACGCGATCTTTTCTCGCGTCGTGTCGTCGTGCACCACCTCCAGCCAGCCTGCTTTCTTCTCGTCCTGCTCGGTCATGTTGGTCCTCCGGGGAGAGGCTCCAGCAACATCCGTTCCTACCCTCGGCCGTCGTCCTCGTCCTCCTCGAGGAGGGCCGCCGGCCGGAGCTGCCCCGCCCCGAAACGCCGGTCGATCTTGGCCATCACGTCCTCCAGCTTGCGCCGCCGCTCGGGCGCCGCGTCGGGGAAGAGGGAGAGCGTGCGGCCCGGCGCCGAGGCCGGAGCGAGCCCGCTCACCGAGATCCCGAGCAGGCGCACCCGGCCCGGGGGCGCGCGATCGAGGAGCGATGTCGCCGCCTGGTAGAGGCTCTGCCGGTCGAGCACCGGCTCGGACAAGGTCAGGCTCCGCGTCTTGAGGGTGAAGTCGGCGTACTTGACCTTGAGCGTCACCGACGCGCCGGTGAGCCCCGCGTCGAGCAGCCGCCGCGCCACGCGCCCCGCAAGCTCCAGGAGCCGGAGCTCCATCGCCCGCCGCGTGTCGAGGTCGTGCTCGAAGGTCTCCTCCGCGCCCACCGAGACCGCCGCGCGCCCCGGCACCACCGGGCGATCATCGATCCCGCGGGCGAGGGTCTGCACGTGAATGGCATACGCCGGCCCGAGCAGGTCTTCGAGGCGGGCGAGCGGCGCGCGGGCGAGGTCGTCGAAGGTGCGGAATCCGGCCGGGCGGAGGCGGGCAGCAGCCTTGGGGCCGATACCCCACATCCGCTCGATGGGCAGGGGTCGCAAAAACTCGGACAGGCCCTCTTCGGTGACGACCACGAGGCCATCGGGCTTCTTCAGGTCACTGCCGATCTTCGCGGCGAATTTGCAAGGCGCGACCCCGGCCGAGGCGGTGAGGGAGAGGTCTTCCCGGATATCGCGCTTGATGGCGGCGGCGATGGTCGGCCCGTCGCCGAAGAGGGCGCGGCTCCCGGTGACATCGAGGAAGGCCTCGTCGAGGGAGAGGCCCTCGACGAGGGGGGTATAGCGGTGGAAGATGGCGAAGACCTGTTTGCTCACCTCGGCATATCGGCTCATCCTCGGGGGGACGACGATGGCCTGCGGGCAGAGGCGCAAGGCCTCGACCATCGACATGGCCGAGCGGACACCGAAGGGGCGCGCCTCGTAGGAGGCCGCGGTGACGACGCCGCGCCGCGAGGGGCCGCCCACGATGAGCGGTTTGCCGCGGAGGGAAGGGTCGTCCCGCTGCTCGACGGACGCGTAGAAGGCGTCCATGTCGACATGGAGGATCTGCCGCTCCACGGGCGCGATGCTCTTACTTGGCGGCGTCGGCGAGCGCGGTCGCGGCCTTTCTGCGCTCCTCGGCGAGGGCGCGCTGGGCGGGATCGGTGAGGAGGGAAGCGGCCCTGGCGTAGCGGGATGCGAGCTCGGCCCAGTAGGCTTTGCCGGCGCCCTGGGGGGCGGTGATTTGCTTGATGACGGCGGCGTCGAAGGCGCACTGGCCGGCGAAGGGGCTGGGAGGGGCCTTTTGCGTCAGGTAATCGAGCGCTTCGACCTTGCCCATCGAGGTGAGGGCGAGGGGGGCTTTGCGCATCATGTCGGCGGCGTCTTCCGGGCCGCCGCGCAGGGCGATGGCGAGGGCGAGGACGACGTTCGCGTCCTCGGGGCGCTCCTTGTCCTTGGGCCAGTTCGAGGTCAGGGCGGCGGCCTGGTCGAAATCCACACCGCGGAAGTAAAGGCGGCCGAGCTCGACGCGGGCGCGCGCGAGGAGGCTCCGCACCTCGGGGCCGAAGGTCGCCGTGCGCAGCGCGCTCCGCTGCGGCAAGGGGACGCCTCGTTCGAGCAAGGCGCGCATCGTCCCGGCGTGGGTCGCCGCCTGCTCGTCGAGGAGGAGGCCCGCGTAGAAGGTGGGCAGCTTGGCGGCCAGACGCTCTTCCACGCTCGACCAGGTGGCTTTGGGGAGCGGGGGCAGGAGGAGCGCGTCGAGGGCGTCGATGCGGCGGCCGCCGTAGACATGGGAGAGCAGCGCGCGGGCCTTGTCGACGCGGCTGTCGTGGATCACGCCCACCATGGCGAGCTCGCGGAGGCCCACGAGGGCCGCGTCGCGACCGCGGTCCTTGCGCGGATCGAGGCCCTGATCGAGCGCGCCGTAATACTCGTTGCGGAGATCGGCGTTCTTCTCCATCTCTTCGGGCAAGGGCGCGTCGCGCACCGTCTCGACCAGGCGCATCTCGGCCATGCCCGCTTCGACGGCGGTGATGCCTTTGGCGTAATAAGGCAGCTCGACGGCGGCCTGGGAGACCTCTTGAATCACCAGCGCTTGCTCGGTGAACCAGGTCTTCATCGGGCCGTTGGTGAACTCCACCACGCGAGCGCGGGTGTGGGGCGGCGCGAGCGTGGGCGCGCCGGTGGCCGCGCGCGCGAGGCGGGACGCGATCGCCTGGCCGAGGAGCGCGTGATAGACGAGGCCGCTCATCGTCGCGGGGGGACTGGCGAGGGCCGGGGTGACGATGCCCTCGCCGCACTCGACGGGCGCGAGCTCCGCGCGCAGCGCCCGCGCCACGCCGGGCATGAGGCCCGCGCAGCTCTCCAGATCGAGCAGGGCGGTGTCGCGCGCCGCAGGGTCCGTTTGATCGAGCGCGGCGGCGAGCGCGGAGAGCGCGCTCGGTGCGTCGGCGCACGAGGGCTTGGCGCCGCCCTTGCGGCTCACGTAGGCGTCGCACGCGGCGGGCGCCGGGGCGAGGCCGGGCGGAGGCGAGGCGAGCTTGGCCTTGGCCGGATCGATCGCGGGGGCCTTGAGGAGCGGCATCCACTCTTCGCGGAGGGCGCCGTCGATCTGGAACGCCTCGGGGCCGGCCGAGGGGAGCGCTGCGGGCGCGGGGCCTGCGACTTTGTCCGGGGTGGCCGGGGTCGGGGTTTCGGGCCCGGTGCAGGCGGTGGTGGAGACGGAGACCAGAGCGGCGAACAGCGGGAGGAGGAGCCGGCGCATGAAGCCTCGTAGAACGAAGGGGGAGCCGCCACAACGGCGACGTCGCGCGCCGCGCCGATCGCGGCCCGCCCGGGAGCGACCACACCACCGGGGCATCCGTTCCCCGCACTTGACGAGCCGCGTCCCGGAGGCTCAACTCGCGCCATCGATCGCCCGCCCTCCGCGCAGATGGTCTACGCCGAGCGCCTCGTGACGCTCCAGGCGGAAAAACGCGCTCTGGACGCGCGTTCGAGCCAGATCTCCACGCTCCGCGGGATCACCTTCCTCGCGGCCGTCGGGCTCGCGCTGATCCGGATCGCGCGGCCCGTGCCGCTCGCCGTGTGGGTGCTCTCGGGCCTCTTCGCCGCGGCCTTCCTCGTGCTGGTGGTGATCCACGCGCTGCAGGTGAGCCGCATGGCCGAGCTCGACGCGCGGGTGCGCCTCATCGAGCAAGGGCTCGCGCGGATCGCCGGCAAGCTCGCCGGCATGCCCGACAAGGGCGATCGCTTCAGCCCGCAAGATCACGCCTACGCGGGCGATCTCGACCTCTTCGGTCCGTCGTCGATCTTCGCGCTCGTGAGCACCGCGCGGACGGGGCAAGGCGCGCGGAGGCTCGCCGACTGGCTGCTCGCCCCCGCCTCGGCGGAGGAGGTGGCCTCGCGGCAAGAGGCCGCGCGCGAGCTCGCCGCGATGCACCGGTTTCGCGAAGATCTCCAGGCCGACGGCGCAGCCGCCCGCGCCGCGGGCCGCGAGGTGGAGCCGCTCATCGACTGGGCCGAAGGGCGGTCGCTCGGCCCGGGCGAAGGCGCAGGTCGTGCGGGCGAGCAAGCCCCGCCGCTGCCCATGGGCATGGCGCGCGCCGCGCAGGCGCTCTCCGTGGTGACCGTCGCGCTGATGGCGCTCGGTGAGCCGCTCGCCGCCTTGATCCCCGGCGTCCCGCAGCACCTCTGGCTCGCGCCGATGGCGCTGCAAGTGGGCCTGCTGATGGCGCTGCGCGCGCCGCTCGCGCCGCTGCTCTCGATCGTCGCGTCCCCCGAGGAGCCGTTCGGCCGCTACCTCGCGCTCGTGCGGCGGATCGAGGATCAATCGTTCCAGGCGCCGCGCCTGCTCTCGGTCCACCGGACGCTCGCCGGCGAGAGCGGGCACGACGCGTCGAGCGCCGTCGGCCGCCTCCAGCGCATCGTCGGCTTCGCGGAGCTGCGCCACAGCGGGCTGTTCCACTTCATCGCCAACACCGTCCTGGTCTGGGACGTGTGGTGCGCGGTCGCGCTCGACGCGTTCCGCAAGCGCTCCGGGCGCGAGGTGCGCGCCTGGCTCGGCGCCCTCGCCGAGATGGAAGCGCTCGGGAGCCTGGGCTCCTTCGCCGCCGAGCACCCGGACTACGCGTTCGCCGAGGTGACCGCGTCGCCGCTTCACTTCGAGGCCGAGGGGCTCGGTCACCCGCTGATCGGCGAGGGCAAGCGCGTCGACAACGACGTGTCCATCGTCGGGCCCGGACACGCGCTGATGGTGACGGGCTCGAACATGTCCGGAAAGAGCACGCTCCTGCGCTCGATCGGGCTCGCCGCGGTGCTGTCTTTGGCCGGCGCGCCCTGCTGCGCGAAGAGGCTCCGCCTCGGCGCATGCCAGGTGCGGACGAGCATGCGCATCAAGGACTCGCTCGAGGAGGGGGTGAGCCATTTCTACGCCGAGCTCGGCCGGCTGAAGGCGGTGGTCGACGCGGTGAACGCCGGCGAGCACGCGCTGTTCCTGCTCGACGAGGTGCTCCACGGGACGAACTCGCGCGAGCGGGTGATCGGGGCCAAGGCGGTGGTGAAGCACCTGCTCGCGAAGGGCGCGCTCGGCGCCGTGTCATCGCACGATCTCGGGCTCGTGGGGCTCGAGGAGGAGACGGGCGGACAGGTGGTGAACGTGCACCTCGAAGAGCAGGTGTCCGGCGACGAGATGACGTTCGATTACCGGGTGAAGCCCGGCCCGGTGGGGACGCAGAACGCCCTCCGGTTGATGAAGCGAATCGGGATCGCGGTGGAGATCCCCGAGCTCGGGTAGGCGCCGCGCGCCGGCAGCAGGGGTGGGACTTGAACACGGGGTGGGGAGGCCGTACCCTCGGCCTCCGACACCTGCACCCCGCGCCGCCGGACCTACCGGCACCGCTCACGGAGGAGACGAACATGCCCAAGGTCAAGGGAGAAGGCCCCTACAAGCAGCTCGAATCGGTACAGCTCCCAGGGGATCTCGTCGGAAAACAACGGGTCGCCGTCGATGGCTTCGTCGTCCCGTGGGGGTATTACTACTACGGCCACTGGGATCACAACACCCGGCAGCTCGCGACCGCGAGCCTCGGCAGTTGCTTCGCGGCGATCTGCCATCACCTCGAGAGCAACAAGATCTTCTTCGCTCATGTCTCGAACGACGGTGAGACCGATAGCATCGTGAGCGCGATCCAGCGGATCAACCCGGCTCGAGATGGATATACCTGCGTCATCGTGATGGGGATGGACCCGAACAACCTCTCGACCCTGCTACGGATCAACAAGATCCTGACGGCCGCGCAATACGGATTTCACATCTTCCAGGCGGAGCATGGCGCCTGCTCGTACAGCATCGGCGGGGACGTCGAGCTCGGATCGACGACGAGTCAGGTGTGCACCGTCGACAAGAGGCTCGTGACCCAGGCCATGTTCGCCAAGCCCCACCTGCCTCTTCGCCAAATGCAAGGGTCGCTCGATCTGACGAGCCAGTGAGGTGAGCGGAGTCCCACCGCGCGGGTGTGAGATCCCGCGCGGTGACCTCGCCGTCACCCCGGATCACGGGCTCTGCTGGAGGGCGGCCAGCTCGGCGGCGGCCTCGGCGGCCTTCTTCTGGGCCGCGGCGAGCTTCTGCTGGTGCTCCTTGGCCTTCTTGGCGGCGGCGTCGGCCTCCGCCGCGGCCTCTTCGGCCTTGGCCTTGGCGAGCTTGTCGGCGAGATCGTCGACAGCCGCCTTGGCCACGGCGAGGCGGGCCTCCAGATCCTTCGCGGTCAACTTGCGCTTGCGCTGCTCGTGCATGAAGAAGCGGTCGGCGAAGTTGGCCGGGAGCATCAGCTCCGGGTGGGAGTGGGCGATCTCGGCGAGCGCGCCGTACGTCGCCTTGCGCTTGGCGTTCAGCGTGTCGATGAGCGCCTTGCGTGCCCCTTGCTCCCGGAAGGTCTTGAGCGCCCCGGCCGCGGCGTCGAAGTCACCCTTGGCCTTGTCGGCGACCTCGACTTTATCGGCGAGGAGCGGCGCAAAGGCCATGAGCGACGGATGCGGCGAGGCCCCGAGCGGCTCGATCCACCGGCGGACGGCCTCCAGCTCTTCGCCGAGGATTGGGTCCTTGAGCTCGGCGGGGGGCGTGCTCTTCAAATAGAAGGTGTAAAGGTCGCTCGACCGATCGCCGCCCGTGAGGGTGAGCAGGGTGTTGACGATTCCATCGATGAGACCATCGATGTCTTCGTCCGCGAGGAAGACGCGCACTTCCGTGCGTTCGAGGGCGAGGACGAGCTTGCGCTCGGCCTCGGCGACGGTCGCGATGTCATCGAGGAGCCCGGCGAGCGCCGGGGCGAGGGCGGCCGTGAGGGGCCGGGCTTCACAACGTACGAGGGTGTAGGAGATGTCGCCTGTGAGCGCCTCGTAAGAAGCGTTCACGGCGAGAGTGCTGATGTTTGCCATGCCGGGAGAGACGCTCGGGACAGGCGTTGTCTTCTTGGAAGAGCAAGAATGCGACGCCGAGCGGGGAACTTTGGAGAAGATCGGTGCGGGGGATGCCATTGGGGCGGGAGGATCAGGAGGTCATCGTCCGCCGGCGCGCCAACCGGAGGGAGGAGTGGGCTGGCCCTTGTCCGAGGGCGCGCCACCCGGCGGAAGGAGGTGGGCAGTTGCCGCCCGGTGGCGCACC
>JAXLYT010000095.1:0-35185 GCA_046351295.1 Byssovorax sp.
ACGGACTGCCTCAACTTCGGGTCGCCGGAGCGGCCGGAGATCATGCGCCAGTTCGCGCGGGCCATCGACGGCATGGCGGCGGCGTGCAACGCGCTCGGCGTCCCGATCGTCAGCGGCAACGTCTCGCTCTACAACGAGACTGACGGCCGGGCGATCCTCCCCACGCCGACGATCGGCGCGGTCGGCCAGGTGCGCGATCCGGGCGACGTCGTGCGCTCGACGTTCCCGGCCGAGGGGCTCACGGTGCTCCTGCTCGGCCCGCTCGAGGGCGGCCCGCTCGGCGGATCGGAGTATGTTGCGTCACGCACCGGCGAGGTGAAGGGGCCGCCGCCGGGGATCAATTTGATCGTCGAGCAGAACCTCCAGGCGCTCATGCTGGAGATGGTCCAGGCGCGGCCGCGCCTCATCGAGAGCGCGCACGATGTCTCCGAGGGCGGGCTCGCCACGGCGCTCGTCGAGTGCGCGGTCGGCGGGGACGACGAGGCGGCGATGATCGGCGCGACGATCGTGATCCCGGGGGACGAGGCCTTGCCCGCGGCGCTCTTCGGCGAGGCGCCGAGCCGGATCGTGGTGACCGCGAAGACCGAGAACCTCGTGGTGATCGAGCAGCTCTCGAGGACGCGGCGCATCCCCGTCTACGTGCTCGGCGTCACGGGAGGCCGGCGCCTCTCGCTCACGCGCCTCGGCGAGGGGCCGGTCGCCGAGCTCGAGCTCGCCGAGCTGCGCCGGGCGCGGGAGAGCTGCCTCGCGTCCATCGTGGGGGACTGAGCCATGAGCAAGAAGCGCAAGCGGCGCGAGGAGGGCTCACCGCCGAGCGCGGGGGCGCCCTCGTCGAGGGCGGGCCGCTACCGCCTCTCGCGCGAGCCGGCGCCCGGGGCTTCGCCCGGCACCCTGGTGATCGCCGAGGACAAGAAGCCGACCATCGCGCTCATCGACTACTGCGAGGCGCGCGTGGTCGAGAAGACCCTCGGCTCGATCGACGAGTGCATCCCCTACCTGCAAGACGAGACGCCCTCGATCACCTGGGTCGACGTGCGCGGCCTCGGCGATCGCCGCACGCTCGAGCGGATGGGCGAGATCTTCAAGATCCACCCGCTCGCCCTCGAAGACGTGGTCAACGTCCCGCAGCGGCCGCACGCGGACGCGTACGCGGAGCACCAGGTGGTGATCACGCGGATGGTGGAGCTCATCGAGGACGGGCAGATCGTCACCGAGCAGCTCGGGGTGATCTTCGGGCAAGGGTTCGTGCTCACGGTGCAAGAAGACGCGCAGCGCGACTGCCTGGAGAGCGTGCGCGAGCGCATCCGCAAGGGGCGGGGGACGATCCGCACGCGCGGGGCCGACTACCTCGCCTACGCGCTGCTCGACGCGGTCGTCGACGGCTTCTACCCGGTGCTGGAGCAGCTCGGCGAGCGGCTCGAGGAGCTGGAGATCGAGGCCGCCGAGGCCCCCCGGGGCACATCGAAGAAGATCCACGACATCAAGCGCGAGCTGCTCGGCATTCGCCGGGCGGTGTGGCCGCAGCGCGACCTGATGAACGGCCTGCTCCGCGACGAGACGCCGCACGTGACCAAGGAGACGCGCATCTTCCTCCGCGACACGTACGACCACGTGGTGCAGGTGATGGACATGGTCGAGACGTTCCGGGAGATCGCCTCGGGGCTGATGGATCTCTACCTGTCGGGCGTGTCGAACCGGATGAACGAGATCATGAAGGTGCTGACGGTGATCTCGACCGTGTTCTTGCCGATGACGTTCATCGCAGGCGTGTACAGGATGAACTTCGCCACGACACCTCGCCCTACAACATGCCCGAGCTGCGCTGGCGTTACGGCTACTTCTTCGCGCTCGGGCTGATGGCGGTGAGCGCGCTCGTGCTCAAGCATACTACCGGCGCAAGGGCTGGGTGGGCGGCGGCGACGAGCGGGACAGGCCGAAGACGCCCGGGCCGTCGTGACGAGGCGTTGGGCGATCGCGCTCGCGGCGGCAGTCGCGCTCGCGACGGCGGCGCCGGCCGCAGCGGATCCGCGTCGTTCCCTGGCGCAGCAGCTCGACGAGGCCACCGCCGAGCTGTCGCAGATGGAAGATCTGTTTGCGCGCAGGCGCTACGACGAGGGGCGCAAGATCGGCGAGGCCACGCTCGCGCTGCGGCAGAAGCTGCTCCCGGCGGACGCGTGGGAGATCGCCGACGCATGCCTCCGCCTCGGCAAGGGGGACATGCGCTTCGGGCATTATCCGGAGGCCGAGGCGCACATGCTCCGCGCGCTGGCGATCGGGGAGAAGAAGTACGCCGGGGGGCGCGATCTGTTCATCGTCCCGGTGCTGGGCGAGCTCGGCGCGCTGTACGAGAAGATGGCGCGCTACGACCGCGCCGAGGCGATGTACCGGCGGGAGATCGCGGTGCGGCAGGCCGACAGCCAGGGGCCGGCGATGACGTGGAGCGCGCGGCGCGGGCTCGCCCGGATCGATCTCGCGCTCGGGCGGATGGCGCGCGCCGAGCCGGTGCTGGAGGAGGCGGTGAGCTACTTCGCCGACTACCGGGCCTCGATCTATCGCGTGATCATCGCCGAGTCGCTCGCGGGGCTCGGGACCATCCTCCGCGTCCGCGGGGAGTACCCGCGCGCCGAGGCCGCGCTCCAGCGGGCGCTCGGGATGAGCGAGAAGGACGGCGACGCGGAGGGGCTCGCGGTGGCCGCCCGCGCGGAAGATCTCGGCGCGCTGTACCTCGCCAAGCACGACCTCGGCGCGTCGGCGCAGCTCTTCGAGCGCGCGCTCCGCCTGCGGCGCGAGGGGCTCGATCCACGTCACCCGGACGTCGCGCGGACGCTCGCGCTCCTCGCCGCCGTGCATCGCGAGGCGGGCGATCTCGCGAAGGCCGACGCGGCGCTCGCCGAGGCGCTGTCCATCGTTGACGAGCGGCTCGATCCGGAGCACCCCGCGCGCGCTTCGATCGTGCACGAGGCGGGGCTCGCCGCGATCGAGAGGGGCGATCTCGCGGTGGCCGAGGCCCGGCTCGGCGAGGCGCTCGCCGCGCGGAAGAAGCGCCTCGGGGAGGCGCACCTCGACGTGGCCGCGACGCTCGAAGGGCTCGCGCGCGTGGCGGAGCAGCGGCGCGATCTCGCGGGCGCGGGGGCGCTGCTCGGCCAGGCGCTCGCCGTGCGCGAGGCGGCGCTCGGCGGCGATCACCCCGAGGTGGCGACGCTGCTCGGCGACCTCGGGCGGCTCGCCCTGCGCGAGGGGCAGCTCGAACGCGCGCGCGATCTCGTGGGCCGCGCGCTCGCGATCCAGGACCGGCGGGCGCCGCTCATCCTGGCGATGGGGACCGAGGAGCAGAAGCTCTCGTACCTGCGATCGACCGCGCGCGAGGCCGATCTGGCGCTCTCGATCCACGCGGCCATGCCCGGCGACGCGGCCGCGGCGGAGCTCGCGCTCGCCACCGTGTTCCGGCGCAAGGGCCGGGTGCTCGACGCCATGGCCGACAGCTTCGAGGCGCTGCGCGCGCGCTCCGATCCGACGGACCGGAAGCTGCTCGGTGAGCTCGCCCAGGTCGACGAGAAGCTCTCGGCGCTGCTCCTCCTCGGGCCGCGCTGGCAAGAGGTGACGAAGAACCGCGAGGAGATCGGCGAGCTCAGCCTCGCGCGGCGGCAGATCGAGGCCGAGGTGAGCAAGCGCGCGGGCGAGCTCCGCGATCGCGACGGCGCCGTGACGCTCGATCGGGTGGAGAAGGCGATCCCCGCGGGCGCGGCGCTCGTCGAGCTCTCGATCCACCGGCCGTTCTTGCCCGAGCGCGAGGGGGCGGCGAGCTTCGGGCCGCCGCGCGTCGCGGCCTTCGTGCTCCGGCGGGGAGAGAAGATCCAGCGCGTCGATCTGGGCGAGGTGGCGGCCCTCGACGCGCTCGTCGCGGCGCTGCGCCAGGCGCTCGCCTCGCCCGATCGCGATCCCCGCCCGGCGGCGCGCGCGCTCGACGCGGCGGTGATGGACAGGCTCGCGCCGCTGCTCGGCGGGGCGCGCTGGATCTTCCTCTGCCCGGACGGCGCGCTGAACCTCGTGCCCTTCGGCGCGCTCGTCGACGCCGGCGGGCGCTACCGGATCGAGACGACCTCGTTCACCTACCTGACGAGCGGCGCCGATCTGCTGCGCTCCGGGGTGAAGCGCGCGTCGCGCGAGCCGCCGCTCGTCGTGGCGAGCCCCGACTTCGGCGATCGCCATGGCCGCCGGTCCGCGCGCGCGGACAGCCGCGGCCTCGCGCTCGACGTGGACGAGCAGGCGATCGATCCCGGGGCGCTGCGCTTCCCGCCGCTCGCGGAGACCGCCGTGGAGGGGAAGCTCATCCAGTACTTCTTCCCGGGCACGCGCATCCTGGTCGGCAAGGACGCGACCGAGGCGGCGCTCAAGAAGGTGCACGGGCCGAAGGTGCTGCACCTCGCAACGCACGGCTTCTTCCTGCCGCCGCCGGGCGCCGAGGCGAGCGAGAAGGCCTCGGCCCGCCCGGTGCCGCTCGCCGATCCGCTCCTGCGCTCGGGCCTCGCGCTCGCGCTCGCCAACGAGCGGGAGAGCGAGGGCGGGCAAGACGGCATCCTCACGGCGCGCGAGGTCGCGACGGGGCTCGATCTGTCGGGGACCAAGCTCGTGGTGCTGTCGGCATGCGAGACCGGGATCGGCGACGTGCGCGAGGGCGACGGGGTGCACGGCCTCAGGCGCGCGCTGGTGCTGGCGGGCGCCGAGACGATGGTGATGAGCCTCTGGAAGGTGGACGACCTCTCGACCAGGAACCTCATGGTCGGCTACTACCGGAGGCTCGTCGCAGGCG
The DNA here is from genome assembly GCA_046351295.1 of Byssovorax sp. Taxonomy (GTDB): domain Bacteria; phylum Myxococcota_A; class Polyangia; order Polyangiales; family Polyangiaceae; genus JAXLYT01. The sequence continues at coordinate 4,811 of JAXLYT010000095.1, forward strand.
GGGGGCGGAGCGAGGCGCTGCGGCAGGTCGCGCTCGACGTGCTGGCCGAGCCGGCGCATGCGCACCCGTATTTCTGGGCGAGCTTCATCGTGTCGGGCGACGGCGCGGCGCTCGACGGGCACGAGGTCGCGCCGAGCTTCGCCCGCGTTGCGCCGGGGCCGCGAGGCTGCGCATGCGAGGTGGGCGGCGCGCCGGGCGAGCCGGATCGCGGGGCGCTCGCGCTGTTCTTCGGGCTCGTGTCGCTCGCCGTGGTCCGCCGGACTCGATCGTGACCCGACGTTGACGGTGGATCACGGCGCTAACCGGCGATGGACAGGCGCTCCGGCGGGCGGAACTCGGCGGTCGCGCCGGCCAGCCCGATCTCCACCACCCGGTCCCAGTAGCGGTGCCCGAGCGCGACGGCCCTGCGGTGGGCCGCGGGGACGCGCTCGCGGACGAGCTCGGCGGCCTGGTTGATGCGGCGGAAGACGGTGATGGCGTGGCGGTAGGGGGTGACCGGCACGCCGAGGGCCGAGGCCACCTCGTCGCCGAGGAAGCCGCGCACGAGGCCCTCGCCGAGGTCGTGCTGGAGCTTGGCCCTGCGCCTCTCTTCGGGCGTCTTCGCGGCGGTGAAGGGGGCCGCGAGCAACGCCTGGCAGAGGTCGCGCGAGTCTTGATCGGGCGGCCCCTGCGTCGCGGTGATCAGCTCGGCGAGCTGGACGGCGGCGAGCTCGGAGGCCGGCGTCAGCTCCTTGTCGCAGCCCATCAGCCAGCCCACGTAGCGCCAGAGCTGGGTGTAGCTCTCGCTCTCCGCGGGGGTGATGTGGATGCCGAGCTGGCGGAGGCCGTCGAGCACCACGAGCGAGAAGAGGAGCGTGGTGGCGGACATGTCGTGCTGGTTGATCGGCGCGCCCCAGCGGCTCGTGTCCCACCGTCCGGAGCGGAGGATCATCCTGCGCACCTCGGCGTGCATCAGGCGCACCTTGACGGTGATCGCGAAGCCGTCGCCGTCGCGCCTCATGCCGCCGGGGCGGCAGACGGCCTGGACGAAGCGCGAGGTCTCGTTGAGCCTGCGCGCGGCCTGCTCCTTGAGGCGGCCGGAGAAGACCAGGGGCTTGTTGCCGCCGGGCGAGGTGTAGCCGAGCACGATCGAGCGGGCGCCGAGCACCATGCCCCCGGCGACGCCCGCGCGGAGGAGCAGCTCGCCGCCCTTGTCGAGCGCGTCGAAGTCGACCCAGGCCGGGACGCGATCGATCTCGGCGAAGAGCGCACGGAGCGCGTCGGGCGCGTCGGGCACCTGATGAATGCCCCGGGCGAGCGCCTCGCCGAGGATCGCGAACCCGCGGCCCGGAGGGAGCGCGGCGAAGGCGGTGGCGACCGCGTCGGCCAGCGGATCGACCTGGAAGAGGTAGGGGCCGAGGCGATCGACCCGATCGCCGAAGCGGGCGCGGGCGATGTCGAGGTTCTGGAAGCGGGAAGGGTACATGGGTCGAGCCGTGAACGAGGACGATGAGCCGAGAACGAGGAGCGATCGAGGAGGTGAGGTGGAGCGTCAGCGCGAAGGATCGCCGTCGGGCTCGCGGGGGTGGGCGCGGGCGCGCTTGAGGAGGCGGCGGAAGTTCGAGCGATCCATGCCGGCCCGCCGCGCGGCCTCGCTGACGTTGCCGCCGGCCGCGCGGAGCAGGTGCTCGGCGTAGGCGCGATCGAAGGCGATCGCCGCGCGATCACGGGCCTCGGCGTAGGGGCGATCGAGGAGCGCCGGGGGCAGGGCGAGGCGGCGCTCGGCGAGGTGGTGCTCGGTGAGGTCGTGATCGATGGGATCGGCGTGCAGGAAGGGTAGATCGGCGGGGAGGATCGCGTCGCCGCGGGCGAGCGTCGAGGCGTGCTCGATGACGGCGGCGAGCTCGCGCACGTTGCCCGGCCAGGGGTGGGCGCGGAGCGCGCGGAGGGCCTCGACGCTGATGCGGCGGATCGGGCGATCGCGGCGGCGCGCCTCGGCTTCGAGGAAGTGGTACGCGAGCAGGGGGATGTCCTCGCGGCGGCGGCGGAGCGGCGGGGGCTCGAGCAGGACGGCGCCGAGGCGGTAGAAGAGATCGCGGCGGAAGCGGCCGCCCGCGATCCGCTCGCGCAGATCGGGGTGGCTCGCGGCGAGGACGCGCAGGTCGCGCGAGGGATCGGCGAGCGCCTCGGCGAGGCGGGCCTGCGCGCCGAGGGGCAGCGCGTCGACCTGATCGAGGAAGAGCGTGCCCTGATCGGCGCGGGCGAGCAGGCCCTCGGAGGCGCGGTGCTCCGCGCTCGGCGGCGCGCCGTCGCCGAAGAGCTCCGCCTCGATCAGGCCCTCGGGGAGGGCGCCGCAGTCGAGGACGGTGAGCGGGATCTCGGCGCGCGAGGAGCGGCGGTGGATGATGCGGGCGAGCAGCTCCTTGCCGGTGCCGGGCTCGCCGAGGATGAGCACCGGCGCGCGGGTGATCGCGGCGCCGAGCGCGCGTCGGTAGAGGCCGGCCATCACCGCGGAGCGGCCGATCCACTCGCCGAGCCGCTCGTGCGAGAGCGCGCGGTCCTCGAGCGCGCGGCCGCGGGCGAGCAGGCGCTTGTGCTCGGCGGCGCGCTCGATCAGGAGGGCGAGGCGATCCTCGTCGTCGAAGGGTTTGTCGGTGACATCGAAGGCGCCCGCGCGGGCCGCCGCGGCCGTGCTCGGCTGGCCGAGGGCCTTGACGACGATCACCTCGACCTCCGGGTGCTGCTGCTTGAGCTGGGCGAGCACGGCGAGGCCGTGGGCCTGCGGGAGGCCGTGATCGAGGAGGATCACGTCGATCGGGCGGGTGCCGAGGAGGGAGAGCGCGGCCGCGCCGTCCTCGGCGGTGTCGACCTCGAAGCCCTTGCCGAGGAGGGCGCGCGCGACGCTGCGGCGGATGGCCGGCTCGTCGTCGACGACGAGCACATGCGGGCGGCGCCCGAGGCCGGGGAGGAGTCGATCGGGCGCGGACCGCGGCTCGGGAGGGCGATCGCTCGGCGCGCGTTCGGGTCGGTGAGGCACGGCGGATCAGCGCGCGATCACGAGCCCCGGCGGCTCGGTGGCTCGGGTGTGTCGAGGAAGGGCGAGGAGGCGCGTCCGGACGCGGCCGGCGAGGGAGCCGAGGCGGCCGGTGTGTAGATGTAGCCCTGCTGCTGGAAGACGCAGATCCGCGCGCCGCCCTCGCGCTTGGCCTGGCTCAGCGCCAGATCGGCCGCCTTGAGGAGCGCGTCCTTGGTCCGCACGTCGCGCGAAGGATAGAGCGAGAGGCCGATCGAGACCGAGAGCTCGCGGCGGGCGGGCACGGGCATGCGGCGCCCCTCGCGCTCCGAGACCGGGGGCGCGTCGGCGAGCGCGGAGGCGCGGGCGCGCTCCAGCATGTCGGCGCGTCGTGACTCGGGCATGCGGCGCGAGTCGGGGCCGCGGCGCGAGTCGGGGCCGCGGCGCGAGTCGGGCCCATCGCCGGAGTCGCTGTCGGAGAGCCTCCCCGGCATGTCGCGCCCGCCGACCTCCCGCCACACCCGCTCGGCCGCCACGACCGAGCCGGCGAAGTGGGTGCTCGGGAGGATCACCAGGAACTCGTCGCCGCCGTAGCGGGCGATGATGTCGACCTCGCGCACCGAGCGGCGGATCACGTCGGCCACGCGCCGGATCGCCGCGTCGCCCGCGGGGCGCCCCTGCGTCTCGTTGACGAGGCGGAGCTGATCGATGTCGATGAGCATGCAGGCGAAGGGCTCGTGGTAGCGCTCGGCGCGCTTCCACTCCTCGCCGAGGCGGGTGTTGAGGTAGCGGTAGTTGTAGAGCCCGGTGAGCTCGTCGTGGACGCTGAGGCGCTCGAACTTGGCGCGCTGCGCGGCGGCCTGCTCGTACACCCGCCTGATCCGCAGCATGCTCGTGACCCGCGCGAGCAGCTCCTGCTCCTCGAAGGGCTTGCACACGTAGTCGTCGGCGCCGATGCGCAGGCCCTCGACGCGGCTCGGGGTGTCGGTCTTGATCGTCACGAGCAGCACCGGCAAGAAGCTCTCGCCGGTCATGCCCTTGATCAGCCGGCATGCTTCGAGTCCCGAGAGGCGGGGCATCACCACGTCGAGCAGGACGAGATCGACCCCGCCCTGCGAGACGCGATCGACCGCCTCCTGGCCGTCCTCCACGGCCTCGACGGTGTACCCGGCGCCGCGGAGGATGGAGGCGAGCAGGTCGCGCGCCAGCCGGTCGTCGTCGGCGACCACGATGCGCGCCGGGCGGAGGCCGTCGCTTTCCGACGGGCGGGCTCGCGGGCGATCGCTGGGTGCCACGAGGCGGATCCTCCCCGGTGCGGGGCGCTCATGCAACCGCGTTTCGTCACCGGCCCAAAAGGGCGCGGCGCGGGGCCGCCGGCGCGAGATCCACGGCGAGCAGGACATCGGCGCCGGGCCGGCCCAGGCGGTGGCCGGCGCGCAGGGAGAGGGCGAAGCAGCCGCAGGGGTGGCGGTAGTCGCCGCGCGCCCCGAGCGCGAGGAGCGCGAGCGGCGCAGGGGCGCTCGTCGCGCTCACGCCGCTCACGCCCCCCAGCGCGAGGCGAAAGCCTCTCCCGAAGGGCCAGCTCCCCTCGGCGCCCAGGGTCCAGCCGGGGCCGAGCAGGAGCGACGGCGCGAGGGTCGGGACGCCTTCGCGCATGGACGCGAGCAGGCGCGCGGCGCGGGCGTCTTGACCGGTCGCGCCCGCGAGATCGAGGCGGATCGAAGGGACCGGGCCGATCGCGGGGCCGAGGCGCAGGTGCGCGAGGAGGACCTCGGCGTGGGCCTCGTGGCCGAGGACGGCGAGGGCGATCGCGGAGCCGGAGAGGATCGGGCCCTCGGCCCCGAGGCGGCCTTCGAGGAGGGCACGGGCGCCTGTTGCTTCGGCGATCGCGCCGCCCCTGAGATCGAGGCGGATCGACGGGCCGGCGAAGCGACCGAGCGCGGTGGAGAGGCCGCCTTCGGCGAGCCCGAGGCCGCGGGAGGAGGTGAGCGCGAGCGGCTGGAAAAAGGGACCCTGCGCGTGATCGAGCGCGCCGCCGATCGCGAGGGACGGCGCCAGCGTGTGGACGAGCGGGGCCTCGCCCGGGGCTCCGCCGTAGGCGCGCGCGAGGGGCAGCTCCGCGGAGAGGCGAGCGCCGAGGGCGGCGTCGATCGAAGGGGCCTCGATCGGCTGATCGCCTGCGATCGCGGCGCGGGCCCCGCCGTCGAGGCGCAGGCGGATCGGTCCGGCGAGGCCGCCGAGCCCCGCGTGGATCGACGCATCACCGAGCGGGAGCGCCGCGCCCGGCAAAGCGTTGCCGAGCACCGCGCCGCCCGCGCTTCCATTCCATGATCCCACGCGTCCGATCGCCCCGCCGATCGCGAGCCCGGCGGACGGACCGAGGAGGAGCCCGCCGTCACCGCGAATCGCGCGGCCGACCGCGCCCGCGCCCAGGATCAGCTCGCTCGCGCCGGGGTGCGCGCGCGCGACGACGGAGGCCGCGCCGGTGTCGAAGGGCTGCGCCGCCTCGGCGAGATCGACGCTTCCCCGCCGGGCCCGCTCGCCGCGGATCGCGTCGAGATCCCAGGCGAGATCGAGGCCCGGACGATCGCCGGCCGGCGAAGATCCCTGCGCGTCGACGCGGAGGCGCAGCCCGCGCAGCTCGTCGGCGACGACGCGCACGCGGCTCGCCGGGGTGAGGAGCGACGCGCTGATCTCCGCGCCTCCCTGCGTGTACGCCGCTGCCATGAGGTCGAGCGAGCGCGCGCCCTGCTCGCTCGATCCGAGCGGCACATGGAGCCCCGTCCCGAGGAGGAGCCCGCCCTCCGTGCGATACGCGACGAGCGGTGGGAGCGCGCCGATCTGATCCGGGCTGCGCAGCCAGAGGTAAGGCAGCGCGAAGACCGGGGTGCCGAAGAGCTCGACGCGCGGCCAGCGGAGCTTGAGGTCTCCCGCGCTGGAGACGCTCCCGCCCCGGAAACCGAAGGCGATCGGCGGATCGGGGCAGGGGCAGAGCGCCACCTTTCCATCGCCGTCGAAGCGCAGGACGTCATCGTCGAGCGTGAAGGTGAGGTGCTCGGATCGGAGCCGGTACGGGCCGTATGCTGCGCGTACGGCGCCGCGCAGATCGAGGGTGTGGAGCGCCGGATCGGCGTCGGCGTGGGCGGCCTGGAAGGTGAGCGGAGAGGCGTCGTCGGCGCGCGCCGCGCACGCGGCGAGGGCGGCGACGGTGAGCGCGAACGAGAAAGGCGCCGCGCGCAGCATTCGGCGGCGCGGGCTCAGTCGCCGCTGTCGTTGCCCTGGACGCCGCCCTCGATCTTCCGGGTGCTCGTGCCGCGCCCGGGGCTCTTTCCGGCGCTGTCGTCGCCCTCGGGCTGGACGGCGGGGCCCTGGCTGCCGCGCGGGAAATCGACCTGCAAGACCATGCCGCGCGGCGTGTCGACCACCGCGAAGCGTGGCTCGAGCGCCTCGTGCACGTCGATGGCGAGGTCGAGGCCGTCGCCCTGCTCGATGAGCTCGACCCGATCGACCGGCGTCGCAAAGAAGCCGGTGAGGAGCGGGAGGCGGTTGGTGCGGGTGGGCGCCTGGGCGCCCTTGAGGTGGTAGACGACGCGGCCCTTGGCCTTGTTTTCGGTGACGTCGACCTTGCGGCTCACCTCGACGAAGATCCGCGTGACGCCGCCTTCGAGCATCCGGAAGCCTGGAGAGCCCGCGATCGGGCCATCGAAGGAGACCGGGCGGTTGTTGCGTCCGCGCCGGCGGGGAGGCGGAGTGGCCTTGACGCGGCCGGCGGCCCGCGGCGCGCCCTTGGCGGCCGGCGCCGGGGTGGCCTTGTCCGCGGGCTTCGCGTTCGGGGCGGGCTTCTTCGCGTCGCCCTCCTTGGGGGCCTCGGCGGCTGCGGCGCCCCAGGGGTTCACGGTGTCGCCTCCGCCGCTGGGCGGGCTCTGGGCGAGGGCGTTGTGCACGAGGAACAGCCCGGCGGCGGCGGCGCCGAGGCGGGCGAGGGCGATCCGCTTCATGATCGCAAGTAGACCATACCCACCCGGGCCGGGCCAGTCGGCGGCACCTCGGCGATGCCGGCGGTTGCGGCCCCGTGGATCCGTGTACTAAGGGTCGAGCATGGAGACGGCGATGATCCCCGGTGACAAGGGCGAGGGCGGCGAGGGCACGGCCCGGCGCGCCGAGGCCCAGCGGCCCACGGAGATCAACGCCCTGCTCGGGCGCGGCACGCACTTCGAGGGCAAGCTCTTCTTCGAAGGGCGGGTGCGCATCGACGGGAGCTTCGCCGGGGAGATCCGCGGCGACGACGTGCTCGTGATCGGCGAGGGCGCCATCGTCAAGGGCGAGGTCCAGGTCGCGACGTGCATCGTGACCGGCGGCGAGGTGGAGGCGAACATCCGCGCCCGCGACGCGATCGAGCTCTACGCGCCCTCCAAGGTGACGGGGGCCCTGCACTCGCCGGCGATCTTCATCGATCGCGGCGTGCAGTTCGACGGGTCGTGCAAGATGGCCCCGCTCGACGACGAGCCCGAGGAGGCTCCGCCGGGCGAGGGCCCAGAGCCGGGCTCGCCGGCGGCGCCATGACCTGGGGGCGCGACGCCGCGCTCCTCCTCGTCCCGAGCGAGCAACACCTCGACATCGAGCTCGCCGGCAACGGTCCAGGCGTCGAGGTGCGCACGTACAGCGATTTCGTGGAGTCGGCGCGCTGCCTCCGCCCGGGGCCGGAGCGCTGCCCGCTCCCCGCGGCGCGGATGGTGACCGGCCTCGTGCTCGAAGAGCTGGGCGACGAGCGATTGCCCTACCCGGAGGAGCCGCCTGCGCGCGCGGCGCTCGCGCAGGCCGTGGACGCGACGCTCGGGCGCCTGCGCCGCGCGGGCACCTCGCCCGCCGATCTGCGCGCGCTGGGCCTCCCGCAGGCCGATCTGCTCGCCGAGCTGCTGGCGCGCACCGACGCGATCTTCGCCTCGCGCGGGCTCGTCGATCCGCGCGGGGTGGAGCGGCTCGGCGCGATGAACCTGCGCGCGGCGAGCGACGAGGAGATCGCCTCGCTCTGCCCCTCGGGCTTCTGCGCGGTCACGGGCATGCTCGATCTCGGACCGGGCGATCTCGGGCTGGTCGAGGCGATGCACCGGAGGCTGCGCGCGCAGGGCGGCCGGGGCGGCAAGGTGATCCTCCCCCGCCTGCCGATGACCGAGGATCCGGTGAGCGAGCTGGCCGACGATCTGGAGCGGCGCTGGGCCTCGCTCGGCGACGCGCCCGAGATCGGGTGGATCTCGACGCGCCGCCCCGCGCCGCTCTCGATCCACGCCGCGCGCAACGCCGAGGGGCAGGCGAGGGCGGCCGTCGCCGCGGTGGCCGCAGCGCTCGGCCGCGGCACGCCGCCCGAGCGGATCGCGATCGTCGTCCCCACGCTCGACGAGGCCGATCTGGAGCCGCTGCGCGCAGCCCTGGGCGACGCCAAGGTGCCCTTCTCCGAGCCCCGGGGCCGATCGGCCGCGAGCAGCCCCGAGGGGAGGATCGCGCTCTCGCTGCTCGCCGTCGCCGCGGGCCCGGTGACGCGCGAGCAGGTGATCGAGCTGCTCCGCGCGCCCGGGCTCTCGGCCGGGGTGTGGACGGATCCGACGCGCGACGCCGAAGCCTCCGCGTCGCTCCTCGTGCAGCGGCTGCGCGACGTGCCCGTGGAGATCGATCGCACGGGCCGCCTCCTCCTCGAAGGGCTCGACCAGACGATCCGGCTCGAGCGCCACCGCCGCCCGAACGACGAGAGCTGGATGCCGGGCGTGCTGGAGCACCTGCTCGGCAACGCGCGCTGGGTGGGCGAAGGGGTCACCTCGCGCAGCGAGATCGCGCGCCGCTTGCTCGCCTTGCTCGATCGGCTCCGCCTCGGCAGCCCGCCCGCCCGGGAGCTCGCGCAGGCCCTCCGCGCGGAGGCGAGGGGCCCGGGTGGGCTCTCCCTGCGCGCGCTCGGCGAGGGGGCCGCGGCGGTGCGCGCGCTGCGTGAGGCCGCGCGCTTGCTCGTGGAGTCCGCGACCCTGGTGGGCCTCGCCGATCGACCGGGCACGGTGGCCGATTTCGCGGCCGAGCTCGGCCTGCTCTGCCACGAGCTCGGCACGGGCCTCGGTGGGCGCGCCGCGCTGCCCGGCGCGGTGCGGATCGCCCGCCCGCGCGATCTTGCCGGTCTCGAGCACGAGGTGCTCGTGATCACGGGGCTCCTCGAGCGCGCGTACGGCGATGTGGACGGCGGTGACACATTGTTCGACGAGAGGATCCGTCGTGACCTCCCGCCGCCCTGCCGCCCGCCCTCGGCGCGCGAGCGGGAGACCGCCCGCCGGGCCGAGCTCGCGTGGACCGTGGCCGGCGCCGATCGGCTGGTGCTCTGCTACGCGACCGGGGAGGAGGGCGACCTCGCCACGCCCCACCGCCTCGTGCGCTGGGCCGAAGGCCAGGCCGCCCCGCTGCGCAAGGAGCCCGCGTCGCGCATCGCGCGGCATGCCTCGCCCATCGACGCGCGCAGCGCCGAGCTGATCGCCCTCGCGGCCGGCGCCCCGCCCCGCGCCGAGATCGAGGAGCGCGCGCGGATCGAGCGGGCGCGCACGGCCTTCTTCCTCGATCCGCGGGCGCCCGCCGGCCCCTACACCGGGCGCGTCACCCTCGGCGACGCGGAGAGCGAGGCGCGCTTCCGCGCATGCGTCGGCGGCGCCGCGCCCGATCGCACCATCGCCGTCACGGTGATCGAGCGCGCCGCGGGCTGCGCCTTCGCCGGCTTCGCGCGGCGCGTCCTCCACATCCGCCGGGCCGATGATCTCGGCGAGTCCGCCGACGCCCGCGAGCGAGGCACCCTCATCCACCGCGCCCTGGAGCACGCCTTCCGCGGCATGGGCGAGGGCGACCGAGGACAGCAGCTCGCCCTCGCGCGCGCCGCCGCGGAGAAGGGCCTCGGGCTCCACACGCCGATGGCCCCGCTCCGCCGCGAGGCGCTGGCCCAGGCCATCCACGACGCGATGGGCGTGGTGGCCCGCGCGATCGAGGCCGGAGACGCGCTGCGCTTCCGCGACGCCGAGGTGGTCTTCGGCGCGAAAGAGGCCCCGCCCTGGCTGCCCCTGGAGCTGCCCGGCGGCGTCGGCGAGGACGGCGCGCCCCTGCCGAGCGTGTACGTCGACGGCCAGATCGATCGCATCGACGTGGGCGAAGGCGGCCGCGTCGCGCGGGTGATCGACTACAAGACCGGCCGGATGCCGAGCGCCGCCGACCACGGGCAGAGCGCCTTCCAGCTCCCCCTCTACGCCGAGGTCGTGGCCCGCTCGCTCGGGTGCGCCGAGGTCGAGGCCCAGTACATCGCGGTCAAGCCGCGGGGCGTCGTCGACGAGTGGCCCAAATCGGAGGCCGATCGCCGCGCGCTCGGCGGCCGCCGCGGCAAGCTCGGCAAGGCCGCGCGCCGCGTGATCATCGAAACTCTGGGAGGAGAGTGGCGCCAGGCCGCTGAAGGCCTCGATCTGCGGCCGCTGCGAGGTGCGCGACATCTGCCGCCGGCCGGCAGTGACACCGTTCGAGGAAGAAGAACGCTGAGGGCCGAGCGCGGAGGATCGCGCCCGGCCCCTCGATCCAGCGATCAGCGCGCGCGCTTGCCCTTGCGGCGCCGGATGAGCGAGAGGGTCATCAGCACGCCGAGGCCGGCGATCGACGCGGGCATCCCGGTGTCACTGCCCATGGCGCAACCGCCGCCGCTGCCCTTGAGCGAGCCGCCCGAGTTGGGCCACCCGAAGTCGCCCCAGCTCCCGTCGCCGCCGGAGAAATCGTCGCAGGGCGAGTAAGTGGGGCAAGGCGGGGTGGTGCCCTGAGCGAGCACCGTCTGGATCGAGTTCGAGACCTGCGACTGGTTCGCCGAGGCGCCCACGATGAGATCGTTGGCGAGCGCAGCGCGGGCCATTTCCCCGTGGATGCGGGTGATCCAGAGCGAGTTCATGTTGATGCTGCCGAAGAGCTTGTCGATGTCGGCGTTGCACTCGTCGACCGCGCCCACGCCCATCGCGTCGCCGTAGCCGGAGAGCTCGGGCATGTTCTGGGCGACCTGGAGGAGCTGGTTCGTCAGGTCGTAGCCGGAGGTCGGCCGCGCGGCCTCGGTGAGCCAGCCGGCGCCGTTCGACGCGTCGAAGCCGTTCTTCTTGAGCTGCGCGTAGTTGCTGTCGTTGGTGTCCCAGTTCCAGATCACCTGGCTCGGATCGATGGTGAACGACGGGAAATTGGTGGGCTCGTAGCGGCCCTCGCCGAGCATGAACAGGGTGATGCCGGTGACCGCGCCGGTGCCGGCCGCGACCATGCGCAGCGGCAGCGCAGCGTTGGCGCCCTGCGACGTCACGCGCACCGGGCGCATCGAGGCGACGCCCTCGCCGGGCTTGAGCTTCATCGCGAGGAAGTCGAAGCCCTCGGCGACGTACGCGTCGACGATCGGTGAGATGTCGGCCGAGAGGTTGTAGCTGTGATCGAGCAGCCAGTTCTTGAGCGCGTTCGAGTCGCTCGACTTGAGCTGCACCGTCTCGAAGGGGCCGACCGTCTGCTCGGCGATCACGGTCACGCCGCCGTCGGCCGAGCCGCCGCCGGCGCCGCTCGTCCCGCCGGCGAAATCGCCTTCGCCGTAGTAGCAGTCGGGCGGGGGCGGGCAGTTGAGCGGCGGGGGATAGACGCTCACGCTGGTCGCCTGCCCGAGGAAGGCGAAGAGCGCGTCGGAGGAGAGGCCGATCTCGACCTGGCCCTTGATCGGCAGGACCCACGCGAACGACTCCGGCGCGCCGTCGTACTCGATCTGATCCCACAGCGTGGTCTGCGTCTGGGAGATCGAGAGCATCATCCTGTGCCCGGTGACCTGGGTGTTCTCATCGGGGGGGACGAAGCAGCCGCCACAGGCGGACGCATCGCGCGCATCGGTCACGGCCAGGGCGACGAGGGGGACGGCGAAGAGCAGGGCGTGGGTAAGCTTCATGTAGGGGCCTCCGAGAATCGAGCGACCACTAAGCATGGTCCGTGCCAGGGTTTGATGCTTGGATTCGCGGTGAATTCTTGAGCTGTGCCGTAGAGGAACCTGGCTCAAGTCGACTCACTCCCCGGGGATCGTGCCAGGCGTGGGGCGCGTGGCCGTCCCGGGAGCGGTTGGGCTTTGCCGCGCCGGGCGCAGGCGGTAGGAACATCGCTGAAACGTGGTCGACGAGCCCCAGGACATGCCTCCGCGGGAGGCCGGGGATGGTCCCCCGCGATCGCCGAGCGCCGCGCCGCGCGAGGGCGGGGCGGCGGGCCTCGGCGCGATCGACGCGACGATCTTCGCGTTCCGGCGCAACGTGGTGGTGGCCGCGAGCGCAGGCACGGGCAAGACCCACAGGCTCACGGCGCTTTACCTGCTCCTGACGCTGGGGCTCACGTCGATGGGGCAGGACGATGATCGCAGCGCGGCGCCGCCTGTCGGGCCGGAGCGGATCGTGGCCACCACCTTCTCGCGCGCCGCGGCGCTCGAGATCAGCCTCCGCATCGAGCGCGCGCTCGGGGAGCTCGCGGCGTGGGACGGCGCGTCGAAGCTCATGTTCGGGCCGATCCTCGAGGCGCGGCAGGCGCTGCTCGGGGCGCTCCCGCCGGGGGAGCTCTCGCGCCGCGCGGCCGACGCGCTCTCCCGCTGGCCGGCGGCGAAGATCGACACGCTGCACGGCGTCGCCCGGCGGATCGTGCAGCGCCACGCGCTCTCGATCGGGCTGCCGCCGGGGGCGCGCGTGCTCGACGAGGAGGAGGCGCAGGCGCTCGGCGCGCTCGCGGTGGACGAGGCGCTCGGCGCGGCGCTCACCGCGGGGGGCGAGCGCGCGGAGACGGCGCGGGCGCTCATCACCTCGGCGGGCAGCGTGCACGGGGCGCGGATCCAGGCGCTGCGGCTGCTCGATCGCCTGGACGAGGAGGGGCTCACGCCGCGCGAGCTCGCCATCGCCGATCACGCCGCGGAGGCGCGGGGCGCTGCGCGGAGGCTCGCGCGGATCGCCCGGGAGAGCGCGTCCTTCGGCAGCAAGGGCTTCCAGGCGCCCGCTGCGGCGCTCGCGGATGCGATCGCGCGGATCGACTCCGCGGGGCCCGAGGACGCGCATCACCTCGACGCGCTCACGCCGCTCCTCGTGGCCTTCTTCGCCGCGCGCTTTCCCCGCCGGGACAAGCGCACGACCGCCGACGACGTCCTGGAGCAGTACCTCGACGAATTGCCCGGCAAGAACCGATCGGAGAAGGCCCACGGAGTGCTCGCGCTGCTCCGTCACGGCCCTTCGCTCGCCGGCCGCGAGGCGCGCCTCGTGGCGCTGCTCGAAGACGCGCGGGCCCGCTTCTTCGCCGCCAAGCGCCGGGCGGGCGGGCTCGGCTTCGGCGATCTGCTCCGCATCGCCCGCGACACGCTGCGCGATCGCCCCGACCTCGCGCGCGCAGTGCGCGAGGGGATCGACGTGCTGCTCGTCGACGAGTTCCAGGACACGAGCCGCGTGCAGCGCGACTTGGTCTACCTGCTCCGCGAGCACGAGGACGCGGCGCTCGCGCGCCCGGCCGGGACCTCGCCCTCCGCGGCGGGCCTGCTCGGCCACGGGCTCTTCCTGGTCGGTGATCGCAAGCAGTCGATCTACGGCTTCCGCGGGGCCGATGTCGCCGTCTTCTCCCGGGTGTGCGTGGAGCTCGCCGGCCGCGCCGCGTCGCAGGCCCTCGCCATGCCGGACGAGGGGGCGGCCCCGGATCCCATCGCCGATTTCGTCGCGCTCGGCGAGAGCCGGCGCTCGGGCGAGAAGATCCTCCGCTTCGTCAACGCCTTCTCGTCCCGCGATTTCCTCGGCGATCGCCTGCCCGGGGAGGCGCCGCGCGATTTCGAGATCGCCTACGGACCGGCCGAGCACCTCTCGCCGGCCCTCCCCGCGAGCGCGGGCGAGGTGGTGCTCGTCACCGACGACGGCGCCTCGCCCGCCGGCGTCGATCCGATCGTGCGGGAGTCCTCGGGCCCAGCGCGGGAGGCGCACCTCGCCGCCGCCTACGTGGCCGGGGTGGTCGGCGGTCGTTTGAGCTCAAAGCAAACGAGCTACCGCGACTGCGCCGTCCTCGCCCGCAGGCGCAGCACCATCCCCCTCGTCGAGCTCGCGCTCGGGCGCCTGTCCATTCCGTACGTGGTCGCGGGGCGCGCGCTCTACGACGCCGCCGAAGTGCGGGACATCGCCGCGCTCCTTCGCCTCCTGCTCGATCCGCGCGACCGGCAGGCCCTGGCCACGGTCGTCCGCGGTCCGATGGTGGGGCTCGGCGACACCTCGCTCGCCCGGCTCTCGCTGCCCGACAAGGGCCTCACCATCCCCCTCTTCGGCCGCTGGCCGTCCGCGCGATCGGGTGAAAAGGGTGAGCCCATGGTCGACCCGTCGCAGCTCGATCCGGCCGAGCGAACGCGCCTCGACGCCTTCCGCGCGCGCTTCGCCGAGCTGCGCGGCGCGGTGCTCCGCCTCCCCCCGGGCGAGGCGATCCGGGCCGCGCTCCAGGCCTTCGATCTCGACCGCATCCTCGCCGCGCTCCCCCGCGCCGAGGCCCGGATCGGCAACGTCGATCGCCTCGTCGGCATCGCCCGGCGCCGCGGCGGCACCCTCTCCGGGTTCGTGCGCTGGCTCGATCGCCGCATCCGTGACGAGGCCGACGAGGCCGAGGCCGCCGTCTTCTCCGCGGAGGACGACGCTGTGCGCCTCACCACCATCCACGCGAGCAAGGGGCTCGATTTTCCCGTGGTGATCCTGGTCGACCTCAACGCGCAGCCGCGCTCGGATCACGGCGCGCTCGGCTTCCTCGCGCAGAGCAGCGGGCGCGCCCCCACGCTGGTCGTCCGCCACTACGCGCCCCGCCCCGATCTCGGCCCGGGTGAGGGCCCGCTCGTGTCCATCGTCACGCCCACCCTCGAAGCCGCGCAGGCCGAGGCGCGCGCCCGCGAGGAGGCTGAGCGCCGCCGCCTCACCTACGTCGCCATCACCCGCCCGCAGCACACCCTCGTGCTGATCGGATCGCCCGCCGATCCCCGCCCCGGATCGGCCCTCCGCTCGCTCGGGGCAGGGCTCGACCAGGGCGAGCTCGGGGGCGTGCTCAGCACCCTCGACGCGCGCGATCTGCTCGATCTCGGCCGCCCGCCGCCCGCGCCCATCCTGGCCGTCACGCCGCCCGAGATCCG
Source organism: Byssovorax sp. (assembly GCA_046351295.1). Lineage (GTDB taxonomy): Bacteria > Myxococcota_A > Polyangia > Polyangiales > Polyangiaceae > JAXLYT01. The sequence continues at coordinate 19,978 of JAXLYT010000095.1, forward strand.
CGCGCCTTCCCGCCCGACGCGCTCGCCCGCGCGCACGCTCCGCGTGGGCGCCGAGGCCCTCTCGCTCTTCGCTGACTGCCCGCGCCGCTTCCGCCTCCGCCACCTCCTCGGCCTCGAAGAGCCGCCGCCGGGCGAAGGTGAAGAGCCCGAGAGCCCGGAGGCGCTGGCCGCCGAGGAGGATGATCGCGCGCCGCCCACGCCGATCGACGATCTGCCGCTCCCCGTCTCGATCACGCCCGATCTCGCGCCGCTCGTCCGCGGTCGCGCCGCGCACCGGGTGATCGCGCGCTGGCCGCTCCGCGCGCTCGGTGATCCGCCGGATATCGCCTCCGTGCGGAGGCGCCTCCTCGCCGAGGGGCTCGGCCCGGATCACGATCTGCGCGCGGTCGGCGAGATGGTGGCCGAGCTGCTCCGCAGCGATTTCGCGCGCTCGCTCCGCGACGCCGACGACCTGCGCAGGGACGCCCCGTACGTGCTCCCCGTGGAGACGGGCGCCCGCGGCGTGCGCGTCCTCGAGCTCTCCGGCGCCGTCGATCTGCTCGTGCACCGGGGCGAGGTCGTCGAGGTGATCGATCTCGTCCTCGCTTCGCCGCGCGCCGATCTCGCGCCCTACGAGCGCCGCCTGCGCGCAGCCGCCCTCGCCGCCCACCGCCTCCACGCCGAGGCGAAGGTGCGCGCGGGCCTGCTCTTCCTCGGCGGCGAGCCGCTCCCCATCTGGCTCGAAGGCCAAGGCCCCGAGGACACCCTGAGCCGCGAGGAGCACGCTCACTTCGAGGCCGAGCTCGCGGCGCTCGCACAGCGCTTCGCCGAGGCCCGCTACCACGATCGCTTCGACCTGGTCCCGCCCGCCCGCTGCGCCGCGCTCGGCTGCGGCTTCCTCGCGGCCTGCCACGGCCCGCGGATCACCGCGCGCTGATCAGCGCCTCGATCGCCTCCGCCACGCCGGCCTCGACCTCGCCGCGGTGCAGATCGAGCAGGTAGAGCTCCTCGCCCGGGGCCCGCGCCCAGAGCCGTGACGCGGGCTTTCCAGCCCTCCTCCCCGCTCTCGTCAGCGCCACGCCGCGCAGCTCGGCGAAGGGGATCGTCCGCCGCCAGGTCTCCTGGAAAGGCCCGGCATGCTCCACCACGAGCGCCCGGCGTTTCTTGTCGAAGCGCACCCGGCGCCGCGTGGGCAAGACCAGGAGATAGAGCGAAAAAAACACCGCCGGGACGAGCAAGATGCGGTTGCGGAGGAGGAGCAGCAGCCCGAGCCCCACGGCCGTGAGGAGCGCGATCGGCGAGACGCCGGCCCACACCCCTTCGAGCTCGATCGAGCCGTCGCCGAGCTTCCGGAAGGCTCGCCCGTGGTAGGTGCGCATCGCTCGGGAAGCACTGTAGCGCGCGGCGCGTTGTAGCCGGTCGAACAAAGTCCGCCCTGGCCAACGTCTGTTCTTTTGTTCAGTGCCAGTGCCGCCGCTCGACTAGAGTCTCCGCCATGCCTCGACCCATCAACAACCCTCCGAATCCATGGTCTTCCACGCATGTCGAGTGGCTCGAAGAGCCGCCCGCGGCGACGCTCGCCATCTTCGAAGAAGAGGCGCGATCCATCCTCTCCGAGAACGACAGCCCCGACATCCCCTTCCGCTTCAGCCTCAACCCCTATCGAGGCTGCCTCCACGCCTGCGCGTACTGCTACGCGCGGCCCTCGCACCAGTACCTCGGCTTCGGCGCCGGCACCGATTTCGATCGCAAGATCGTGGTCAAGGTGAACGCGCCCGAGCTGCTCAGGAAAGAGCTCGGCAAGAAGGGCTGGGCCGGTGACACCATCGTGTTCTCGGGCAACACCGACTGCTACCAGCCGCTCGAGGCCTCGTACGAGCTGACGCGCCGCTGCCTCGCGGTGTGCCTCGACTTCCAGAACCCGGTCGGGATCATCACCAAGGGCGCGCTGATCCGGCGCGATGTGGACCTCATCGCCGATCTCGCCCGGCGGGCGCGCGTGCACGTCAACCTGAGCATCGCCTTCGCGAGCGACGAGCTCGCGCGCAAGATCGAGCCCTACGCGAACCGGCCGTCGAACCGCTTCGAGGCCATGCGGCGGCTCGCCGACGCGGGGGTGTCGGTGGGGATCATGGTCGCGCCCGTCATCCCCGGCCTCAACGACGTGGACATCCCCGAGCTGCTCGAGCGCGCCAAGCATGCCGGCGCGACGCGCGCCTCGATGACGCTCCTGCGCCTCCCCGCCGAGGTGCGGCCCGTCTTCGAGGAGCGCATCGCCGAGCACTTCCCGGACCGGGCGCGCAAGATCCGGAACGGCATCCTCGCGGTCAAGGACGGCAAGCTCAACCGGAGCGCGTTCGGTGAGCGCTTCGAGGGCACGGGCGCGCGCTGGGACGCGATCCGCGGGCTCTTCTCGCTCCATTGCCAGAAGCACGGCCTGCGCGGTGACGAGCTGCCCTCGGAGATCGAGGCGCCCACCACCTTCGCGCGCCCTGAGCGCCAGCGCCGGCTCTTCGAGATCTGACGCCGCTGGAGCGGCGGGCCACCTCCTCCCCGCGATCTGATCTAAGCTCCGCGGCGCCATGCCGCACCCCGGCTACGACGCCGTTGTCCTCGTCACCGGTTACCCCTCCACCTACGCGCGGGCGATGATCGCCCGGATCCTCCGCGCCGAGCCGAGGAGCCTGGTCTACGTGCTCGTGCCGCCCTCGGTCACGACGCCGCCGGGGATCGATCTCCCGGACGAGGAGCGCGCGCGGATCGTCCCCATCGCGGGCGACGTGACCTCGATCGATCTCGGCCTCTCCGGCGCCGAGATCCGCCAGCTCTCCCGCGAGATCGATCGCGTCCACCACGTCGGCCACGTGGGCTCGGTGGGCGTCGACAAGCGCGTGGCGCACAACGTCAACGTTGTTGGAACGGCCGAGGTCCTCGAGGTGAGCCGCGCGCTCGCCCACCTCCAGTGCCTCGTCTTCCACTCCACCGCCAACGTCTCCGGCGATCGCGTGGGCGTCGTCTACGAGGACGATCTCGATCGCGGGCAGACCTTCCGCAGCGAGGTCGACGAGACGCGCAAGCGCGCCGAGGTCCTCGTGCGGCGCGCGATGCAGGAGGTGCCGATCGCCGTGGTGCGTCCGACCATCCTCGTCGGCGAGACGGGCCCCGACGCGAACGAGGCGCTCGAGGGCCTCTACCTCTTGATCCTGCTCGTCCTCGCGGCGCCGGCCGAGCTCCCCATTCCCCTCGCGGGCAAGGGCGAGAGCCCGCTCAACATCGTCCCGCTCGACTACGTGGTGCAGGCCGCCCACGCCATCGGCCGCCACCCGGGCGCGCCCGGCCGCACCTTCCACCTCGCCGATCCGAGCCCCCTCTCGGTGCGGAGCGTGCTCGAGCTGATCGGCCGGACAGGCGGCCGGGCCGCGGGGCGCAGCCATGTCCCGTCGAGCCTCGCCAAGGCCCTGCTCCGCACGCCGGGCATCGAGCGGGTGATTCGCAACCCGCGCGCGTTCGTGGAACAATTGACGAGCGCCGTGCGCTACGACACCCGGAACACCGATCACGTCCTCGGCGGGACAGACGTTGTCTGCCCGCCCTTCGAGTCCTACGTGGGCTCGCTGGTCGAGGTCGTGGAGGCCCATATCCGCGGCGGCACCGTGGTGCGGCCCGAGGACGAGGACTCGGAGGTGAACGATCCGCTCGCCTGATCCCGCCCCGAACGAGCCTCCCTCGAACGAGCCGCGTGTGGACGCGAAGCCCGTCGCGGGCGCGTCTCCGCCGAGCCGCCTCCTCGCCCTCGCGCTCACGCTGGGCTCGGCGGTGATCGTCGTCACATGCGGAACGGGCAGCGAGCAGGCGCCGCCCCCCGCGGTCCCTGCGCCCGCGGTGAGCACGAGCGCGAGCGCCTCCACGGCGAGCGCGCCCGCCGACAGCGCTCCCGCGAGCAGCGCGGCGAGCGCCGATCCCTCCACCGCCCCCGGCGCGCCTCCGCCGAGCACGCTCGCCGCGGCGGAGAGTGCCTCCGCGCCGCCGCTCGACGCGCTCCCGCCCCGCGGCGAGGGCCACGAGCTCGATCGCTTCTACGCGGCGCTCCGCGGCCTCGAGAAGAAGACGCGCGCCGAGCATGTGCGCGTCGCGTGGCTCGGCGACTCGCACGGCGCGGCCGATTTCTGGAGCGGCACCGTGCGCACCGCGCTCCAGCAGAGGTTCGGCTCGGGCGGCGTCGGCTTCGTCAACGTGGGCAGCAAGAGCTACCGCCACGACGCCGTGACCATGGACGTGAAGGGCAAGTGGAAGATCACGCCCAAGGGCCCCTCCACCACGCTGCCCACCGCCGACGGCGTCTTCGGCCTCTCCGGGATGCTCTTCACCGGCGTCGACGACAACCCCCGCGCGACGCTCACCATCACCGAGTCGCCGAGCCTTCCCGGCCTGAGCTGGGACCTCTGCTACCGCCTCAAGACCGCGAGCGACGAGATCCTCGTCAAGCTGCCGGGGATGAAGGACCGCACCCTCCGCGCCACGGCCGACGAGCCGCCGGGCGCGATCCGCCATGTGCGCCTCACCGGCAGCGGAGATCCCGCGCTCACCGTCGTCCCGCAAGCCGGCTTCCCTGAGCTGTGCGGCGTGGTGGCCGAGGCCGATCCGAAGGCGCAGCCCGGCGTCGTGCTGGACACGCTGGGTATCAATGGAGCACGTCTGGCCACACCGCTCGCGTGGAACGAGGCGAGCTGGGTGGGCGAGCTCTCGCGCCGCGCGCCCGCGCTCGTCATCCTCGAGTACGGCACCAACGAGTCGGGCGATCACACCATCAAGGCCGAACGCTACCTCGACCACCTCCACCGGGTGATGGCCCGCGTGCACAAGGCCTCGCCCGCATGCGACTGCCTGGTGCTCGCCCCCACCGACCGATCGAACACCACCGAGCGCACGCCCAAGGTGCGCGACGCGCTCAAGGCCGCGGCGAAGGCCGAGGGCTGCGGCTTCTGGGACACCTACGAGGTGATGGGTGGCAAGGGCTCGATCCTGCAATGGCATGCCGACAAGCCGAGCCGGGCCGCGGGCGACGGGGTGCACCTCAACGCGCGCGGCTACCACGAGCTCGGCGAGAAGCTCGGCAAGGCCATCCTCGACGGCTACACGCCCTGAGCTTCGCGGCGAAACGCGGTTCGACCCCCACCGCGCGCGCCGATCCGATACGATCGCGATCGCGCCGCCCCCCGGGCGGAGGAGGTCGATCATGCGAGCCAAGCCTGCTTTCTTCGCGCTCTCTCTTCTGTCGGGGGCCACCACGCTGGGCGCCGTCGCCGCGAGCTGCGGCGGCAGCGGCACCGGGACGACGGGCAGCGGCACGACGACCACGACCGGCGCCGGGGGCATGTCGACGACGAGCACGACCGGCTCGGGCGGCTCGGGCGGCCTCTTCAACACCGACTCCGGGCAGTGCAGCGGCCCGGCCGACTGCGACGGCGGCGTCTGCGTGAACGGCGCATGCTGCGACTCGGCCGAGCATGTCTGCGGCGACGCATGCTGCAAGAGCGGCACCGTCTGCCTCTTCGACAAGTGCGTGCAGCCGGGCAAGGACTGCAACACCGCCAACGACTGCGCCCCCGGGCAGTACTGCGAGACCGCGCTCGGGTCGATGCCCGACGGCGGCGCGCCCGACGCGGGCCCCGACGGCGGCCTCTGCACCCAGCCCCTCCCGCTCGGCGGCAAATGCCTGGATCTACCGCCTGTCTGCGACAACGACGGCGGTCTGCCCGGCCCCGACGCGGGCTGCGTGCAGGAGTGCCTCTACAAGCCGCCGGTCGGCCAGCTCGACGCCACCGTGCGCTGGAGCTGGGGCCCGGACAACGCCGTCCACCGGCCCAACGTGGTCGACATCTGGGCGACTCCCACCGTCGGCCGCGTCTACGACGGCAACTGCGACGGGAAGGTCGATCTGCTCGACTCGCCGGTGATCGTCTTCGTCTCCGGCAAGGCCCTCGACGCGAACACCGGGCTCGGCACCTGCTGCCAGTGCACCAACACCACGCCCACCGGCTGCCTGACCGGCGTGCTCCGCGTGCTCGACGGGCGCACCGGGCAAGAGGTGTGGTCGCTCGACAAGGCCGACGCCAATTCGTCCGGTTTTGCCGGCCTCTCGGTGGCCCTCGGTGACATCGACGGTGACAAGCAGATGGATATCGTCGCCGTCACCGGCGAGGGCTTCGTGGTCATGGTCGACGGCAAGGGCAACGTCGTGCGGACGAGCGATAAACCCATCCCCGGCCATGGAGACGCGACCTTCGGCTGGGGAGGGGGCCTGTCCATCGCCGACATGGACAACGATGGTTTCCCCGAGATCGCCTATGGCCCCACGGTCTTCACGACCACCAACAACGCCATCACGCGCGTCTTCTCGGGCGCCGCGGGCATCGGGGCCGAGGGCATCCACGAGGCCCTCTCGACGTTCGTGGATCTCGACGGCGCGCCCGACAAGCACCTCGAGCTGCTGGCTGGCCGCACCGCCTACAAGCCCGATGGAACGATCCTCTGGAACCGCAACGACATCACCGATGGCTTCCCGGGCGTCGGCGATTTCAACCTCGATGGCAAGCCCGAGGCCGTGCTGGTCGGCAACGGCAAGGTCTTCATCCTCGACGGGGCGACGGGCGCCACCGTGCTCGGCCCCTTCAACCTCCCCGGCAACGGGTCGGGGGGGCCGCCCACCGTCGCGGACTTCGACGGCGACGGGAAGCCCGAGATCGGCGTGGCCCAGGCCAATTTCTACTCGGTGCTCAAGCCCGATTTCGGGGCCAGCGCCATCAACCTGCTCTGGAAGGTGCCAAACCACGATCTCAGCTCCTCCGTCACCGGATCGAGCGTCTTCGACTTCGAGGGCGACGGCAAGGCCGAGGTGATCTACGCGGACGAGTGCTTCCTCTGGGTCTTCGACGGGGCGACCGGCAACGTGCGATATGCCACCTCCCACACCTCGTTCACCGCCACCGAGGCCAGCCTGCTCGCCGACATCGACGGTGACGGCCACGCCGAGATGCTGATCGTCTCGAACGCCGCCGACCCGAGCGCCTCCGGCTGGAAGTGCATGAACGCCGGCGGACAGCCCACCACCGTCAACGGCGTCACCTGGGTGCCCGGCACCGCCGTCGGCAAATCGTACCGGGGCATGGTCGCGCTCGGCGACAAGGCCAACTCGTGGGTCGGCACACGCACCCTGTGGAACGAGCACACCTACCACGTGAGCAACATCTGCGACGATCGCGACACCGCCTGCGACGCGCCGAACCTCTACGGCTCGATCCCCAAGGTGGAGAAGCAGAACTGGACCTTGCCCTGGCTCAACAACTTCCGCCAGAACGTGCAGGACAAGGGCATCTTCGACGCGCCCGACGCCACCGTGTCCCTGCGCGTCGACTGCACCGATCCCGTTCAGGCCCACCCCGCCGTGCGCAACATCGGCCTCGCCTCGCTGCCCGCGGGGGTCAATGTCGGTGTCTTCATCCAGGGCGCGATGGATACCCTCGTCGGCCAGGCGGCGACGACCCACGCCCTCTACCCCGGCCAGACGGAGGAGCTCTCCATCGCCCTCGATCCGCAGGCGAACAAGACGCAGAGCTTCGTCGCGAAGATCCTCATCGATCCGCAGAACGTGACGTTCCACGAGTGCCGCGAGGACAACAACGAGAGCAACGTGGAGAAGCCGAGCTGCGTGCAGTGAGCTGAATCAAGGGTCGACGATGGCCTCAGGAAACCGCCTGCCGATTCGGGGGCGCAGAAATTTAACGCAAAGGCGCAAGGGCGCAAAGGCGCAAAAAAGAAAAGAACAAGGCATCTTCTCTCTTCTTGCGTCGTATCCGTTCACGCCCTACTACGCATGAGCGAACAGAGCCAAAGCGGCTCAGGTGGGCTGTGGCAGAAGCGACGGGGACGGAGCATGGCTGAGCGCAGCAACGCAAGCCTCGCGGAGGAAGTCGAGGACATTGCGGTTCTGCTGCCGCAACGTCGCGTGCGCGGTGAGTACGCGTTCGACGAAGCGGCTGCCGTCCGGGCTGTGGGTCCCATACGAGGTCTTCCGCCAGAGCACCGCATGGCGAATGCGCAGCTCTGCGGCGTTGTTCGTCGGCTCTACGCCCTCGCGATAGACAAACGTCCACAGTGCGTCGGCGTGCTTGCGCAGCAGACGGCATGTTTTCATGGTCTTGGCGGATCCGTGCACCATCCCCTCTCCCAGCAGATGGTAGACCCGATCCGCTTCATGTAGCGCCGGAAGGTCGACCGGGCGAGCTCCGTCGCGAACCCGATGCCACCACGCAAACATCTGGTCTCGCTCGGCCAGCAGGGCCGCAGCGAGGGTCGCGTCGGGACCTCCGCGCTCCTGGACTTGATGAAGTCGCGCTTGAGATGGGCCCAGAGCTGGCCCCGCGCAGGTCGGGCCAAAAGCCATAGGCGCCCCATCGATCGGTGATCAAGACACCGCAGGTATCGCCGAGCAGGCGCGCGCGCCGCATCGGTGCTGCGCCGCGCCTGCATCGAGGAACACCGTCACGAACGAGGTCACCGCGGTCCACAGCCACGCACGCGACCGAGCCTCTCGCCACCCCGTCTCGTCGGCGTGCTTGACCGGGTGCGCCTGACGTAGGCGCACTCCGGCGTGCGGCGCTTCGAGCGGCAAGGGCGGCCTGCTCCTGGCAGGCCACGACGTTGCCCACGCTCATCGTCAAGCCGAAGAGGTCGGCCATCAGCATCTCGACGGTCGCTTGCCAAGCGGTAGACGCCCATGAGCAACGCCACGACCGCGGTGACGCTCGGCCCGAAGGCCCCAGCAGGCACCTCGTCCGGCAGCTCGGCCCTGGTGCGGGCCCCACAGCATGGGCATATCAGCGCATGAAGCTCGTACTGGGTGACGAAGGGCTTCACCTCGGCAACTCGAAGACCTGATGCAGGCGGGGCGACCGCGTCGCTGCCCATCAGGCCGGCATGACATCGGCGGCAGCGTCGGGAAAACAGCGACGCGCTTGTCCACTTCGTGGGCCGGCACGAGCGCACGCTGATGCCCTTCGTGACCGGGCTGCCCTCCCGGTTTGCGTCCGCTCGGCTGGCCGGGGGCTTCGGCACGGAAGGAGGTGGTCGCTCGAAGGCGGCTTCGAGGAATTGCGCGACGACACGCGAAGCTTTTCCTCCAACGTGGCGATCTTGGCGACCGCGGCCTCGATTTGGCATCGAGCTCGGCCGTCTTCGCCAGCGCCGCTGCTTCGAGCACCGAGATTCGGGCAAGCGTTCCTCGAGCTTTCCCTCCAGCTCGGCAATCCGGTCGTCTCGCCAATCGCGGCCCATGCCTCATTCCCATCACCTTTTTAAACCGCCTGCCGATTCGGGGGCACAGAAATTTAACGCAAAGGCGCAAAGGCGCAAAGGCGCAAAAAAGAAAAGAACAAGGCATCTTCTCTCTTCTTGCGTCTTTGCGGTCTTTGCGACTTTGCGTTAAAAAATGACCGTTTGGGATCTTCGAGCGGCTTCCCGTGGAAAGCGCTGCTCGTGCGCCCTACCGCTTTCCGTACATCTTGTGCGAGGCGTTCCCCATGATCGTCACCGCGGTCCGGCGCGGGAGCAGGTGGTTCATGAAGAAGGTGGCCGCCTTGTTGAACGCGCCGGGGACGAAGCTCGGGGTCTTGCCGAGGGCGGCGAGCGCCTCGTCGACCACCGGGCCGGGCTCCATCACGGGGCTCGGGCCGGGCGCGGGGTTGCTCTTCTCGTAGGCGGGCGTGCGCGTCGCGCCGGCGCGGCAGGCGAGCACGTCGATGCCCTTCGGCCTGAGCTCGTGCCAGAGGCCCTCGCCGAGCACGAGATCGAAGGCCTTGCTCGCTGCGTAGGTGGCGAGGAGCGGTGAGCCCTGCGACGCGGCGAGCGACGTCATGAGGATGACGCCGCCCCGGCCTCGCTCCACCATCGGTGGGAGGAGCGCGTCGAGCACCACGAGCGGACCGCGGCAGTTGACGTCGACGATGGCGAGCTTGCTCGCGAGGCTTTGATCGAGGAACGCGCCGACATGCGCGGCGGCGGCGTTGTAGACGACGAGGCCCACGTCGAGCCCGGCCGCGAGCGCCTTCACCTGCTCGCCGAGGTCGGCCCGGGCGAGGTCGATCGCGGCCGTGCGCACCTCGACCGGGTGGGCCGCGCGGATCTCGGCGGCGAGACCGTCGAGGGCGGGCGCGCCCCGCGCGACGAGCAGGAGGTTCAGCCCGCGCGCCGCGAGCTTGCGAGAAAACTCGGCCCCGAGGCCCTGCGAGGCCCCGGCGACGAGGGCCCATGGTCCGTAGCGATCGACAAAGGTGCTGGTCATCGTTCGTCGCGCGGAGCATACATCTCCCCCGCCCGCGCCGGGCGCCCCTGCCGCCGAGGTCCCTGTCCTGCTCATGTCCGCCGCCGATTTCGCCCTCGCCTTCGCCTCCCCGCGCAAGCTCCCCAAGGCGCGCGATCTCCGCGGCAACGTGGCGGTGCTCGACATCGCCTTCGCCTCCGAGGTCGGCGGCGCGAGCTTCGACACGACGACGCTCCCGTTCATCGACGGCCTCGGCAAGCGCCTCGTCGCCTGGGTCGATCACCACGACAGCGATCACCACGCGCGCTTCGCCCAGGATCCGCGCTTCTTGCTCACCACCAAGGCCGCGCACGGCGCATGCCCCGAGCTCGTGACCCCCGAGGTCGTCGAGCGCGCAGGGCAGGTCGACACCATCGTGTGCCACGTCGATTTCGACGGCCTCGCGAGCGCCGCCAAGTGGATCAAGAAGGGCGTCGAGCCCTACCCGGGCTGCGACGCCGACGCGCGCGCCATCGACACGCGCATCGGCGAGGCCGGCCCCGTGGCCGTGCGGATCGATCGCGCCTTGCGTGCCCGCCCGCGCGATCAAGGGCTCTTCGGGATCATCGTCCGGCTGCTCGCGAGCGGTCTCGGCGATAAATCCCTGTGGGCGCCGATCGACGCCGCCGGCGCCGAGCTCACCGCGCTCGAGGCGGAGACGCGCCGGCTCGCGCTCGGCTACAAGCGCCTCGGCAACGATCTGGTCGCCGTCGACGCGACGAAGCGCCAGGGCCCCTACGACAAGACCTTGCTGCTGCTGATCGGGCAAGAGCGCGCCAAGGCGAGCCTCGTCGTCGACGGCGACAACCTGACCTTCGCCGCAGGCTTCGAGAGCGGGCTGAGCTTCGTCTCGCTCTTCGGCCTCTCCGGGGGGATGCCGACGCGCGTCTCGCTCCAGCGGAGCAGGCTCCTCCCTTGCCTCTTGGCCCTCGGGATCAAGCAAGACGAGGCGGAGCGCTACATCGCATCGCTCGAAGGGTGAGCCGGCAGCGCGCGCTCGGCGGTCACGCCGCCGCTCGGGGATGTGCAAGCCGGCCTCGCTCATGGCAAGATGCCCTCATGTCGCACGCCTTGCGTTACCCGCCGATGGGCTTCGACGACCTCTCGGTCGATCAGCAAATCGACTACGTGCAGACGCTCTGGGATCGCATCGCCGGCCGAGAAGATCAGGTCTCCGTTCCGGCGTGGCACCGGGAGATCCTCGACGAGCGGCTCGCCGACGACGAAGCCAATCCGGACGCGGGTCGAGCCTGGGAGCAGGTGGAGGCCGATCTGCGGAGCCGCCTCGCAGCGCGTCGATGACGCTGCTCGTCGTCCGACCGCTCGCCGAAACTGACATCCAGGAAGCGTCCGACTGGTACGAAGAGCAAGAGCGTGGTTTGGGTGGCAGATTTCTCGATGAGCTCGGCGAGACCCTCGCGAGCGTCCGACGCGCGCCGCTCCAGTTTCCCATCACCTGGAGGACCCTTCATCGCGCGCTCCTCCGCCGCTTTCCCTATGCCGTCTATTTCGTTCAGCGGGCTGAAGGCCGGGTGGTGATCCTCGCCGTCCTGCACCAGCGGCGCGCACCCGGCGTCTGGAAGAGCCGGCTCCGCACCGAAGGGAGCGCGCGCTAACCGAGGAGCACCAGCGCGCCGCGGGCTCAGCTCGACGCCGAGGTGTAGCGCCCGAGCGCTCGCGTCCAGATCGCCCGCGCGAGCAGGGCGAAGGCCATCGAGCCGAGCACGCTCCCGAGGGCCGTCTCGCGGGTCAGCGTGCCGAGCAGCGCCTCGGCCGGGTAAGTGGTCATCACGCCGAGGGGGATCACGAAGGTGAAGAAAATGCGGAAGAAGCCCTTGAAGATCCGCACCGGCCAGCGCGCGAAATCGAAGATGGAGCCGAAGAGGTAGACGAGGTTGTCGAGCCGGACGACGAAGAAGGCGGCGGCGATCACCATGATCCACACGGAATAAAGGGCGAGGGTGGCCGAGCCGAGGAGCAGAAAGGCGAGCAGCACGTCCGGGGCCGAGGGGGTGCGGCCGAGCGCGCGAAAGGCCCAGCCGAAGATGATCAGGGACGCGAGGACATCGACCACCTTCCAGATCTCGAACTTGGCGGTGGAGACGAGGAACTGGGCGTCGGCGGGCTTGAGGAGCACGAAGTCCAGCGTTCCATCGCGGATTCGCTCGACCACGGAGACGAGCGAGGGGCTCACGGCGCCGTCGAGGATGCCTTTGAGCAGGGTGAACCACCCCACCACCACCAGGGCCGATTCATAGCTCCATCCCGCGACGGCGGGACGGCTGCGAAAGGCGATGGTGAGGGGCACGAGGCCGAGCGCCGTCCAGACGAGCGAGAGCAGGCCATCGATGAGGAAATTCGAGCGGTATTGCATCCCCAGCGAGAGGGAGAGGCGCAGCTCGGCGGCGAGGAGGCGAAGATAGCGCATCGGTCAACCGCCGTAGGCCGAATAGCGCCCGACGCCGGCGCGCCACACCGCGAGCGCGGTGGCGGAGATGCCGAGCACATAGGCCCACTGGATGGCGAGGGCCTCGAAGATGGCCTGTCCGCGCAGGCTCCCGGTGATCAGCTCGACCGGGAAGGCCAGGGTGTAGCGGAAGGGCAGGGCGTGGGTGATGGAGCGGATGAAGGGGGGGAAGAGGTCGAGCGGGATCAGGTAGCCGGAGAGGATCATGAAGGCGGCGAGCCAGAGGTCGAAGACGCTCGTCGATCGCTCCATGAAGAAGGCCAGGGAGCCTATCAGGGCCATGATGAAGAAATTGATGAGCCAGGCGCCGAGGAGGGACAAAAGCCACACGGCGAGGATGAGCGGGGAGGTGGGCAATGCGCCGGGCTCGAAGGTGAGCACCGCGATGACGGCGACGGGCAGGGTGAGCGAGGCGCGGAGGGGGAGGGCGGCGAGGTTCTGTGCGCTGTAGACGAGCAAGGGGTGAATCGGCTTGAGGAGACGAGTCCCGAGCACGCCGGAGCGGATCTCGCTGTCGAGGATCCACACCAGCCAGGAGCCGGTCAACTGGCGCACGACCAGGGTGGCGAGGAAGTACGAGACGAAGCCGCGCTGGGTGAAGGGGCCAATCGGGCCGGACTCGGCCACGGAGGACCAGAGGGCCAGGCTCACGAGGGGCATGGTCGTCGTGAGCATCCAGACGATCATCTCGGCCCGGTAGGCGATGGCCTCGGAGAGGCCCACCTGGAGCAAGGTGGGATAGGCGCGGAGCGAGGCAGAGAATCGGCTCATGCCGGATCGCCTTCATCCGGGCGCGCGAAGAGGTCGCGCATCACCTCTTCGAGGGGCGGATCTTCGATCGTCAGATCGGCAACCTCGGGCAGGCCGAGCAGGTGGGAGACGGCGTCGCGAAGGCTGTCTTTCTGGACCTGGAGCACCGCGCGCGCGGGCTCGATCTCGACGACGTGACCGGCCTTGTCGAGCAAGGCGCGATCGAGCGGGCGGGAGAGGCGGAGGGCGACGCGCTTGTCCGGGCGGATGGAGCGCACGAGCGAGGGGAGATCGCCGTCGTAGCGGAGCTTGCCCTCGTCGATGACGACGACGCGCGGGCACAGCGACGCGACATCATCCATGTAATGCGAGGTGAGGAGCACTGTGGCGCCGAAGGTCTCGTTGTAGCGGCGGATGAACTCCCGTACGGTGAGCTGCATCGACACGTCGAGGCCGATGGTGGGCTCGTCGAGGAAGAGGACCTTGGGGCGGTGGAGGAGCGCGGCGCAGAGCTCGCATTTCATCCGCTCGCCGAGGGAGAGCTGGCGCGTCGGCTTCTTGATGATCTCGCCGAGGTCGAGCAGCGGCGAGAGCTCGCCGAGCGTGGCGTCGAGATCGCGCTTCGAGATGCCGTAGATCGCGGCGTTGAGGAGGAAGGTGTCGGCCGGCGGCAAATCCCAGAGGAGCTGCTGCTTCTGGCCCATCACGAGGGTGATGCTCTTGAGAAAATCGGTCTGGCGCTCGCGGGGGACGAAGCCCGCGACCGTCGCCTCGCCCGCGGTCGGGTGGAGGAGGCCGGCGAGCATCTTGAGGGTCGTCGTCTTGCCGGCGCCGTTCGGGCCGAGGAAGCCGACGCGCTCGCCCGGCTCGACGCGGAAGGAGAGATCGGAGACGGCGTGGACGGCCTTGTATTCTCGATGGAAGACGGATTTCAGCGCGGCGCGGAGGCCGGGCGCGCGCTCGTGGACCTTGTAGGTCTTGGAGAGGGAGCGGACATCGACGGCCGGCGGGGCAGGCATGCGGCGCGGAGGGTAGCACCGGACGAGGACCCGCCGAGGGGCTTTTCGGTGCTGCTCCGCGGGTCGATGCCGGCCGCGGGCGAGCTCTTCGCGGGAATCGGGTCCACTTCGCGGCCCGGCTGCCGGGCGCGATCATCCGCCGCTCATGTGCGCACGGACTTCTGGTACTCTTCCGCAAGCAAGAGGATTTTGCGATGTGCCCGGCAGATATGCCCACCTTCCTGTAGAGGCTGCCATGCGCCGAATCCACTCGGTTCTCCTCTTGATGCCGCTCTTCGCCACCTCCCTCGGCGCCTGGGTCGCCGGCTGCTCCACCCCGAGCTCCGGGCCTCCCGATGGGGGGACCCCAGGCTCCGGGGGTGGTGGTGACGCCGGCGATGCCAGCGACGTGAGCGATGCGGCGGACCACCCCGATGTGGTGGACGCGCCGGTCGAAGCGTCAGGAGAAGCCGGGTGGGTTCCCGTAAGCTGGAAGGCTCCCTGCGAGGTCCAGGTTGCGTTGCATCCAGAATATGCCGTCCCCAAGCTTACCTGGGGGCCTTGCCCGGGCAACGCTCCCGGGTGCGAGAGCGCGCTCGTCACCTGGGAGAAGGGAAAGGGACCACCGTTTGGAGCGATGACGGTGGTCCCCTGGGG
>JAXLYT010000096.1:0-33671 GCA_046351295.1 Byssovorax sp.
CGGCTTGGTGCGGTGCGAGCCGCCGAGGCGGCCGTGGCCGGACCCGAAGCCCTGCCCGGTGCCGGTGCCGGCGCCGTGGCCGATGGTGCCGATGCCGCCGAGGCCGATGCCCTCGCCGCGACCACCGCCGCCCTCGCCGATGCCGGAGAGGCCGAGGCCGCCGGCGCCGAAGGACTCGCCGATGTCGTTGCCCCACATGTTGCCGCGGGCGGACAGCGGATCGTTGCCGAGCGAGTCGTCGCGGCCCCAGGGCGCGGTCGGCGCGTTGGGATCGCCGCCGGCGCCGCTGTTGAGCAGGCCGATCATGCCGAACTCGGCCGCGTCGCGGAGGGCCGCCTGACGGGCGATGTGCGGGTCGGCGTTGTCGGCCGGGCCCTGCACGCCGTAGCGGTTGCCGGTGAGCTTGGTGTTCGGGTTGCCCATCGAGCCCTCTTCGCCCTTGGCGCGAGTGCCCGTGCCGCCTTCCTTGTTGTCGGCGGCGTTCTCGGCCACCTGCTCGGTCGGCTTCTCTTCCTGCTCCTTCTCGGCGGCGGCCTGGAGGTACTGCTGGATCAGGTACTGCTGATCGGAGCTTACGCCGTCCTCGTCCGTCGCGCCCATGGGCGGCATGAAGAAGGCCATCGCGGCGAGGAGGCCGGCGTGCACCGCGAGCGAGAGACCGGTGTAGAGCAGGCCCTGCGTGTCGACCTGGAAGTGCCCCGCCACCACGCGGCCGGCGTTGACCGTCGACACCTGGAACACCAGGCCGCCGAGCTCGATCTTCGCCTTCGAGCCGTTCGGCAGCGCGAGCTGCTGCGCGCCGGAGAGCTCGGCGCAGGGCTGCGTGCGGCCGCTCTCGATCGCCTGCTGCACGGTCATCTTCGGCTGGCCGGCGATCTCGATCGTCCCGGTCGCGCGCGGCAGGAGCACCACGCTGATCGAGCCTCCGCGATCGGCGAGCACGATGGGCGCGCGGGTCGTCCCGAGCTTCTCGGTCGGGATGAAGTAGTCGCAGGTGAAGTTCTTCCCCTCTTCTTCGCCGACGTAGAACGAGCGCGGCGGCGTGAGGTGCGCGACGTGGAGCACCATCGTGTCCCAGAGGATCATCACCTCGACGGACTGCGCGGGGACCTCGACCTCTTCGGCGGGAACGTCGGGCGAGCTCTTCACGAGCGTGTACGTGTACGAGCCCTCGGGCGCGTCGTGCGGGACCTCGTCGTGCGTCGGGGCCTTCTGCGCGAAGGGGTTGTTGAAGGCGAAGGGATCGTTGCCGAACGGGCTCGCGGCCGGGGCGCCGAACGGGCTCGCGGCAGGCGCGCCGAAGGGATTGGCGGCCGGGGCGCCGAACGGGTTCGCGGCGGGCGCGCCGAAGGGATTGGCGGCCGGCGCGGGGGCGGCGAACGGGTTCGACGCGGCGGGGCGCGGCGCGGCGGCGGCGGCGACCGCCACGGGCTCGGCGCGCTCGAGCACGATCTTCGTCCCGCCGATCTGGAGCTGATCGCCGGGGTTGATCTTGCACTTGTTGACGCGGGCGCCGTTCACCATCGTCCCGGGCTCGTTGCCGAGATCGATGAGGGTGATGTCCTCGGGAGACGCCACCTCGATGACGGCGTGCATGCGCGAGGCGAGCTCGTCGTCGACGCGCAGATGGCTCTTCGCGTCCTTGCCGACCTTGACGATGTCCTGCGTCACGGTCTCGCGCCGGACGAGCGTCTCGTTCTGGTAGAGCGCAAATGTGAGAGCGACCTTTTGCTTGCCTTCCATCGGACTCAGCCTTCCCTTCAGGGCCGCCACCGCGGACCCACAACCCGAGCGCGCCCTGTGATGCAGGCTCGCGCCTCCCCGGCGCCGCGGGGAGCATCAGGCCGGATCCCGCAGCGTCGCCGCGGGATCCTGCGCCCTGTTTAGAGGTTCTCGACCGACTTGAGCATCTCCGGGACGAACGAGGTCCGGGGCCGGATCAGCGTCGTGCGCACGGGGCCGGGGCGGACGCGGATGGTCGCGTCGTTCGGGCCGAAGCCGCCCGCGTTGAGCGGATCATCGGAGAACTCGTAGCCGTAGCTGTCTTCCTTCTTCTTCTTGTCCTGCGCCATCGCCTCGGAGGCGATCAGCATCGTGCCGAGCGCGGCGACCACCACCGCACCCCACCGGGTCGACCTATTCATTGCAGCCTCCTCGAACAAATACGCCACCGTTACAGTGACATTGTACAGCCCTCGATGGGCCCAGGTCAACCGGCAAAGAAGAGACCTTCGATGCTTCGTTCGATCGAGAACCTCTGCCTGCCAGGGCTGACATCATCGAATCACCCAAGGTTCCCGCGGCATGCGTTTCCATGCCACCCCTCGGGTTTCTTGCCTGCGAATGGAAAGACGAGCCCCCGGCCGCGAGCGCAGCCAGGGGCAAGGGGTGAAGCGCGACGATCGGTCGTCACTAGGGCTGCTTCTCGTCCTTCTTCTCGTCCTTCTTCTCTTCGGGCTTGTCTTCCTTCTTGTCCTTGTCCTTGTCCTTGTCGCCCTCGCCCTCGGAGGCCTCCTTGGCGTCGGCCTCGGCCTGGCGCTGCTTCGCCTCGGCCTCCGCGGCCTTCCGCTGATCGGCGCTCTTGTGGTTGAAGTCGATGATTTGATCGATCTCGCTCATCCGGTCCTTGGAGCGCTTCACGGCGTCCGCGTACTCGGGGGCGGAGCCCGCCTTCTGGATGAACTGGCTGAACAGGCCCTTGGCGTTGAGCAGCTCCGGCTCGGGGTTGCCGCCGCCCGACTTCGACTTGTACTCCTGGGTCAGGATCGCGTCGTTGTAGTAGGCGTCCGGGCGCTCGGGCGCGAGCTTCTTGGCGGCGTCCAGCTCGGCGGCGGCCTCCTTCACCATCTTGTCGAAGTTGGTGTCGTCGATGCCGCCGCGCAGCGCGAGCGCGAGGCCGAGGTGCGCGTCGTAGTCGTTCGGGCGCATCTTGAGGGCGGCGCGGTACGCCTCCTCCGCCTGCGCGAAGCCGCGGAACTGGAGGTTCACGGCCGCGAAGTTCATCTGCGCCTCGTAGAAGGTCGGATCGAGCTGGCGGGCCGTGTTGAACTCGCTCACGGCGGAGTTCAGGTTCCCGAGCTCGACCTGGATCATCCCGGCCGTGTTGTGGACGGGGGCGTACTTCGCGTTCTTGCGCACGGCCTGCGAGCACACGAGGGCTGCGAGCTCGAGGGCCTGCGTGTCGACCTTCTTCTGCTTCGCGGCGGTCGTCGCCATCTTCGCCTTGGTGTCGCGCCCGGCCTTCTGCTTCGCCGCCTCGAGGTAGAGGATCGCGAGCTGGTTGAAGGCGGGCATGTACCCGTCGTCGACGGCGAGCGCGCTCTGGATGTACTTCTTGGCGCGGGCCAGGTCGTTCGGACCGTCGTCGTCGGCCGTCGTGTTGTTGCGCTTGATGTAGATCATGCCGAGGCTGACGAGCGCCTCGACGTTCTTGAACTGCGCGTCGACGATCGCCGCCTGGCGCAGCTCCTTGATCGCCGAGTCGAAGTCCTTCTCGCCGGAGGCGCCGAAGGCGTAGAGGGCGAGCGCGGCGCGGGCGCGGTGGAACTTCGGATCCTTGTCGAGGACCTGCTTGAAGTACCCCTTGGCCGCGTCGTCCTTCTTGCAGCGCTGGTTGGCGAGGCCGGCGTTGTAGAGCGCCTCGGAGAAGGTCTTGTCGCCCTGCTCCTTGGCGGCCTCGACGAAGAGCTGCGCCGTGGAGGTGCAGCTCGCGTCGTTCCAGTCGCCGGCCTTGTCGTGCTGGGCCATCGTGTCGAGCGCCGTCTGGAACTTGTTCGCGGCGGCGGTCGTGACGGCGTTGCCCTGGCTGTCGGTGACGGTGTTGCCGTGCTGATCCTTGGCCGTGGGCGTCGTGGGGCCGGTGCCCGACCCGCCGCTGCAGGCAGCGACGGAGACGGCGAGGGCCGCGGTGACGATGATGCTCTTGTTCATGGCTCGCTCCCTCACTTCTTCTTCACGGCCTTGTCGAGCGCCGACTTCTCCTTGGAGACACCGGGCTTGTCCGCAGCTTTGTCGTCGGGCGAAGCAGAGCCCGCCTTCGTGTCGCCGCCGGTTGCGCCCTTGTCGTCGGTCTTGCCGGCGTCGGGCGGGGGCGGAGGCGCCTCGAGGCGGAACGGCGTCCCGTCGAGGTTGAGCGGGCTCGGCGACTCGGTGAGGCCCGAGTTGACGCGCGAGGGCGA
The DNA here is from genome assembly GCA_046351295.1 of Byssovorax sp. Taxonomy (GTDB): domain Bacteria; phylum Myxococcota_A; class Polyangia; order Polyangiales; family Polyangiaceae; genus JAXLYT01. The sequence continues at coordinate 4,179 of JAXLYT010000096.1, forward strand.
CCCGCGGAACTCGTCGATCAGGTGGTACTCGGCGCCGTAGTTCTTCGAGAGCCACTCCTCGCACTTGCGGGAGTACTCGTCGAAGAACTGGTACTTGACCGAGTACTTGAGGCACGTCTGGAACGCGCCCTTCGCCTGCTGCTTCTGCGCCTCGCTCGCCTCGTCGAGCTTCGAGTAGTACTCGCCGCGGAGCTCGTCGTAGGTCAGGTCGGCCGTGCCGGGGACGATGCCGTGGCCCTTCCACTCCTTCGGGATGGGCGCGGCGCGGAACTCGGCGACGAAGCGACCCCACATCTGCCCGACGCGCGAGCCGGACGCGATGACCCAGCGCGGCGGCGGCTCGGGCTCGAGGTTGACGACCTTGAGGTACTCCTTCTCGGCCTCCTCGATCGCCGGGCGCTTCTTCTTGATCCAGTCGCCGACCTTGGTGTTGACGTGCTTGAGCACGTCCTCGCGCGTCCCCGTGCCCTTGTACTCGGGGAACTTGATCTTATCGACGTCCTTGCGCTTCTGCTCGGCGAAGAAGAACATCGCCTCGCCGACCGCGGTGAGCGCCTTGGCGAGCTTGCGGTTGTCGCCGCCCGACTCGGACACGACCTTCTTGACCGACGCGGCCGGATCCTTCCAGAGCGCGCGGACCTTGCCGTACTCCGTCGCGGCGTTGGAGGCGCTGTTCAGCTTGGTGAACACCAGGCCGAGCATCGAGTGCGCCTGCACCTGGACGTCGAGCGTCGCGTTCTTGTCGATCTGGCTCATCGCGCTGGAGAGCCGCTTGCGCGCCTCCGGCCAGTCCTCGCGATCGATGTAGTGCGCGCCGATGGCGAACGCGATGGCCGCGGTCTGCGCCGGCTTCTTGGTGCCGAAGCTCTTGTTGAAGAGGTCGGCGTCCTTGATCGCCTGGTCCTCCTGGCCGAGGCCGAGGCGGAGCACGGTGGCGTCGGAGAGCGCGTCGGGCGCCTTCTCGGCGTTCGGGTTCTGCGCGGCGAACTTCTCGTACCAGTTGGCGGCCTCGTCGTAGACGGCGATCGCCTGGTAGTTACCGCCGATCTCGTACACGGCCTTGACCGCGAGGTCCTTCTTCTCGAGCCCGTAGGTCGGGTCGATCAGGATCTTGCGCACCGCGATCGCCTTCGCGATGAGGCGCGCCGCCTGGAAGGCGCGGGCCGCGTTGTAGAGCACCTCGTCCGAGCGGCCGCACGCGGCCTGCTTGGCGGCGCAGGGGCCCTCGCCGTACTTCTTCCAGAGCTCGAGGTAGCTCGCGGCCGCCTTCTCGTACTGCTTGGGGGCGTCGGGGCCGCCCTTGTCGGCCGCCTTGACGAGCTCCTCGGCGCGGATGCGCTCGATGTCGCGCTGGATGCCGATGAGCGTCCCGCACTGCTCGGCGTTCTCCTTCTCCTTCGCGCCCTTGCAGTAGAGGTCGATGAACTTCGGCACGTCCTCGGCCATGTCGTCGAAGCACGAGGGGCGCGTCGGCTCGATGCTCGAGCCCATGACGTTGAGGGACTCGAGGTAGAGCTGCGAGGCGTAGATGCCCACGTCCTTGTCGGCGTGGTTGAGCGCCACGTCGCGGAACGCGAGCGCCGCCTCTTCCCAGTGCTGGGCCTCGAAGTAGGTGCGGCCGCGCGCGTACTTCACCTCGACGTACTGCTCGTTCGCGTCCTTGTCGCCCGCGGGCGGCTTGATGTAGCAGATGTACCGGTTGAAGGCGGTGATCATCCCCTTCTGGTTCTCGGTGAAGTCCTTCGGGGCGAACTTCGCCTTCTCCGCGGCCTTCTTGTCCTGCTTCTTCGCCGTCGTGGGGAGGTTGCCGCCGCCCTTCTTGTCGGAGCCGTCCTTGTGCGTCTCCTGGTAGATGTTCTGGTAGCAGAGCACGGAGGCGTACGCGGCTTCGGGCGCGGTGGGACCCGTCGGATCCTCGGCGACCACGGCGTCGAACGCCGGACCACACTTGGCCCAGTCCTTCTGGAAGTAGAGGAGGTCGGCCATCTGGTACTTGATCTTGAAGATGTTCGGCCAGTCCTCCTTCACGATGCGGGGGAACTCGAACTTCGCGAAGTCGTCCTGCTTGAAGGTCTTGACGAGCTTCTCGTAGAGGTCGGCGGCGAGCGCCATCGTCTTCTTGTCGCCCGTGCCGCGCACGCCGCCCGAGCCGACGGCCTCGAGGTGCCAGGCCATCGCCGTCTCGGCCATCAGGTCGGCGGTGATGTTCGAGCACTTGAGCTTGTTGTCGGCCGAGAAGTCCTTCTTGAGGTAGTCGTCGTGCACCTCGAGCTGGCGCTTGAGCTCGCCGACGATCTTGTCCTTGTCGCCGGACTTCATCGCGAGCGTCGCCTCGGCGATGTGCCCCTGGTACTGGCACATCTTCGGGCCGCGATCGCGCTTCATCAGGTCCTGGTAGAGCGCGATGCCCTCCTGGTAGTGACCGGTGTCGAGGTAGTTCTGGCCGAGGTCGTCCATCAGCTTGAACGTCTTCTCGGTGTTGCCGCCCGTGTCGCCGGAGAGGGGCTTCAGGAAGTCGTAGGCGCGGTTCGGATCGCCGGCGAGCGCGTAGATCGGGATGATGTCGCGGCGCGCGGAGACGGCGAGCTGCTCGGCGTTGGGGAGCGACGCGTACTGCGTGCCGTACTCGATCGTCTTCTTCAGCTCGCTCATGGCGCGGGCGAAGTCGCCCTTGTTCCAGTAGACGTAGCCGAGCTTGTAGTGCGCGTAGCCCCACACCTTGTTCTCGGGCGCGGGGTACTTGATGACCTCGTTGTAGGACTGCTCGGCGAGCGCCCACTTGCTCGGGTCGCCCTGCGCCTCGTTGAAGAAGAGCTCACCGAAGGCGAGGTACGCGTTCGGGATGTACTTCGACTGCGGCCAGCCCTGGATGAGCTCGAGGTACACCTTGCGCGCCGAGTCGAGCTGCATGGCCTGCTCGTACTCGTAGGCGAGGTAGTAGAGCACCTCGTCCGTGCAGCCCGTGCTCTTCGTCGGGTCCTGCGCGTTCGAGTTCTGGCACCACTTCGGGTACTGGTTCTTGAGCTGCGTGTAGTACTTGATCGCGGCTTCGCGCGAGAGGTTCAGGATCTTGTCGGCCTTCTGCGCCTCGGCCTGGAACGCCCCGACGCCCCCGGGGTTCGTCCGCTTGGCCTCGTCGGCCTTCATCCCGTTCTCGGTCTTGTCGCGGAACGCGGCCGACTCGAGCTCGACGTAGCCCTCGGCGAGGCGCCGCATCAGCTTCGGCCGATCGGGCGCGTTCTTCGGCGTCGAGCCGAAGAGGCTCTCCAGGCCCTGGATCTCGGTGACGAGGAGCTGGCGCGAGCGGGCGGCGAGGCGGTTGCGCCGCTCGTCGCGCTGCGCCGAGTTCATCGACGAGGTCGGGTTGTTGGGCTTGGTCTGCTGCTCGCCCTTCTTCAGGTTCACCCCGGTCGGCGCCGACTTGAAGCTCACCTGCGGCTTCTTGCCGGCGCTCGCCTCGAGCTTGCCGCCAGGGCACACGGCGAGCGCGTCCTTGGCAGACTGGGTGATGCACACGTCGGCCGCAGCGGCCGGGCCTGCGAGCGACGCTCCCGCGGCGAGCGACATCGCTCCCACGGCGACTCGGAGCGTACGCAGCACGCTCGACTTCAGTTGCTTCGTCTCCATTTCCGTACCCTTCACACGCTAGTTCCCGGGTGCCGCGGCGAAGGGGTGCTCGCCTGGCGAGCCCCCTCTGCGGCGGGGCGCCTGCTCCCACAGGCACCCCGCGACTTCGAGAGCGCCTCATGGGCCGTTACACCCATGGAACACTCTTTCACCATCACTTCATGGGTCACTTGTTGCTGCACTTCGACTCGACCACCTGACGGTAGAAACCGAGCTCGTCGCGCCAGAACTCGCCGTCGAACGGCCAGAGCACGTGCTCGCCGTCGGGCTTGACGACGCCGTACTTGAGCGTCTCCTCCTTGGTGATCTGACCGCTCACCACCTGCTGATCGAGCTTGTTACGCTCGGCCGAGGTGATGTCGATGATGATCTTCGAGGCGTCGCGGAGGTGCTCGTTCAGCTCGTCGAGGTTGCGCTGGTAGCGCTCGCGGGCGAGGGCGCCGGCGTTGCGCACGGCGAGCTCGCGGGCGAGGTTCAGCGCGTCGGTCACGTCGCCGCCGAGCGGCGAGTTCTTGAAGCTCGGGGGCGCCTTCTTGAAGCGCGCGTCCTCCTCGTCGAGCACGCGCACGTACTCGAGGTTGCGGAGGAGCTGGCGATCGGAGAGCGCGTTCTCGACGACGGGGCGGATGGTCGGCGAGAGGTTCGCCTTGCCGGCGCGCACGTCCTTCAGGAACTGGAAGAACTGCTGCTCGCTGCCCTCGCCCTTGAACCGGTTCAGGATCGCCTCGAGCTCCTTCTTGATCGGCTCGTACTTCTTCTTCATCCGCGCCACGATCGTGGTCGCGTCCTCGTACTGGCAGATCGTGAACGAGATGACGGCCTTGAGGATGTCGGCCTCGGGGTAGAACGAGTTCGGGAAGTAGGGCGCCTCGATCGTGTGGATGTTGCCGAGCGCGTGCGGGTAGTCGCCGGCCATGAAGTACGCCCACGACTGCTCGAAGAGCCCGTCGAGCCAGTACTCGCTCGCCACGTCGACGCGGTTCCAGTACTTGACCGCGGCCGAGAGCTTCGCCGCGTCGATCGTCGGGATGTTGTTGTCGTCGAGGCGGACCGACGCGGAGTAGTAGGTGCGGGCCATCGAGAGGAAGGCCAGGTCGCGCATGCGCGACTCGTCCTCGACGCCCTCGGCGCCGTCGTCGATCGCCTGGACGATGCGCTGGAAGGACTTGACCGCGGGGACCGACTTGCGGAGCTGCACGTACGAGATGCCGGTGAAGAACTGGCCCTGCACGTAGTACTTGCTCTTCTTGTCGACCTTCTCGAAGAGGCTGATCGCCTCCTCGTAGTTGCGGTTCCGGTACTTGTAGCGGCCGAGCAGGTAGTTGAGCTGCCAGAAGAGCTCGCGCTGCTGCGGGTTGTTGAACTGCGCGACCTGGTCGCTCTTGTACTTGCCGACGCGCTCGATGATGTCGGCCGGCTCGGGGAGCTGCGTCGCGAGCTTCGACAGCCAGAGCAGCGTGTCCTTGAACTTGAGGTGGTTCTGCTTGTCGGCGATCGACGAGAAGATGCCGTAGCTCGCCTGGTAGAACTGGAGGCGGTAGAGCGAGATCGCCAGGTGGTACTGGGCGATCTGCTTGTTGCCCTCGTCGTCGCCCGTCTCGCCGTCGACGACGCGCTTGAGCACGAGGGCCGCCTCGCTCCAGCGCTCGGCGTCGAAGAGGCGCTTGCCCTGCGCCGCCTCCTCGGTCATCTGCCCGGCCGTCACCGGCCCCTCCTGCTCCTCCTCGTCGAGCGAGATCTCCTTGGGCTTGTCGCCCTTCTTGGGCGTCCCCTTCCCGCTCTTGTCGCCCTTGTCAGCCTTGTCCCCCTTCTTGGGGGCGGCGGCCGCGGCGGCCGCCTTCTTGGGCTGCGCGAAGGAGATCGTGGGGTTGAGGAGCAGCGCCGAAGCTACGAGGCAAATGCTGGCCAGCCGGGTCCGCATGGATCGTTTCCTCTTCGAGGGGTTGGGGCGTTCACGCCGGCGCCGGGCTTCATCCCCCGGCTCCGTCGGAGCAGCGCCTTCGTCGCGTCTTCTGGCGCCACCACTCTCATATGCCCGCGCTGCTCCACCGCGATCACGCGGAGCGGTTGGGAGCCGGGGTTTCCCCCTCGGCGCGGTTCGAAACCAAAAACATCAATGAGAATCAGCGGATAGTTGAGCCTAACCGTGGTGGGCCGGGATGGTAGTGAGGTGCGGAACGCCTTGTCAAGCGGCGCCGCGCGCCGGGAGGCGGCCGATCAAGGTCTCGCCGCGCCTCTCCACGAACGACGGCGAGGTCGCCGCGGGAGGTCGGCCGGCCCGGCCGGCGCTTCGCCACCCGGTTCGACCCGCGAGCGCCGCCGACCTTGGCCGCGTTCTCCTCGATCAAGCGACGCGCGTCCGGGCATCCATCACGCGAGCGATCGCGGCACCGCGCGCGATGATCGAGAAGACCGAGCTTTGCTGGATAGAAACGAGACCGCCCCCCGCTTCGGCTGTTGACGGTTCCAATCGGCTTCGATTACCGTCCCCGGGCGGTCGCTCCTGCACCGAGCGATCCACGATCGGTCGACGATCCCTGCGACTTGCAACGTTTTTTTCGATGTGCCGCGCCCTCTAAGGAGCACGTTCTGATGACTCGTTCCATCCTCAGCGGACTGCTTGGACTGATCAGCGTCGCCGCCATCGGTGCGCTCCCGCTCGCTTGCCAGAGCGGCGGCGTCGGTGACCCGTGCATCCCCGAAGACGAGTACGACGCCGACTTCGCGGGCTTCAAGGTCTCGGAGGAGAACATCGAGTCGCGCTCCTTCCAGTGCGCGACCCGCATCTGCCTCGTGAACCACTTCCAGGGCCGGGTCACCTGCCCGCTCGGCCAGCCCGCCGTCGACGACCCCGCCTCGGTCCGCCGCTCCTGCGATCCGAACGGCGCCGCCTGCCCCGACATCGAGCTCGAGAAGGGCAAGCCGGTCAAGCAGTCCTGCGTCGAGGCGACGACCCTCGCCCAGGAATGCACGCCGCCCGCCAAGCCCGGCGATCCCGATCCCTGCGCCGGCACCGCGGGCACCCACTGCGACGCGAACAAGCACATCTGCGTGTGCACCCCCGGCGGCATCGTCCCCGAGGGCTTCTTCTGCGGCAAGGCCGTCCCCGGCGACTCCGGCAGCGCGAACATCCTCAAGCAGTACGTCTGCCACGCGCAGAACAACTGCCAGCAGGGCGGCCTGAAGGATCCGGTCGGCGGCAACACGAACCCGAACGGCTCCATCAAGGACTGCTGCATCCCCGGCTCCGACATCCCGGTGGTGGCGCCCGTCTGCGGCCAGTGCTCGGCGAAGTCGAACCGCAACGCCGACCAGGCCGTGTACTGCTCCTGCCGCTGCGACGTGGCCGCCGGCAAGGAGCGCGATCCGAACTTCAACTACTGCGAGTGCCCGACCGGCTTCTCCTGCGAAGAGATCCGCCCCGACGTGGGTCTCGGCGACTCGCAGATCACCGGCAAGTACTGCATCAAGGAGGGCACCAAGTTCACCGGCGACGCCCTCTCCTGCGGCGACGTGAAGGGTCACTTCGATCCGATCACGTGCCGCGGCTCGCAAGCCCTCTGATCGGGGCTCGCTGGGCTGCTGCGCGAGCCGATGCGTCGGTCGGAGCCGCTCACCGTACAGAGGTACGGCTCGCGTCTCCTCCCTAGCCTCGGCCCGCTCGCGACGCCCATCGAACCCCTTCGTGATCGAATTTCTGGCGGAGATTGATGCACCCGGGCGCTGACGCTGAAGAGGCGGCGGCCCGGGCGCTCGTCATTTCGGGCCTCACGCTCCTCGACAGGAACGTGCGCGTCGGCCGCCTCGAGATCGATCTGCTCATGCGCGACGGCCCGGTGATCGTGGTCGTCGAGGTGCGCGCCCGCGGCCCCGGCTCCTTCCTGCGCCCGCTCGACAGCATCGACGCACCGAAGCGCATCCGCGTCCGCAGGGCCGGCGCGCAGCTCTGGAGCGAGCGCTTCGCCGATGATCCCACCGTCGAGCGGATGCGCTTCGACGTGGTGGGCGTCACGCACCTGCCGGACGGCGAGGTGCGGATCGAGCATGTGAAGGGCGCGTTCTGAACCGCAGCCACATCGAGGATCGCAGATCCTCTTCCCTATCCCGTTCCCGCTGCCCCCTCCCGACGGGTCGCGGGAGCGCGAGCGGGAACGGGCGCGGGTCTACGGTTTTCGAAGTTGTTCGGGTTCAGTCGTCGAGCTCGGCCTGCATCTCGGCGCGCAGCGTGCGGAGCAGGGTGATGCCGTCGGGGCCGAGCTCCTTCATCCCCTGCTGGGAGACGGGAGCTTCGTCGAGCCGCTCGAGGATCGTGTCGACCTTCGCGATCTCCGCGCGCTGGCGGCGGCGCAGGTCTTCCACCATGTGCTCGAATGCCTCGAAGAAGTGCTGGAGCTCGTCGCCCTTGCGCAGCTTCTCGCGCACCACGAGCTTGCCCTCGCCCACCTGACGGATGAGGCGCTTCATCTTGTGGATCGGCCCCGCCACCTTGTGCGTGAAGACGATGCCCGCCACGCCGACGAAGATCACGAGCAGGCCGAGCAGCACCACGATCCCCCACAGCATCGCCTCCTGCTGCGCCGCGAGCCCCACGGCCTGCGCTTGCACGGCCTGCGCTTGCTCTTCGAGCTCCTTGGCGCGCTTCTGCAGGAACGCCGCGTCGCGCTCCAGCCGATCCTGCTCCTCCTTGAGCTTGGCCTCGTCACGCTGCGCGGCCTCGCCGAAGGTCTTCGCGAGTTCGGGATCGCCCGCGTACTCCTTGGCGATGTTCATCGACACCACCTGGCTCACGCGCCGGCTCTGGACGATCACTTCCTTGCCGCGATCGATCGTCGCCTGACCCTGCCGCACCGTCTCGCGCCCCTGGTCGAGCGCGCGCTGACTCTGCTCGACGGCGCGCTGGCTCTCCTCGCGCAGCTTCTCGCTCGTGCGAAAGAGCATCGCCCCGAGCCCGAAGGAGATCGCGAGCGCGATCCCCACGAGGAACGAGGTGTACTTGAGCTGGAAGTTGCGATCGAGGAGGTAGTTCTTGGCGCTGCGCTGGTGGCGGCCGGTGGCCGCGGTGCCTTGATCGTCGCTCATGTCGGTTCTCGATCGGACCCTTCGGGGGCGTAGGCGCGCGATGATAGAGGGTCGCCCCCGCCCCGTCGAGATTCGGTGGATCTCGACCCCCGCCCGCGCGATGCGCCGCGATCACATCGAGGCGACGATCTTCTGGAAGGTCTCGACCGCGTTGTCGACGCAGAGCTTCATCAGCTCGGTCTCGCTCTTCGGATCGGCCGAGGGCGTCCCGCTCTGGGTCAGCTTCGGCGCGAGCTCGGCCTGGAGCGCCTTGTCGGGGTACGACCACATCGACACCCGGACGATCTGGGTCAGATCGCCGCCCGCGTAGACCGGCGCCTCGACCGTCGCGATCAGGAAGAAGCCCTTGAGCTTCTTCGACTTCACGATCTGCCCGCCCTGCGCCGGCGTCTCGGCCTTGGGCGCGACGGCGTAGCCCGCCTTGGCGAGGATCTTCGACTGCATCGCGGCGCGGACCAGCGCCTCGACCTCGGCGCTCGGGCGCTTCGTTTTGTTGGTCACCTGGATGGCGACGTACACCTTGGTGTCGGGCCCCACCGGCGGCGGCGCAGCGGCGCCACCGCCGTCGATCGACGCGATCGACTTCTGGATCTGCGCCTTGACCGACGCGGACGACTCGCGCTTGTCGGCGTCCTTCAGGCAGGCGAGGCCGCCCGGCTTCGCGAGCTTGCCGAGCGCCGCGGCGGCCGCGACCTTGACGGGCTCGCTCGCGTCACCGAGCGCGCCGCAGAGCGGCTGCACCGCGGCGTCGTCGCCGGAGGCGCCGAGCGCGAGCGCGGCCTGCGTGCGCACGCGGTAATCCTCGCTCGTCTTGAGCTGCTCGGCGAGGAAGCTCGTGCGCGGGTCGGCGCTCGCAGGGGCAGAGAGGCGACGAAGGCGACGATCGCCGTCGCCGGCCCGAGGACCCGGAGCGCCAGAGGGAAACGAGCCATCCCACCTCGAACGATACACGACCCGGGCGCCCGCGGGAAACCGGGACGCGCGTCGCGCCGGCCCGACGCGGCGGCGCGGCCCCCGGGCGATCCGGGCGTGCAAGGATCTCGGCTCGTTCACCGCGCATCATCGTCCTCCAACGCGCGCCGGCGCGCTCCAGCGCGCGCCGACGTGATCCGGCGTGCTCCAGCGCGCCGGCGAAGGCCGCCGCCTTTCGATCGCCGCCGGGCCCTCGCGTCTTGGACGCGACAGGGCGGCGAGCCCTTCACCCCCGGCGCACGATTTCTGTCTTTTCCTTCGGTCAACGCTTCCCCGCGGGCGCGGCGTCCCGAATAATGCGCGCCGGATGACGCGGCGTCGATCGAGCCCACATGGTCACCGACCTGACCACCCCGCCTCGCCGAAGGCTCGCCTCGCCGGCCTCTCGCTGGCGCTGTTCGTGCTCGCCCTGGGCGGGAGCGCCCTCGCCCAGCGCGCCGCGCCCTCCGCCTCGTCCGCGCCGAGCGCACCCGGCGCACCCGCCGCGCCGGCGGGCATCCACATCCACGTCCGCGGCAGCGCCGAGCTCCAGGCCACCGTCAGCGCCGAGGACGATCACCTCACCGTGCGCGGCGAGCTGATCGACGACGCCGGCAGCCCGATCCCCCGCGCGGCGATCACCCTGCAAGCGTTCACGGCCGACGGCCCGAAGAGCCCGGTCGCGCTCTCGTCGATCAAGCCCTGCGACGCGCCCGCGCCGCGGCGAGGCGCGCGGGGCGGCGCGCGCGACGAGCCCGCGATCGAGACGGACGATCGGGGCGCCTTCTGCGTCGAGGCCGTCGCCGCGCAACCCAAAGTGCGCCTGCTCGTCCGCTACGCCGGGAGCAAGATCCACGATCCCTTCGAGACCGAGCTCGTGGCCGTGCCGGAGCAAGACCACCTGCTCCGCACCCTCGTCCGCTTCGAGCCACCGCCGGAGACGATCGATCTCGATCGCGACGCGGTGACGGTCACCGGATCGGTGCGCGTCGATCGCAGCGAGCAGAGCCGCAGCCAGGCCCAGGGCACGAGCCTCGCCGCGCGGCGCGAGGGCCTCACGCTCGCGCTCGAGGACGAGCGCGGCCAGGTGGTGGCCGAGGCCACCACCGGCGGCGACGGGCGCGCGCTTCGAGCTCAAGACCGAGAAGCTCGCCGCCCCCGGGCAGGGCGAGCTCACCGTCCGCTTCGGCGGGAGCGCCACGCTGGCCAAGGCGCAGGCCTCGCAGCCCGTCGTGCGCCGCGCCGACGTGCGTCTCGCCTTGAGCCACCCGATCGAGCGCGCCGACGCCGACGACGGCTTCCCGATCGACATCGACGTGACGACCGCGCGCGGCCCCGTCGACGGCGGCGTGGTCGAGGTCGTCCGCATGGGCGCGCGCGCCGCGTCCGTGCTCTCCGGCGAGACGATCGGCGCGGGCTCTGTCGAGGGCGGCCACGCCCGCGTCACCGTCAGCTTCGCGTCGGGAGGCGCCGCGACCGTGCCCATCCTCCTGCGCTACGTGCCGGCCGCGCCCTGGTACCGCGCGGGCCCGGCGCTGCAGACCGACGTGCACCTCTCCGGCCCGGGCGTGCTGCGCCAGATCCTCCTCGCGCTCACCGTGATCATCGCCGGCGCTTGGGTCGTGGCGGGCTGGCGGCGCGCCCCCAAGGTCGTCGCGCGCGACCGCGACATCATCGCGCCCGGTCCTCCCTCCGGGCGCGCCGGCGTGCAGGTGCTCGGCCCCGCGCCCTCGGCCACGGGGTGGCGCGGCGTGGTCACCGACGCGCACGAGGGAGGACCGGTCGCGGGCGCCACGCTCCTCATCGTCGCCCCTGCCTTCGCGGGCGACGGCGTCGTCGCGCGCGCCGTCTCCGACGAGCGCGGCGCCTTCACGCTCGAAGCGCAGCACCGCGCCGACGCGCGCCTCGTCGTGGAGGCCCCCTTCCACAGCACCCACGAGCAGGCCCTCCCGCCGCCGAGCACCCTCGGCGTCGCGCTGATCACCCGCCGCCGCGCGCTCCTCGATCGCCTCGTCCGCTGGGCCCGGCAGAAGGGCGCCCCCTTCGACGGCACCCCCGAGCCCACGCCCGGCCATGTCCGCCGCGTGGCCGCGCGATCGAGCGCCGCCGAGGTCGAGGCCTGGGCGCGCAGGGTCGAAGCCGCGGCCTACAGCCCCGAGCCGGTCGGGGAGGAGGTCGAGCATGGCGTGCGCGACGCGGGCCTCGCCCTGCCCGCTAACCGATCGCGCCGGCACGGCCGCGCTGAACGGAGCGCACGGCCCGCGCCGCCCTTTGCCCTGCGGCCCGTTTTCGCCTTTCGTGCGCCGGGGAGGCGACACTCGTTGACGTACCCGGGACGTTCCTTATAGTCGCGAGCCGCGCCTCGGAGAACCCCATCGTGGAACCCCTCTATCTCGTCGTGATCGGGATCATCGTCGTCGCGGCGGTGATCTACTTCTTCGTCAGCCGAAAATCGCCGGCGCCCCCGGAGATCGAGCCGCGCGCCGCCGAGCCCAAGCTGCCGGCCAAGCAGCCCGAGGCCGCGCCCAAGCCGGCGCCGAAGCCCGACAAGCCGGCCGTGGCCAAGCAGCCCGAGGCCGCGCCCAAGCCGGCCCGGCCCGCCGAGCCGCCGCGCAAGCTGCCCGATCTCGCCGGAGAAGAGCCGGACGATCTCTCCGTGGAGACCGAGGAGCCGGTCAAGGCCGCGCCGCCGGCCCCGCCCGTCGCGCCCGCGAAGCCTGTCCCGCCCGAGAAGCCCGTCGCGCCCGAGCCGCCCGCCCCTCCCCCGGCCCGCCCGGCCGCGAAGGAGCCCTCGCAGATCAGCGCCCGCAAGCGCGACGTCGAGGGCCTGCGCAAGGGCCTCGGCAAGGCGCGCGAAAAAGAGGGCTTCTTCGGCCGCCTCAAGGCGCTCTTCACCGGCAAAAAGGAGATCGATCCGCAGATCGTCGAGCAGATCGAGGAGGTGCTCCTCACCTCCGACGTCGGCGTCAAGACGACGGAGATGCTCCTCGCCGACATCAAGAGCGGCCTCGCCAAGAACGAGCTCGCCGACGAGGAGAAGGTCTGGCAGGCGCTGCGCGATCACGCGAGCAAGATCCTCGACATCGGCGGGGGCGGCCTCGTCCTCTCCGCGCGCCCCACGGTCGTGATGATCGTCGGCGTCAACGGCGTCGGCAAGACGACGACCATCGGCAAGCTCGCCACCAAGCTCAAGGCCGCCAACAAGAAGGTCGTCCTCGCGGCGGGCGACACGTTCCGCGCCGCGGCCGTGCAGCAGCTCGTCTTCTGGGGCAAGCGCGTCGGCGTCGAGGTCGTGAGCGGCAAGGACGGGGCGAACCCGGGCGCGGTCATCTTCGACGCGATCCAGAAGGCGAAGGAGATCGGCGCCGACGTGGTCCTCGCCGACACCGCCGGCCGCCTCCACACCAAGACCAACCTGATGGAAGAGCTCACCAAGGTGAGCCGCACCATGGCCAAGGCGCTCGACGGCGCGCCGCACGAGACGCTCCTCGTCCTCGACGCGACCAACGGCCAGAACGCCATGGCCCAGGCCGCGATGTTCAAGGAGGCGCTGCCCCTCTCCGGCATCGTCCTCACCAAGCTCGACGGCACCGCCAAGGGCGGCGTCATCCTCGGCATCTGCGCCGAGCACCAGCTCCCGGTCCGCTACATCGGGATCGGCGAGCGCGCAGAAGACCTCCGCGACTTCGTCGCCGACGAGTTCGTCGAGGCCATGCTCGGCCAGGGCGAAGGCTGAGGGCGGCGCGCCGTGCTCCGGCCGATCTCTCGATCAGGCGCGCGCGCCTCGGGCATTGCTCGGACAAGCGCGCCCTGCACCGAGCCGGTCTCGCGGGCCGCGGTCTCTCGCGGCACCGCATCACGCAGCGTGAGCCTCGCCCGCTCGTCCGGCGCGCAGCATCGACCTGGCCGGCGCTCACGGCTCTCGCTCTACCGGCTCTCGCTCTACCGGCTCTCGCTCTACCGGCTCTTTCGAAGAGCGCGGGCGGATTTGGTTGTTGATCCCGAGAAATTCTGCGTGATATAGTCCCTCGGGCTTGGCGGTTGGCCGATTTACTCAATGATTTCGCGTATTTACTCTGCTGTACTCACCTGAGCCGACGATGCTCACGTCGAACGGACTGCGGAAGGGATGGCGATGAACCAGGCTCGAGTGGGGCTTTTCGTTGCAGCGGCTCTGGTTGCGCTGCCGGCCTTGGCATCGGCGCAGCCGAAGGGCGCGCAGCCCAAAGCCCAAGCCGGGAAGAACCAGCCGGCCGGCAAGGACCAGCCCAAGGGCGGCAAGGACCAGCCCAAGGAAATCAACCTCGACGAAGCCCCGGCGGCCGACACGCCGGCGCCCGACGACACGACGACGCCGACGGCGGGCGGAGGTGAAGACACCGGGCTCGGCGACATCTGCAAGATCGACCCGACGGCCTGTCCGACGATCGACATGGACAAGGCCGCCTCGCGCGACATGAAGGTGCAGATGTACGCGGTGCAGCAGATCTACGCGCTGCGCTACCACCGCTTCGAGCTGAACCCCTACTTCGGCCTGACGATGAACGACCAGTTCGTCGGTCACCCGGGGCCGGGCGTCGCGGCGAACTTCTACATCACCAACGTGCTCGGCATCGGCGTCAACGCCAACTCGTACGCCGGCCTCAACGCCAACTCGAGCTTCAACCTGGCGACGAGCCGCGCGGCCCGCGTCGGCGAGCCGATCACCGAGTACCAGTGGAGCGCGATGGCGAACGTCACGTACGTGCCCGCGTACGGCAAGTTCGCCGGCTTCAGCGACTTCATCTTCCACTACGACTTCTTCGTCCTCGGCGGCGGCGGCGTCATCTCCACCCGCCCGATCGCCGTCGTCGATCCTGACAACCGCACGTTCTCCTTCAAGCCGAAGCCCGCGGGCCACCTCGGCGGCGGGCTGCGCATCTTCTTCAACCGCTGGCTCGCGGCCACGGTCGAGGTGAGCGACTACATCTTCTCCGACGAGCTCGAGAACCCGACGGTCGACCAGAGCCTCAAGGGCACCTGCGGCAACAAGCCCGCCGCGCAGTGCGAGGACACCTGGCTCAAGGGCACCAGCCTGACGAACAACGTGCAGGCTCAGCTCGGCTTCTCGATCTTCATGCCCTTCACCTGGGAGTACCGCCTGCCCAAGTGAGGCAGCGCGGCGTCGTGATCGTGATGGTCGGCAGGATTCCGAGCGCAGCGGCTGAGGGCGCCAAGGTTTTGAAGGTTAGCCAACGACGGGACCAAAGCATGATGCGTCGATTCGTCAAGAGTGTTAGCGCGTCCCTCCTCGCGGGCCTCGCCGGTCTCGGCCTGGTGGCCGCGCTGAGCACCGAGGCGCAGGCCCAGGAGATCCAGCTCACCGGTCCCCTCGCGGGCGCCCCGGCCGTGCGCAAGCTCCGCTTGCACCGCGCCGGTCGCTTCGAGGTCGCCCCGAGCGTCTCCTTCACCCTGCTCGACCAGTACCAGCGCTCGATCATGCCGGGCGCCACCCTGTCCTACCACTTCACGGACTGGATCGGCGTGAGCCTCTTCGGTGGCTACGGCATCTCGTCGACCACCGGCCTCGCCGACGAGCTCCAGAAGGTCATCGACGGCCGCGACTGCGCGAGCAAGCCCTTCACCAAGGCCTGCAAGCTCACCGCCGTCAACATGACCCACGGCAACCTCGCGAGCGATCAGCTCGGCGCGATCAACTGGGTCATCGCCCCGCAGGTGCAGGTCGTCCCCTTCCGCGGCAAGATCGCCCTCTTCTCCGAGCTCTTCATCGACACCGACGTGTCGATCTTCGCCGGCCCGGCCATCGTCGGCGTGAGCGAGCGCAACCCCTGCGGCAAGGACGAGACGGGCGCGGCCATCGCGGGCGCTCCGCCCTGCACCGACCAGAAGTCGTTCACCCTGGGGAGCCGCGTCGCCGTCGCGCCCACCTTCGGCCTCGGCCTCAACTTCTACCCGACCAAGCCCTCGTTCCTCGGCGTGGGCTTCGACTTCCGCGCCCTGCCCTTCGCCTGGAACACCTCCGGCTTCGACAACCACGGCGGCGGCAACAACCAGGACTTCCCGGACAACTCCGTCAACGGAGCCGACCGCGAGTTCCACTTCAACAGCATGATCACGGTCCACGTGAGCGTGCAGCTCCCGACGGCGTTCAAGTCGACCGAGTAAGAAGGCCTTCGCGGCCCGCACGAAGAAGAGCCCGCCCTGCGCGGGCTCTTTCTTTTCCATCGCCCGACGCGGGCGCGGGGATGAGATCGCCGAGGCCACCGGTTGCCGGGGTGGCTACTTTCGGCTAAGGCGATGCAGCCTTCCGGCCCTCCATGGGCCGATCAAGGGGCGCGCTGCGAGGTAAATTCGTGGGTCTTTTCGACTTTTTCCGCAAGAGCAACCCGCCTCCCAAGGGCGCCCCGCAGAAGGGCGCGACCGCCGCGCCGGTCGACAAGAAGGTCGCCGGCCCCGCGAAGGTCGTCGCCGACAAGCGCGCGCAGACCTACGACCGCGCCGAGGCCTTGCAGATCCTCGCCGACATGAAGACGCCGGACGCCGCGGCGGCGCTCCTCAAGCGCTTCACCTTCTCGATCGATCCCTCGATCACCGACCAGGAAGAGAAGGACATCGCCTTCCAGGGCATCGTCGCCGCCGGCCCCGACGTCGTGCCCGCGGTGGTCGAGTTCTGCAAGAAGGCCGAGGGCCTCACCTGGCCGCTCAAGATCCTGCGCGAGCTCTGCGACGACGAGCAGTACACCACCGAGCTGCTCGACCTGCTCAGCAGCTACGACACCGAGTACGCGCGCAACGTCGACCCGAAGATCCAGATCATCGTCGCCCTCGAGGAGATGGTGTCGTCCGACGTGCGGGAGATCGTCGCGACCTACCTCGAGGACGTGAACGAGACCGTCCGCTTCCACGCCGTGCAGACCACCTTCGCCCAGAACGACGCAGAGGCCGTGCCGGACCTCGTGAAGCTCCTCGCCGCCGAGGAGTCGGTGCGGATCAAGAACAAGGTCGCCGAGGGCCTCGTCTTCCGCGGCTGGGTCATCCCGGCCGACCTTCGCGAGACGGTGGCCCAGGCCCTGCGCGACACCGCGGGCTTCAGCATCGGCGCGGACGGCAAGGTCAGCAAGACCGGCCGCTAGCGCGCGTATCTGCGCGCCGCCGATCCGGCGGGGACGATCGCCGTCGCGCTGCGATCCGCGCTCTTCATGCGCAGGGACCACCCTCCGCATTGACAGCGCATTCCATGGTGTCCGACCATACCGCCCATGCGCGCTCCTCCGCATTCGCCTGCCCGAGCGCGCACCGTCGCGCGCGCGGCGCGGGCCACGATGGCCGGGCTCGGCGCAGCCCTCCTCTGCTCGGCCCCTCAGCGAGCGTCGGCCGCCGACTTCGAGGTGCAGGCCGACACCGCGCTCCAGTTCTACGACGTGACGAGCCCGTGGGGGAACGTCTCGCTCGGGCGGCGCCGCTTCACGCAGACGCTCGGTCTCTCCGTCTACGATCTCCAGGGCAAGCACCGCCCCGGTGAGGCCGAGTACCGCATCGTGAGCCTGATGCGCCTCGACGCCGATTTCGGCGTCAACGCGCGCCTCTCCGATCGACAGGCGGGCGGCGAGACGAGCTACCTCACGCAGGCCGGCGCGGGCACCCGCTTCCTCCCCGGCTACGACGAGGCCCCGCTCGATCTGATGTTCGCCTACGTCGAGGGCCGCAACCTCGCGCACGGCCTGCTCGGCTTCAAGCTCGGCCGCCAGTACGTCACCGACGCGCTCGGCTTCTGGGCCTTCGACGGCGCGCTCGTCAACGTCACCACGCCCTACTACCTCAAGGCCGAGGTCTACGGCGGCCTCGAGGAGCGCGGCGGCCTTCCCCTTTCCACGGGCCGCTTCGAGCGCCAGGGCGTGTGGCGCGGCAGCCACGCCGGCTTCGGCACCGAGAGCGATCGCCCGAGCGTCGTCGACTATCCCTCGTACCTCTACGCCGAGCCCGCGCCCGCCCTCGGCTTCGCGCTCGAGAGCACCGGCCCGACCTGGATCCACGGCCGCTTCTCGTACCGCCGCGCGTGGAACACCGGCACCGTGCTCACGCGCCAGTTCGCCGAGCCGGGCGGCGGCTTCCGCGCCATCGAGGGCACGCGCCTCTCGCAGGAGCGCCTCGGCGCGACGGTCGACGCGAACAAGCGCGAGCTCGGCGGCGTCAAGGCGGGCTTCACCTACGACCTCTACAGCCAGCTCATCGGGAGCACCTTCGCCGGCGTCGAGGCCTACCTCGGCAAGCGCGCGACGATCGGCGCGGACCTCGACTACTTCATGCCGACGTTCGACGCCGACTCGATCTGGAACTGGTTCACGAAGAGCCCCGTCACCACCGCCACCGCGCGCGCCGCGGTGAAATTCAGCCGCCGCCTCGACGCCTCGATCTCCGGCGGCGCCCGCCTCTGGATGACCGAGGGCGATCCGGCCACCTTCGGCGACGGTGAGTGCAAGGCCCTCGGTCTCGCCGCCGGCTGCTCCGACAAGACCTACGCGAACCCCGGCACGGGCGATCTGCACACCTACGTGCGCGACGAGCAGAACCGCGCCCGCGTCACCACCGCCGACGCGCTCGCCAACCTCGCCGCGCGTTACCGCTTCGGCACCGGCAACGTCGCGCTCCGCGCCATGGTCCAGGCCGGCGTGCGCGGCAGCCGCGAGGGCGCCGATCTCTCGGCGGACAAGGGCTTCTCCGGCGGCCGCTTCACCGTCGGCGCGCGCACCTCGCTCTACGGCTTCCACGACCCCACCCGCCCCGATCGCGACGCCACCTCGTTCGGCTACGTGCTCACCGGCGGCTTCGCCCCCGTGCGCCTCGCCCGCTTCTCGCTCGAGTGGGAGCACGACATGAACCGGCTCGTCGGGCACCGCTTCCGGGTGATCGGCCTCATCAACTTGTTGGTGGTCAAATGATCGGCCGCTCGCACACCACCTGGCTCGCGCTCGTCACCCTGACCGCGGCGCTCCTCCTCGGCCTCTTCAGCCCGGCCGCCGCGACGCCGTCGATGGAAGGAGGCCGCTCGCCCATGCCCGGCGACGCCGCCGTCCCCCTCGCGCTGATGCCGCCCGGCAGCTCCGCGAGCCCGCTCCCGAGCGAGGAGATCTTCCCCCCGCAGACGCTGGCGATCCGCTTCAACCACAAGAAGCACGTCAAGGAGCTCCAGCTCTCCTGCAAGGTCTGCCACGCCGCGGCCTACGGCAGCGAGGCGTCGAGCGACCGCCTCTTCCCCCGCCCGACCGAGACCTGCGACAACTGTCACGACACCGATCACAGCGATCTGTCGCACGTGAAGACGAGCAAGGAGCCCGAGGCGCAGTGCACCTTCTGCCACCTCGGCGCGTCCGCGGGCGACGGCGGCAAGGTCGCCCCCACCGTCGTCCCCTCACCGAACCTCCGCTTCAACCACAAGAAGCACCTCGCGCGGAACATCCAGTGCGCGCAGTGCCACGGCCAGGTCGCCGAGCTCGAGCTCGCCACGCGCGATCAGCTCCCGCGCATGGCCGGCTGCTTCGCATGCCACGCGATGAGCGGCCCCGCGCAGGGCGAGGCCAAGAGCGCGTGCCCCACCTGCCACCTCACGCAGCCCGACGGCCGCCTCCAGACGACCTTCGCCACGGGCTCGATCGCGCCGCCGCGCTGGCTGCGCAACGCCGCGCACGACCCGGACTGGATCGAGCGCCACAAGGCCGTCGCCGCCGACGACAGCGGCTTCTGCGCGTCCTGCCACGCCGAGAAAGAATGCGCCGACTGCCACGACGGCAAGGTGCGCAACCGCAAGGTCCACCCGAACGACTGGCTCTCCATGCACCCGCAGGCCGCTCGCCAGGACACCCCGCGCTGCTCGAGCTGCCACCAGGAGCAGGTCTTCTGCGCCGACTGCCATCGCCGCACCGGCGTCGCGCGCGACGCGCCGAGCGGGGCGCGCCAGGGCGCCCGCCGCTTCCACCCGCCGCCCCAGGAGTGGACCACCGGCCCGCGCGGCCCGATGCACCACGCATGGGAGGCGCAGCGGAACCTGAACGTTTGTGTCAGTTGCCACAGCGAGCGCGACTGCGCGACCTGCCACGCGACGCGCGGCCTACCGGGTGGTCAGGGCGTCGATCCGCACCCGATCGGCTTCCGCGACAAGTGCGCGCTCGCCCTGCGTCGAAACCCCCGGCCGTGCCTCGTCTGCCACGCAGCGAACGACGCTTTCCTCGGGAGTTGCCGATGAAAAGTCGCGAATCGGAAGCATATCCCTTGCGCAGCCCTTCTGGCGACAGGTATAGCGGAGGGCGAAAGCGGAAGGCCTCCCCGGCGGAGGCCTCTCTGGCCAAGGAGAACGAGCGTGAAGGAGCTGATCAAGTACCTGCTCGAAAACCTCTACATCGACTTCCAGGGCGACATCACCCTGGAGACGGTGCGGAATTTTCTCCGGGAGGACGACGGTCGCGAATCCCGGCAGCTTCTCTCGAAGCTGATCGAGGAGAAGGGCGTCGACGACTTCCTCCTCACCCTGGCCGATTGCCTGAAGGAGCACATCCGTACAGGCATCAACGAGAAGGTCGTCGCCGAGCAGATCTCCACCTACTCGGAGAGCTGAGCTCTGCCACCGCACGCACCGCACGCATCACCCACCTTCCCTTCTTCCTCGCCCTGAGCGCCATCCCGCTCGCGTCGCTGAGCTGCGACACCGGGACCACCGAAGCGCCGCCGGGCCCCTCCGTTCACCTCCTCGAAGCCGAGCTGTCCACGAGCCTGGACGCGCAGGGCTACCCCGTCACCACGACGACGCTGAAGCCCGGCGACAAGGCCAAGGACATCGTCTCGACCACGAGCATCCGCCTCCGCTTCGACCGCTTCCTGCTCCCCACGCAGACGTTCCGCCAGTCGGTGTGCGTGCAGTCCGACGCGCGCGACGTGAAGTCCCTCGACGACTGCGTGGCCGGCGTCTTCGTCGAGCCCTCGTACGATCCGATCCGCCGGCAGATCACCCTCCGCCAGAGCCCCGACGCGACGAAGACGCACCTCGCGCCCGCGACCACCTACTGGGTCACCGTCTACCCGCCTCCCGACGACACCTCGTCGGGCATCCAGGCCTTCGACGGCGCGCTCCTCGAAGCACCGCAGTCGTTCCGCTTCACCACCCTCGACGTCGATCCCGCAGGGTCGCTCGTCGAGCCCCTGCCCGCGGAGAATTTCTGCTCCCCCGACAAGGGCAAGACCCCGGGCGCCTCCGATCACCTGAAGAACTGCGCGACCGCGGGCTGCCACATCAACGGCGCGGGCGACGCCGCCAACCCGAACGACGCCCCCGAGGGCCTCGATCTCAGCGACATCGGCCCCTTGCACGACACCGCCATCGGCCACGTGGCCCACGAGACGCAGGTCGGCGAGCACGCGTCGAAGCCCGAGAACGCGAGCCTGCGCTTCGGCCGCTCGATGCCGATCATCGCCCCCGGCGACCCCGGCAACAGCTACCTGCTCTACAAGCTCGCCGCGAGCCCCGACAACACGACCACCGTCGAAGAGAGCGAGATCGCGAGGCTCCGCGCGACCGTGGTGGTGGGGATGCCCATGCCTCCTTCGAACGCGAGCAAGGCCGCCTTCCTCGACGAGAAGGGTCTCGCGCGCCTGAGCGACTGGATCGCCGCCGGCGCGCCCACGCCCGTCTGCAAGTAGATCGACGGGCTACATCACGCGGTTGCGCCCGCCGTTCTTGGCGAGGTAGAGCCGCTCGTCCGCGGCCTGGTAGAGGGCCGTCGCCGTCATCGGCCGATCGCGATCGAGCGCCGCCACGCCGAAGCTCGCGCTGAGCGCGATGGTGTGGTCCTCGAAGTGGCTCGGCGTCCGGTGGATCAAGCTCCGGAGCTTCTCGGCCACGCCGCGGGCAGCGTCGATCCCGACCTCGGGCAAGAGGAGCGCAAACTCTTCCCCGCCGACGCGCGCGAGCACGTCCTCCCGCCGAACGTTGGCCTTGAGCAGGCCGCCGACCTGGCGGAGCACGGCGTCGCCCGCCAGATGCCCGAGCGTGTCGTTGATCTTCTTGAAGTGATCGAGGTCGAACACGAGCAGCGAGAGCGGCCGCTCGTAGCGCCCGGCCCGGGAGACCTCGCGCTCGAGCGCGTTCTCGAAGGCGCGCTTGTTCTGCACCTGCGTCAGGCCGTCCTCGGTCATCAGCCGGTAGATCTCCTCGTGGTAGGCGATCTCGACGTTGCTGCCGCAGATGAGCTTGAAGATCGACCGGCCGATCTTGATCTGATCACCGTCGCGCAGCGTCCGCTCGACGACGCTGTGATCGTTGACGAAGGTGCCATTCGTCGAGCGCAGATCGGTGACCGCATACCCCTGCCCCGTCCACGCGATCTTCGCGTGATGACGGCTCACCGCGTCGTCGTCCGGGAGCGGGATGTCGGCGTGCGACGAGCGGCCGAACTCGATGGTGGTGGTGCCGAGCGGGATGCGGCGGCCGAGGTCGGCGCCGTAGATGACGACGAGGCTGCCCGTGGCGCCAGGCGACTCGGGGGAGGTGGCCGCGGGCAGGGTGGAGACGACGGTCTCGACGCTCTCACGATGGTTTTTGTCAGCCGGCACGCAGACGCAGTCTACACCACACACCCGAGCCCGGGAGAACGTCCGCGCTCGCCGCGTGGTACCTTGGCGTCATGCGACGACGGCTCCTCCAGCTTGGTCCTCTCCTCTTGGCCACGAGCGCGCTGCTCCCCCTCGGGCTGACCGCCGCCGGCGGCTGCGGCGGTGGCACCACCGGCTCCGGCAGCAGCACCACGGGCGGTGACGCCGGCAAGGAGCCGGTCACCGTCACCCTCCACCCGAGCGCGCCGCCCCTCACCGGCCAGAGCGAGTGCACCGTCGTCATCACCACGGGCATCCAGGTCCCGCAGGCCTTGCATGTCCCCGTCTGCACCGCGGTCCACTACAGCACCAACCCCCCGAGCGGCGGCAACCACTGGCCGATCTGGGCTGCCTTCGCCAAGAGCGATCTCCCCGTCCCGCGCGAGATGTACGTGCACGACATGGAGCACGGCGGCCTGATCCTCCTCCACAACGCCGATCCGGCCGACAAAGATGCCGTCGTCGCCGCGCTCGACAAGGCCTTCGACGGCTTCACCGAGCCCTTCTGCGAGAAGCAAGGCGGTGTCCCCGCGCGCCTCGTCGTCACGCCGGACGCGCAGATCAAGACACCGATCGCCATCGCCGGCTGGGGCGCCACGTACACCGCGACGTGCATCGACGAGGCCTCGATCAACGACTTCATCAGCAACAACATCGGCCACGGCACCGAGGCCCTCTGCTCCGACGGCCAGAACCCAACGCTTGTCACCGCGCTCTGCCTCGGGACCGACGGCGGCACCGGCGCGGGCGGCGGCGGGGGCCAGGGCGGCGCGGGCGGGAGCGGAGGCCAGGGCGGCGCCGCAGGCGCAGGTGGAGCAGGCGGGGGCGGCTGATTTCGGGCACCCGGTTGCCACCTCCGTTGACAGCAACCCGTGGCGTCAATCACCATGATGCATGGGTCAAAACGGGCTCCTGCCACACGAGTTGGCATCTTCCTTCGCCCTCCTCGATCGGGCGGGGACGGGGGCCTCGGCGGAGGTCTTCCGGGCGCGCAGGGAGGCGGACGGCGCGCTCGTGGCGCTCAAGGTCGGCCATGCGCCCGGGGGCTCGGCGCCGCTCGCGCGTGAGGCGCTCGAGGCAGCGCTCGCGCTCTCGCCGCGCCTCCCGGAGCTGATCGATCTCGGCTTCTGCGCGGTCGCGGGCGGCTCGGCCCGGCGCGTCGATCCGAGCGCTTCGCGGCCCGACGCGCGCCCCTTCCTCGCGCTCCGCTGGATCGAGGGCACGCCGCTCTCCGCGTGGCGTGGAGAGGATCGCGTATCGCTCGCCGCGGCGGTCGCGCGCGACGCGGGCGAGGCGCTCGCCGATCTCCACATGCTCGGCATCGCGCATGGCGATCTCAAGCCGGACAACCTGCTCGTCGGCGCGGACGGCTCCGCGCACGTGCTCGATCTCGGGCTCGCATGCCCCGTGTTTCGCGTAACGCCCGAGGGCGCAACGCTGCGCTACCTCGCGCTTACCGACGGCGATCTCGGCGACGCGCGGGCGCGATCTGCTCGCGCTCGGCCTCGTGCTCGCGGAGATCGCGGCGCCCTCGCTCAGCGCCGAGATGGACCTCCTCGCGGCGGCGCGCACGCGCGGCTCCTGCGCCGATCGGCTTCGTGGTGACGGCGCTGCTCTCGCCGAGCCCCTCGGCGCGCCCCTCGGCGGCGTGGGTGGCGGAGATGGGGCAGGCCATGGCGGGCAGGAAAGCCGCAGGTGAGCGGCGCGATCGCGGCGAGCGCGACGCACGGCTCGTGCGGGCGAGCTACCTGCGGCTGCGGCGGCATGAGGCTCGCCGGGGCGGCCGGCGTGGCGGGCGAGGTCGCGCCCTGGCTCGGGCCGGCGGTGAACGCCACGAAGCGCGCGGCCGGTACCGAAGGACGCTCCGTCCTCGAAGCCCAGGCGCCGCTCGGAGCCGCTCCCCATCGAGCAACGGGCGCGCTGGCTCACCGCGCTCGCGGGGAGCGCGGCGGCCTGGGCCCCGCTCTCCGCGCTCGGCGAGGTGCCGGGCCTGCAGCTTCGCCGAGGCGCTCGCCGATCTGGCCCGCCGCATCCCTCCACCGGCCGTGGACGCTCGCCGACATCGAGGAGGCGGCGCTCGGGAAAGTGCGGTGAACGTCGTTGCAGCTCAAACGATCGTCGCGGGCACGTCGATCGATCCCGACAGGCAGCGAGCTCGCCCTCGGCCTCGACGTTGCCGCCGAGGACGCGCTCGCCTTGCTCCGCGTGGAGCAGCAGCCCGACGCGCACTCCTCGCTCGCGCTCGCCGCCGCGGACGCGCTGCGCCTGCGCGGCGAGCTCGGGCGCGCGAGGAGCTTGATCTTCGGCCTCGACCTGCGCGGGGGCGATCTCCCCGAGCTCCACGCGCTCGGCGCCGAGGTGCTCCGGCGGAGCGGCGATCGGGCGCTCGCGGCGCGCTGGGCGGAGCGCGCGATCGAGGAGGGGCGCGATCCGATCGGCCGGGCGCGCGCCGTGCTCGCGCGGCTGGCGCTCGATCGCGGGGCGATCGACGAGGCGAGCGCGCTCGCGGTCGGCGCGGCCGGCGAGGGCCCGCGCAGCGCCGCGCTCGCCGAGGTCGGCGCGCTCGCTGCGGCAGCCCGAGGCGAGGTCGACGAGGCGCTCGCGCTCCTCCGGCGGGGCGAGGCGCTGGCCACCACGGCCGAGGAGCGGGCCCGGCTCGCCGGCGCGCGCGGCTATGCGTTGCACGGGCGCGATCCGGAAGGGACGCTCGACGCGCACCGGAGCGCGGTCGATCATGCGGTGCGGGCCGGCGCGGTGGTGGAAGAGGCGACGTACCGCACGGGCGAGGCCGGGGCTGCGGCCGATCTCGGCGACGTGGGGACGGCGATCGAGAGCGGCGGGCGCGCGGCCCTTTTGTGGGAGCACCTCGGGCGCCCGGCCCTGGCCGCGCGCGCCCTGCAAGCGCGGGCCGTCGCCTTCGCCATCGCGGGGGCCGGGCCCGAGGCCGAGCTCGGCGCGCGCGAGGCCATCGATCGGGCGCGTGAGGGCGGCGATCGGCGCGCGGAAGCCTATGCGTTCATGGTGCTCGCCGACCTCGCGAAGCCCGGCTCCCCGGAGGGGATGACCGCGGCGCGCGAGGCGGCGCGCCTGCTCGAAGGGGGCGGACCGGAGGACAGGTTGCGCACCGAGGCGCGCCTCCTCCGGCATGGATCCATCTCTCTCGCCGCGGCGCCCGAGGCGATCGCCGAGCTCGATCGACTCGCGCGCGCCGAGGGGCCGGCGAGCGCCGCCGCGCGCCTCGAGTGGTGGGGGGCGCGCGCCGGCGAGATGGTTGGAGCACCAATCATCTCCACCGAGCAGGCCGCGCCGGTGCTCGCCGCCCTCACCTCCCTCTGCGAGGCGCGGGCCGAGCTCGCCGCGCGCGGCCCGGCGCTCTCCGCGGGGCAGGCCCTCGCCGCCCGCCTCGGGGACGCGGGCGCCTCGGCCCGCCTGATCGCCGCGCTCCGCGATGCCACGCGCGTCCTGCGCGAGCGCGCACCCGAGGCCCTCGCCGCCCGCGTGCGCGCCCTGCCCTGGGCGGCGCTCGCCGCGCCGGCGCCGGGTCCCTCGCTCCACCCCGAGCAAGCGCGCGATCTCGAGGCCTTGATCCGCTCCTTCAGCGATCGCGAGCGCCTGTCGGATCTGCTCCGCCGTGTCCTCGACGCGCTGATCCTGTGGACCGGCGTGGAGCGGGGCCTCGTCCTGCTCAAGGCGCCCGACGACCGGCTCGTGCCCCGCGCCGCGCGCAACCTCGGCCGCGCCGATCTCGGCCCCGCGCAGCTCGAGCTCTCGCGCACCCTCGCCCACCGGGCCCTCGCCGCGGGCGAGCCCGTCATCGCGGTCGACGCGGCGGGCGAGCTGCCGAGCGTGCTCAAGAGCGTGCATGCGCTCAAGCTGCGCAGCGTGCTCGCCTTGCCCCTCGTCGCGCGCGGCGAGGCGCTCGGCGTGGTCTACCTCGACGACCGGATGCGCCGGGGCGCGTTCGGCCCGCGGGAGATCGAGTGGGCGCGCACGATCGCGTCGCTCGCGGCGTTCTCCATCGCCGACGCGCGCGATCAGGTGCTGCTCCGCCGCGCCGCCCGCCGCGCCTCCCGCGCCTCGGCCAAGCTCGCCGAGACCCTGGCCCACCGCGAGGCCGCCCTGGACGTTGCCGAGCGCGAGCTCGCGAGGGTCAAGGGCGCGCGCGACACGCGCCACCCCTACGCATCGATCATCGGGGAGAGCCCTGCGATCCGCGCCATGCTCCGGCTGCTCGATCGCGTGACGGCCTCCGACATCCCCGTCCTCATCACGGGCGAGTCCGGCAGCGGCAAGGAGCTCGTCGCCCGCGCCGTCCACGACAACGGTGCGCGCGCGCGACACGCCTTCGTCGGCGAGAACTGCGGCGCCATCCCCGAGGGATTGCTCGAGTCGACGCTCTTCGGTCATGTGCGGGGCGCCTTCACCGGCGCCTCGCAGAGCCGCGCCGGCCTCTTCGAGATCGCCCACCAGGGCACGCTCTTCCTCGACGAGATCGGCGAGATGAGCCTCGGCATGCAGACCAAGCTGCTCCGCGTGCTCGAGGACGGCCTCGTGCGCCCCGTGGGCTCGGAGCGCGCGCGCAAGGTCGATGTGCGCGTCATCGCCGCCACGCACCGCGACCTCGCCGCCATGGTCAAGGCCAGGACCTTCCGGGAGGACCTCTTCTACCGCCTCGACATCATCACGCTGCGCATCCCGCCGCTCCGCGAGCGCACCGAGGACATACCGCTTCTCGTCCGGCACCTGCTCGACAAGCACGAGGGCCGCGGGCGCGCCCGGTCCATCCGGGTCACGCCCGCCGCGATGGACAGGCTCGTCGCGCACCCATGGCCGGGCAATGTGCGGCAGCTCGAAAATGAAATCCGACGCGCCATGGTGCTCTCCGACGGGGTCATCGACGAGGAGCACCTCTCGCCCGAGCTCGGCCAGGGCCCCACCCCCGCCCCGCGCGAGGCCGGCCTCGATCTCCGCCGCCGCATCGACGCGCTGGAGCGGAGCCTGGTGCGCGAGGCGCTCGAGCGCACCGGGAACAACCAGACCAAGGCAGCCCGGCTGCTCGGCCTCTCCCGCTTCGGCCTCCAGAAGATGGTGAAGCGCCTCGGGATCGGCGGAATGCCCGGCGCGGACGAGACCGCCAAGCCCGGCTGACAGCCTGGTCACCCCGGGTTGCTTTCGCGCGGGCGAGGCGCCATTCAGACGGGTCGGGTCGTCTCCCGAGGTCTCCGTCGGATTCCTATGTGGCTCGTCCGGATCGCGCTCCGCCGCCCCTACACGTTCGTCGTGATGTCGATGCTGATCGTCATCCTGGGGGTCGTGACGATCCTGCGGATGCCGACCGACATCTTCCCCGACATCGACATCCCCGTCATCTCCGTGATCTGGAACTACACGGGCCTGCCGCCGGAGGAGATGGAGAAGCGCATCGTCACCACCTTCGAGCGCAACCTCACCACCACGGTCAACGACATCGAGCACACCGAGAGCCAGTCGCTGACGGGCATCGCGGTGATCAAGATCTTCTTCCAGCCGGGCGCGCGGATCGAGGCCGCGACCGCGCAGGTGGCGGCGATCTCCCAGGCCGCCGTGCGCCAGATGCCGCCCGGCACCACGCCGCCCTTCCTCATCCGCTACAGCGCCTCCAACGTGCCGATCATGCAGGCGGCGCTGGAGAGCGACTCGCTCAGCGAGCAGCAGCTCTTCGACTACGGGACGAACTTCATCCGCGCCGACATGGCCACGGTGCAGGGCGCCCAGCTCCCCTGGCCCTACGGCGGCAAGCAGCGGCAGATCATGGTCGACATCGATCCGCCGCGGCTCTTCGCCTGGGGGCTCTCCCCGCGCGACGTGACGAACGCGATCGCGACCCAGAACGTCATCCTCCCGACCGGCACCGCCAAGATGGGGACCAACGAGTACCCCGTCCTCATGAACTCGAGCCCGGAGGCCATCCGCGACATCGGCGACCTGCCGATCAAGACCGTCAACGGGACGACGGTGTACGTGCGCGACGTGGCCAACGTGCGCGACGGCGCCGCCCCGCAGACCAACATGGTCCACGTCGAGGGCCGCCGCTCGGTGCTGATGTCCATCCTCAAGAACGGCAACGTCAGCACCCTCGACGTGGCCGCGCGCATCCGGAACATGCTCCCGAGCATCGCCGCCAAGCTCCCGAAGGAGCTCCGGACGACGCTCCTCTTCGATCAGTCGGTGTTCGTGCGCGCCGCGGTGGAGGGCGTGCTCAAGGAGGCGGCCATCGCCGCCGGCCTGACGGCGCTGATGATCCTGCTCTTCCTCGGGAGCCTCCGGGCGACGCTGGTGGTGATCGTCTCGATCCCCCTCTCGATCCTGGTCTCGATCATCATCCTCTCCCTGCTCGGTCAGACGCTCAACGTGATGACCCTCGGCGGGATGTCGCTGGCGGTCGGCATCCTCGTCGACGACGCCACGGTGGAGATCGAGAACATCCACCGGAACCTCGCCCAGCGAAAGCCGCTCGTGCGGGCCATCCTCGACGGCGCGCAGGAGATCGCGGTCCCGGCCTTCGTCTCGACGCTCTGCATCTGCATCGTCTTCGTGCCGGTCGCGTTCATCACCGGGGCGGCGCGGTCGCTCTTCATCCCCCTCGGGCTCGCGGTGGTCTTCGCGATGATGACCTCCTACTTCCTCTCGCGGACGCTCGTGCCGACGATGGTGCGCGCGCTGCTCCGCGCCGAGGTCGAGGGCCACGGCCACGACAAACGCGGCCTCTTCGCGCGGATCTTCGCCCGCTTCGAGCGCGGCTTCGACCGCCTGCGCGACGCCTACGGGCGCTGGCTCGCGCTCGCCCTCCGGCGCCGGGGGCTCTTCGTGGCCGGGTTCGCGGGCTTCGTGCTCGTCTCGCTCTCGCTCTACCCGCTGATGGGGCGCGACTTCTTCCCCACCGTGGACGCCGGCCTCATGAAGCTGCACGTCCGCGGGCCGCCGGGGACGCGCATCGAGGAGAGCGAGAGGCGCCTCGCCTCCATCGAGGACACCATCCGCGAGATCGTCCCCAAGGACGACATGAAGACGATGCTCGACATCATCGGCA
Organism: Byssovorax sp.; assembly: GCA_046351295.1. Taxonomy (GTDB): domain Bacteria; phylum Myxococcota_A; class Polyangia; order Polyangiales; family Polyangiaceae; genus JAXLYT01. The sequence goes on from JAXLYT010000096.1 coordinate 33,544, forward strand.
CGCCCTACAGCGGCATCAACCTCTCGCTCAGCGAGGGCGCGCTGATCTCCCCTGCCGACGGCCAGATCTTCATCGCCCTCGCCGACCACCACCGGCCGACGGCGGGGTACGTGCGGCAGGTGCGCAAG
>JAXLYT010000097.1:0-32861 GCA_046351295.1 Byssovorax sp.
GCAGCGGGCTCGAAGGTCTGGAGCGTCCACGGCCCTCGCAGACGCGCGTCAGTGAAAACGATGGCGCGGGCCTGTTGCTCGGCCGGGCTCTCGGCGGGGCCGGTCTTGCAACCGCCCGCGAGACCGGGCACGAGCGCGAGCAACGCGAGGAGCGCCGCGCCCGAGCGCGCAGCGCGCTTCGCATGTCGCGGAGGACGCGGTGTTCTGCCGGGAACGACCATGCCGAGAGGCTAGCATCATCGCCGCCGTCGGCGCTTGACGCGAACGGGGTTCTTCTCTTTTGATGCCCCCTTCTCTCCCGAGAGCAGGGCCCCCCGCGCATGTTGAACGCACTCGGCAACCTGATGGTGAAGAAATCGGTGGCGTGGGCCACGGTGATCGCCGTCTTCGCCATCACGCTCGTCAGCCTGGTCTTCGCCGCGCGCGTCGAGCAGGACGACAACCTCCTCGCCTTCCTCCCGCAGTCGAACCCGGACATCAAGACGTTCTACGACGTCAACAACCGCTTCGGCGGCCTGTCCGTGGCGCTCGTGGGCATCCACTCCGACGACCCCTTCTCGGCCGATTTCCTCGGCCGCCTCAAGACCGCCTCGAAGCAGCTCAACGAGACGGAGGGCATCGATTTCGCCTTCTCCCTGGCCACCGTCGACGACTTCGTACCCGACCCGGTCAAGGGCGGCATCGGGGTCTCGTACCTCGTCGACAAGCTGCCCGAGACCCCCGCCGAGAAAGAGGCGCTGCGCGAGAAGATCATGTCGCGCGATCAGGTGGTCGGGAACCTGATCGCCCGCGATGGCAAGGCCGTGCTCCTCTACTGCTTCCTCGCCTACGGCGCCGATCCCAAGGCCGCCGCGGGGAAGGTGCGCGAGGTGGTGAGCCGCCATTTCCCGAACGAGGCGAAGTACTGGGGCGGCTCGCCCTTCATCCAGAGCTACATCTTCTCCGTCACCCAGGCCGACCTGCGCAAGCTCGGCCCCTGGGCATGCGCGGTGATCATCCTCATCACGATCTGGTCGTTCCGCGACGGGATCGGCACGGGCCTCGCCCTGCTCTCGACCGCGATGGGCATCGCCGTCGCGCGCGGCCTGATGGGCGCCTTCGGCGTGAAGGAGAACCTGATCCTCGGCTCGATGCCGATCATCCTCTTCGCTCTCGGGAGCGCGTACCCGATCCACATCCTCACGCGCTACTACACCGTGGCGGGCTCGATGGGCTGCGAGGGCGCGCTCAAGCATGCGATCGGCTACCTCGGCCCGACGGTGATCGCCTCGGGCCTCACGGTGGTCGCCGGGCTCCTGTCGTTCGTCCTGATGGACATGAAGCCGGTGCAGGATTTCGGCCTCTTCACCGGCATCGGCGTGCTCGTGACGCTCCTCCTCGGGGTCACCTTCGTCCCCGCGGTGGTGCGGATCGCGGAGCTGAAAGGCAAGATGCGCGTCGCCACGCCGACGAGCAGCTTGATGGTGAAGTTCTGCACCGTCTGCCAGCAGAAGCCCTGGCCGGTGGGGATAGGCCTCGTGGTGCTCGCGCTCGCGAGCGGCGTGTTCGTCGGCCGCCTCGACAGCCGCATCGACAACTCCTCGTTCTACACCGCGAAGAGCCCGCCGGCCGAGGCCGAGGCCTTCCTTAAGGACCACTTCGGCGGATCGCAGTTCTTCCAGGTCGAGGTCGACGGCGACATGAGCGACCCGGACGCGCTGCGCGAGCTGCGCATGCTGGGCGACGAGATCACGATGTTGCCCCACGTCACCAGCGTCAACCATGTGGCCGCGGTCGTGGCCAAGATGGACGAGGCGATGGAGGGCGACGAGCGCATCCCCGACACGGCCGCCAAGGTGAAGCTGCTCTACGGCTTCCTCGCGGGGAAGAAGGCGGTAAACCAGCTCGTCACCGAGGACCGCAAGCGCGCGCTGATGCACATCAAGGTCGACTCCGACCGCGCGGCCGATCTGGAGGCGCTGCTCGCCCAGGTGGACGGCTTCGTGAAGGAGAAGGCGCTCACGCGCTACGTGAGCGAGCGGCGCGACGGTCCTCGCAAGAGCGAGGTCGAGGCGCGCATCCAGGGCATGGTGACGGCGCGGATCCGGGCGCTCGCGGCCCAGCTCGGGGTGGCGCTCCCGCCCGAGAAGATGGACGAGCTCAAGAAGCGGCTCGCCGAGCCGGCTGCGGACGACGCGGGCGATCGCGAGCCGGCCAAGGCCGCGGTCCTGGCCTTCCTCGGCTCGGAGGAGTTCCTCGGCACCATGCCCTCGTCCCCCGCGGACGCGCCGGCCCGCGTGGCGGGCGCCCTCGCGCTCCTGCCGGCCCACGCCTCCCCGCAGGTGATGGGCGAGGCCCTCGGCAAGGCGCTCGACCTCGCCCCGACGGACGCGGTCGTGACGGGGCTGGTCTCCGACGTGGAGAAGCCCGTCGCCGAGATCATGCGGCGGCAGATGGCCCTCGCCCGCGCCCGGAAGCTGCTCGGATCGCTCAAGCTCGCCCTGCCCGAGGGCGGCAAGGGCCAGCGCTTCACCGTCGCGGTGGGCGCCGCGCTCATGGACCTCGACAACGCGGCCATCGCCCTCCCGGTCACGGCCGGCGAGCCGACCGGCACCCTGGCGCTCCAGGTCACGGGCCTCCCGGTGCTCAACCGCGGCCTCTCGGACAGCGTCGACAAGAACCAGCTCCGGGCCTTCTTCGTGACGATGGGCCTCGTGTTCCTCATCGTCCTCTACCTCTACCGGTCGGTCTGGAGCGCCCTGCTGTCGATGGCCCCGGTTTCACTGACTCTGGTCATCATCTACGGGGCGATGGGATTTTTCGGCATCCACCTCGATGTCGGCACCTCGATGCTCGCCAGTCTCACGACCGGCGCCGGGGTCGACTACGCCCTGCACCTGCTCGCCGCGTGGAAGGCCCCCCCGGGCGGATCCCTCCGCGACGCCGCGTCCTACTCGGCATTTCTCGTGGGCCGTGCCATCTGGACGAACGCGATCATGGTCGCCGTGGGCTTCGTCGTGCTGACCATGGGCGAGGCCAGGCCGCTGCAAAATGTGGGCGGCCTCACAGCCGCCGCCATGGTCGTCGCGGCCCTGGCGACCTTCGCCACCATCCCCGTGCTGGCCCGAAGGTCCTCTTACGACAGCCGAGCTAGAATAGCGGGCATCATGCCATCGTCTACATCAACGGACGCGGAGCCGGGTGCCCTGGCCCCCCACCTACACTGACTGACGCGAGGTTTTGAATGACGACCCAGTTTCGAACGATGAGTGGGCGGGCCGGGAGCCCGCTCGTGAGCTGCGTTCTCGCCGGGGCGGCCGCCCTGGTCGCCCTCGGGGCGAGCAGCGAAGCCCGGGCCGACGCGGCCGGCGACAAGGTGCTCGCGGCCGTCGACGTGGCCATCAACAAGGCCCGGACCAACGTCTTCGAGTACGACGTGACCAACGTCGAGCCGGGCAAGGGCGAGAAGAAGCTGGCCCTCAAGGTATGGATCAAGCGCGAGAAGCGGCTCACCGAGTTCCTCGCGCCGGCCGACATGAAGGGCACCAAGGTGCTCATCGAGTCGCCCACGCAGATCTACGTCTTCCTCCCCGCCTTCGGGAAGGTCCGGCGCGTCGCCAGCTCGGTGAGCGATCAGGGTTTCATGGGCATGGCGTTCAGCCAGGACGACATCGCCCTCAGCTCGTACAGCCCGAGCTACACGGCCACCATCGCCTCCGAAACTGGCAGCCAGTGGTCACTGACTGTGACCCCCAAGTCGGGCCAATCGACCCTCTGGTCGAAGATCGAGATGCTCGTCAACAAGGACAAGACCTCGCCCGCCGAGCTCAAGTACTTCAACGCCGAGGGGAAGAACGTGAAGACCGAGACCCGCACGAACTACTCGTGCGAGGGCGACGTCTGCACCCCCGGTGAGCTGAAGATGACCGTCAACGCCAGCGGCCTCTCCACGAAGATGACGCGCAAGAGCTGGCAGGTGAACCAAGATCTCTCCGACGATCTCTTCTCGAAGCGCAGCCTGGAGAAGTAGACTCCGCCGGATGACCCCGGCGCGCCGTCGCTCCTCCTTCCTCTCCGTCGTCCCCCTCCTCCTCCTCGCCGCCTCCGCCGACGCCCAGGCCGACGAGCTGTCGCTCGCCTGGAACGGCCGCGTCCAGTCCGACCTCCGCTTCCGCGTCGAGGACAAGGGCATCGGCGACTACTACGACCGCACCACGCTCCCCGCCGGGGTCGAGCGCAATCAGAACCTCTTCAACCTCAAGCTCAAGGCGAACTACGGCTCGTTCACCGGCGTCGCCTCGGTCGACTTCGTCCTCAACGGCTACACCGGCAAGCTCCAGGGGATCGACGCGCTCAACGACTACACCAAGGTCCAGCCGTATCGCTTCGAGCCGCAGGCGCTCTACATCGACGCGAAGGATCTCCTGAAGGGGCTCGACCTGCGCGTCGGCCACCAGATCGTCTCCTGGGGCGCGGGCGATCAGTTCAACCCGACGAACAACCTCAACGCCAACGATCTCCGCGATCCGCTGCTGTTCGGCCGCCAGCAGGCAAACTTCATGGTCAAGGCCGACTACTGGATCAGCGAGAAGCTCTCGCTCTCCGCCGTGCTCGTGCCGATCTTCAAGCCGGCGCTCCTGCCCACCTCGGCGGCGCTCGGCGTGGCCGACGCGAGCCGCCTGCCGTTCACCTCGGACACGCTGCGCCACCGGATCGAGGCGGAGAGCGGGCTCGGCGCGACCTCGCTCATCGGCCACCCCACGGTGGTCGGTCAGGTCGACACCTACGTGCCCGACGTGCGGCCCGAGAACATGCAGGCCGCCTTCCGCATCGCCGGGCAGCTCGGCGAGCAGGACCTCGCGCTCAGCTATTACATCGGCCGCACCGACTTCCCGCAGCCCTTCCTGAACCACGTGAGCCAGGTGAAGGGCGCCCAGTGCCACCCGTTCGATCCGACCAACTGCATCCAGGGCCAGCTCCAGCAGGCCGTCTCCCTCGGATACCCGAGGATGCATGTGTACGGATTCAACGCCTCCGGCGAGTTCAACCCCTTCAAATGGATCTCCGACAAGATCCACGGCATGGGATATCGCGCGGAGGTCGCGCTCGTCGTACCCTCCGAGGCCACGCTCAAGGTGGAGAGCGACGAGCTGAAGATCGCGATTCCCCAGCCCGCGGGCGAGTACGACTACGACGGTGACGGCAAGCCGGGCGGGCCCACGCCGCGCGTGGTGGAGCCGACGCCCTTCGTCAAATGGACGCTGGGCCTCGACTACGCCTTCGGCGAGCATGTCTATACCAACGTGCAATGGGTGCACGGGCTCGTCGACGAGTACGGCGCCGGCGACTTCATCCATCAGGGTTGGGCGGTGCGGCACAGCGACATCACCTCGAACCCGGACGACACGCTCACCAAGTGCGTCGTGCCCAAGGACGGGACGCGCTGCGCCCGGGAAATGCTGCGCGCGAGGCTCGGCGATTACCTGGTCATCGGCGTCGATCTCAAGTTCCTGAGCGACGCGGCGCTGCTCCGACTCTTCACCATCTGGGACCTCTCCGGCTACACGGAGGATGCCTGGGACAACAAGCTGAAGCAGCGCGTCCAAACGCACTACAACCTCTTCAGCAAAGAGGGCTTCTCGGCGGTGCTCTACCCCGAGTTCTCGTACAACTTCGGCAACGGCCTCGAGCTCGGCGCGGGCGCGCTCGTGGAGCTCGGGCGCTCGTACACCAAGTTCGGTGATCCGGCCGCGGGCGGCTCCACCGTGTTTACACGTGGCAAGTTCAGCTTCTGAGATCGAGCGTGGAGGATTTCCCTCCAGAGCCGTTTGCTGATCGGAGCGGTCCATTTTTTAACGCAACGTCGCCAAGGCGCAAAGACGAAAAAAAGACCGGAATTATTGTTTTGTTCTTCTTGCGCCTTTGCGCCCTTGCGCCTTTGCGCCCTTGCGCCTTTGCGTTGAAATCCTACCGTTCGGATCGTCGTCAGGTTTCGTGATGGGAGGGAGACACAGCGGCAAATTCCGCTCAGGCAGTAGCGCCGGATCCGCGGAACCTCTCGGCGATCTGCCTGTCGCACGGCTGTGAACCGAAGAACTCGCCTCGCGGCCCTCACCGCGCTCGCCGCGACCCTCGCCGCGGCCTCCACGGACGCCCAGCAAAGCAGCAGCGATCCGGCCCAGCGCGGCCTCGATCTCTTCATCCACGCGCCCGAGAGCGCAGCGCCGGGCTCGCTCGTCCCGGTGCAGATCGAGGCCTTTGGCTTTCCCAGCGTGGTCTCCCTCGTGCCCCTCGCGGGGGCCACGGTGGAGGCCGCGTGGGATCCCGAGTCGCTCGGCCCGGGCATCAGCAAGGCTCCGCCGGCGATCCGGGCCACCACCGACAGCGCCGGCAAGCTCCACCTCGATGTGCCGGTGCCGGACGGGGACGTGCGAAAGCTCGATCTCTTGCTCGGCCTGCGCCTCGGGGTCCACGAGCGGACGCGCAAGATCACCATCGAGCGCGGGCCCGCCGAGCGCATCGCGCTCCATGTGGCCGACACGCGTGTCGTCCCCGGCAGCTCGATCTCGGCCTGGGTCACCGTCACGCGCGCGGCCACGGGGGAGCCGGCGGGCGGCGCGCCCATCGAGCTCTCGCTCATCGAGGGAGGCTACGCGCGCACGCGGATCAAGCTCGTCGCCGACGGCGCGGGGACGGCCATGGCGCGCGTCCCCATCCCGCCCACCGAGGAGCCCTCGTGGACCTGGCAGCTCAAGGCCCGCTCGCTCTCCACCGGCGAGCGCGACGCAGCGCACGACGCGATCCAGCTCAGCCCGCGCGAGGAGACGCCTGGATCGCCCTGGATCTCGGCTCGCTTCGACGACACCGCGGTCCTCGCCGGGGATCACCCGCGCTTCACGCTCCGCGTCCGCGACGCCACCGATCAGCCGATCGCCGGGCTCCCGATCCGCTACTGGGTCGGCCCGCGGGGCACCGAGCCGCCCAAGGATCAGAAGGGCTGGGAGCTCGTCTCCACCCGCGCGCTCACCGACGGCGCGGGCGAGATCTCGGCCACCGCGGACGCGCCCACGACCATCGTCGCCGGCGTCGGGACCACGTTGCGCGTGATCGCCCGCACCAAGGTCGAGGGCCATGATCTGGAAGACACCGCGGTGGTTTCGGTGGGCGTCCCGACCGCCACCGCGGCGCTCTTGCCCGAGGCGGGATCGATCCTCCCCGGCATCGAGCAGCGCATGCTCCTCCGCATGCGCGATGGCCGCGGCCAGCCGATCCGCGCGGGCTTCCTCGTCGAGGGCGATGGCCTCAAGGCCCAGGTCGAGACGGACGATCACGGCGAGGCCGAGATCACCTGGCACCCGCCGCTCGAGGTGGGCGCGCTCCGCAACGTCGGCCCCTGCGCGGGCGGCGTGGCCGCCGCGGTGATCGTCCGCCCCGTCGGTGAGGTCCCGGCGCTGCGACCGCGCCGCGATCCCTTCGAGCTGTGCGTCTCCATCGATCGCGACGCGACGGCGCTGCTCCGCCCCGAGCGCCCCATCGCCACCATCGGCGACAAGCTCCGCGTCCGGGTGATCGCGCCCGACATGCCGCGCGGCAAGGCGCAGGGCCCGCTGCCGAGCTGGAGCACCATCCTCCGCGCGCCGAACGGCGAGCAGGCCGCGAGCACCTGGATCGACGACGGCGAGCGGGGAGGGGACATCACCGTGCCCTCCGCGGCCGCAGGCACCTGGTCGCTGAGCGCGGCGAGCCCCGGCACCTCGCGCGCCTCGCGCGTGGTCGGCAACGCGGTCCTCGTCGCCCCGCGCATCCTCCCCAAGCTCGTCGCCCAGATCGGCGGCGGCCGCATCGCGCCCGGCGGATCGATCGAGGTCGACGCCGATCTCCGCGACGCCCAGGGCCATGGCCTCCCGGGCACCATCGCCGCCGTCGTCGTCGATCTCCACGGCGGCGGCTCCACGGCCGGCCTCGAGTCGCTCGACACCCGCCGCTCGCTCTGCAGGCCCCTCGGCGTCGAGCCCGCCCGCTGCGACGCGTTCGTGGACGGCGATCCCGCGCTCGATCCCCTGCGCCGCGCCCAGCTCGGCGCCGCCGCGAGCGGCCCGATCCAGCCCGAGAACGACCCGGCCAAGAACGCCGAGGAGACGTTGAATCAAGCCTTCGGCGAGGTGCTCCGCTCGCTCGAAGGCGCCGTCTTCGAGGCCGCGCAGTCCGCCGATCGCCTGCGCGACGTGCGGCGCCGCGGCGCCAATGGCTGGGCCTTCAACCCCGAGCTGATGACGCTCGTGACGGCCGCGATGAGCCGCCCACCGGAGACGCCGGGCGGCGAGCGCCTCTCCCTCGTCGATCTGCTCGCGGTCGATCCCCAGGTGACGTTCGACAACGTGGCACGGCGTGTCACACGGCTGAAGCTCTTCCGCGTCCTCTCGGCCGTGCGCGCCTTCCGCAAGGAGCGCAGCCTCGACCCCGACGAGCCCGTCTTCAAGAACCCGAACGCCTTGCTCCGGCGCCTGGTGCGCGACGGCCGCCTCACCGAGGATCTGCTCCTCGACCCCTGGGGCGGCACCATCCAGTTCACGCCGAGCGCGGGCCCGCCGATCCCGTTCCTCACGGCGGTCAAGGGCTTCGAGCTCCACGCCCCGGGCCCCGACGGCGCCGTCGGCACGGGCGACGATGTCCGCGATCCCTTCGAGCGCGTGCTCAAGTCGGGCACGCCCTACGCGAAGGCCGTCAGCGAGGATCGCCTGGTCGACGCGAAGTTCGATCTGGAGGTCGGCGACGCCACCGTCTCGAACTGGGAGAGCCTCTTCCAGGAGCTCACCGGCCAGGCCATCGGCGACTCCTTCGGCGCGGGCGGCCTCGGCCTCAGCGGCGTCGGGGAGGGCGGGGGAGGCCGCGGATCCGGCATCGGGCTCGGCAGCGTCGGCACGGTCGGGCATGGGCGCGGTACCTCCAGCATCGCGAACGGCGTGGCCTTCTGGTCCGTCCCGCGGCGCACCGACGCGAACGGCCACCTGCGCATCCACGTCCCGCTCGGCGACATCGAGACCACCTGGCGCGTCGCGCTCGTCGGCGTCCCCGATGGATCACGCCCGGCCACGACGGGCATCGATGTCCCCGTCGCGCTCCCGCTGTCCGCCCGCGTTGACGCCGGGGCCACCTGGGTCGCCGGCGATCGCGTGAGCGCGGCGGTCACCCTCAGGAACCGCACGAGCGCGCCCATCCACGCCACCGTCGAGGCCACCCCGGGCGGCGTGGCGCTGCTCCCCGAGGGCAAGCCCGGCGCGACGAAGACGACCGAGATCGACATCCCGGCGAGCGCCGCGCAGGTGATCATCCTCCCGCTCCACGCCAACGTCGCGGGCGAGGGGAGCCTCGCGGTGACGGTCAAGGCCCCCGGCCTCCCGGACGATCAGCTCCGCCACACCTGGCAGGTGATCCCGCCCGGCGAGCCCACCGATCTCAGCCGATCGCAGTGGGTCGAGCAGAGCGGCGAGCTCGCGATCACGGTCGATCCGGTCTCCATGCGCCTCCGGGGCAAGCCGCGCCTCGTCCTCGAGCGCGGCTTCGACGAGGCCCTGCGCGCCGCGCTCGACGCGATCGATCCCGATCGGCTCCGCACCGCGCCCGCGCTCGTCGACGCGATGGAGGTCGCCTCGCGCCTCGAACGCTGGGCCACGCAGCGCGAGGGCAGGGCTCGGCCGCGGCCGTGCGCGCCGCGGAGATCGCGCGCCGCGCCCTCGGCCGGTACACGGTCTACAAGACGCTCCAGCCGCCGGGCTGGGCCACCCTGCAGCGCGCCGCGCTCTGGGCCCCGCTCGGCGTCAGCGTGATCAAGACCGACGACCCGGGCACCTGCCCGTCGTACGCGGCCGGCTCGATGAGCGACATGCTCGACGGCCTCGACGCCGAGCCCACCGCCGCGAGCGGCACCATCCTCGCGTGCTGGAACGCCTTCGTCACCGAGACCGTGGACGACGTGATCCGCGCCGACGATCCGGTCGTGCTCGCGCGCGCCGTCCTCGCGCTCGCCGATCGCCCGCACCGCGAGGCCTCGCGAGCACCCTCGTCGATCGGCTGCGCGAGAAGGTCGCGCTGCGGCCCTCGGGGGCGGTCGTGCTCCCCACCGCCTCGGCCCGCGAGCGCGCCGATCGCGCCATCGTCTTCGCTGCCCTGCTCCGCGCCGCGCGCCTCGGCAAGGAGGGCGCGGCCCCGCCGGCGCGCCTCGCCGCGTGGCTCGCCGTGCAGCGGGGCGCCGACGGCGGCTACGGCTCGTCGCTCGCCACACGCGCCGTGGTGCGCGCCCTCCTCGCCTCCACCATCGAGGCCGCAGGAAACCTCCGCGCGACCATCACCGCGGCCGGCGAGACCCGCACGATCGACGTCCCGCCCTCCGCGCACCTCGAGATCCCGCTCGACGCGGCGGCCACCGCCGTGAAGATCGATCTCAAGGCCGACCCTTGCCCGGACGCCTCCGGCAAACCCGCGCCCTGCGCGTCGATCCCCGGCCTCGTCGCCCGCTTCGAGCGCCCGGTGCTCCGCCTCTGGTCGAAGCCGCCGGAGCAGGACTCGAGCCCCATCCACATCGATCTCACCTGGCCGAACGACGCCCATGCGGGGCAGACCGGCGTGCTCCGCGTCAACCTGCGCCAGAGCCTCGGCACCTCGCCCACCGTGGATCTGCGCGTCCCGCTGCCGCCCGCCGTGAGCCTGGCCGAGCCCGTCAACGGTGTGCAACAGATCCAGGGCGTGCTCCGGATCCGCCGCAAGCTCGACGGGAGCACCCTCCCGACGCCGATGGAAATTCCTCTCCGGTTCGGCCTCACCGGCTACGTCACCGTGCCCGAAGCCCGCGCCGAGGTCGCCTTCGAGGATCTACCCCGCGCGATCGCCCCGGCCCGCCCCTTCTGGATCCGCTGAGCACGCAAAAAACTCGCGGCCTTTCGCGAGTATTTGACGGCACCCGGGCTCGCTCCTACATAGGCGCGCCCTCTGGAGGAGCCGTACGTCCGCATGAACACCAATCCATCCGAAGCCCGTGTCAGCCTGACCGTCCTCAACTCGCACGCCGCCGCGCCCAGCAAGCTCCAGACCGATTTCTCCGGCTGGGTCGCCGCCACTTCGGATCCCGCGGATCTCGCGCTCGGCGAGCCCGGCTTCACCTACGCCGATCTCTTCGCCCCCGCGCGGCTCGCGGAGCTGACCGCCCGCTTCGACGCCTTCTTCCTCGCCGCCGACGCCGCGGCCCACGCCCGCTTCGCCGCCTACCGCGACGCCCGCGGCCAGGGCATGTCGCCCGAGGACGTGTCCACGGCGCTCCTCGCCGCCGCCCCGCACCTCTCCCGCTTCGTCGCCCGCCTGTTCCAGGTCGAGGCCGAGTCCGCCGCGCTCATCCGCGCCGCCGACGAGCGGAGCAGCCTCTGGCACTTCAAGAAGGAGTTCGCGAAGAAGCGCCTCTTCAAGCCGAGCGCCGGAAAGAGCTGGACGGAGGGCGCGACCGAGGCCGCGCGCGTGGCTCGCAAGGCCCTCGTCGCGATGGGCGCGGACGCCGCCATCCTCGACACCGGGACGGCCGACGAGGAGATCGCGATCGCCCGCGCCGTGCTGCCGATCCACGAGGTCGACGACACCGCGCGCAAGGCCGCCAAGGCCGGCGGCGTGACCTGGACCGACGCCCTCCACGCCCGCGCCGCCGAGCTCCGCGCCGCCATCGGCGGAACCACGGCGGGCGCGAAGCCGACCGACGAGGAAGACGCCTCCGTCGCCGCCCGCGCCCTCGACGCGATCGAGGCCTGGCTCCACGCGCGGAGGAACGATCACCACGACCCGGCGAGCCGCTGGTCGACGCTCAAGGCCCCGCAGAACCTCGACTACCAGAACCTCGTCGTCCTCCGCAGGAACGACGAGAAGATCCCCGAGAGCTTCGTCGGCCCCGAGCACGAGCGCCGCCGGCGCGACGGCTTCGCCCTCACCGATCGCCGCATGGAAGTGCGCGAGGTCGAGAGCGAGGTCGACTACTGCCTCTACTGCCACGATCGCGACAAGGACTCGTGCTCGAAGGGTCTCCGCGACAACAAGACGAACGCCATCAAGAACAACCCCCTCGGCGTCGAGCTCAACGGTTGCCCGCTCAACGAGAAGATCTCCGAGATGCACCTGATGCGGCAGGGCGGCGACTCGCTCGCGGCCCTCGCGCTCGTCTGCATCGACAACCCGATGGCGGCCGGCACCGGACACCGCATCTGCAACGACTGCATGAAGGCATGCGTCTTCCAGAAGCAGGAGCCGGTGAACATCCCGCAGATCGAGACGCGCGTCCTCACCGAGGTGCTCGATCTCCCCTGGGGCTTCGAGATCTACGGCCTGCTCACGCGGTGGAACCCGCTCAACGTCGAGCGCCCCCACGCCCGGCCCTACAACGGCAAGAACGTGCTCGTGGTCGGCCTCGGCCCCGCGGGCTACACGCTCGCCCACCACCTCACCTGCGAGGGCTTCGCGGTGGCCGGCATCGACGGCCTGAAGATCGAGCCGCTCCCGGTCGAGCTGACGGGCAGCGACACGGCGGCTCCGCGGCCGATCAAGAGCTTCGACAAGCTCTACCTCGAGCTCGACGAGCGCATCCTCCTCGGCTTCGGCGGCGTCAGCGAGTACGGGATCACCGTTCGGTGGGACAAGAACTTCCTCACCGTCCTCTACATCACGCTCGCCCGCCAGCGGCTGATGCGCATCTACGGCGGCGTCCGCTTCGGCGGGACGATCGACCTCGACGACGCCTGGAAGATGGGCTTCGACCACGTCGCCATCGCCGCCGGCGCGGGCCGCCCGACCATCATCCCCATGAAGAACAACCTGGCCCGCGGCATCCGCAAGGCCTCGGACTTCCTCATGGGCCTCCAGCTCACCGGCGCCTACAAGCACTCGGCCCTCGCGAACCTCCAGGTCCGCCTCCCCGCCGTGGTCATCGGCGGCGGCCTGACCGCGATCGACACCGCGACCGAGCTCATCGCCTACTACGTCGTCCAGGTCGAGAAGGTCGCCTCGCGCATCGAGACGCTGATCGCCGAGCGCGGCGAGGCCGCCGTGATGGCGATGTTCGACGAAGAGGAGCGCGAGGTGCTCGCCGAGCAGCGCGCCCACGCCGCGGCCGTGCGCGAGGAGCGCGAGAAGGCCAAGAAGGAGGGCCGGCTGCCCTACTTCCAGCCCCTCATCGATGCGTGGGGCGGCGTCTCGCTCGTGTACCGCAAGCGCCTGCTCGACTCGCCCGCCTACCGCCTCAACCACGAGGAGGTCATCAAGTCCCTCGAAGAGGGCGTGCGCTACATCGAGAACATGGCGCCCACCGAGGCCGTCGTCGACGAGCGCGGCCACGTCAAGGCGATGATCTTCGAGCGCCAGAAGCTCGACGGCACGAAATGGAAGTCGACCGGCGAGATGATCGAGCTGCCCGCGCGCTGCGTGTGCGTGGCCGCCGGCACGAGCCCGAACGTGACGTACGAGAAGGAGAAGCCGGGGAGCTTCACCTTCGACAAGTGGAAGCAGTTCTTCCAGGCGCACGCGGCCCGCGTCGACGACGACGGCAAGCTCATCGTCGAGCCCGCCGAGGCGAAGAAGGGCTTCTTCACGAGCTACAACGACGGCACTCACGCGGTCAGCTACTACGGCGACAACCAGCCCCACTACGCCGGCAGCGTCGTCAAGGCCATGGCCTCGGCGAAGGACGCCTACCCGCACGTCGTCGCCCTCTTCCGCCACGCGATCGCGAAGCTCGATCCAAACGATCAGCCCGCGCGCGAGGAGGCGCGAAGGGCCCTCTTCGCGAAGCTCGACGAGGATCTGATCGCCGTGGTCCACAGCGTCGTCCGCCTGACCTCGACGATCGTCGATGTCACCGTGCGCGCCCCCGCCGCGGCGAGGAACTTCTCCCCGGGCCAGTTCTACCGCCTCCAGAACTTCGAGTCCTCGTCGCACGTCGTCGACGGCACCCGCCTCGCCATGGAGGGCATCGCCCTCACCGGCGCGTGGGTCGACAAGGAGAAGGGCCTCCTCTCGATGATCGCCCTGGAGATGGGCGCCTCGTCGCGGCTCCTCTCCTCGCTCGTCCCCGGCCAGCGGGTGATCGTGATGGGCCCCACGGGCGCGCCCACCGAGATCCCCGAGAACGAGACGGTGCTCCTCGCGGGCGGCGGCCTCGGCAACGCGGTGCTCTTCTCGATCGCCAAGGCCCTCAAGGCCCGCGGCGACCGGGTGATCTACTTCGCCGGCTACAAGAACGGCGCCGACCTCTTCAAGCAGGACGAGGTCGAGGCCTCCACCGACCAGGTGATCTGGTGCACCGACATGGGCGTGGAGATCGCGCCCCGCCGGCCGCAAGACCGTCATTTCCGCGGCAACATCGTCCAGGGGATGAAGGCCTACGCCGAGGGCGCCTTCGGAGGCGAGATGTTCAAGCTCTCCGACGTGCGCCGCATCATCGCCATCGGCTCCGACCGGATGATGAACGCCGTCCGCGAGGCCCGCCACGGCGTGCTCGCCCCCCACCTCGATCCGAAGCACGTGGGCATCGCGAGCATCAACTCGCCCATGCAGTGCATGATGAAGGAGGTCTGCGCGCAGTGCCTCCAGAAGCACGTCGATCCGGCGACGGGCAAGGAGACGATCATCTTCTCCTGCTTCAACCAGGATCAGCTCATCGACCACGTCGACTTCAAGAACCTCAACGCCCGCCTCCGCGCGAACACCGTGCAGGAGAAGATCGCGGGCGCGTGGCTCGAGCGCCTCACCACGAAGAAGCCCGACCTGCGCCGCGTCTAGTCACCTCCTCGACGAGAGGCGCCCTCCTCGCCCGGCGGGCGCCTCGCCGTGCCTTACGCCGGCCGCGGGCGTCCGCTCCGACGCGCTCGCCGAGGGCGCGGCGATCGGCTCCTGCTCCACCTCCACCGGCTGCTCCGCCACGTTCTCGGGGCGGAACGATCCGCCGCACCCCGCGAGCGAGAGCACCAGCACGACCGCGTTCAATCGCCAGCTCGACATCGCTCCTCCGGCCGCGCGCGACGACGCATCGCGGACAGAGAAGCTACGGCTGCGAGCCCGCGAAAGACAGCCGATCGGCGCAATGGTAGGACATTGTTCGTCCGGTGTTCCAGCCCCCTTCGGGGCCTCACCGGACAGGCATGCTCACCGCGCTTCGAGGAAGCTCGTCACCCGCTTGAAGACCACCTCGCGCTCCACATCGAGCCCGATCACATGGTCCGATCGGCGCAGCCAGTGAAGCTCGCGCTCCGTCGATCCCAGCGCGTCGTGGAGATCCTCGGCGCCCGCGGGGTCGACCACGCCGTCCTCCACCGACTGCATGACGAGGGCCGGGGCGCGGATCGACGCGAGGCGCGGGCGCACGCGATCGATGAGCTCGATCGCGCTCCGCACCGCCGCGAGGTTGAACGTCCGGAAGAAGACGACCTTCTTCGCCTCGGCGCGCATCGCCCGGTCGTTGATCGAGAGGGGACGCCGTGGCACATCGGTCACCAGCGTCCCCACCGCCTTCAGGTAGGCCTCGGGGCGGGCTCCGTAATACCAGCGGTGGCGGATGCGCACGTACGGGCTGAGGAGCACGAGGCGCTCCACCGGTTGCTCCGAGGCGAGGAGCAGCGCGAGCTGGCAGCCCGTGGAGAAGCCGACCACCGACACGGCGAGGCCGCGATCGCGGAGCGCGCGATAGCGCTCTTCCACCCGCGCGTACCAGTCCTCCCAGCGCGACGCCGGCATCCGATCGACCGGCGCGTCGTGCCCCGGGTAGTTGAAGCCGCTCACGGTGAAGCCGCGCGCATGCACCCGCGCGGCGAGCGGCTCGAGCTCGTAGATGCCGCCGCCGAGCCCGTGGAGGAAGAGGCACGCGCGCTTCGCGTCGCCCTCGCGCAAGAACGGTCGATTCGTCAGCGCGCCGAGCCCTCCCTCCTCGGTCACTCCCACCCGAGCACCCAGTCTGCGCGCAGCACCGCGCTCTCCAGGAACGTGACGAGGCGCTGATGCTCCTCGACGATCGTCGGGATCGCCGCAGGATCGGGGCAGCTCTCCTCGAAGAAGTGCTTCACCGTCGCGAGCACCTGGTGGCCGCGCAGGCCGCGGGCGAGCGCGCTCACCGAGGCCGGCGAGAGCAGCGCCGCCGTGCTCCCCTTCGCGAAGACGCCGTTCTGGTGGCGCGCGTCGCCCATCCACCACGGGAGCGCCGCGACGCGCCCGCCGCCGAGCCCCACCGTGCCGAGCAGCCCCTGGTACGTGAGGAAGCCCGGCGTTCCATCGCCGCCGAGGCGCTCCCAGAGCCCGCCGAGATCGCCGTACGACGCGGAGAGCAGACCACCCCAGAAGCCGGCGCTCTGCGAGGCCTGGCGCTCGACCGCGCACTCGCCGAGGCATGCGAGAAAGACGGGATCGACCGCCGCGGCGGCGTTGAGCTGGCGCATGCCCCCGCTCGCCGGGACGAGCGATCCGCCCAGGTAGTCCTCCACCGGCCGAGGGAGCTCGAACTGGGCACGATCGACGATCTCGGCCCACCGGTCCTCGGGCACGCTGCGCCCGAGCGTCCTGTACTTGCTGTCGTAGAGATCGGCCTTGAGGGAGACATGCTCTGCCATGGCGGCTCCTGGGCGAAGGCCGGCGGCGCCGGCGCGCCGAGCGTATCACTGTTGTCGCCGCGGCCGGTCGGCCCTACCAAGCCCTCGGTGCACCCCCTCGCCGAAAAAGTCCTCGCCCGCGACCTCCGCGGGACCGCGCGCGCATGCCGCCTCGCCGACGATCGCGCCGGCGACTACCTCACCATCTTGAAAGACCTCTTCCCCCACACGGGAAAGGCCTGGACCATCGGCGTGACCGGCAACCCCGGCGCCGGCAAGAGCACGCTCACCGACAAGCTCATCACCGAGCTGCGCAAGCAGGACAAACGCGTCGCCGTCGTCGCGATCGATCCGACGAGCCCCTTCTCGGGCGGCGCCATCCTCGGCGATCGCATCCGGATGCAGGAGCACTCCGCCGACCCCGGCGTGTTCATCCGTTCGCTCGCGACCCGCGGCGCCCTCGGCGGCCTGACCCGCTCGGCCGGCGATGTCGTGCGCGTCCTCGACGCGTGGGGCGCCGACGTGATCCTGATCGAGACCGTGGGCGTCGGGCAAGACGAGCTCGAGATCACGCGCATGGCCCACACCACGCTGGTGGTGATGGCGCCCGGGATGGGCGACGACGTGCAGGCGATCAAGGCCGGCATCCTCGAGTGCGCCGACGTCTTCGCCGTCAACAAGGCCGACCGCGAGGGCGCCGACGGCACAGTGCGCGATCTGGAGCTGATGCTCGCCCTCGGCGGCGAGGTGACCCGCGCCGGCGCGCACTCCCGCGGCCACGGCCACGCCGGGCTCGACCTGCAAAAGCAGGTGGTGAAGCACAGCGAGAGCGCCTGGCTGCCCTTGATCGGCCGGACGATCGCGACGCGCGGCGCCGGCATCGCCGAGCTGCTCGCGATGCTGGAGAAGCACAAGACCTGGCTCTTCGACAGCGAGCTCGGCAAGGCGCGCCGCCGGCAGAGGCTCCGCGAGAGCCTGCACACGCACCTGCGCGACGCCCTGGCCGACGCGGCGGTGGCGGCCCTCGGCGGCGCCCTCGATCACGCCGTCGACGCGGTCGATCGGCGCGAGGTCGACCCGTACACGGCGGCCGAGGGGCTGATCGCGGCGTTCCGGGCGGGGCGGGCGGGCGAACCGTGAGAAATTGCCCGGACTTCGGGCCGGGAGTACCCTCGGCGTAGCGTCAGGTACGAGGCGAGAGCGATGTTACCCTCCTTGTCCATCCGAAATTTCCGGGCCCTGCAAGATCTGGAGGTGCCTCGGCTCGGCCGCGTCAACCTGATCGTGGGGAAGAACAACAGCGGCAAGAGCTCGATCCTCGAAGCGCTGCGGATCTACGCCCAGCAGGCGAGCCACGCGCTGCTCGACGAGCTCGTAGCGTCGCACGACGAGACGCTTACGACGCAGGTCAGCCCGGGAACATATGATATCGAGCAAGTCCCTTACGAGCATTTCTTCACGGGTCGCAAATTCCCGTCCAACGGCGGCGGGGCCATCTACATCGGCGATCAGGCCGAGCGCGATTTCGTCAGGATAGCTCATACTTTTTATGTCGAAGAGCACATCACCGATGCCGATGGCTTGGCCACGACACGGCGGATCCCGAGGACGAGGAGCGAGATCGGGGAGGAAGACGAGAAACAAGCCCTCCTTATTTCTTCGAGCCGGCGCGAGCAACCCAGATGGTTGTCGACGTCGGGCTCCGGCCGTACCTGGAGGGCGCAGACCCAGGACCCCACCGCCTCTCCAGTGGGGTATGTTCCCACGAGCACGCTGCCGCCGAGCGGTCTCGCAGACTTGTGGGATCGTGTCGCGCTCACCGATTATGACAAGGTGGTCCTCGGTGGCCTCAAGATCATCGAGCCAAGAGTCGAGGGTATCGCCTTCGTCAAGCGCGCCACGTCACACCCGCGAGGCCAGGGCGCGCGCACGGCGATCCTCAGACTCGAAGGCTCCGAGCATCCCGTACCTCTGAACAGCATGGGGGACGGCATGATCCGGGTCCTTCAGCTCCTGCTCCTCCTGATCCCGGCGAGGGGCGGGCTCTACCTGGTCGATGAGTTCGAGAACGGCCTGCACTACAGCGTCCAGGAGAAGGTCTGGGAGATGATCTTCTCTCTGGCCAAGACCTACGACATCCAGGTCTTCGCGGCCACGCACTCCTGGGACTGCATCGACGCCTTCAAGAACGTCTCCCTGCGCTCCAGCGAGCCGGCGCTCCTCTTCCGCGTCGGGCAGAGCGTCAAGACGAGCGAGAAGGGCAAGACGATCGCGACGACCTTCGACAAGGAGGCGCTCGCGAAGATGACGCAGATGGACGTGGAGGTCAGATAAGCCGTGGCGCGCCGGGCTCTTCTCGTCGAAGGGGTCGCCGACACGACCTTCTATGGAGCATTTGCTCGTGAAATAGGCATAAGGAGCCTCGACGTGCTCCCTCCTCGCTCCCTCGGCGCGGCGGTCGACAGCAAGACGAACGCCATTCACATCCTGCCGACGCTGCTCAGCCAGCTCGATGATGGATCTCTCGACAGGCTCGGCCTCGTCGTCGACGCCGACTATCACGCGGAGCACGGGCTGGGCTTCGCCGCCACGCTGGCGAAGATCCGCGAGCAGCTCGTCGCGCATGGCTTCGCGACCGAAAAGCGGCTCGCCACGGGGGGATTCCTGTTCGAGCACCCGGACGGGCTCCCGGCCGTCGGCGCCTGGATCATGCCGGACAACCAGCACGACGGAATGCTCGAAGACTTCATCAAGGCCTCTATCGCCGACGAACAGCAGCGCAACCTGCACACCCATGCCTCCGAGGTGGTCGGAAAGCTCCGCGAGCCTCTGTTCAAGCCCATTCACCGCTCGAAGGCGGATGTTTCAACATGGCTCTCGTGGCAGAAGATGCCCGGCGCAGGGGTCGAAGGTACGGTCGGCAGCAAGCTCATCGATCTCGCGTCCCCGCTCTGCACGGCATTCAGCGCATGGCTGGAGACCGTGTTCCGTCGGTGACCCCTCCTGGGGCAGCGGAATGCCTTGCGAGCTGAGCTCCTCGTCCCAGGGCAATTCCCTGATCAGATCTTCGTCACTCAACTCCGTCTTGGGCAAACACGCGATCGGCGCTCGCCCTCCCGCGCGAAGCTCACCTGAGCATGGGCATTCGCCCCATCGACGCGAACCTTTCGCGTCAGCTCGGCGTGGATCTGGCGTATTCATCCCGGCGGACCGGGAGCGCGCACGATGCGCCTCGCGCCGAGCACGCAAGGAGAACGACCGACGATGAGCGACGCGACGACAGGGCGAGCGGGTAGAGCGATGAAGCGTGGGGACGGGCTCGGAGGAGCGGCGCTGCTCGCGGTGGCGATCGGCGCGGCGTCGATCGGGTGCGGCGGCCTCGCCAAGACGGTGCCCTTCGAGGCGCCGCCGCGGCCGCAGGATGCGACGACCATGGTCGTGTACACGCGGGGAGGCTTCACGGACTACCTGGTGGTGCTGGACGGAGAGAAGGTCGTCGGCGCTTCCACTCGCAACTCGTGGTTTCACGTGGAGGTGCCGCCCGGCAAGCACGAGCTGATGTTCATGGAAGCCCTCGATCCCGACGAGATGCGCAAGCGCAACCTCATGGTGGGGCGGTCGCTCTGCGACGGGAAGAAGGACTGCGAGGCGCAGCTCGAGGAGCGCGTCCGGAACCTCAAGTTCCCGTGTCAACGCGTCGTCGCCGAGACCGTGGCCGCGCACACCTACTTCATCCGGATGCGCTTCATCTCGCCCGCGAGCCCGACCGTCGACAAGGCCGTCGACTCCGCGGCAGCGATGCAATCGCAGGTCGACGCGAGCAAGCAATTCGCGGAGCTCTCGGGCAACCGCGCGCTCGGGCCCACCGCGGCGCAACAGCAGCAAGCAGCCCAGAAGGGCGGCGAGGCGTCGCTCATGTCGGGCATGGTCGGCCTGTCCAACGATCCGGACGCCACCCCTCCCTTCTTGCCCGAGGATCTCGGATGGACCGTCCGCGGCATCAGCGACGTGAAGGCCCTCGGCCCGGGCGGGACGGGGCGCCTCAAGGAGTGGGATCGCGTCGTGATCGCGTCGCCGGAGAAGGCCCAGGATGCGTTCGATCGGATTCGCAAGGCCATGCCCCTCGCATGCGCCGACGGCCCGCCCGCGGCGAAGGTCGAGCCCAAAGATCACCTCGAATGACCGGGCGGAGGCTCACGCAGGGCGACGAGGCGCAACGGCGCGACGAGCCGCGGAACGACCCACGATCGCCTGGATCGCGGCGATGAGCGGGTTTGCTCGCATGCGCGCGCCGGCGCGCGTGCATGCGAGCAGCGCTCGGACGGGCGAGCCCGTTCGGCTCAGTGGTCGCCGTTGCACCAAAGGTTCGCGGAGCCGTCGAAGGTGATCACCTCCGTGAGCGCGGCGGCGTTGATGTCGAGCGTGAAGGGGACGGTGCCCGAGGCGCAGCGGAAGCGCCCCGTGCCTCCGGTCAGCGTGGCCGTCGCGAATCCGTTGAAGAAGCCGGGGCGGCTCGGATCGGGCACGCCGTAGCCATCGTAGGTCGCCGTGAGCTGGTCGCCGTTGGCCGCGGTGATGGTCATTTCCCCGTCCGTCACGACGGCTTGTGGGCTCGGGAACAGGTCGGGCCGGAAGAACTGGCGGAAGTCGATGAGCTCGGTCGCTGCGAAGGTGAGCTGGCCGAGGTGCGCGCCGAGCCCTGCGCCGTCGAGCACGACGTTGTTCACCCCGGGCACGTCGGTCGGGATGAATTGCTCGCTCACGTCGATCGTCGCGCCGAACGGCTGCGCGCCGCCCTTGTCTGCGCCTGCGCTGGAGACGGAGAGCAACGCCGCGAGGCCGCAGAGCACAGGGGTCATCCAGGTCGTCTTCATGAGGTCTCCTAGGTGTGAGCCGCGTTTAGCGGGTGAGGTGAATCGAGCATCCTAGACGGGGGCGATGCCGTTCGCCAGTCACTCTCGTCGCTCCCGCGACGGACGATCCAGCCTAGTAGCCGCGCGCACGCACGAGGGGCTTGCGCCGGGCCCGCGGAGCCCGGTAGATCATGATCCATGCGCAACAATCTCCCCGTCCGCCGTACTTCATCCATCCGTGCCGAGAGCCTCGCCCTGCTGATGTTCGTGGGAGGCGTCTTCACCGCGGCCCTCCACGGATGCGGGAGCGACGTGACGAGCCCCTCCGGCGGCTCCGCGTCGACCACCGGCGGTACGGGCGGGAGCGGGACGACCTCGTCGACCACGACGACGACCACCACCACGACCACGACGACGACCACCACCACGACCACCACGACGACCACCACCACGAGCAGCTCGAGCGGCGGCACCATGTGCGGCGCCTCCAACTGTGCCGACGCGGACATCCTCGGCTTCATCACGCTGCCGGGCTGCTGCCCCGACGGTGCGCCGCCGGACAAGTGCGGCCTCGACCTCGCGCAGGTGTCGCAGTTCCTCGGCGTATCCCTCGGCTGCGTGGAGCTCAACCAGGCCGGCGATCCGGACGGCAACTGCCCCGATCAGAACATCTCGGCCATGGGCCAGAACATCAACCTGCCCGGCTGCTGCCGGCCGAACATGCTCTGCGGCAACGTGGTCGATCTGTCCGCCTTCTCGCCGGGCGTGGACTTCGGCTGCGTCGACGGGTCGCAGTTCGGCCAGGACGCGGGCGCGCCCAAGGCGTGCGGGAGCGGCGCGGGCGGTGGCAGCGGTGCGGGTGGTGCGGGAGGCGCCGGCGGCGCGGGCGGCGCCGGTGGTGCCGGAGGCGCCGCCCCCTGATTCGAAGCCGCAGCCCGAGGTCCGCGCCCCGGGCTGCACGCTCACCTCGCTCCGATCACTTCCACGCTTGCTCCATCGCCTCGATGTACGCATCGAGCGATGGAGCCCGCTCGGCCCGCGCGTCCACGATCCGCCCGGCCGCGTCGCGCACCGGCGTGAGGATCGGCGGCACGGTCGCGATGGATCGCGGCAGGCGCAGCGCCTTGAGCCGCGCGATCACCTCGTCGCGCCACTTCGTGTTGATCTTCGTCGCGTACTTCTGCACGAGCGCCTCGAGCGCCGGGCGGTCGGCGGTGGCCTTGATGCGCTGGAGCTCCGCGAGCAGCTCCCCGGAGACGGCCCGCCATTTGTCCGGATCCTTGACGACGAGCGTCGTCTTCCCGCCGCGATCCTCCACCGTGATCGCTCCATGATCCCGGAGCCAGCCGAGATCGATCATCTCGGCGCGCAGGTGATCCTCCTCGGCGATATCGCCCTCGGGCACGTACTTGAGCATCACGAACCGGACCATCGACGCGAACGTCGGGTAGATCTTCGCGCACCCCGCGTCGGGGAGCAGGCCGATCTCGATCGTCTTCGGATCGCCCATCAACCAGTCGGCGACGCGCTGCGCCCGCCCTTCTTCCATCGCCGAGTAGTAGGGCGCGAGCAGCGCCGACGGGTCGCCCTTGAGCTCCGGGCTCACCTTGCCGGAGCCATGCCCGGTGACCTCGTGGAAGCCCACCGCCGCATAGCCGAGCCAGCGCGCGCAGCGGTGGAGCTCGGCCCGCGCCTCGGCCGGGGCGAACTCCTCGATCGTCGGGTCCATCGTGAGCACGTCGCGCACGTCGGTGACCGAGAGGACGACGAAGTTCTTCGAGCCGTGCTGCTGGCGGATCGCGTTGGCGTTCGGGAGGTTGACGCCCGCGAAGGTGAACGGACCGCCGTCGCCGTTCGCCGCGAGCACGGTGATCGCCGCGGCCGCCGGCGGCCGGAAGACATCGCGCCGCCACTTCGCGTCCCACGGCATGCGCTGCTCGAAGTACGCAGCGTTCCGCGCCATCGCCTGGAGCGGCGGGTCGCGCTCGGCGTCGGGGATGCCGACGACCGCCTCGAACGTGCCCTTGCGCTCGCGCACATCGGTGTACGTCTCGACGAAGCCGAGGATGTAATCGACCGGAAAGACCTGCGAGAGCCACGCGATGTCGTGCTGATCGAAGCGCGCATTGTCCCCCGTGCGCAGGTACGCGACGAGGTGGCGCAACGCAGCCTGCTGGGCCGGCGGAGCCACCGCGATCGCATCCTCGAGATGCCCGACGACGCGCCCGAGCTCCTTCGCCGCGAGCCCCGGCGCCGCGCCCTCGCCCCCCGCGCGATAGACCTCCTCGACGATCGCGCCGTCCTTGCGGACGACCCTGCCATTGAGCGGATAGTGCTCCTCGAACGTCGCGAGATCCTTGCTCGTCACGCCCTCGTAATGATTGGCCGCCGACTCGACGAGCGCGTCCTTGCCCTCGCCCGGCGTCTTGTTGACCGCGACCGGCGCGACCTTGGGATCGAACATCGCCGCGAGCAGATCCGCCGAGACCTCGATCCCCTGCGCCTTCACCGCCGCCTCGAACGCCGCCCGCGTGAACGGAGGGAGCCGCTTCTGCCCCGTGCGATCCTCGTACATGCCGTGCTGGAGGTAGAGCCACTTGCGGTACGTGACGAGCTTGGCCTTGAAATCAGGGTCGAGCCGCTCCTTCGCCGCGAGGAGCCGCATGACGACCTGGGTGACCGGCCACGCCTGCTTCGAGCGCTGCATGGTGTAGATCGGGTCCCCCGCGAGCGAGGCCTGCGCGAGGTGGTACGCGAGGACGCGCTGCTCGGGCGCGAGCTTGTCGAACGAGTACGGCGGCGTGGCGACGACCGTGGTGCCCTCGACGACCTCGAGGACGGCCGAATCCGTGGCCGCCGAGCCCGCCTTCGCAGGCGCGCCCGGCGCAGCCGTGGCAGGGCTCTTCGGCGTCTCCGGCGGCAGAGGGGCGGGCTCGCACGCCGCGAGGGCAGCCATGGACGCGAGGAGCAACGGGGCGATCGGACGCAGGCGATTTCGCATGCGCGAAGGGCTACCCCAACCAGGCGCCGGTGCGAACGGAAGATCGAGCGTCCGCCGTAAATCGAAGCGTTCTCCCTTCCTCCCGGGCGCTGTCCGCGCTCGCCGGCCCTCCGCCCGCGAAGCCGTGATATGCGCTCTTCATGTACCTCGACAAGCTCGCCGGTCTGAAGACGACGCTCCTCGAAGCGACCGATCTGTCGGAGATCTTCGAGCACTTCGTCGAGGAGCTGGGCAGCGATCCGTCCTTCGCCCGCTCGGGCGAGGCGACGAAGGACGAGCCTCTGCTGAAGGCCGCCGCCACCGCCGCCGCCCAGTCCACCGGCGAGGCCGGTGCGATGGTGGGAAACGCCTTTCGAATCCGCTCCCACCGCTTCGTGCACGGGTCGTTCTCGTACGGAAAGAAGTGGCAGCTCATCCTGCTCTACTTCGATGACGTGAAGCAGGGTTTCCTGGCGATCGGCGACGAGGAAGGGCCGAGCCGGTTCACGCGCTTCTCGGTGATCGCGACGCCCGACGGGAAGCGGCCGAAGGTGCACTGACGCCGGGCGGGCGAGCCCGGATGCGAAACGAGAAACCCTGCGGACGCTGCTCCCCGGTAACGGGGGCGATGAAGTGGAGAACGAGGTGATGAACTGGTTCGAGCAAGAGATGGCTAAGAAGCAGGAGCAAGGGCGCGAGCAAGGACGCGAAGAGGGTGAGCGTCTCCTGCTCCTCAAGCTGCTCCGGCGGCGCTTCGGTGAGCTGCCGGCCGCCATCGTGGCGCGCGTGGAAGCGGCGAGGGCGCCGGATCTGGAGACGTGGGGAGAGCGCATCCTCAGCGCGTCGCGGCTGGAAGAGGTGCTGGGGTAGCCGGATCGCCGAGGGGGCTCACGAGACGTAGACGCGCCCGGCGTTCCGTTCGGTGGACCGTCCCGGCTTGCTCGCCGTTTGGACGGGTTGCTCGGTGGACCGTCCTCCGGGTCGTCGGCGTATGCAAAATCGCCCGGTGGAGGGACCTCCGGGTCATCGGCGTATCGACGGGGTGCCCGGTGGACCGTCCTCCGGGTCGTCGGCGTATGCAAAATCGTTCGGTGGACCGTCCCCCAGGTCGTCGGCGTATGCAAAATCGTTCGGGTAGCGGGGGCCGGCCGTGGGAGCTTGCAAGGGGGGCGCGTTCCGTGTGTACCCTTCGGGGATGAGCGCGATCGCGGGCCGGGGTGGAGCCGGGGCAGGGGAGCCGCGCTTCCTCGTGCCCTTCCTGCGGCATGCCGCCACACCTCACCCTTGCGGGTGACGCATTGGGCGCCCTCCACTTCCTCGACTGGCACCCTCCCGGCACCGCTCCAACCCGCACCACCCACCCCAACCCCCCGAAACGCCCCATGCCCCCCGACCTCCTCGACACCCTCTGCAACCTCCTCCCCGCGCAGCTCGACCTCCTCATCGCCAAGCTCGACGCCCCCGCCCACCACCTCCCGGGCCCAAACGCCCCCCAGGCCACCCGCGCTATCGACCTCCTCCGCTGGGCCGACCAGCGCCCCACCGGCCGCGCCGACCTCCAGCGCCTCCTCACCGAGCTCACCACCCAGCCCCCCGCCGCGCCCGCACGCAACCCCTGGGGCCCGAAGCTCACCGGCCCCGAGATCCAGGAGCTCGCCAGAGCCTTCCTGAGCGCGTTCCCGGCCCGCACCTCCCTCGCCCAGATGCTCCTCTTCGGCCTCGACAAAAGCCTCGACACCATCACCTCCGAACGAAACAACCTCAACACCACCACCGTCGAACTCCTCACCACCGCCAACACCGAGGGGTGGATTCACCCCCTCATCGACGCCGCCCGCGCCCACAACCCCGGAAACCCCGACCTCCGCGCCCTCGTCGAGAAGCGCCGCCCCTGACCTCGGCCATCACGCCGCGAACACACTCACCTCGACCCCCGCCTCCCGCGCCAGCCGCAGCAAATGCCCCGACCCCCGGCTCTGCTCGATCGCCGGGTGAAACACCAGCACCCGCGCCACCCCACGCGCCAGCATCCGCTCATTGAGCCCCTTCCACGCCCCCCGCTTGTACTTCGCATAATCCTCCCGGCTCTTGGCCATCGCCTCCACCCCGAGCCCCAGCGCGGCCGCCACCCGCCCGGCCAGCGCATCCGCGCCCGGAGAGTCCCCGTGGATCACCACCGACCCCGCCGGCAGCTTGCCGAGCTCTCGCCGGATCGCCTCCTCGTTGCTCCACGCGACTGCGCCGGCGACGATGACTCGCATCGGGCGATTCTTATCACGCCGCCCGCAGAGCCACGACATGCAGGAGAACCGGCGGCCGGACGCCGCCGAGCCCACGGCGGAGCAGCGCCAGCACCCTCGGGTTGACGGCCGACCGCAGCGCGACCAAGACCACCCCGTGCCCCGCACTTTCAACACGGCCGGCCCGAACCAGCCCCGCAGGCACTACACCCTCCCGGTGCTCGCCCGCCTCCCGGATGTTCGCGGCCTCATCGAGGAGGGCCTGTACTTCGTCCTCCATGCGCCGAGACAATCGGGAAAAACCACGGCGCTCCTCACCCTGGGCAAGGAGCTGACGGCCGAGGGGGAGTATGTGGGCATCCTCGTCTCGATGGAGATGGGCGCCCCGTTCTCGCACGACATCGGAGCCGCCGAGCTCGCCGTCCTCGACGCCTGGAACCACCACGCCAGGACGCGCCTGCCGGCCGACCTCCAGCCCCCACCTTGGCCGGCCGCCGCGCCCGGCAGTCGCATTCGCGCGGCGCTGAGCGCGTGGGCCGAGGCCGCGCCCCGGCCGCTCGTCATCTTCCTCGACGAGATCGACGCCCTGCGGGATGAAGCGCTCCTCTCCACCCTCCGGCAGATTCGTGACGGCTATCCCGACCGCCCGGAGCACTTCCCGCATGCCCTCGCCCTCGTCGGCCTGCGCGATGTCCGCGACTACAAGATCGCCTCGGGCGGCAGCGATCGAAGCGGAT
This sequence comes from Byssovorax sp., assembly GCA_046351295.1. GTDB lineage: Bacteria > Myxococcota_A > Polyangia > Polyangiales > Polyangiaceae > JAXLYT01. The sequence continues at coordinate 27,391 of JAXLYT010000097.1, forward strand.
CTTCCAGCCCGTTCAACATCAAGAGCGAATCGCTCACCTTGCGCAATTTCACCCGTGATGAGGTCGCAGCGCTCTACGGCCAGCACACCGCCGAGACAGGCCAGATCTTCACGCCTGAAGCCATCGACCAGGCCTTCTCGCTCACGCAGGGCCAGCCCTGGCTCGTCAACGCGCTCGCCCGTCAGCTCACCTCGGTCCTCGTCAAAGACCGCGCGACACCGATTGGCGTGGACCACGTCAACGAGGCACGGGACATCTTGATCCGCCGGCAAGACACGCACCTCGACAGCCTCATCGAGCGGCTCAGGGAACCGCGAATCCAGGCCATCTTCGAGCCGATGCTGGCCGGCGACACGCTCGATGACATACCGCAGGACGACATCCGCTTCGCGATCGACCTCGGGTTGTGCCGGTTCTCCGACCGCGGCGGACTCGTCGTCGCCAATCCGATCTACCGCGAAGTGATCGTGCGCACGCTCGCAGAAACCCCGCGCGCCTCGCTCCCGGACATCGGCGTGACCTGGCTTTCTGCGGACCGCAAGCTCGACAAGGACAAGCTCCTCGCCGCTTTTCTGGCCTTCTGGCGCCAGCACGGCGAGCCCCTGCTCCGCTCCGCGCCCTACCACGAGGTGGCGGCACAGCTCGTGCTCATGGCCTTCTTGCACCGCGTGGTCAACGGCGGCTCCATCGAGCGTGAATATGCCATCGGCAGCGGCCGGATGGACCTTTGCCTGCGCTATGCGGGCGAGACGCTGGCCATCGAGATCAAGGTCTGGCGTCAAGGAAAGCCGGATCCGCTCGCGCAGGGCCTCGCGCAGCTCGATGGGTATCTCGCGGGGCTCGGGCTCGACGGTGGATGGCTCGTGATCTTCGACCGGCGACTGGGGCAGGTGCCCATCGAGGAGCGGACCTCGGCGAGCGAGGCCGAGAGCCCGGGAGGGCGGCGGATCACGGTCATCCGCGCGTGATCCCGGCGGCGCGGACGCCCCTGAAAGCTCCCGCGCGCGGCCTCGGCTCGGGTATCCTCCCCGCGCCATGAACGATCGGGTGGGACCATGAAGCTCTACGCAGGCGATCACGTCAACCACTACAAGCTGCTCGAGCCGCTCGGCGCCGGGGGACAGGGCTCCGTCTGGAAGGTCCACGACCCGCGGGGCGGCGGCATCGAGCGCGCCCTGAAGATCATCCAGCTCGACGAGGCCAAGCCCTGGGCGTTCGATCGGGCGCGGCGCGAGGCGAAGATCCTCGCTTCTGCGCGGCACCCGGCGCTCGTGGCGTGCCACGGCCTCTTCGAGGAGCCGAACGGCGTCGTCGGTCTCCTGATGGACCTCGTGAAGGGCGAGCCGCTCGATGACCTCATCGCAGCCGAGCGCCTCGGCCCGGAGCGCGTCGAGGCCGTGCTCGAGCAGCTCGCCGACGCGCTCGCGTACCTGCACGCGGAGGGGCTCGCGCACCGCGACATCAAGCCCGCCAACATCATCCTCACGGACGCGTTCTTCACCGATCCGCGCCGCCCCGGAACGGTGAAGCTCGTCGACTTCGGCATCGCCGCGCCGACCGATCAGCACACGCAGATCACCCGGCCGGGCACGTTCATCGGCACGCTCGGCTACCTCGCGCCCGAGATCGTCGACCCCGCGACCTGGGGCAAGCACGAGGGCCCGTGTCGTGATGTCTTCGCCTTCGGCGTGCTCGCCTACGAGCTGCTCACCGGTGGGCGACACCCGACCGGCCTCGCCCCGACCGCCAAGCTCCCCGACTACGTGAGCGCCTACCGGGACGCAGGCGCGGGGCACCTCATCTGGCCACCGCCGGGCCTCGAAGGCCCCTGGGCCGATGTGGTGCGCGCGTGCCTCGCGCTCCACGTCGCCGATCGCCCGCGGGACGGCGCTGCGATCCGCGCGCTCCTCCGCACGCCCTCGCGTCCTGTGGATTCGCGCGCTGGCTCGTCCCCGAGGGCGCCGCACACGGCACCTCCGCCGGCGAGCCGCACGGAAATCTCGGCCCCGCCGATCGTCCTCGGCGCGCGGATGTCGCAGCCGCAAACCATCCCCGAAGCGCCGCTGCCCTTCATCCCGCGGCCGCCGCCGCGAAGCACCGCAGGCCAGCGTGGAACGAGCGCGATCGCGCTCCTCTCCGTGGGCTTGCTCGGCGCGGCTGGGGGTGCGCTCGCGCTCTGGTTCTTCGGCCGATCGTCGCCCGATCCACCGGCGATCCCGTTCCCGGCGCCGGCCACCGCGGTGACGCTCGCGCCCGTCTCACCCGCGGGCGCAGCACCGACAGGGCCATGCCGGAACCTCAGCCTGGGCTTCGACCCGCGCGACACCCGCTTTGCCTGCCCGCCCTGCGCAGGTACCCCGGGGCCGATCGCCTCCCGCGACTGGCTCCTGCGCATCCATCATGTGAGCCCGTTGCCCGGCGCCCCCGCGAAAGTCTGCGCGCAGGTGACGGGCGCCGACCCGGTGTGCTTCCCGTATGACGAGCTTCCCGATCGCACCGGCGCGCATCGCCGCCTGCGCGTGACCACGGACGACATCAACGAAGGGCGCGTGTACTTCTCCGTGCGCGACAGCGCGGGCGGCATCCTGGCCAAGGGTTTTGGGCGGAGGCGCGCCGGCACCACCCGCTTTCTCGAGTCCGCCCTCTGCTCGGGGTTCGTCCTTTACCTCGACGATTGGCCCGCCACCCTCACGGTGATGCTGGACGAGCCCTGAGCCTGAAGGAGCATCATGCCCTCACGTCATGTATCCTCGACACGAGCCTCGCGACCGCAGCGCCGAACGGCGCGCTCGATGCGGCATACCGGGTCCGTGGGGCGCGAGGAGGATCTGGGGGCGGTCCCCGCGCTGCTTCGGAGAGGGGAGGCCATGGAGCGTGCAGCTGGTGGCCGCAGCAGGATGTGTGCAGGCCTGGAACACCGCTCCATGCGCCCCGCGCCCCTCCTCGGACTCGTCTCGTTGCTCGCCCTGGCGTGCAACCCGGACCCATCTCCGGCCCGAGCGCTCGCCGAAGACGACGCGCAACCCGCGCCCGTGCACGCCCCCGCCACGAGCCTGCCCTCCGCCTCTTCGACGCCGGGGGAACAGACCGCGCAGCCAACCATCCCCCGCTACGACCTCTGCCTCGAAGACGCCGGCTTGCCCGAGCTGGTGCGCGCCGTCAGCGCGATCACCGGGAAGCGCTTCGTGCTCACCGGCGCGCTCCCGACCGTCAAAGCGTCTGTCTGCCCGCCCGAGCGCGTCACCGCCGAAGAGGCCTATCACGCGTTCCTCACCATCCTTGCGTCGAATGGCCTCACCGTCGTTCCGCGCGGCCGCATGCTCGTCATCGTGCCTTCACCCGGCATGCGGTAGGCGCCGGCGATCATCAACACCGCGACGAGCGCCCAAAGGATCTCGACGAAATCGGTGCGACAAACGGGGGAGGCGGGCAGGTGTAGGCCCGTGTGGTGCGGGACGGAGGTGTGCGGAGTCGGCCTCACATGGCCTCCGGTTCAGTGTGTTACCAGGTCTTCGAGCGTGCCACCTCCGACCGGAACGTCCTCGCGCGGAACGACGGCGTGCGCGCTCACCTGTGCTCTGCAGACTGCCTCCCCAACTGCCCTACGCGGGCGAGCCCTGACCATCTGGGCAGGCGCGTCGCAATCGAACATCCTTGACGACCGCGCGAGACTTCGACGAGGATGCGCCGTCCCTGACGCTCGTCGGATGCTCGTGCGCTTGGCCCGTGGGTCGAGCGACGGAGGTCAATACCATGCACAACTCCCTGCGGAGCACGCGTTCGCCCCTTGCTTCCCTCTTCATCGTTGGCCTCGCCGCCGGCTGCGGTGGTGCCGCCGAGCCCGAAGATCTCGGCGCGACCGCCGAGCCTGTCTCCGTCTGTGGAGACAGCGTATCGCAGCTCAAGGACATCAAACCCGGCTCGCTGGGCTCATTTCCAGGCTTCGTCGGCGAGCTCGGCGGCATGCTCTATTTCGGCGCCGACGACGGGATCACCGGCTCGGAGCTGTGGAAGACCGACGGGACGAGCGCGGGCACGGTGTTCGTGAAAGACATCAACCCGGGCGCGGTGGGCTCCAACATGGGCGCAGGCGTCCTCCTGAACGGCAAGCTCTATTTCAACGCCTCGAACGGCCTCAACGCCGAGCTCTGGAGCAGCGATGGCACGGCCGCCGGCACCGTGCTCGTCAAGGACATTTATCCGGGCTCGGGTGGGTCCATTCCCCGGTATCTGACGCTCGTCGGGAGCACCATCTTCTTCGTCGCGAACGACGGCGTCCACGGCGAGGAGCTGTGGAAGACCGACGGCACGACCGCGGGCACGGTGCTCGTCAAGGACATCAACCCTGCTGTCGACAAGAAATATGGACCGGCCAATTCGGCCATCACCAACATGACGGCCGTGGGTAACCTCTTGATGTTCACCGCCACCGACGGGGCGAACGACGTGGAGCTCTGGAAGAGCGACGGCACGGCCGCGGGCACGGTGCGGGTCAAGGATATCTATCCTGGCCCCACCTCGTCGAGCCCGGGCCAGCTCACGGCCGTCCGAGACATGCTTCTCTTCACGGCGAGCGACGGCGTGAACGGCGTCGAGCTCTGGAGGAGCGACGGGACCACGGCGGGGACGGTGATGGTCACCGAGATCCGGCCGGGCTCGTCCGGCGCGGGCATCTATGGCACGACCAATGTGGGCGGACAGCTCTTCTTCTATGCCGACGACGGGGTGCACGGCTCCGAGCTCTGGAAGAGCGACGGCACCGCCGCAGGGACGGCGCTCGTCAGCGACCTGACGCCGGGCGCCGGAGGGTCCCAGTTCGACGGCGCCCAGAAGTCGGCCAATGGCTCGTTCTTCTTCTCCGTTCAGCGCGGCGGCGAGGTGAATCACGCGCTCTGGAGGAGCGACGGCACCGCCGCAGGCACCGTCTTCGTGGCCGACCCTGCGGGGTCGAGCGCGGTCACGTGCGCGTGGTTCTGCGGGGCACAGTACAGCTTCATCGGCACCGTCGCCGGCTCGCTCTATTTCTCGACGACGGACACCGTGAGCGGCGTCGAGTTCTATCGCACCGACGGGACGACGGCCGGCACCGTGCGCGTCGCGGACATCTACCCGGGCGCGCCGAGCTCGTCTCCGGGGGGCAAGGTGGTCAACGACAGGCTCTATCTCGTCGCCAACGACGGGGCGACAGGCGCCGAGCTCTGGCAAGACACACCGGCGACCTGTCCTTGACGCAGCAGCGGTAACGCCGCTTCCTCGGGCGGCTGGCACCTGCGGGGCGAGGACGGATCGCAGAAGATCGAGCGAGCCTCGCCCGGGTGGACCTATCATCGCCCCGAGGAGCCGATCATGGACCGCCTTCTCCGAACGTTCTCCCCGCCGCTCGTGGTCACCGTGCTCATCGCCGCGTGCAGCGGTGGAGACCAGCCGGCCACGTCCGTCACGTCGGCGACATCGACGACATCGACGACATC
>JAXLYT010000098.1:0-32173 GCA_046351295.1 Byssovorax sp.
ACCAGACGCCCGCGATGGCCATCACACCAGCGCGCTCACCCCTCCGCGACGATGGCCATCACGCTCCTGGCTTACGACGCCATCAATGAGCCGGCTCGCGTACACTACGGTGAGGAGAGGGTGCGTCAGGCTGCTCTTGATAGTGCTACCGCTCGCGGTGGTCCTGCCGCGCCCCGCCCAGGCCGTCGAAGTCAACGGAGGCGTGGGCATCGGCGGCGTGCTCGCCGGCATCCTGCCGCGCCTTGCGCTGAGCCCGCACGTGGGCCTCGCATGGAGCACGGACGGCGGCTTCCTATTCGAGCTGCACGACGTCCTCGCCATCCTGCCCGTCGGGAGCGCGCTCGGGGTCGGCGTCTACAACCAGACCTCCGCGGCGGTCGGATATGCCTGGAAGGATGGTGCGCTGAGCGCGGGGCCGTCGCTCGCGATCTACCGTATGCCTGCCTGCGGGCACAAGCTCTGCGGGCGCGTGGTGGGCCTCGGGCCTGGGGGTCACGCGGAGGGGAGCTACTACTTCTGGGGGCCCTTGGGCTTATGGATCCATGCGAACTTCGCGTGGATGGGCGGTAAGAGCTCAGTGCTGCCGAGCGGCGTGGCCGGGATGGTCGTGGTTGGCCCAGTGCTGCGATGGAGGTCGGGATGAACGCGAAGAATGGGCTATGGGTCGCGATGGCGATCATGGCGATCATCGGTGCCTGCAACTACACGGAGGGGGACTGCTATCCGGTCGGACAGAGCGACGGGCCGGCGGCTGCGGACGTCGGTGTGGGCGTGGGAAGCGGGGCTGGAGGGTACGGCTCCGGGGATGCGCCGAAGAGCGGGGGGACGGGGGCGAACGCGTGCAACATGGGCGACTTGAGCGACGACCCGACGAGCTCAGGAAGCGGTGCGCCGCCAGATGAAGGGACCGAGGCCGGCACCTACATCCGGTGCTTGGGGCAGGGGCCAAAGGAGTGCTCGGCGCGATGCTTCGCAGCCGGCGCCTACTGCGTCGAGTACATGACCCATCCGGAGGATCCAAGCCTCGGGTCCGGCACGCTCAAGCAGTGCATGGACAACTGGCTCAGTTTTACCTGCACGTACTGCTACCCGAACGGCGACGTCTGCACATACATCTGCGCCAAGTTCGGGTGCGGCTTCGGCAGGTGTACCAACACCGGCGGGAAGGGGTGCGAGTGATGCTCGCCATCGCACGGAGGGCTGGATCGTCATATCCTGCGGAGGAGGCACGCCATGAGCACGAGCGAACCCAGCAATTTCGAGAGGGCGCAGATGGAGACGGCCGACCGCGTGTCCGAGTTCGGTACCGGTCTCGTCCTGCTGACGATCCTCGCGGGCCGCAAGCCGATGATCGTGCCCCGAGACGAAGCGCTCGCGATCTTTGCGGCCTTCGAGGCGGCGCACGGGCCACTCCTCGAGCTCCAGGCCGCCGGCAAGTTTTGGGGGGGCGGAGGGGTTCTCTCGGCCAAGACGGGCGAGCAGATCGCGCGGCTCGGAACGCTGCTCCGCCTCCCGCCGGAGAGCCCCGAAGTCGAAGCGGCCGCGGCCGAGATCCGATCGCTGGCGGAGCAATGTCTCCAGGCGCTCGCACCGGACATACTCGCCGCGGCGTAGGCGAGCTCGCCAACCTGGTGGAGGCGATCATGAACACGATGAGCCGATGGGCGACGATCCTGGTGCTGGGGTTGGGCCCAGCGGGATGTAGCTCCGCGGACGGCCCGCCCTCGCACGGTGCCGCGGTCGTGTCGGACGCGGGCCCCACCGATGACATGGACCCCGCTACGTATGCGGCCGATGCCATGTCCGAGGGGATCGACGCGCTCTACGCGATCCTCGATTGGAACGACAAGGGTGCGCTCGGGATCCCGCCGATGAGGAGCGACGAGGTCGCGCGCGTGATGGGGTGGCTCGACAAGGGCCTCGACCAGGTCCTCCACGGCGGCCGGGTGTGGAGCGGCGGGCCAAAGCTCACGGACGCGGATCTCGCCCGCGTCCGGCGGATCACGGCGCTCTTGCGCACATGGCCCTCGACGGGTCCGCTCCCCGCGGAGCTCGTCACGCTCGGGGACGACACCATCCGGGCGATCCTCGGCGGCAAGGGCTGGAAGGATCTCCGGGCTGAGGTCGCCGCGAGTGGCAAGACCCTGCCCTCGCGTCCCTGACGTCAAGCTCACCGGCGGCGAGGCCGTGCCTTCGCGGAGGATCGAGGCGTCGAGATGATCCGCAGCGCCCAGATGGAACAGGTCATACCGCCATGCGGCGCGCCACCTCTTGATGGAGCATGGGCCCCAGGGCAGACAGTCCCCGGCGGCTGGGCGTAGCGGGCTCGACGGCCTGGGAAGGAAGCAGCTCCTCGGCGAAAGCTCGCACTGGCAGCGCAGCGAGCAGCAGGCCGAGAAGAAGGAGGCGCGCGGATCGCATCGGGAACCATGACGGTATCGCGGGCGTGGAGAGCAGCCAACGCCATCGAGCGGCGAAAAGATCCCCGTCCTCGACGCCGGCGTCCCACCTTCCGGCGGGTCTTGGTCCGCAAAACACGCCGGGAACTCTCCTCAACTGTCGCCATGCCCACCGCATGCGCCCAGGGATCGGAGCGCAACGATCGCCCGCCCGTCCGCCGCACCCACCGCATGCCCGGCGCGCGTCCGCAGGTGTTCCCCCGCGCCTCCTCTCCCCGAGGAGCGCGAAGCGCCTACATCCCCGCACGGGTCTCACCCCATGCGCACCTCACCGGACCTTGTCCCCGCACGCGACGGAGCAGGACGTCAACCGTCGCCCGACCTTCCCCCGCGGGCGAGAGCCCCTACGTCGAACCTCGCCCGACCTTCCCCGGCGGAGAAGCGCACCCCGGCCGCACCTCGCCCGACCTTCCCCTGCACCACCGCCGGCCCGCTCGCCTTCGCGCCCCCACCCCCGCAGCCCGTCTCGATCATGTCTCGCGCAGCAGCGGCACCCGCGCAAGATCCGGTGATCCTGCGCATCGTCGCGCACCGCATGAGGTTGCCTGAGGATCACCGGGCGACAGTTCATGATCGTTCTGGCGTTTCTTCGATGGACATCCCGCATTCGCGAAAAATTTTTCGCGGTGGTTGAACACGGCGGCACCACTTCCGTCTGTCAGGGCATGCCCGTACCCATCATTGCCCAAGACGCCTCCCTGGCCACCGTGCTGGAGGAGAACACCATCACCCTCGCCCGCCTGAAGGCCAATCCGATCACCTCGGATTTGGCCCAGGACTTCACCTCTTTCCACAACGCCTGGATCAAGGTCAACGCGCAGGAAATCAACCTGCGCGTGGCCGTGGTCACCGCCCTCGCCGAGGTCGCGGTGGTGGACGAGACGCTCGATCCCCTGGTCGACGCACTCGCCGCCGCCGTCCTCCTCGTCACCAAGAACGATCGCAAGGCGCCGCTCTACCAGCTCTACTTCGGCGCCAAGCGCCCGAGCGAGCTGAAGCGCCCGGTCCTCGGCGCGGAGCTCGACACGGTGCGCGGGTTCATCCCGTCCCTCGTCGGGTCGTCCATCGCGTCGCTCGTCACGATGGGCAACCAGATCGCCGATGTCGTGAACCTCGCGGACCAAGCGCTGGCGAAGCTCGCGCTGGCCGAGCAGATGAACCGCGACTTCCGCGCCGTCGGCGAGCGCAAGGCGCTGATCGATCAGTTCAACGCCCTGCGCAAGGTGACCTACGGCAAGCTCTCCGAGATGCCCCACGCCTTGCCGGACGAGCACTTGCCGGCGACCTTCGCGGAGCAGTTCTTCCGGCATGATAAGTCGCGGAGCAACGGCAGCGGCAAGCCGCTCGGGATCGAGGATCTCGAAGAAGATGCTCAAGGCGAACAGGCTCGAGCTGAAGGCGCTGGAGGAAGAGATCGGCAAGGCCAAGGAGAAGGAGGCGGCCGAGGCCGCCGCCAAGCAGAAGGCCGAGATCGACGCGGATAAGGCGGCGCTCGAGGAGGCGGAGAAGCAAGCGGCCGAGGCGGCAGCCAAGGTGCAAGCCCTCAAGAACAAGCTCGCGCAGCCAAGCTGACGAGGAAAGGGGCAACGAACTGCCCCCTTTTCCTCCACTCCCGCATCGACCAGACCGCCCCCGACCCTTCCAGGTTCTGCCCTCGACCTTGGGGCGATGGAGATCGATCGCCGCGCGTCGGCCGCGAAGCGCCACGCCGCGATCTGGAACAGCCCGAGGGCCGCCAGCACCGACGACCCCACGAACGCGAGCGCCGGGATCACCACCTGCACGACGCCGCCCACGTCGGTCCGCGCGCGCGGGGCGCCGAGGGCGCTCGTGACGAGCTCCACCGCGAAGGCGAGCGCCACGCCGTGGGCCAGGTAGGGGCCCGCGCCGGTCGTCTCTGCGCCCATGAACCCGCTGAAGCTCGCGGCGATGGCGAGCAGGGCCACGATGGCGCCGGCGTCGAACGGACCGACGCCGCCCCCGAGCCCCAGCGAGACCTGGATCACGAAGGGCAAGCTCGACGCGAGGGCGAGGCCGAGGAAGATCCGCGCGCCGGTGTAGGCCCGGTAGCGCGCGCGGAACATCAGCGCGGCGCCGATCGTGATGGCGGGGACGAGGCGCGCGAGGTTCCACCCGAGGCCGCCGGCGCCCGTGCCTTGCAGGCCCACGATGTCCGAGAGCAGTCCCAGCACCACCATCGCGATGGCGCGCTGCCGGTAGGTGATCCCCGGCAGCGCCGCGACCATCGCGATGGCGCCGATCACGAGCGACGGGATCGCCGCCTTCACCCCGCCGGGACGGAGCCCGATCAAGGGCAGGGCGCCGAAGGCCTCGAAGCTCAGCCCGAGCGCCACGCACCAGATCCGGGCGGCGTCGCGGGAGGGCTCGAGCGGCGCCAGATCGTCCATCAGCGCCTCGGAGGCGAGGAGCGGGCGCTGGACCGCGGCGGGGGCAGGGGAGGGGACGGGCGGGGCAGGCGCCGTCAGGCTGATCGGTGAGAGCGGCGTTCGATCGACGCCGGTCTGCGGCGAGGGGTCGGCGGGCGGTGCAGCGGGGCTCACCTCTGCGCCGTCGCCGCCCGGCAGCGGGCTCTCGGTGGCCGCAGGGCGGTCGGACGACCTCGCCGCGCTCGACCGAGCGCGTACAGCGCTATGCGGTATCGATGGGTCTGGAGGTACCGCCGCGCTCGGGGGCGTGTCTGTGTCGGCGGTCGGGCGAGCGAGGGGCATGGTGGACCGGCCTTCAGCGTCGGAGGGCTACCTGCCCGTCGGCGGGCAGGGGGGCGTCGGGATCGGAGAAGGCGAGACGCGCAACAAGAGTCCGCGCGAATTCTCGCACACTCCCGAAAGCCTGGGGATCGATTCGCAACGTGGGCTCATCCATGTAGCGGCGCCGCGCGATTTCAATCTGGACGGCATGAACCCCCTCCGCGGGGCGGCCGTAGTGCGCGGTGGTGAACCCGCCCCTGTACGGATCATCGTGGCGAACGGTAAAGCCGTGCCGGCGCGCGTGGGCGTCGACGCGGTCGATCACGACCCCGGCGGCGCTCGTCCGGCCGCGGGTCCCGGGCACCAGGTCGGCGCGCTGCGCCCAGAGATCGCCGGGGCGCGGCGGCGGGGTGGGCATCGAGTGGGCGCAGAGGAGCACCGCGGCCCCGAAGCGCTCGACCTTGCGGGCGATGAGGGCCTTCAGGGTGCGGTGGTAGGGCCGGTAGACGAGGTCGAGCCGCCGCTCCAGCTCGCGGCGGCGCAGGCGCTCGGCGAGCACGGGCTCGCCGTCGGTAGAGAGCCGCCAGATCAGCCCCCGCGCCCATGGGGTCCGGCCGCCGCCCTCCACGGCCTCGCCGTCCACGTCCGTCTCGCTCCGGTTGAGGTCGACGAGGTAGCGGCTCGCGCGCGCCACGAGCAGGGTGGCGCCCTCGCCGGGCGCGTCGCAAAAGAGCTGATCCACGTAGAGATCGGCGTCGCGGGCGATGCAGCGCGCGGGGGCGATCGTCTGCGCCATCGACTCCGGATCGATCCAGAGGCCGGCGTGGGGCACCTCGACGATGACCGGCGACTCGCCCGCCTTGGGCTCGACGACCTCGAAGGGCTCCACGGGGCGCTTCCTTTACCCAATCCCCGGCCGAGGCGCCACTGACCCCGCGCCGGCCGCCGGCCGGCTTCTTGGCTGGCCGCCCGCCCCGCCGCTACGCTCCCCGCGTGGACCTTCACGGCTGGGTCGACGCCTACCTCGACCACCTGCGGGTGGAGCGCGCTCTCGCCCCGAAGAGCATCGAGGCCTACTCCCGCGATCTCGCGAAGCTCTGCGCCCACGCCGAGCAGCAGGGGGTGCGCGAGCCCCAGGGCCTCGATGGGACATTGATTGACACCTTCGTGGTCGAGCTCGGCCGCGACGGCCTCGGGGCCCGCTCGGCGGCCCGGCACCTCTCGGCGGCCCGCGGATTTTTGCGCTTCCTGGTGCGCGAGCGCTGCCTCGACGCCGACCCCTCCAAGCTCGTCGAGCGCCCGAGGATCGGCCGGCGCTTGCCCAAGGTGCTCTCGTTCCCCGAGATCGAGCGCATCCTCGACGCCCCCGAGGCGACCGGGTTCCGGGGCCTGCGCGACCGCGCGATGATCCAGATGATGTACGCCGCCGGCCTGCGCGTGAGCGAGCTCGTGGGCCTGACGCTGGCCGACGTGGACCGGAAGAAGGGCCTCGTGATGGCGCTCGGCAAGGGGCAGAAGCGCCGGATCGTCCCCCTCGGCGAGACCGCGCTCGACGCGCTCGACGCCTACCTCTTGGAGCGGCAGGCCCACCCGCGCGCGCCCGCGACGAGCGCGCTCTTCCTCTCCCCGCGCGGCGGCGCCCTGACCCGCCAGGCGGTGTGGAAGCTGCTGACCGCCTACGCCCGCGGCGCCGGCGTGCAGAAGCCGAGCTCACCCCACAAGCTGCGCCACTCGTTCGCCACCCACCTGCTCGAAGGCGGCGCCGATCTGCGCAGCGTGCAGGCCTTGCTCGGCCCCGCGGACATCTCGACGACCGAGATCTACACGCACCTCGCGGACGATCACGTGCGCGCCGCGTACAAGCGCGCGCACCCGCGGAGCTGAGCGCGTCACTTCTTGCAGTTGGTCTTGATGAACCGCGTGCACGGCGGCAGCGACGGCTGCTTCGTGGGGGTGGTCGTCGGCGTGTTCGGCGTGCTGGTCGCCGCCTTCTTCTCGGCGGTGAGCTTGAAGGTCTTCTCCTTCGTGCTCGCGCTCACGTCGATCGTCTCGGTGACGGTCTTGAAGTCGGCCTTCGAGGCCACGACGGTGTGCTTTCCGGGCGCGAGCGCGGTGGGCTTGCCGGGCTCGACGGCGGTGTCGTCGACCTTCAGCTCGTCGCAGCCCGGATCGCACTTGAGCGTCACCTCGATGGTGGCGACGGCGGCGGTGGGCTCGGCGCTCGGTACGGCCGAGGGGATGGCGCTCGCCTGCGGCTCCGCCGACGCCGTGATCGGCGCGCCGGCCGAGGGCGCGCCCGAGCCGGCGGTGCTCGTGCTGTCGGGCTTCTTGCCCATCAGCACGACAGCCGCGATCGATCCGCCGAGCAGGACCACGACGATCACGCCGAGCACGATCGGCACGAGCTTGTTCGACGACGCGGCCTTGCGCGGCGCGGGGAGCTCCGTCGGGCGGCGGCCGATCTCGGTGTTGTCGCCTCCGGCCTGGCTCTGCGTCGAGATGTACGCGCCGCTCGGCTGACCTTGCCCCGGCGCCAGCTGCGGCTGTTGCGCCTGCACGGGTGGTTGCGGCGCGGCCGGGTTGGGCGGCATGCCCGCGGCGGGCGGGGGCGTGCCGAGGCCGCCGGTGGGCGGAGGCGGAGGCGGGTAGTCTCCGAGACCCATCGCGGGGAAGGCCATGGTGTGCGCCGTCTCCGGGCCCTTGACGGCGACGATCGCGTCGAGCGCCATCGCGAACTCGCCGACCGAGCGGTAGCGGCCCGCCGGATCGAGGGAGAGCGCGGCGCCGAGCACGCTGTCGAAGGCCGAGTTGAGCGTGACGCCGAGCTGGAGCGCGCGCGCCGACGGGGGCGTGCGCGGGGCCATCAGCTCGCGCTGCCAGCCGGCCGAGTCGAAATTGCCCTGGCAGGAGCGCCAGTAGGAGCGGCCCGTGAGCGCGAAGAACGTGCAGAGCGCGAGGGCGAACACGTCGGCCGCAGCGCCCGCGGGCGTCTGCCCCTGCACCTGTTCGGGCGCCATCCACGGCGCGGCGAGGGCGTAGCCTTCTTGCGTGGGGACGGCGAGGCGGCAGAGGCCCGCGCCGAAATCGGTGAGCCGGACGCCGTAGCCCTGCTGGAAGCCGACGAAGATGTTGGTGGGCTTGATCGCGTGGTGGAAGAGGCCCCGCTGGTGGGCCGCGTCGAGCGCCCGCGCGAGGAAGGTCACCACCGTCGCCGTCTCCTCCGGCGTGAGCGCGCGCTGCGCGACGAGCTGGGCGAGGGAGGGGAAGGGGATGCGCTCGCTCACGCTGAAGGGCGCGCCCGTCGCGTCGTCGTAGCCCGCGTCGAGCAGGGGCACGGCGATGTCCGCCGGCAGCGCGTTGGTGCCCGCGTACGTCTGCTCGATCAGCGCCATGATGTCGGTGCGCTGGCGGATGGCCGGATCGAAGAACTTGACCGTCACCTCGCGCCCATCGCTCGACTTGGCGAGGTACGTCGACGACGAGCCCCCGAAGCCCAGCAGCGAGGCGAGCGAATATTTGCGGGCGACGACGGTCCCCGGGGCGAGCTGCGGAGCGGTCATTTTGCCTTTCCGATCGACTCGAAGGACTTGGGGATGGTGTCGTCCGCGCTCTTGTCGTCGTCGGGGTAAAAGCCGATGGCCATCACGCTCTTCGGCCCGTCGGAGGCGCCGGCCACGATCACCAGCGCGCCCTTCTTGCCGCCGCGGGTCCAGCCCTTGTCGATGACCCACTGATCGAGCTTCATCTCGCCGATCGCCTTGGGGTTGTCGGCCTTCTTCCAGTTGACCTTCTTCGGCGGCTTGCTCTCGATGCCGAGCGCCTTGGTCAGCTCACCGAAGGCCGCGTCGCGCGCCGCCCCGTCCTTCTTCGCGTCCTTGGCGTCGCCCTCGTAGCCGAGGAAGGCCATGGCCGGGCCGGTGTCCGAGGCCTGCGCCACGCTCACGGCTTCCATCTGCGCGTAGGTCCAGCCGGTCACGGGGGAGAAGACGAGCTCGGAGTGGGCGATCTTCGCGTGCGTCTCGGCGGTGGCGGCGCACTTCTCGTCGAGGGCCTCGCACTTGGGGGGCGGCGGCCCCGCGTCGGCCTCGGCCGAGTCGGCGGGCTCGGGGTTCTTGGGCGGAGGCTTGGAGCCGCAGCCCGTGGACGAGACGAGGGAGGCGAGGGCGACGAGCGCGCCCAGGGAGATGGCGAGGATGGATCGGGGGGCCATGCGAACCGGAGCGTTGCAGATGCGCCCCGGTTCCTGCAAGAGAAACGAGGTCCCGGGAGCGCGATGGGGGTGAGGGTGGTGGGGTCGGCGAGGGGTCACTTGACGACCGCGCCCAGATCTTGCTCGACCGGTTCGGCGGCGGGCAGCGGGACCTTGGCATAGAGCCGGGTGCGCTCGGTCCGGATGAGGTAGGTCGGCTTGCCGTTGTCGCCGGCCGGCGTCCGGGAGAGCTCGATGAAGCCGAGCGATTTGCCTCCCGCATACTCGATCCGCAAGACGGCCTGCTTCTCGGCGGGCGGCTCGGCGAGGAACTCCGTCGGGCGCAGCCGATCGAGCTTGCTCATCCAGTTGCCGAGGGTCTCGTCGTTCGTCTCGGGGGACGCGGCGTCGGCCCAGAAGCGCTTGCCCTCGACGCCTCCGCGGACGATCGCCCGGCTCTTGCTCCCTGCGGTCAGGGTGGCGGTCTGCACCTCCGTGTCCTTCCACTCGTGCAGATCGCGCTCGACCATGGTGGTGTCGGCCGACTCCAGCGTCCGGAAGGGCTCGCCGCGGACCGCGAACACCTCGCCCGAGGTCGGGTCCTTCACGTAGCGATCGCCGCTGCCCGGCGTGGGCCCGCCGAGCAGGAGCTTCCGCTCGCTCGCGCCGATCTTCACGCTCACGGTGGCGTCGGGCTCGGCGAGGCCGAACTCGCTCGCCCGGTCATCGCCGATCTTGCCGAGGGCCCGGAGCGCCTTCAGCGGGGCGAGCGCGTCGGCGAGCTTGTCGGCCGCGGCCACGGAGACGATGGTGGTCGTCGTCTTCGGCGCGGGCGGGGGCGCGCCGGCGCTGGCCGACGAGGCAGGCGCGGGCGCGCTCTTCTCGATCGAGCCCACGAAATACCGGCCCACCTCGTCCTTGTGCACCGAGAGCGCGATCGTCTTGGTCTTGTTCTCGTAGCCGATGCGCTCCACATCCGCCTGCCGGCCCGACCACACGGTCACGTCGCCCGCGGCGATCGATTTCGGCTGCTTGTCGCGCGTCCAGACGACGGCGGCGGTGACGACCGCCACGCCGAGGATGCCGAGGTGGAAGAGCGCGCCGCGCAGGGCCGGCGACGCCTGGTTTGCCGAGCTGCTCATGCCGACTTCTCCCGGGTGGGCTTCTTGTCCTTGCGGCGGCGGGTGGCGACGAGCCCGACCCCGAGGAGCAGGCCCGGCGCGCCCACGATGGTCGCGTAGAACCAGATCTGATCCTTCTGCTTCGTGTGCTCGATCCGCACGTCCTCGGTGGTGGTGATCGACCCGCTGAAGCTCTCCTCGCCGCCGAGCCAGCGCACCACGTCGAGCGCGAAGAGCACGTTGGGCTCGTTGGCGAAGGCCGCGTCCGAGAGTGAGTCGGCGTCGGCCACGACGAAGGCGCGCATCTCCGGCGCCTCGGGCTTCTTCGCGTCGGGCGGTACGGGGAGCGTCTTGCTCACCGCGGCGCCGAGGTTCGATCCGTTGCGTTTCTCCGCGCCGTCGAGCTCGAAGTTGCCGTTCTCGTCGGCGAAGGTCTCCGGCATGGCCTTGACGGCGAAGTCGATCTTCAGGTCCGTCCCGTCCTTCTTGTCGAGCTCGGAGGCGCCCGGGAAGATCACCGGCGCCCGCGCCGCGTTGCGCCCGAGCGTGGACACCGACGCATGCGACGAGAAGCGGTTCGTGACGAGGATCGTCCGGTCGGAGTTGTTGTACCGGTGGCGGACGAAGACCTTGTCGTTCGCGAGCACCGTCTTCGACCAGCGGAGCCCCACCGCGTCCGCGAGCGGCCCGTGATCGACCTTGGCGTCCGGATCGAGCGCGAGCAGCAGGTGCCCGCCCTTGTCGGCGTAGCGCTTGAGCGCGCCGATCTCCTCGGGGAGGAGCGGCTGCGCGGGCCCGAGGCAGATCACGATCGTCGCGTCGGCCGGGATCTCCGAGCCGAGCCCCTGGCTCAACCCGAGGTCCTTGACGACGTAGTTCTGCGACTCGAGCAGGCGCCGGAAATTCTTGGCCGTGCGCCCCTCCTCCGCGCCGCTCTTGGCCTCGTTCAGCTCGCCGTGGCCCACCGTCAGGTATGCGATGCGCGCCTCGCGCAGCACCTTGAGCAGGGACTTCTGGAAGTCGCCGTCGAGGCTCTTGAGCTTGTTCGCGGCCGACTTCATCTCGGCGCCGATCACGAGCGTCTCGCGCGATTGCCCACGCTCGAGCACGATCACCCCGTCCTGGGTGATCTTCGCCTCCTTGGCGATCGCCGGCACCATCAGCCGGTCGTAGCTCTTGACGGTGATCTTCGGCGCGCCCGCCGCGAGCTCCGCGAGGTAGCTCTGGACCTCCGCGCCGACCTCGTTGAGCTGCGGGAAGAAGGCGGTGATCGTGATCGGATCGCTCGTGCTCTCGGCGATCTTCTTGGTCGACTCGCTCGGTCGCGCCGTGCGGAAGTAGGAGAAATCGATCTTGGCGTCGAGCTCGCCTGCCGCGTACGTGAAGAGGCCCGCGTAGAGGATCGCGAACGCGAGCGAGAAGGCCGCGCCGATGGCCGAGCGGACCCTGCGCACCTCGGGCTGGGGCGCGCGCCGCATGGGCGCGATCGCCAGCTCACCGAAGAGCAGGGGCGTGAGCGCGATGGTGAGGAGCGAGACCCAGCCCACGAGCAGGGCGCCCTCGATCCGGGCGCGCGTCTCGGGGGCGGCCTTCGAGATGTGGAGGAGCTGCTTGCCGCCGTCGGTGGTGGCGAAATAGAGCGCGACCGCGACGAGGCCGAGCGCGTGGAGCAAGGCCAGCGTGCGCTCGGCCGAGCGGCGCTCGCCCTGGGCCTCCGCGCCGACTTGCCCGGCCCAGGCGAAGCGGAGCACCGTGAGGATCACCGCGCCGGCCACGCCGAGGCCGGAGAGGATCATCCGGCTCTGATCGGTGCTGGTGACGCGCTCGCCCAGGAAGACGAGGCAGAGCGAGAGCGCGTAGAGCGGCACCAGCATCGGCCCGTAGAGCTCGAGCGCGCTCGGGCCGGTGGGGAGCGACGGCGCGGCCTTGGGCGAGGGCGCCGCGGGCGACGCCTTGGGATCGGGCTTCACCGCCATCGCCGGGCCTCCAGCGTCTTGGTGGTCGCGAGCAGGAACACGTAGGCGACCGCCAGGTTGAAGACCACGTTCTCGAGCTTGAGCATCCCGATCATGAACGAGCGCTGCCGCACGTGGAAGATCGCCATCGAGGAGAGGAAGCCGTTGATGGGCGGGTCGGTCGCGGGCGCGATGAAGAAGATCAGGAAGAAGAGCCCGAGCAGCGCGCCGGCCACGAGGACCGCGACCACCTGCGTGCTCGCGAGCGCCGAGGCGAAGAGCCCGATCGAGAGCGACGCCGCCGCGAGCAGCACGATGCCGAGGTAGCCGACGAGGATGTGCCCCGCCGCGACCTTGCCGTTCACGAAGATCAGCAGCGGCATGTAGAAGGTCAGCACCGCGAGCGCCGACAGGAAGACGAGCCCGGCGAGGAACTTGCCGAGGACGATCTCCACCTCGCGCACCGGCGCCGTGTTGAGGAGCACCAGCGTCCCGTTCTCGCGCTCGCCGGCGATGAGCCGCATGGCGAGCAGGGCCGAGAGGACCATCGTGGTGCCCGCCGCGCCCTCGAAGAAGATCGCCAGCACCTGCGCCGAGAGCATGGCCGGGCGGCTGAGCCCGAGCGCGTAGAAGTAGATGCCCTCGATGAGCAGCGCGACGGCGCCCACCACGTACCCGATCGGCGATCGCAGGTACGCCATGATCTCTCGCTGGGCGAGGAGCAAAGCGTTCCTCATGCCTCCTCCTGCTGTTGGTCTCGCATTCTCGTCTCCGGCGGCGCTCGGGCCAGGCGGACCCGGCGGGGCCTTATACCAGCAATGGCCACAGATCATTCCAGACGGCGCGCCCGGAGGCCGAGCGCTCGGGATCCGTGGAAAGAAAGCTCCAATTCCGGTGGCACGGGGCGTGCTTTCTTGCCGGGCGGATGCACAGGCCGACCCTTGTCGGCACGGAGGCTCCGATGAACCAAGCGACAGAAGACATCCGCAAGGGCCTGAACGAAGGGCTCGAAGAGATCGAGCAGGTGGCCGGCGAGATCCGCGTCCGCCTGCACCTCGCGGGGATGGACGCAAAGGATGCATGGCGCAAGCTCGAGCCCAAGCTCGACGAGGCCAAGGTCCACGCCCGCTCCGCCACCGCCGCCTCTCGCAAGGCCTTGAAGGACATCCTCGATGCCTTCCGGGACTTCCACAAGACCCTCTGATCCGCTCCCGCTCCCGCTCCCGCTCCCGCTTCCCACTCCCGCTCCTGGAGCGGGCCACCGGAGCGGGCGCGTGTCCGCCTGCCCACGCCCGCGTGCTCCGGCCCGCGGCCGCGTCGCTGAACAATGCTTCGATCCCCGCTCTCGTCGCGCTTGCGTCCCCGGCATCGCCGTTGCTGAGTGCGCGCCATCATGCGCCACAGGCTCACGTTTCGACTCGCCCCGGTTGCCCTCGCGGCCGTCACGCTCGGCGCCGCATGCATCGAGGGATCGCGCGCCCCCACCGTCGCGCCCCGGGGCACGCTCGCGCCCGGCGGGGCCGAGGCCGCGCTCGCCAGGAAAGAGGGCCCCTTCGGGGTGGTCTTCGCGGCCCCGCGCGGCCCCACCGTCGATCCGAGCGAGATCACCCTCGTCTTCAACCGGCCGATGCGCCCCCTCGATCTGGCAGGGCAGGAGGCCGCCGCCCCCGTGACGATCAAGCCCGCCGTCCGCGGGCGCTGGTCGTGGGTGGGCACGAGCGGCCTCTCCTTCATCCCCGAGGCCGGGCACGAGCTGCCCCGGGCCACCGAGTACGTGGTCGAGGTCCCCGCGGGCACCAAGGCCCTCGACGGCTCGGTGATGGACAAGCCCTTCGTCCTCCGCTTCTCCACCGTCCGGCCCAAGGTCGTCTCGCTCTCCGCGACCTCGGCCCGCGGCGCCTCGTCCGACAACGAGTCGCTCGAGCCGGACAGCGTCTTCGACCTGCGATTCAACCAGCCCGTCGACGACGCCGAGCTCCTCCGCGCGCTCACCCTCAGCGCGGGCGACCAGGGGCAGAAGATCTCGTTTGAGGTCAAACGACCCGACCCGAAGAACGAGCTCCTCGTCCAGATCGCGCCGAAATCCCGCCTGCCCCTCGACGCGCCGATCGACCTCGTCTTCGACGCGAGTCTCAGGGGGCGCGAGGGCCCGCTCCCCGCCGGCGAGGCCCAGCGCTTCGACCTCCATACCTACGGCAAGCTCGCCTTCGATCGCATCCTCTGCAACAACGACACGCCAGGCCACCAGTGCAGCGCCGAGGGCGGCTTCTCGATCGAGCTCACCAACCCGGTCAAGCTCGCCGATCTCAAGAAGGCGGTGAAGCTCGACCCGGCCGTCAAGATCCGCTGGCCGAGCTGGCTCGACGACGATCAGGCCTCGCGGAGCGTGCAGCTCTGGGGCCGCTTCGTCCCGGGCAAGACGTACGGCCTCAAGATCAGCGCCTCGGCCCTGAAGGACGTCCACGGCCAGACGCTCACGGCCGACGTCGACCAGAAGGTCAGCTTCGACGACCTCTGGCCGAGCGCCGAGATCGGCCTCACCGGGAGCATCTTCGAGCCCTCGGCGAAGAAGGGCATCCCCATCGCGTCGGTCAACACGAAGGAGATCGAGCTCGCGACGGCGAGGCTCAGCGAGGAGTCGATCCTCGCGCTCCAGGGCGATCTCAAGCGCGGCCCGCACGACCCGCGCTTCGACGAGATCCAGCTCCTCCCCGGCGCCAAGGTCGTCCGCCTCAAGCCGAGCGCCGCCGTCAACAAGGCGGCGGAGCACCTGGTCTTGACCGACGACGTGCTCGGCGGCAAGGACAAGCGCGGCCCGCTCGCGATCGGCATCCGCTACACCGAGCGGCCCGGCACCCGCTTCGCGCGCCCCGCCACCCGCAACGTCGTGGCGCAGGTGACCGACCTCGCCATCAGCGCGAAGATCTCCCAGAAGGGCTCGCTCGTCTGGGTCACCCACCTCGGCACCGCCGCCCCCGTCGAGGGCGCGAGCGTCAAGATCGCGGTGCCCGGCGCGCAGGGCGCGGCCGTCTTCAAGACCGATCAGAACGGCTTCGCGCAGATCCCGTCCTCGGCCTTCACGCCCGCGCAGAGCGGCCCCGAGCGCGCCGTCATCTTCGCGAGCACGTCCGACGACTTCGCCTACCGCCGCGTCACCGACATGCTGAGCGGCTGGCGCTTCGGCGCGTCGGCCGACTTCGGCCCCGATCACCCGATCGGCATGCTCTTCACCGATCGCGGCATCTACCGGCCCGGCGACACGGTGCGCATCAAGGGCATCTTCCGCGAGGAGGCGCGGAGCGGCACGAGCACGCCCGCGAACCGCCCGGTCGAGCTCAGCGTCAACGGCCCGGAGGGCGAGTCGCTCCAGAAGCTCACGCCGACGCTCGGCGCCTTCGGCACCTTCTCGGTCGACGTGAAGGTCCCCGACACCGGCCGCCTCGGCACCTACGCGATCCAGGCCACCATGCAGGGCTCGCCGCACGACTACGCCGACGTGAGCGCCGACTTCGAGGTCGCGGAGTACCGCCCCGCCGAGTTCAAGGTCTCCGTGCAGAGCGACAAGCCGAGCTACATCCGCGGCGACAAGGCCACGTGGACGGCGCGCGGCGACTACCTCTTCGGCGCGCCCATGGCCAAGGCCGATGTCCACCTCGACGTGTCCCGCAGCGAGAGCTGGTTCTCCCCGCCGATGCCGGAGAACTTCTCCTCGGGCGATCAGGCCTTCCTCGCCGGGCAGAACGAGTCCTCCGAGCGCGGCACCGAGGTCCAGAGCGGCAGCTCCAAGCTCGATGACAAGGGCTCCTTCGGCGTCGGCGCGGCGCTGACCATGCCGGGCCAGCGCGGCCCCGAGCTCGTCACCTGCGAGGCCGACGTGACCGATCTCTCCCGGCAGATGATCTCCGGGTCGACGTCGGCCATCGTCCACCCGGGCGAGTTCTACCTCGGCATGAACGCCGGCCCCGATCTCTTCGTCAAGCCGAGCGATCCCGTCAAGCCGCAGATCCTCGCCGTCGATCCCAAGGGCGCGCGCGTCGCGGGCGTGAACGTCACGATCGAGCTCATCCAGCGCAAGTGGAACGTGGCGCGCCAGGAGGTCGGCGGTGTCTTCCGGAACACGGTGAGCACGGCGGATCACACCGTGTCCACCTGTTCCCTCACGACAACCAACGACCCGGCGAGCTGCTCGCTCCAGCCCTCGGGTGCGGGCTTCTACGTCGTGCGCGCGAAGGCCGCCGACAAGCGCGGTAACCCCGTCGCCTCGTCGACCGAGCTCTACGTGACCGGCGACGCGGGCGACACGAGCTGGGCCGACAACGATCAGCAGAAGCTCGATCTCGTGCCCGATCGGAAGAGCTACGAGATCGGCCAGACCGCGCACATCCTCGTCAAGTCGCCCTTCAAGACCGCCGAGGCCCTCGTCACCGTCGAGCGCGCCGGCATCTACGTGCAGAAGAAGATGACCCTCTCCGGGCCGATGCCGACCCTCGACATCCCCGTCACGGAGGACCTTCGCCCCAACGCCTTCGTCTCGGTGCTGCTCGTGAAGGGCCGCAGCAAGGCGGCGCCCGGCAAGACCGGCAAGGGCGACATCGGCGCGCCCGCGTTCCGCTTCGGTTACGCGCCCGTGCCGATCAACCCCGAGGCGCGCCGCCTCAAGCTGGCGCTCAAGGCCAACAAGACCGAATTCCGCCCCGGCGAGGCGATCGAGGTCGATGTCGACGTGAAGGATCGCGCCGGCAAGCCCGCGCGATCCGAGGTCACCCTCTACGCCGTCGACGAGGGCGTGCTCTCGCTCATCGGCTACAAGACGCCCGATCCCATCCCCGTCTTCGGCGCGCCTCGCTCGCTCAAGGTCGCGACCATCGAGGCCCGCGAGGTGCTCGCCAAGGTCATGAACCCCTTCGCCGCGCTCGGCCTCGACAAGGGGCTCGAAGGCGGCGGTGGCGGCAAAGACGGCGGCGTTCGCCGCGATTTCCGGTCGAGCGCCTACTTCAACCCCACGCTCGTCACCGACGACAAGGGCCATATCCACGCGAGCTTCAAGCTCCCCGACTCGCTCACCACCTATCGCCTCATGGCCGTGGCCGCCGCCGAGGACGATCGCTTCGGCTACGCCGAGTCGAACGTGACCACGAGCCGCCCGCTCATGGGCCGCCCCGCGTTCCCGCGCTTCCTCCGCGCGGGCGACAGCCTGGAGGCCGGCGTGGTCGTCACCTCCAAGGGCCTCGCGAAATCGAAGATCGACGTGGAGATCAAGGCCGAGGGGATCGTCGTCAAGGACGGCCCCGTCAAGAGCATCGACCTCGACGCCAACGCATCGAGCGAGGTGCGCTTCGCCATCGACGCGCCCAAGGCCGGCCCGGCCAAGGTAAGCTTCACGGTCAAGGGCGGCGGCGCCGAGGATCGCGTGGAGATCACGCGCGACGTGCAGGTGCCCCAGGTGGTCGAGGCGGTCGCCCTCTACGGCGACACCACCACGCAGAGCGCCGAGAAGCTCGGCGATCTCGCGGCGATCCGCGACGACGTGGGCGGGCTCTCGGTCGGCCTCTCCTCGACCGCGCTCGTCGGCCTCGACAACGGTCTCGAGCACCTCGTCGACTACCCGTACGGCTGCACCGAGCAGCTCACGAGCCGCCTCGTGCCGATGCTGCCCCTGCGCGGCATGGCCGATGACTACAAGCTCTCGATGCCCAAGGATCTCGACCGGATCGTCAACAAGACCGTCGCCGACATCCTCGCGCACCAGCGCGGCGACGGGAGCTTCGGCCTGTGGGCCGAGTCGCCCGACGGCAGCCCCTGGGTCACCGCGTACGCGCTCTGGGGTCTGTCGATCGCCAAGAAGAACCAGGTCGCCGTGCCGCAGCAGGCCCTCGACGACGCGACCCGCTACCTGCGCGACGCGCTCCCGCACCTCGACAAGGACGAGCTGCTCCTCGCCTCCGGGCCGTTCATGCTCGACGTGCTCGCCGACAACGGCGCGCCTGCGCCGGGCTGGGTGAGCACCCTCTTCGAGAAGCGCAGCAAGCTCCCGCTCTTCTCCCAGGCCATGCTCCTGCACGCGATGGTGAGCTCGAAGATGCAGCAAGCGCAGATCGACATGCTCGCCACCGAGATCGAGGGCAAGCTCCGGCTCGACGCGAACACCGCGCGCGCGGTCGCCAACGAGGGCGATCGCTACGCCGTGCTCATGGACTCCGACACCCGCACCTCGGCGCTCGTCCTCCGCGGCCTGCTCGCGGCCCGGCCCGATCACCCGCTCGCCGGCAAGCTCGCCATGGGCCTGCTCGCCGATCGCAAGGGCGGCACCTGGCGCAACACGCAGGAGACCGCCTGGTCGCTGCTCGCCCTCGACGACTACCGCAAGGTGCAGGAGAAGGTCTCTCCGAATTTCACGGCCCATGTCTTCCTGGGTGAAAAAGAGCTCTTCACCGCGCCGTTCCAGGGCCGCTCGCTCAAGCAGGAGACCACGAGCATCCGCGCGGCCGACCTCATCCCCGGCAGCGGCGCGCCGCTCGCGTTCGATGTGCAGGGCCAGGGCCGGCTCTTCTACGAGGCGCGCCTGCGCTACGCCAAGAAGACCTTGCCGCGCGTGGCGCTGGAGCGGGGCTTCTTCGTCAAGAAGACGCTCCGCGCCGTGAGCGCGAGCGCGCTCGACGAGGCCCTCAAGATCGTCCCCGAGAGCAGCGTCTCCTCGTTCAAGGGCGGCGATCTCGTGCTCTGCGATCTGGTGATCGTCACCCCCTCGCCGCGCACCTT
Organism: Byssovorax sp.; assembly: GCA_046351295.1. Classification (GTDB taxonomy): domain Bacteria; phylum Myxococcota_A; class Polyangia; order Polyangiales; family Polyangiaceae; genus JAXLYT01. The sequence continues at coordinate 19,192 of JAXLYT010000098.1, forward strand.
CGTCGTGATCGACGACCCGCTCCCCGCCGGCTTCGAGGCCGTCGACGCCAAGCTCGCCACCACGGGCAAATCGTACGACGTGGACAGCGCCGAGGAGCCCGGCGGCGACGACGACGACGACAGCGACGACAACGTGGCGCGTGGCACGGCCTACCGATCATCGAGCTTCCTCCGGGAGATCCGCGACGATCGCGTGCTCTTCTTCGTCGATCACCTCCCGGCGGGCATGTTCCGTTACCGCTACCTCGCCCGCGCCACCTCGCTCGGCGCCTTCGTCGTCCCCCCGACCAAGGCCGAGGAGATGTACACGCCCGAGGTCTTCGGCCGCACCGGCTCCGATCTCGTCCGGATCAACGCCAAATAGCCCGCGCATCGCCGCGAACGTGCAGCCGAGGCCGCCGTGAGGATCAGCCGCCGCCAGAAGCGCCTCGCCCTCGCGGCGGTGATCCTCCTCCTCGCGCCTGCCGCCGCGCTCCTCCTCGCCTCGCTCTTCACTCCGCTCCCGCCCGAGCTCGCCGAGGGCAAGCAGCCGCCCACGGGCGCGCTCATCCGCGATCGGCACGGCGTCGTCCTGCGCGAGCTGCGCGCCGACGACGGCCACCGCGCCCGCTTCATCGCCCTCGACGAGGTCGGCGAGCGCTTGCCGAAGGCCCTCGTCGCCGCCGAGGATCGCCGCTTCTACCGGCACCCCGGCGTCGATCCGCTCGCCATCCTCCGCGCCGCCGGCTCCTGGGCGATCCACCGCCGCGTGGTCTCCGGCGCGTCCACCTTGACGCAGCAGCTCGCCCGCAACCTGGTCAAGCGCCCGCGCACGCTCGCCGGCAAGTTCGGCGAGGCCGCGCTCGCCCTCAAGATCGAGCGATCGCTCTCCAAGAAGGAGATCCTCGAGCAGTACCTGAACCGCGTCTCCTTCGGGCCCGGCCTGCGCGGCGTCGAGGCGGCGAGCCGCTTCTACTTCGACAAGCCCCCGCGCGACCTCTCCCTCGCCGAGGCGGCGGCGCTCGCCGGCATCCCGCGCGGTCCCTCGGTGTACGACCCGAAGAAGGGCACCGAGCGCCTCCAGCGCCGGCGCGATCGCGTGCTCGATCGGATGCTCGACGCGGGCCTCGCGTCGCGGACTGAGATCGAGGCGGCCAAGCAGGAGCCGCTCGTCATCGCGCCTTCCGGCGGGGCAGGGGGCGCGCCCCACCTCGTGCGCGGGCTGATGTCCGGCGCCGTCGATCCCGCGCTCGGCCCGCTGCGCGACCGGACCCGCGAGATCACCCTGACCATCGATCGAGCGCTCCAGCGCGAGCTCACCGTCCTCGCCGGCGAGACGGTGCTCTCGCTGCAAAAGAAGCATGTCTCGGCCGCGTCGATCGTGGTGATCGAGAACGAGACCGGCGACATCCTCGCGTACGTCGGCTCGCCCGACATCGAGGACGAGGCGCGCCTCGGCCACAACGACGGCGTGCTCGCGCTCCGCCAGCCCGGCTCGACCCTCAAGCCCTTCCTCTACGAGCTCGCCATGGAGCGGCTCGATTTCACCGCCGCCACGGCCCTGCCCGACGTCGATCTCTACCTCCCGACCAAGGACGGCGACTACCACCCGAACAACTACGACGGCCGCCTCCACGGCCCCGTGCGCCTGCGCGAGGCCCTCGCCAACTCGTACAACATCCCCGCCGTGTGGACCGCCGACGCCCTCGGCCCGGCCCGCTTCCTCGATCGCCTGCGCGATCTCGGGATGACCTCGCTCGGGGAGGACGCCGATCGCTACGGGGCGGCCATCGCGCTCGGCGACGGCGAGGTGCGCCTGATCGAGCTCGCCAACGCCTATGCCACGCTGGCCCGGGGCGGGACGTGGAAGCCCGCGCGGGCCGTGAAGCACGTGATCGCCAAGGACGGTAACCCCTTGTCGCTCCCCGCCGCGCCCGAAAAGAGGGTCATGGACGAGGCGGCCGCCGCCGTCATCACCGATATCCTCGCCGACGACAAGGCCCGTCTCGCGTCCTTCGGCGAGGGGAGCGCGCTCTCTCTGCCTTTCGCGGTCGCGGCCAAGACAGGGACGTCCAAGGGGTTTCGGGACAACTACGCAGTTGGTTACACACCGCTCGTGAGCGTGGCAGTCTGGGTGGGCAATTTCGACGGCTCGGCGATGGAGGGCGTGAGCGGGGTGACGGGCGCCGGTCCCTTGTTTCATGACGCCATGATCGCCGCGATGCGCGGGCGGCCCGCTTCGTCCTTCTCCCGTCCCAAAGGACGGATCGTGGAGGCCGAGATCTGCGCCCTCTCCGGCGAGAGGCCCGGGCCCGCATGCGATCACCGGCGCACCGAGATCTTCGTCGCCGAAGGCGGATCTCCCCCCGGGCCCGCGGCGCTCTGCTCGATGCACGAGCGCGTGGCGATCGACAAGCGCAACGGCCTCCGGGCCGGGAGCGGATGCCCCGCGGAGCAGGTGGAGGAGCGGAGCTTCGAGCGCTTCGACGCGCAGCTCGCGGCGTGGGCGCGCGGCGCGGGGAGGGCCCTCGCCCCCGAGCGCTATTCACCCCTGTGTCCCGCACGGGAGGAGGATCGAAAGGCCGATTCGGCGCATGCGCGAGGCGCCCTGTCCATCGCCTATCCGCCCGACGGGGCGCGGTTCACGCTGGATCCGGCGATGGCCGGGCGACAGGCGATCCAGATCCGCGCCGACGTGCCACCCGGCGTCCGCGAGGTGCGCCTCGTCATCGATGGTTACCCGCGAGCCATCACCGCGCCGTTCCGCGTCGATTTCGTGCTCACCCCCGGCGCACACCATGTCGCGATCGAGGGAGCAGGCACACGAAGCGACGTAACGTTCTTTGTCGACGGTTGACGTGCGTCCGTCTTCAAATCCAGCGGGGACGCGACGATTCCGGCCCCTCGAACGGTGTCGCGACGGTTGACCGCGGAACCCACGAACGATAGCGTGTTGAGCGATCCACGCCCCGAGCGGGCAGCCGGCGACCTGTGGGCCGAGCTTTCGATGACCCTTGTTCGCAGCGCTACCAGGACCGGAGGTACGATCATGAGAAGCAGGTTGAGCAGGGCCCTTCTGGGGCTCGGATCATTGGTGTTCCTCGCGGCCGGCTGCTACGCCGCCGCGCCCGACAGCGATCCCCAGAGCGATCCCGAGGCCGAGCACACGGGCGAGGCCGCCCAGGCCATCGCGTTCCAGGTGACCTGTCCCCCCGGCGTGCCCCCGCAGCCGGCGCCCGACGTGGGCCTCTCCAAGACCGCGGTGCTGCCCGGCCAACCGTGCCCCGGGGTCGATCCGCTGATCATCCCGCTCGGCACCCAGTTCGAGTACTGCCTCGCGATCACCAACAACAGCAACCAGCCCGTCTACGACATCACCGCGGTCGATGACAACGGCACCAACAACTACACCTTCCTCACCCAGCTCCTCATCGCCGCCGGCTTGACGGACGCCAACAAAGACGGCCAGGCCGATGTCCTGAACGCAGGCCAGACCGTGACGATCAAGTACGGCCCGTACCTGTTCTCCGACCCGGACGGCACGCTCCAGACCAACGACATCGTCCGGCTCGACTTCAAGTTCAAGGTCGGTTCAAACTCGATGTGCCTCGGCTACTACATCGACTCGGCCACCATCGAGGCGGGGCCCGCCTGCGTCATGCAGCCGGCGACGTGCAACGACAGCAACGTCTGCACCGCCGACGCCTGCGACACGGGCACGGGCTGCACCCACACCCCCGTCTCGTGCAGCGACGCCAACGCCTGCACCCTCGACACCTGCGATCCGGTGAGCGGCTGCGCGCATGCTCCCGTGTCGTGCAACGACGGCAACGCCTGCACGACGGACGGCTGCGATCCGGCGAGCGGCTGCACCCACGCCGCCGTGTCGTGCAGCGACAGCAACGCATGCACCGCCGACTCCTGCGATCCGGCCACGGGCTGCGCGCATGCGCCCATCTCCTGCGACGACGCCAACGCGTGCACCGCCGACGCCTGCGACGCGGCCACGGGCTGCACGCACTCCATCGTCTCCTGCGCCGACGGCGACGCCTGCACGATCGACGCGTGCGACACGGCGCTCGGGTGCCTCCACACCCCGCTGAGCTGCGACGACGGCAACGCCTGTACCGCCGAGGCGTGCGACCCGCTGGTCGGCTGCGTCCAGGCGCCGGTCTCCTGCGATGACAGCGACGCCTGCACCAGCGACTCCTGCGATCCGCTGACGGGGTGCGCCCACAGCGCCGTCTCGTGCGACGACGGCAACGCCTGCACCGCCGACGCCTGCGACGCGGCCACGGGCTGCACCCACGGCGCCGTCTCGTGCGACGACGGCGACGCCTGCACCAACGACGCGTGCGACCCGGTGACCGGCTGCTCCCACACCCCGGTCTCGTGCGACGACGGCAACGCCTGCACGACCGACTCGTGCAGCCCGCTGAGCGGCTGCCAGCACGAGGCCGTGTCCTGCTTCGACGGGAACGCCTGCACCAGCGACTCGTGCGATCCGGCGACCGGCTGCAAGCACCAGATGGTCTCGTGCGACGACGGTAACGCCTGCACCGACGACGCCTGCGACGCGGCGACGGGCTGCACCCACGCGGCCGTCTCGTGCAACGACTTCGACGCATGCACGACCGACTCCTGCAACCCGGCGACGGGCTGCGCCCACGGTCCCGTCTCCTGTGACGACGACAACGCCTGCACGGCCGACACCTGCACGGCCGCGGGCGGCTGCGCCCACACGCCGATCCCCTGCGGCAGCGGCACCGGCGCGACCCGCACCATCGGCTACTACGCCAACCACCCGAACGCCGTCACCGCGTGCCTCGGCACGCTCGGGAGCATCAACCTCGGCTTCGTGGTCGTGCGCAACGAGGCGTTCGACAACGAGATCGACGTGGACACGGACACGCGCGTGGAGACGGGCCTCCTGCTCGGCCTCGGTGTGCTCAAGGCCAATATCGCCAAGTACCGGAGCGGCGCCAAGCGGAGCGACCTCGCCAAGGCCCGCATGCAGGCCGGCCAGCAGATGCTCGCGGCGATCTGCAACCACGCGCTCACCGGCGCCTCGCCCTCGTTCAACCTCGACGCGGCCGTCGCCACCCTGGCCGGCACCGACGTCCAGGCGATCTTGTCCATCAACAACCAGGCCGACGCCTTCAACAACAGCAAGGACAGTACGCCGCTCGGCTTCGACGGCGGCCCCGCCGACTCCAAGGCGGCCTGGGACGACCCGACCGACTCGGGTGACTGAGGTCGTCCCCTCGAGCCAGGCGGCTCAGCACCTCTCCGGGGTGGTAGCATCACCACCCCATGTCCCCTGACGATCCTTCCAAAAAGCTCCATTCGGCCGAGTATTTCGGCGATCAGCGCGACGACTGGTGGAACGCCGATTTCGTCGCGCTGATGGCCCGGCGCCTGCGCCTGGACGAGCCTCGTCTGGTGCTCGATGTCGGCGCAGGACAGGGCCACTGGAGCCGCGTCCTTTTGCCCCACCTCTCCCCGGAGGCGCGCCTCCTCGGCATCGATCGCGAACAAGCGTGGGTCGAGGAGGCCGCGCGGCGCAGCGAGGCCCTCGGGCTCGGCGATCGGGCGCGCTACCGCCTCGGCGACGCGACGGCCATCCCCTTCCACGACGACACGTTCGACCTCGTCACCTGCCAGACGGTGCTCATCCACGTCCGCGATCCGCGCGCCGTGCTGCGCGAGATGATCCGGGCGTGCAAACCCGGCGGCCTGCTCCTTCTGGCCGAGCCGAACAACATGGCCAACATGCTCACCCTCACGAGCTCGCTCTTCGACGCGCCGATCGACGCGATCCTCTCGATGGTGCGGATGTACCTCGTCTGCACCCGCGGCAAAGAGGCCCTCGGCGAGGGCAACGACTCCATCGGCGAGATGATCCCGGGCTACGCCGCCGAGCTCGGCCTGGAAGACATCGCCGTCTACCAGAACGATCGTCCCTCGCCGCTGTTTCCTCCCTACGCGGGCCGGGCCCAGACGGTGCTGCGCGACCAGGTGCTCGCCTGGGACGAGCGCGACTTCTGGCTCTGGGGCCACGACGAGACGCGCCGCTACTTCCTCGCCGGCGGCGGCCGCGAAGAAGATTTCGAGCCCCTCTGGGCCGAAGGCCTCGCCCGCTCCCACGCCGTCGCCGCCGGGCTGCGGAAGGGGACCGAGCACCAGGCCGGCGGGACGATGGGGTACTTGATCTCCGGCCGGAAGGCGCGCTGAAGGGGTGACGAAAAAACCTGTTACGCAGCCCGAATCGTCGGCTGGGCTCCCTCAAAATCGCCGAGGATTCCTCGGTCGCCCGCCCTGGCTTCGGGCTGCTCACGACGTTTTTTCGTCACCCCTTGAGCGGCGCTCTCAATATCTCTTCAGCACCAACGAGCTCTGCTGCGGATCCACCGTCGTCTCCGCCTGGCAGGCGATGCGCACCGTCTTGCCCGGGCCCACCCAGGTCGGGGGCAGATCGCCGTTCGGCTTGCCGAGCCGCAAAAACCATGTGCCGCAGCGGACCTCCAGCGGCGCGTTGGCGGGGCCGGCTTGCTTCCCGGTCAGGTACACCTCGGCCGCCTGCGCGCTCACGACCGTGAGGCGGCCGTAGCCGGGCGGGAGCGGAGGGGGCGCGGCGGCCGCGCTCGCCGCGGGGGGCGCCGTGGCTTCGGCGCGCGCGGTCGCGGTCGCGTTGACCGTCGCCGCCTGCGCAGGCTGGAGCGCCAGGGTCGCCGTCTCCGTGGCGACCGGCGCCCGCGACGTCGCGCGGTACGCGTAGAGCCCGAGCGCGGCCCCGACGATCACCGCCGAGGTCACCGCCGAGACGGCGATCGAGCCCGCGGTGGTGAGCGATCGCTTCTGGAGGAAGCCGAGCGTGGGGAGCTGCGATCGCGGTGGTGGCGGCGGCGGCGCGCGCGCAGGCTCGGGAGGAGGAGCGCCGAAGCGCACAGCGGCGGGCGCGGCGGCGGGCGCCCACCGCGGCTCGGCGACCTGTCCTGTCGGCGCTGGGCCGGGGCCACGAAGCGCAGCACCGGCCCCGCGGGTGGCATGGGCGGCGCCGTGCCGAAGCGGACCACAGGAGGCGCTTGCGCTTGCTCGGCAGGCGCGCGCGCCGGGGAGACAGCGCCTCCGCGGCGGCGAGGGCGAGCGCGGCCTCCACGTCGGGCTCGGAGGCGAGGTCCCGGCGCGCGATCGGCGCCTCCACCTCGGCGATCGACGGGGCGGGCGGGGGATCGAGCGGCCCGCGGGGGCCTGGGCGCGGGCCGGGGCGGGGAGGGCGCCTCACGAGGGAGACGCCGCCGCGCAGCGCGATGGGGCGCTCGGACTTCTTCCGCGCCTTCTCGAAGAGCTGCTCGAACGTCTCCAGATCGGGGACGGACTGCCTCCAGTCTTCGCGCTTCATGATCGCTCACCTCCGGTGACGGCTCCGGGGTCCACCAAGCCACGCTGGTCCGCTCGATGGGCGAGGCTTCGGATCGAGGCTATGGCGCGCTCGCTCGCCGCGCAAGATCGTGATGAAATCGGCGGTCGGCGGCGTCACGACTCCGCTGCTCGGATGGGCAGGGGGACGCCGCGGGCGCACCGCAGGGGCGGAATGGCGTCCGTGAGAGAGCCTGTCTCCGCCGATCGACGGCGGCGCCCCACGCGGGCGAGATCTTCATGCCATCATCGCGGCCGGAGGTCTCATGCGAAACATCGCCATCATCGGCTCGGGCATCGCCGGGCTCCTCACCGCGCATGGTCTCAGGCGCGCGGGCTACGAGGTCACGCTCTACTCCGATCGCACCGCGGCCGACTGGCGCGAGCGATCGCGCCCCACGGGGACGGCCGGCCGCTTCGAGCCGGCGGTCAGCTACGAGCGCGAGCTCGGCCTCGCCCACTGGGAGCACGCGTGCGTGAAGGTCGAAGGCGTCCACCTCACCTTCTGCCCCACCCCGGGCAACAGCCTGATCACGCTCACGGCGCGCCTCGACCAGCCGGGGATGGCGATCGACGTCCGCTTGCAGAGCTCCCGCTGGATGGATGATCTCGAGGCCCGCGGCGGCAAGATCGTCATCGAGAGCGTCACGGTCGCGCGCCTCGACGAGATCGCCGCTGCGCACGATCTCACCATCGTCGCCGCCGGCAAGGCCGAGCTCTCCTCGCTCTTCCCCCGCGACGCCGAGCGCAGCGTCTACGACAGGCCGCAGCGCAACCTCACGATGATCTGCGCGCGGGGAGCGCCTCATCGCTTCACCGGTGTGCCCTTCGTCCCCGTCAAGTTCAACCTCTTCGGCGACACCGGAGAGGCCTTCTGGGTCCCGTATCACCACATCGAGCATGGCCCGAGCTGGAACATCCTCTTCGAGGCCAAGCCCGGAGGCCGGATGGATCGCTTCATGGGCGTCAAGAGCGGCGCCGAGGCCCTCTCCGTTGCCAAGGAGGTGATCCGAGATCTCATGCCCTGGGACAGCGCGTGGGCGAAGGATTTCGAGCTCTCCGACAAGAACGGCTGGCTCGTGGGGGCCTTCGCGCCGACGGTGCGAAAGCCGGTGGGCAAGCTCCCCTCGGGCAGGGTCGTCACCGGCGTGGGCGACACCTTGATGCTCTTCGATCCGATCGGCGGTCAGGGCGCCAACAACGGCACCAAGATGGCCCGCCACCTCGTCGCGAGCATCGTCGCCCGCGAAGACAGACCCTTCGACGAGGCGTGGATGACCGAGACCTTCGAGGGCTACTGGAACGATCAAGGCGGCGTCTCGTACGCCTTCAACAACCTCTTGCTCGAGCCGATCACCGACGCCGGCAAGGAGCTGCTCATCGCCCAGTACGGCGCCGACGGCACGAAGCGCGACGGCAAGCAGGCCATCGCCGACGGCTTCGCCAAGAACTTCGCCGACCCGCGCCTCGCCACCAACCTGCTCACCGACGGCGCGGCGGTGAAGCGCTTCATCGCGGAGAAGACCGGATCTTCATGGATCCTCTCCGCTGCGCGCGGCCGCTTCGGCGTCGCGAAGAATCAGATCCGCCAGAAGCTCGGCCTCGCGCCGATCCATCCCGCGGCGCCCCCCGGCGCGTTCGAGGTATCCTCGCCCTCCTGAGAGCGATGTTCACCCGCGCCATCGTCCGCGCCCCCGGCCCCGACGCCGCGCTCGGCCTCACCACGGCCGAGCTCGGCCCGCTCGATCTCGACGCCCTGCGCCGCCAGCATGCCGCGTACGTGGGCGCGCTCGCGGAGCTCGGGCTCGCGATCACCGCGCTCGATCCCTTGCCCGGCCACCCCGACGCGTACTTCGTCGAGGACACCGCGCTCGTCTTCCCCGAGCTGGCGATCGTCACCCGCCCGGGCGCGCCCGAGCGCCGCGGCGAGACCGCGTCGATCGCGCCCGCGCTCGCGCCCTTCCGAGCGCTCCACCACCTCGAGGCGCCCGCGCTGCTCGACGGCGGCGATGTCCTGCTCGTCGATCGCACCGTCTTCATCGGCCTCGGCGCGCGGACCAACGCCGAGGCCGCCGGCGCGGTGCGCGCCATCCTCGCGCCCTTCGGGTACGCGGTGGTGACGATCCCCGTGCCGGAGGGCCTGCACCTCAAGAGCAGCGTCACCTGGGCCGGCGGGCGCACGCTGGTGCTCACCGAGGCGCTCGCCTCGCGCCCGGAGCTCGCGAGCTACGATCGGCTCGTCGTGCCCGCCGAGGAGAGCTACGCGGCCAACGTCCTCTGGATCAACGGCACGGTCCTCGCGCCGCGCGGCTTCCCGCGCACCGCGGCCTTGCTCGCGGGCGCGGGCATCGCCGTTCGCCTGCTCGATCAGCGCGAGGCGCGGAAGATGGATGGAGCGCTCACCTGCATGTCGCTCCGGTTTTGAGGCTGTCGGTGGGGGAGATCGGAGCGCGCGTTCGGGCTCGCGCGCTCGCGCATCACCGCGGTGATCGATCACCGCGGTGACGCGCCGTCACGCGATCACTTCTTGGGGGCGGGGGCCTTGGCCGGAGCAGGCGCCTTGGCGGGCGCGGGGGCCTTGGCGGGGGCAGGCGCCTTGGCGGGCGCGGGCGCGGGCGCAGGCGTCTTGGCGGGGGGCGTGAGGACGGGCGTCTTGGCGCCCTTCGTCTTGAGGATCTGGAACTGCACGCGGCGGTTCGTCGCGCGCCCATCCTCGGTCGCGTTGTCGGCGATCGGCTTGTCCTGACCGTAGCCGACGGCGGTGAGCGTCTTGTCCGCGATGCCGCGGCTCACGAGCGCCTTCTTCACCGCGTTGGCGCGGTTCTGCGAGAGCGTCTTGTTGTGCAGCTTGTTGCCGCTCGAGTCCGTGTGCCCCTGCACCTCGATCAGCTCGAGCTCGGGGTGCGCTTTGATCACGCCCGCGACCTCGTCGAGCAGCTTGTTCGACTCGGGCTTGATCGTGGCCCGGTCGAGATCGAACTGCACCTGCTCGCCGATCTCGATCTCCTTGGTCGTGAAGCGCACGAGCGGACAGCCGTTCCGCTTCGGGTTGTTGCTGGCCACGCCCTTGTCGTTCGGGCAGGCGTCCTTGTCGTCGCGGATGCCGTCGCCGTCGGTGTCGGGCGGGCAGCCGTTCGTCGTCGGATCCTGCGTCGCGACGCCGGGGATGTCGATGCAGGCGTCCTTGCCGTCGACGATCCCGTCGCCGTCCTTGTCCTTGGGGGGCGGACAGCCGTTGGTCTTGGGATCGTTGGTCGCCACGCCGGCCTCGTTCGGGCACGCGTCGGCGCTGTCGAGGATGCCGTCGTGATCGCTGTCGGGGGGCGGCGGGCAGCCGTTCTTCTTCGGGTCCTCGCTGAAGATGCCGGCCTCGTTCGGGCACGCGTCGGCGCTGTCGATGATGCCGTCGTGGTCGGCGTCGGGGGGCGGCGGGCAGCCGTTCTTCTTCGGGTCCTCGCTCGGCACGCCGGCGACCTCGAGACAGGCGTCCTTGTCGTCGGTGATCCCGTCCTTGTCGCGATCGCCGATCTTCTCCTCGCCGTTGGTGATGGCCACGCCGACGCGCGCCGCCAGGTAGGTGCCGGCGCCGCCGCCCTTGGCGCAGCCGTCGATCAGGCCGGAGCCGAGGCGCATGTGATCGACGCCGACCTGCCCCATGAGCTGCAGGAAGCTCGTGAGGTTGGCGTCGAAGCCGAAGGCCGCGCGCGCGCCGAATCCGACTTTCTCGGAGCCGCTGCAGGAGAACTCTTCGTCCGTGGCCTGGCCCATGTCGTCGAGCACCGTGGTCGTGCCGTGCACGTCGACGTGCTGCCACGCCGGGCCGAGGCCGAGCTGGATGAAGATGCCGGCGTCCTCGGTCTGCCACGGGTAGTAGCGGCCGGTGAGCTGGAGCGAGTCCCAGCTCCGGGTCAGATCGGCGGCGCCGCCCGAGCGGTTCTGCGCCTGGCCCGAGCTGAAGCCCGCGTGCTCGTAGTGCAGGCCCACGTCCCACCAGGGTTTGGTGCCGAAGCGGATGCCCGTGCCGACCAGCACACCGCCGCGATCGACGTCGGTCGCGTCGACATCGCCGAGGCGGTAGAGGCCGCCGGCGTACAGGTCGAGGGCGAAGTGGATCTTGTTCTCGTCCTGCACGGCCGCGGCGCGGCCGGCAGCGGCGCGGCCGGCCTGGGCAGCGGGCGGCGCGGCGGGCGGGGCCGCGGGGGGCGCCGCCGGCGGCACAGCAGGCGGCGCGGCGGGCGGCGCGGCCGGCGGCTGCGCTGGGGGCGGCCGGCGCGTCGTCGGTGAGCGCGGCGGCGGGGGAGGCGACCAGGCCGACCTTGCGGCGGCGGGCGTAGCCCAGAAGACCTGGACGACAGACGGGCGACGAGAAGGCATGGAGCGAGGTCCTTTGGATCGGGGAAACGACATGGCGCACGGGTGTGCGGCGGGCGAAGGCCCGCAAATTTCTTTGCAGGAAAATCCAGAACGCGTGGCCCGTCAAGCGTGATCGGCGGCGCGCGGTCGGAGCTCGCCGCCGCGCGGTCGAGAGGCGCCGCGCGCGCGCCGCGGACGCGCGTGGCGCCGGCGCGCGAGAAACCCGGCGCTTTTCGGGTTCCAACGATTCTCGACATCACCCGCGATATCGAGTGAATTGGTGTCTTCGGCGGCCGGCCCCAATCGATGAACTAAAATTTAATTAACAATCGGGCCCGATGATCGGTCAATCCTGGGTGATGATAAAATTAATTTTACTCCGAATCGGCGAGGATGGCAGTCCCGCCGCGCGACGCAGCCTGGCCCCGCGATCGTTCTGGACGAATGGACCGTGGCCGTGCTCGCGCCGCCTCGCCGGCGGTCACCGGTAGACCGAGGCGTGCCGGTCGGCCTTCCTCCGCCAGCGCGCCCTCTTCCGGAACGCGGCCACCAGGCCGAGGCAGAGCAGGAGGGCGAGGGCCGATTGCGCGGTGTACTTGACGTCGTTGTAGGTGATCCCGACGGCGACGACCTGGGTGAGCACGGCGAAGAGGCACAGGGGCACGGTGAGCGCGCGATTGGCCCTGACGAGCGGCGCCGAGAGCACGAGGAAGGGGTAATTGAAGCAGGTGAGCTGGGCGCCGAGCACGATGAAGAGCTGCCCGAGGCAGGCGGCGATGAACGGGGTGCGGAGGCGCCACGCGACCCAGAAGAAGCCGGCGACGGAGAGCGCGACGATCAGGTAGGCCGCGGGGGCGAAGCGCTCGTAGCGCTCGGTCCGGATCCTCCGCCAGGTCGCGAACGGATCGATCTGCTTCGGGTCCTTGGCGAGCTCCATCCTCCCCGATCCGGGCCCGGTGCCGAGGTCCTGGCTCACCAGCACCGCGAGGCCCATGTGGTTGGTGAGCGGCGTCTCCTGGTAGGTGATCGCGCGCCGGTAGAACTGCGGGTACGCGCTCGCGCCCGCGGAGGCCACGCTCGCGGGGACGATGACCGCGGCGGCGAGGGCGGCGCCGAGCAAGAGGCGCCGGCTCCGCGGCGCGAGGCGGCGCGTGCGCGCGAGCTCGGCCACGACGAAGAGCCCGAGGCCCGCCGCGGCGTAGGCCGGGAAGATGCGGAGCAGCGAGGCATA
>JAXLYT010000099.1:0-31396 GCA_046351295.1 Byssovorax sp.
ACACCCTTGGCGGCGCGCTCAAGCAGCGGTCGGCGCGCGCGGAGATCACCGACGTGAGCGCGAAGCTCAGCATCGACGTGGGCGGCTTCACCGGCGACTACTGGATCCTCGAGGTGGGCGAGCACTACGAGTACGCGGTGATCGGCGTCCCCTCCCGCGATTACCTCTGGATCTTGAGCCGCACGCCGAAGCTCGACGAGGCGCTCCTCCAGGGCATCGAGGCGCGGGCCCACGCCGCCAAGTTCGACACCGCCCGCCTCGAGCGCACCCCGCAGGCCGAGTGAGCGCGCGCGCCGCTGCTCGCCTCTCCTGCGCGGCCACGGGCGCGCTCGCGTCGCTCCTCGTCACCGTCGCCTTCGCCTCTCCCGCGCGCGCCTCCGAGCCTTTTCCCGCCGCGATGCGCGACGATCTCGGCCTCATGGCGGCGCCCGGCTGCGACCTCTGTCACGAGGCCGCCAAGGATCCTGTCGGCGCCGCGGACAAGCCGTTCTCCGTGTCGGCCGAGAAGCGGGGGCTCGTCGCCGGCGATGTCGAGTCGCTGCAGGCCGCGCTCGACCAGATGCGCGCCGACGGCGTCGACAGCGATGGTGACGGCGCCCAGGACCTCGACGAGCTCTCCTGGGGCGGCGATCCCAACCACGCCGATCTGCTCGAAGGCGGGACGCAGGCGCCCCCGAGCTACGGGTGCGCGGTGTCGCCCGCGGGCGAGGACGAGCCGGCCGCGATCGCAGCGCTGCTCGCGTCCGCCCTGCTCGCGTCCCGGAGGCGCGAGCGCCGCGCGCGATCACGCTCGATCAGCGTTTGATCAGAGGTTGATCCGGACCACCGAGAGGTTGCCGCGGCGGGTCGCGGACGCGTCGCTGCTCACGTTGGCGGCGGCCGAGCCCGCGTTGTACGAGGCGCCGACCGCGATGCTGTGCGTGCCCGCGGAGAGGGGCACCACGAGGCCGGTGCTCCAGAACGTGGCCGCCTGGAAGCCTGCGTTGTTGAGGGCGGAGACGGTCACCAGGCTGCCCTGGGTGAGGGTGCCGTCGACGTAGATACCAACGTTGACGATGGTTCCTCCCGAGGACGAGAGGCTCGTGGTGGTGATGCCGCCGCTCGACGAGATGAAGTAGGCCGCGCCGCTCGCCGGGGCCACGATGGTCTGGGTCAGCCCGGGGATCGTGATCGGCCCGGGGTTGCCCGCGCTGATCGAGAGCGTGGACGACCCGAGGGCCACGGTGGCGTTCTGGCCGGTGACGCCCGCCGGTCCGGTGGGTCCGATGGCACCCGGGGCGCCGTCCGCGCCCGCGGGCCCCTGCGCACCTGCGGGCCCCTGCGGTCCCGTGGGACCTTGCGGTCCCACCGCGCCCGCCGGCCCCTGCGGCCCTGCCGGCCCCTGCGCGCCGACCGCGCCTGCGGGCCCCTGCGGGCCTGCGGGCCCTTGCGGACCCTGCGGTCCGACGAGGCCGGACGCGGGCCCGACCCAGTTGCCCTGCGCGTCGATCACCACCTGCCCGTTCACCGAGACCGAGGTGGGGTGGATGTTGCCCACGGCGTCGCCCGCCTTGATCGCATAAGGCACGCTCTCGACGGCCTGGCGCGGGCTCATCTCGGGATCGCCGCCGACCGAGACGCCGAGGTAGCGCTTGTCGCCGTTCCACACGGCCGCGGGGATCGCCGTGGAGGAGCCGAGCTCCACCGAGAAATAGCCCTCGTCGAGCGGGACGATCTGCGTCTCGGTCCACAGCGCGGCGCCGTTCGAGGGCGCGTCGTAGAGGGTGAACGTGATGCTCACCGATCCCGCGAGCGGGCTGCCCTGCGCGTCGAAGAGGCGCCCCTGCTCGGTGAGCCCCGGGGGCACCGCGGCCGCCGCCGGTGCGGTCGAGAGCAGCAGCGCGGAGCCGATCGAAGCGAGGAGCCAGGTCGAGCGTCGGGCGAGGGTCATGATCATTCGATGCTATCGCCGCCTCTCGCTCGAGATCCACCGAGATCCGCCGTTCCGGTGAGGTGACATCCCGCGAGGGTGCGCCTGCCGGCCATGGTGGGCCGTGCCCATCGCCCGGCCGGATCGCAGCTCCACCCTGCTAAGCTCCCCGCGGGCCGGGCCCCGGCCTCGCCCCGCAGCAAGCTCGATCTTCTCGGAGGAACACCATGCTTCGAACGCGGATTATCTTGGGGATCTTCACCTCGGCGGCGCTCGCCGTCCTCGGGTGCGGGACAGGCACCCAGGGCAATGGACAGACGACCAGCGCGACTACCACCACGACCGGCGGAACGACCACCACCAGCACGACGGCGGGGACCGGCGGTGCCGGCGGATCGGGCTCGACCACCACCGCGACCACGGGCAGCGGCGGCGCCGGCGGCGCGACGACCACCAGCGGATCCGGTGGATCTGGTGGCAACAGCGGCGGCCCCTGCGGCGGCAAGATGGGCCTCGCCTGCCCGGGCAACGAGTACTGCGATTACCCCGACGACATCTGCGGCGCCGCCGACGGCACGGGCACCTGCACCCCGCGACCGCAGGGCTGCCCCGATATCTACCAGCCCACCTGCGCCTGTGACGGCATGGTCTATTCGAGCCCCTGCGACGCCGCGGCGGCCGGAAAGGACGTGAACAACAACGGCGGTTGCGCGGCGCCGCCCGGGCTCTTCCCCTGCGGGCCGGGCTTCTGCAACAAGACGATGGAGTACTGCCAGAAGACGCTGACCGACGTGGGCGGCACCCCCGACAGCTACCAGTGCGTGCCCGTGCCCGCCGGCTGCGGGAGCGCGCCCTCCTGCGGGTGCCTCGGCAACGTGCCCTGCGGGCCCTCCTGCGTCGTCGTGCCCGACGGCGGGCTCATCGTGACCTGCGGCGGCGGCTGACGCGCCACCAGCCTGCGCTCAGAACGAGCGGCTCAGCTCGAGCTTCATCCCGTTCGAGCACTCGTCTCCCACCTTGTGAAAGACGCTCGGCTCGATCGACCACGAATCGAAGGCCTGGAACGATACACCGCCATAGTAGGTGAACGTCCGGAAATACCGCTCGGCGTCGAGGGCGTCGCGGTAGCGCGCGCTCACGTAAGGCTGGATGCCGAAGGGCAGCACGTACGCGATCTTCGGCTGGACGGTGAAGTACGGGAACGTGCCGCCGTAGCCCGGCGAGATGTTCTCGCCCAGGCTCACCCGCACGCTCGTCTTGATCCCGAGCGCGGTCGGCAGGTGGAGCCGGTAGCGGAGCTCGACCTTGCCGCCGACCCCCTGGCCGAAGTCTTCGTCGCGCCCGCCTTCGAGCTTGAAATCGAGCTGGTGCAGGCCCGCGCGGAAGCTGATGATGGCGGCGAGCGAGTCCGTCCACAGAGCCGGCGGAGGCGAGGTGATCCGCTCGTGCTCGACCTCGAGGGTCGCGCTCCATCCGTCGGCGCGCGCCGGCGCGGAGAGGAGCAGAAGGACGGCCAGCGAGCCGAGGGCGATCGCCTTCGCGAAGCGCGCCCGCGCTCGCCGTTCGTTCGTTCGCCCCGCCCATTCCAGAAGGAATTGCAGCATGGCGAATCGATCTCCGGGACGCTTCGTGCGTCCACGGTGACAACATGGTGCAGCGAATGGGCCACGCAATGGTCGTGTCGGTGAAGAAGCGTGAAGCGCCGAAAGCCCGCGCAGAGCGCCGGATCGAAGGCTTCGTTGCGATCGCAATCAGCGCGGTGGAGGCGCAGAATCGGCGCCCCCGCGCAAGGAGATCGTCCCCGAGATAGTGAATGAACGGAGGGTCGGTCGCAACGAACCTCCTCTCACGGAGGTCTCATGCACCATCGGTTGCTCCCCCATCTCGCGCTCCTGACAGGAATGCTCCTCGCGTGCGGGCCCACGTCCTCGGGCAGCGGGACGACAGGCACCACGACCACGACCTCGTCGACGACGTCGTCCACGTCGTCGACCACGAGCGGCGCAGGCGGAGGGACGACGAGCACCGCGGGCACCGGAGGGGCCGGCGGATCGAGCACGACCGGCGCGGGAGGATCGGGAGGCGCCGCGACCACGACCGGCGCGGGAGGATCGGGAGGCGCCGGGACCACGACGACCACCGCAGGATCCGGCGGCGCAGGAGGCGCCGGGACCACGACGACCACTGCAGGATCCGGCGGCGCAGGAGGCGCGGGGACCACGACGACCACCGCAGGATCCGGCGGCGCAGGAGGCGCCGGGGGCGGTGGGGCGGGCGGCACCGTGCTCTGGACCAAGGTCTTTCCCCAGGCGCCGGGATGGATGGTGCCGCTCACCAACCGCAGCGTGGCCGTCGATGGCGCGGGCAACATCGTGATCGCGGGCGGGTTCACCGGCGCGATGGACTTCGGCGCCCTGCACCTCGTGGCCTTCATCCATGGCACGGGCTACGTCGCGCGCTTCGACGCCACCGGCAACCCGCTCTGGGCCAAGCTCGTCACCGGCGATGTCGAGGGGGGCAGGGCCTCGGCCACGGTGAACGCCGCGGGCGAGGTGCTCGTCAACGCCACCGGCACCTCCAATTTCGGCACCAACTACGCGCATATCATTGCCCTCGATCCCGCCGGCAACCAGCTCTGGAAGAAGGATTATTCGAGCGCCGTGGATTATGGCTTCTCGGATGGATACGGGATCGACGATCAAGGCCGCGTCTCGCTCTCGGGCAGCGTGGGCGGAGGCTCGGTGAATTTCGGCGGCGGCGCGATCGGGCCCAACAAGACCTTCTTCCTGGCCTTCGACGCCGCGGGCGCCTTCCTCTGGCAAAAGCTCCCCGGATACCCTCTCTCCGTCGACGCCTCGGGCGACATGGCCGTGTCTTCGCCCTCGGCGAGCTTCGGCTGCGGGCCGGCCTCCGCGCAGGTCGCGAGGCTCGACGCGACGGGCGGGTGCCTCTGGGCCAAGGCCTTTGCCGGCATGGTGCCCTCGAAGCTGCGCGTCGTCGCGAGCCCCTCCGGCGACATGCTCGTCGTCGCGCCCTACACCGGCCTCGTCGATTTCGGCTGCGGGCCGGTCTCCAGCGCCACGACGGCGCTGGCCGTCACCCAGCTCTCCGCCGCCGGCATCTGCCAGTGGACGAAATCGTTCACCGGCCAGGGCTTCGCGCTCAACGGGGTGCCCGCGTTCGGCGCCTCGCCGACCGGCGCAGGGCAGTGGATCGTCTGGGCTGGATTCACCGGGCAGATCGACTTCGGTCAGGGCCCGCTCACGAGCCAGAACGCGCTCGCCACCATGGCCATCGCCAAGCTCGACAGCGCCGGCGCCTCCACGTGGAGCACCCTCGTCCACGGCGGCGTGAGCGACACGCAGCTCGCCGGCACGCCGTCCGGCGGTGTCATCCTCGCGAGCTCCGCCGACGGCATCGACCTCGGCCAGGGCAACCTGCTCCCCGGCGGCTCGGGCATCGTGCTCGCCTCGCTGGCCCCCTGAGCCGAGGTCAGGTCTTCGCGCCCACGTCCTCCAGCCGATCGACCCGCCGGATCGCCGGGAAAAGCAGCGCCCAGAGGCCCACCACGACGAGCGTCCCGATGCCGCCCGAGACCACCGCGGGCACGGCGCCGATCAGCGCGGCCAGGGTGCCCGACTCCATCTCTCCGAGCTCGTTCGACGCGCCCACGAACACCATGTTCACGGCGCTCACCCGCCCCCGCATCTCCGACGGCGTGGCGAGCTGCTCGAGGTTCATCCGCACGACCACGCTCACCATGTCGGCGCCGCCGAGCACGCAGAGCGCGGCGAGCGAGAGGAGGAAGCTCTTCGAGAGGCCGAAGACGATCGTTGCAGCTCCAAAGATCGCCACGCCCGTGAGCATCTTCGGGCCGGCCCGGCGGCGGAGCGGGCGGAAGGCCAGGAACGCCGCGGTGAGCCCCGCGCCGACCGCGGGGGCGCTGCGCATCAGGCCGAGCCCGGTCGGGCCCACGTGGAGCACGTCGGTCGCGAAGACGGGGAGCAACGCGACCGCGCCGCCGAGGAAGACGGCGAAGAAATCGAGCGAGATCGAGCCGAGGAGGATCTTGTTCCTCCAGACGTAGCCGAGGCCGGCGAAGGCGGTGGCGAGCGAGGGAGGGCGCTTCTCGAGCGCGACGTTGCGCGGGGCGATGCGCGACACCATGAGGCACGCGCATGCGAGCACGATCGCCGCGGTGACGTAGACGGCGCGGGGGCCGCCGAGGCCGTAGATCAAGCCGCCCAGGCTCGGGCCGCCGATGGCGGCGATCTCCCAGCTCGTCGACTGCCAGGTGACCGCGTTCGGGAAGTGCTCCCGCGGCAGCAGCGAGGGCATGAGCGCGGTGCCGGCCGGCCCGTAGAAGGCGCGCGCCGCGCCGAAGAGCAGGAGCGTCGCGAAGATGGCGTGGAGGCTCGGGCTCGCGGCGCTGGAGATGGCGATGAGGAGGCCAGCGCAGACGGCGAAGCAGAGGTCGCAGAGGAGGAGCACGCGCCGGCGGTCGAAGCGATCGACGACGTTGCCCGCGGCGATCGAGAGGCAGAAGACGGGGAGGAACTGCGCGAGCCCGACGTAGCCGAGGTCGAGCGGGCGGTGGGTGAGCGCGTAGACCTGGAAGCCCACGGCGACCGACTGCATCTGCACGGCGACCGTCGCGAGGAACCGGGCCGCGAGGTAGAGCCGGAAATCGGTCGAGGTGAAGGCGACGAAGGGGCCGAGCTTCACCGAGGGCACGGGCGCGGACGGGGGTGCTGTCGCTGGGTCGGTGGCTGGATCGGGCTCGGACACGGGCGCGCTCACCCGAGCACCACCATCTTGAGGTAGCGGCCCTCGGGCCACGCGGGGAGCGTCGGGTGATCGGCCGGCTGGCCGAAGATCTCGCGGACCACGAGGTCGCTCCGGCCGAGGGACCTGTCGTCGAGGGTGCCGAGGAAATCGTCGAGCGTGATGTGGCTGGAGCACGACGCTGCGCAGAACAGCGCGCCGTCGTCGAGCACCTCGGCGATGGCCGCGTGGAGCTTGCGATAGGCCGTTTCGGCGCGGCCCTTGGCGCGCTCGCTCGGCGCGAAGCTCGGCGGATCGGAGACCACCAGATCGAAGCGCTGGCCGCGTTTTTTGGCCTGTTCGAGGAAGACGAAGGCGTCGGCGCTGACGAAGGCATGCGCCGATGGATCGACGCCGTTCTCGCGGAACGTGCGCTGCGCCGTGGCGTGGGCCGCCGACGCGACGTCGACCGACGTGACGTGCGACGCGCCGCCGAGCGCCATGGCGACGGAGAAGCCGCCCGCGTAGCTGAAGAGGTTGAGCGCGCGCTCCCTGCCGCGCGCGAGGGCGCGCAAACGAGCCCGGTTTTCCCGCTGATCGAGGAAGGCGCCCGTCTTCTGCCCCTGGGCGAGGTCGACCTCCATCGCCACGCCGTGCTCGCGGACGATGACCCGATCGGGCGGGGGATCGCCGGAGAGCATGCGGATCTTCTTCCCGTCGGGGCCGGGCGCTTCGAGGCGGAGGGCGATCTTCGTGACGCCGCGATCGCGGAGCGCTTGCTTGATCTCGGCGAGCATGGAGTCGAGGTAGGGGCGGAGGGCGGGCGTGTCCAGGCGCAGGACGGCGAGATCGCCGTAGCGATCGACAACGAGGCCCGGCAAGCGATCACCCTCGCCGTTGCACAGGCGGTACGCCGTGGTGTCGTCACCGAACCATCCATCGCGCCTCGCGATCGCCCGCGCGAGGCGGCGCGCGAGGGCCCGCGCGTCGAGGCGATCGCCCTTCTTCGGCGAGAGATCGAAGACGCGCACGGCGATGGGCGAGCCGGGATCCCAGAGGCCGCGCGCGAGGATCGCGCCCTCGTCATCCGCGAGCTCGACCGCGCTGCCCTCGGTGAGCGCGCGCGGCGGGCGGGCGAGGCCTTCGCGGTACACCCAGGGATGGCCGCGCCGGACGGCGAGCGCGGCGGTGCGGGTGAGGACGAGGGGAGGATGCGACATGCGGGGGCTTTCGATCGGAGAGAGAGCGGTGCGAGCCCGAGGTATGATCAGAGGCGCGCCGCGGGCGCAAGGGCGGTCGGGGCGCAGGTTCCGGGGCGGACGGCGCGCTCGCGGGAGCCTGTTCGTGCTAGCCTTGGGTCATGTCGACAGCACGAGCCGTCTCCCAGGCGCCGGTTCACCCGGTCATCGCGGCCATCCGGAACGCGCCGGTGGGTGCTCCTTATCCCCCCGAGGTGCGCGCCGAGCTGGATCAGGCGCTCGAGGCGATCCGCGCCGGCCGGGCGCGGATCGTGCGCCAGGACGACATCCCGGCGGCGCTCGAGGAAATGTATCGCGCCGAGCACGGTGAATGACGCCGTCGCCGTTCGACATCGCCTGGGACTGGGCCGCGCTTCATACCTTCTACCGTCTGCCGCCGCACACGGCATACATCATTGATCGGGCCGTGATCCGCTTCGTCGAGCGAGGTGAAGGTCACGTCGAGGTGGTCGGTCCCTACTTGCGCCTGCGCGCTGGGCTTTACGATGTATCGCTCGTGGTCGACGAGGCGGGGGCCATGGTGACCGTCCTCCATGTCTACCGGGCCCGGTGATCGCTTCCTCGCCGGGATGGAAGCGCTCGCGCGGAGGCGCGCTGCCCGCGCGTTCCCCGCACCCGGGGCGCTGATCGACATCGGTGGGCGGCGCCTCCAGATCGACGCGCGCGGTCGCGGCGCGCCGGCCGTCGTGCTGGAGGCGGGGCTCGATCTCGCCGGATCGCTCGCGTGGAGCCGCGTGCACGCGGCGCTCGCGGAGACCACCCGCGTCATCGCCTACAGCCGCGCCGGGGTGATGTGGAGCGATCCGCCGGATGGACCGAAGCGCGGCGCGGCCATCGCGGACGATCTGCATGCGCTGCTCCAGGCGGCCGGCGAAAGGCCGCCCTTCGTGCTCGTCGGGCACTCGATGGGCGGTCCGCTCGTGACGATCTACACGCAGCGCTTCCCGGGCGAGGTGGCGGGCCTCGTGCTCGTCGATCCCTCGCACCCGGATCAAGTCAGGCGCCTCGCCGCCGTCGGCGCGCCGCCCCGACCGCCGCCGTCGCGGAGGCAGAAGCTCGCCGCCGCGCTCCCCTGGGCCGGCCTCTCGCGGTGGATCCTCCCGCCGTCGACCTTGCCCGATCTCCTGCCCGCGGACGCGATAGCCGCGGTGCGTGCCCACGAGAGCACATCGTTCAACGCTGTGCTCGCCGAGAGCACGGCCTTCGAGGCGATCCTCGCCGAGGCCGGAGCGCTCCGCGATTTCGGCGCCCGTCCGCTCCGCGTGCTCTCCGCCGAGCGGCCCGCGGGGCGCGCCGTCGCCGAGAAGCAGGCGATGCATGCCGAGCAGAGCCGATGGTCGTCCCGCGGGGAGCACCGCGTGGTCGAGGGCGCGGGGCATGTGATCCAGCTCGACCGGCCGGAGGCGGTGATCGCGGCGGTGCGCGCGGTGGTGGAGGAGGTGAGGCGCCTGCGTCATCGATCAACGGGTCGTTAGCGCCTCAAGAAACCGTTCGATGATTGGGACGGTCCAAATTTAACGCAAAGACGCAAAGACCGCAAAGACGCAAGAAGAAAGAGCGACGCGGGGGTTTCCGGCCTCTTTGCGCCTTTGCGCCTTTGCGCCTTTGCGTTGAATTCTGGGGAGCTCGCGACCCACGATTATCGCTTGAGGGCGCGCAGGTGCATGTAGGCCCACATGCCCTTGGGCATGAGCCGCGCGGCCAGGTGCTCGACCTCGGCGAGGGCCGCCGAGAAGGCCAGATTCGCGCCCAGGCTGGGCTTGCCCATCGTCGGATGGAGCAAGATTCGATGGAGCGGCAGGGCCTGCAACCGACTCACCTGCTCCACGCGGAAATGCTCCCGCAAGAGGCCTCGCAGGAAGGGCTCTGTGGAGCGCAGCTCGCCGCGCTCCACGGGCAGCGCGAGGCCGTGCGCGGCGATCAGCGGATTGTAGCGGCAGGGCTCCAGCACATCCACGCGGCCGCCGGGAGCGAGCACGCGCGCCACCTCGTCGATGAGCCGCTGGGGCTCGGGGATATGGTGGATCACGTCGCGCACCAGCACGTGATCGAAGCTCGCGGCCTCGAAGGGCAGGTCGAGCGCGGAGGCGGCCACGAAGCGGCAGCGGGGCAAGGCCTTGCGGGCGAGGGCGACCTTCTCCTCGAAGAGGTCGACGCCCACGGCGCCCTCGGGCTCGCCGAGGTGGAAGAGCGTCGCGCCTTCGCCGCAGCCGAGGTCGAGGATCTTGCTCCCGAGCGGGAGGAAGGCGGCGGCGCACAGCTCGCGCTCCTGCTCGGCCACGTAGGCGCCGCGCGTCTGCCACGTGAAGTGCTCGGTCGCGGCCGCGCCGTAGGAGGCGCGGGCGGCCTCGTCCCGCTCGAGGTCTTGCACCTTCACCATCGGTGCTAGAGCCCCATGCGCAGCTTCTTGAAGCCGAAGGCCGTCATCTTCAGGAGCAAGAAGCCGTGGGAAAAGCGGCTGATCTTCGTGTCACCGTACGTCCTCGCGCGGTAGCGGACGGGCAGATCGACGATCTTCATGTTCAGGCGGGCGGCGCCGAAGAGCAGGTCGAAATCGCCGAAGGGGTCGAAATCGCCGAAGAAGGCGCGGTTGTCGGCGATGCGCTGGTAATCCTTCTTGGTGAGCACCTTGGTGCCGCAGAGAGAGTCCTTGATGGGCTGTTCGAGGAGCCAGGAGAGGGCGAGAGAGAAGAACTTGTTGCCGAGCAGGTTCAAGAAGCGCATCGCCTGGCCCTCCATCGGGTAGACGAGGCGCACGCCGTTGATCATCTCGCCCTTCTGCGTGACGAGGGCCTTGTAGAACTTGGGCAGATCCTCCGGGGGGACGGTGAGGTCCGAGTCGAGGATCATCAGGACATCGTAGCGGGCGGCGTCGAAGCCTTTGCGCACGGCGTCGCCCTTGCCTTTGCCGTTGCCCTGGTGGACGAGGCGCAATTCGAGGGGGCCTTTGTACTCGGCGATGACGGCCTGGATCTCTTCCACGGTGCCGTCGTTGGAGTTGCCGTCGACGAAGATGAGCTCGGTCTTCGGGCCCATCACGGGGGTGCGGGCGACGGCCTCGCGGATGTTGCCCTTCTCGTTGCGGCAAGGGCAGATGATGGACACGGAGGGCAGCGGGTCGACGAGGGGCTCGGGGGCGGCGCGGGCCACGAAGTAGTCGACGAGGGCCGACTCCTTGAGCACGGGCACCTTGGCGGCCACGCGATTGGCGAGCTCGGAGACCACGGGCACATGGGCGGGCAAAAGGATGTCCGTGCCACGACGTACAACCTGGTATCCGGCGAGGTACAGGAGGTTACCGATGTCGTCCATCGAGAGCCAGTTCTGGTCGGGCCACGGGGTCTTCCGGCCGAGGCGCTCGGCGAGCTTGAGGACGGGCTCCCAGACGAAGTTGTAGTAGGTCACGATCACCCGGCCGCCGGGGGCGAGCAGGGGGCGCAGGCGCTCGAGGGCGCGCTCGATGTCGTCGAGGTGGCCGACCACGTCGCTCAGCACGATGTCGTCGAAGGGGCCCTCGGGGAGCGGGTCGCGCTCGACGTCGCAGACGCGAAGATCGAGGCCGGGGTGGCGCTCTTTGGCGAGCTCGATCATCCGCGCGGAGACATCGACGCCGACGCCGTGGATGCCGGGCAGGGCGGAGAGCAGGTCGCCGAGGCCGCAGCCGACCTCGAGCACGCGGCTCCCGGGCAGGACCATCGAGCCGATCAGGCGATAGACCTGCTCGGCGTAGTAGTGGTTCTCCGCGACCCAGCGGGCGCGGCCCTCGGCGATGGCGTCGTAGATCGCCACGCGCGCGCGGCGGCGGTCGAGCTCGCGGCGCTCGAACTCGGAGAACTGCGCCGGGGCGGGCGCGCCCGTCTTGCCCATCGTCGGTTGGCTCATCATGATCCCTCGGTTCCCTGGGCCTTCTGCGCCGCTTCGCGGGCGAGGATGCTCTCTCGGTTCTCTCGATACCAGGCGATGGTGCGGCGCAGGCCTTCGGCGAGCGCGACCTCGGCGGTGAAGCCGAAGCGCTCCTTGGCGCGGCTCACGTCGAGCATGCGCCTCGGCTGGCCGTTGGGGCGCGCGGCGTTCCAGCGAACGGCGCCGGAGAAGCCCGTGGCCTCGGCGACGGTCGAGGCGAGATCGCGCATGGTGATCTCGAAGCCCGCGCCGAGGTTCACCGGGTCGGGGTCGTCGTAGCGCTCGGCGGCGAGGACGAGGCCGCGGGCGGCGTCGTCGACGTAGAGGAACTCGCGGGTCGGCGTGCCGTCGCCCCACAGCTCGACCTCGCGCTCGCCCTTGATCTCGGCCTCGATGAGCTTGCGGATCATCGCGGGGATGACGTGCGAGTCCTCGAGGTCGAAGTTGTCGCGCGGGCCGTAGAGGTTGACGGGGAAGAGCATCACGAAGTTCGACCCGAACTCTTGCCGGTAGGCCTGCGCCATCACGAGCAGCGCCTTCTTCGCGATGCCGTAGGGCGCGTTCGTCTCCTCGGGGTAGCCGTTCCAGAGGTCGTCCTCGCGGAAGGGGACGGGGGCGAACTTGGGGTACGCGCAGATGGTGCCGGCGATCACCACCTTGGGCGTGCCGGCGCGGCGGGCCTCTTCGAGGACGTTGAGGCCCATGGCCATGTTGTCGCGGAAGAATGTGCCGGGGTGGCGGCGATTGGCGCCGATGCCGCCGACCTTGGCGGCGAGGTGGATCACCAGGTCGGGGCGGGCCTCGGCGAAGAGGGCGCGCGTCCGCGCTGGATCGGTGAGATCGTGCTCGCGGGATCGCGGGATGACGATCTCGGTCGCGCCCCGGCTCCGGAGCTCGGCCACCACGGCGGAGCCGAGGAAGCCGCTGCCTCCGGTGACGAGGATCCGCTGCGTTGCGAGGGGGTGGGCCATGCTCTCGGCCCGAGATACCACAGGCCGGGCGGGGATGCGCGATCGAGGGGAGAGCGACGGGCACGCGCGCGGGGAGCGCGCACCGCGAGGAAGCGCGTGCAGAGAGGGGGCGGCCTCTGGCATCATGTGCGTTCCACCCCCGAGGAAAGCTCGATGCGCCGCCTCCCCTTCGGCTTGATGCTCTCGCTTGTCAGCACCGCGGTTCTCGCGGCGGCCCTCTCGCCGGGGTGCAGCTCGCCCGCCGAGCCCTCGGGCACCGGCGGATCCACGACGACCGGCGGAACGACCGGGGCCGGTGGATCCACGACGACCAGCGCGACGACGGGCACCGGCGGAGCGACCGGGACCGGCGGGACGACCGGCACCGGCGGAACCGGCGGATCGGGCGGCGAGGAGAAGGACGGCGGGCCCGACGCGAAGGACGACGCGCCCGAGGTCGGCCCGCCGGACGGCGGTGGCCCGGGGCCGTTCACCTTCCCGCCGCACCCGTCGGACACGGTGTTCGACCCCGAGAAGCTCCACCAGGTCGAGCTGACCGTCGATCCGGCGAAGCTCGCCCAGCTCGACAGCGACCTCGACAACCGCGTGCCCTGCTCGATCACCTACGACGGCATCGTCATCGACAACGCGGGCCTCGTGAAGATCGCCGACAACGGCGCGGTCGATCCGCTCGCGGGCAAGCCCTCGTTCAGCGTCAAGGTCGACGCCTTCGATCCGAACAAGGACCTCTTCACGATGTCGCGGATCAACCTGGAGAGCTCGCTCTCCGATCCGAGCATGCTCCGCCAGCACCTCGGCTACGAGATGTACCGGCGCGCGGGGATCGCGGCGAAGCGCACCGCCCACGCGAGCGTCACCTTCAACGGGATGGTGCTCGGCCTCTACCTCGTGACCGACGCCATCGACAAGCGCTTCACCGGGCGCTTCTTCGGCGCGATGAACAGCGACGGCAACCTCTACGAGGCCGGCTGCTGCGGCGATTTCGTCGACGGCGTGCCGCACCTGGATCTCAAGAACGAGAAATCCGAGGGGCGGAGCCGGGTCGACATCCTCGCCCTGGAGAAGGCGCTCAAGACCGCGTCGGACCAGGATTTCGCGGCCAAGGTCGACATGCGGATGGACCTCTCCGGCTTCATCGTCGGCTACGCGCTCGACGCGCTGCTCATCCACCCGAACGGCTACCACTACCCGCCGATCCAGAACTTCTGGATGTACGACAACCCCGCCGACAGCCGCTTCGTCTTCATCCCGAGCGGGATGGTCGATCTCTTCGGCGACCTCAACGCGAGCCCGTACGTGAAGCCCGCGGACTTCCCGAGCAAGCGGATCCGGACGATCCCCGCGCTCGACGCCGAGTACCGGCAGGCGGTGCTCCACGTCCTCTACGACCTGTGGGACACCGATTTCCTCCACGCGCGGATCGACAAGGTGACGGCGCTCCTCGACGCGGACATGGCGATGGACGTGCGCACGCTCGCCGACCTCGCCGCGTACAAGGCGCATGTCGCCGACACGCACCTGGCCGTCGATCTGCGCAAGTCGAAGGTGCTCGCCGCCTCGGGCGCGACGTGCGGCAACGGCGTCATCGAGGGCTTCGAGGAGTGCGACGATCAGAACCAGGTGGCCGGCGACGGCTGCGGGCCGTCGTGCAACAAGGAGTTCTGCGGCGACGGGATCGTGCAGCCGGGGCTCGGCGAGGTGTGCGACGGATCGGGCTGCACGCCCGACTGCTCGTCGATGGCCACCTGCGGCAACATGATCAAGGAGCCCGGCGAGGAGTGCGACGACGGGGATCTGGTCTCCGGCGACGGGTGCAGCGTCAAGTGCCAGCTCGAGGACTGCACGCTCACGAGCAACGCGGGCAAGAGCTACGCGTTCTGCACGACGCCCCGCACCGCGATCGAGGCGCGGGGCATCTGCAAGGCCGCGGGCGGCGCGCTCTTCGTGCCCCAGAACGACGCCGAGAACACCTGGGCCCAGACGACGGCCTTCGGCCTGCTCGGGCAAGGCTACTGGATCGGCGTCGACGACGAGGCGCTCGAGGGCGCCTACAAGAAGCCCGACGGGAGCCCCCAGGTGTACTTGCCGTGGGCCCCGGGCGAGCCGAACGGCGGCGGCAACCAGAACTGCTTGATCATCTCCTTCGTGCTCGCCGGTGGCTGGAACGACAAGGCGTGCACCGATCAGAACGGCTACATCTGCGCGCTCCCTTGAGCGCGCGTTGGTCCTTGATTTTCCTTGGTTTCCTGGAGGATTGACATGCGACGTGAGCTCTTGATTTCGCTTTCGCTGGGGGTGTGTCTCGGCCTGTTCGCCTGCGGCGGCTCGTCTTCGTCGTCGAGCACGACCAGCACGACGGGCTCCACCACGGGGGCCGGCGGCTCGAGCGCGACCACGTCGGGTACCGGCGGATCCGGCGGGACCACGTCGGGCACCGGTGGGGCGACCACGACCACGTCGGGGACGGGCGGGTCGACCACCACGACGACCACCACCACGGGCACGGGCGGCGGCCCGGTCGACCCGGCGATCGACGCGGCATGCGGCACCTTCGCGATGGCGCGCTGCCAGAAGCTCGACGCGTGCACCAACGGGCACGGCGTGGACATCCGCTTCGGGGACATGGCGACCTGCGTCGATCGCTACAAGCTCACCTGCATCAAGGGCCTCGAGGCCGACGGGACGGGCGCGACCGTGGCCAACACGAACGCATGCGCGGCGGCGCTCGCGGGGGAGAGCTGCGATCAGTACTTCGACGGGCCGCCGGTGGCCGCCTGCGCCGTCCCCGCCGGGAGCCGCCCAGCCGGCGCCGCGTGCATCACCAACGCGCAGTGCCAGAGCGCGTTCTGCGCGCAGCCGCCCGACTTGCAGTGCGGCGTGTGCGCGCCTGCCCCGCAGAGCGGCGACGACTGCTCGGTGACGGGCGACTGCGGCTACCTGGCCTGCGGCAAGAGCTCGAACCTCTGCGTGCCCTACGGGACGGCGGGCGTGGGCTGCGACAAGGATCACCCCTGCCACTCGAGCTTCTCTTGCGTGGGCGCGGGCGGCGGACAGATGGGCACCTGCAAGCTCGCCAAGACCCAGGTGGGCGACCAGTGCGAGGACGCGGCCACCACGGTGCCCGACTGCAACCACGACCTCGGGCTCCGCTGCGACGACACGACGTTCAAGTGCGTCAACTACCAGTACGCCGGCGCCCCGGCCCCCTGCGGCAAGCTCAACAACGGCAAGACGCTCTGCACCGGCGGCGCGGAGTGCGAGATCCCGAGCGGCCAGTCGGCGGGCCTCTGCATGGCCGCGGCGGCCGACGGGGCCGCCTGCGACACCAAGGACGGGCCCCCCTGCCTCCGGCCTGCCAAGTGCGTGACCGGTGGCGTCGGCTCGGCCGGCCTCTGCAAGGTGCAAGACGCGGCGCTCTGTCCGTAGCTCTCCACTCGTAGCTCTCCACGAGGTCGAGCGCATTTGAACGGTTGAATTTCAACGCAAAGGCCCCTGCGGGCCTTTGCGTTAAATCTCTGATTTCGAGGCCTTTTGCGCGGCCAAGAAGGCGGCCATTGCCTCGGCCTTCGGAACGAGCGAGGCGATCTCGATCAGCTCTTCCTTCGTGTGGAAGCCGCTCCCGCGCGGGCCGAGGCCGTCGATCGAGGGGATGCCCATCCCGGCGGTGGTGCTCGCGTCCGAGCCTCCGCCGAGGCGCGGGGATTCGCCGTCGCCGAGGCCGGCCGCGCGCGCACACGCCGCGTAGGCCTGGTAGAGCGCCGCGTTCTCGGCGGTGCGTTCGAGCGGGAGCCGGCCGCCCGTCCTGCGCAGCGTGATCGATGTGCCGGGCACGCTCTCGGCGGCGGCGCGGGCGGCCTCGTCGAGGGCGGCGTAGGTTTGCTCGGCGTCGCTCACGCGCTCGAAGCGGATGTCGAGCCAGGCCTCGCACAGATCGGGCACGGTGTTCTTGCTCTCGCCGCCGGTCACCTTGCCCACGTTCACGGTCACGCCGCGCGCGTAGTCGGTGAGCTGCTGGGCCCGGTCGATGAAGCGGCTCATCGCCCAGATCGCGTTCGCGCCTTCGCGGTGCGCGTTGCCGGCGTGGGCGGCGCGCCCGGCCGCCGTCGCCTTCACGCTCCCCGTGCCCTTGCGCGCGGTGATGACGAGGTCGTGCGCGCGGCCCGCTTCGAGCACGAGCGCCGCGCGGGCGCCCGCGAGCTCCCGCTCGAGGATGGCCTTGCCCTCGGGCGAGCCGACCTCCTCGTCGGCGACGATCACGAAGCGCACCGGCAGCCCCGCGAGCTCGCCCGCGACATGGAGCGCGCGCAGGGCCTCGACGGCGACGACCAGGCCGCCCTTCATGTCGAGCACGCCCGGGCCACGAAGGATTCCATCGTCGCGCCGGAGGTCCTCGAAGGAGCCGGGAGGAAACACCGTGTCCAGGTGTCCAACGATGGCCACGCAGCCGGCCGGCGACGCCTCGGCCGCGGCGGTCGCGGCGACGAGGTGGTCGGCGTAGCGCTCGCTCGTGACGGTGCGCACCGAGACGCCCGGGATCTCCCGGAGCAGCTCGCCGAGCATGGCGCCGACCCGGCGGCCGCCCTCGGGGTTGTCGGTGTACGAGTTCTGCGCGCACAGGCGCGAGATCGCCGAGAGCATCGCCTCTTGCCGGCCGGCGAGGGCGGCGCGGATCGCCGAGATGGGCTCGATCATGGGCGGAGCATCGCATATCGCGGTCCGCGGCGCCTCGGGAGCGGTGGGCTTCGCAGCGCCGGGGGAGCGGTGCTAAGCGGGGGACATGAAGCGCTTCAAGGCATCCATCCTCGGCGGCAGCGGCTACGGCGCCGGCGAGATCATCCGGCGGCTCTTGATCCACCCCGACGTCGAGCTCGTGCGCGTCGCCTCGATCGACTACATCGGCGAGAACCTCTCGGCCGCGCACCCGAACCTCGAAGGCCTCACCGATCTCACCTTCGAGAAGCTGCCCCCGGAGGAGGCCGCCGCGGGGATGGACGTGGTCTTCCTCGGCCTGCCGCACAAGGTGAGCTCGACCACGGTGCCGAAGATCGTCGGGAGCGGCGCGACGATCATCGACCTGTCCGGCGATTTCCGCCTGCGCGACGCGGCCCTGTACGAGAAGTACTACGGCGCCGTCCACCCTTGCCCGGAGCTGCTCGGCCAGGCCGTCTACGGGCTGCCGGAGCTGAACCGCGACGCCATCCGCGGCGCCAAGCTCGTCGCCTCGCCCGGCTGCTTCGCGACGACGATCGAGCTCGGCCTCTTGCCGCTCGCGAAGGCGGGCCTGCTCGACGGCGCGGTGGAGACCGTGGGCATCACCGGATCGAGCGGGAGCGGCGCCGCGCCCCAGGCCGGGACGCACCACCCGGTGCGCGCCCAGAACCTGCGCACGTACAAGCCGCTCACGCACCAGCACCTGCCCGAGATCGCGCAGACGTTGATCCAGGCGGGCGCCAAGCACTTCCAGCAGCACTTCGTCCCCGTCAGCGCGCCGCTCACGCGCGGCATCTTCGCGACGAGCTTCGTGCGCGTGCCGGCGAGCACGACGAAGGAGCAGATCGCCGAGGCCTTCGCGAGGACGTACGCGGGCGAGCCCTTCGTGCGGGTGCCGAAGAAGCGCCTGCCCGAGGTGGTGGCGGTGAGCGGATCGAACTACGTGGAGGTGGGCTTCGAGCTCGGCGCGGTGGAGGACGGGGCGCGCGTTCTCGCTTGTTTCTCGGCGATCGACAACCTGATCAAGGGCGGCGCGGGGCAGGCGGTGCAGTCGATGAACATCGCGCTCGGCCTGCCCGAGAAGACGACGCTCGAAGATGCCGGAGGTTTCCCGTGAGCGCGACGGAGAAGAAGGGGCCGCTGCTCTTCAAGCTGGGCGGCGAGGTGATCGCGGGGCCGGCGCTGCCGGTGATCGCGGCCGATCTGGCGGCCATCGCGGCCGAGGGGCAGCCCGTCCTGGTCGTGCACGGCGGCGGGCCGCAGACGAGCAAGCTCCAGGAGCAGCTCGGGATGAAGCCGCAGCAGGTGGCCGGCCGGCGCGTGACCGACGCGGCGACGCTCGATGTCTTCAAGATGGTCGTCGCCGGCAAGCTGAACGTCGATCTGTGCGCGGCGCTGATCGCCGCCGGGGCGAAGCCGGTGGGCCTGCACGGGGCGAGCGCGCGGGTGATCGAGGCGGTGCGGAGGCCGCCCAAGGTGTACCCGGGCGCGGGGCCCGATCCGGTGGATCTCGGCTTCGTGGGCGATGTCACGGGCGTCAACCGCGCGCTGTTGTCGCTCCTCCTCGACGGGGGCTTCTTGCCCGTGCTCGCGTGCCTCGGCGCCGGGGTCGATGGACAGCCGTACAACATCAACGCGGACACGGTGGCGAACCGCATCGCGGTGGAGCTCGGGGCCCAGGGCCTGATGCTGATCAGTGACGTGCCCGGCGTGCTGCGCGACGTGGCCGATCCAGGCTCGCGCATCCCTTCGCTCACGGCGGCCGAGGGCGAGGCGTTGATGAAGTCCGGCGCGGTGACGAAGGGGATGATCCCGAAGCTCGAAGAGTCCTTCGCGGCGCTCGCCGACGGGGTGAAGCGGATCCACATCGTGGGTCGGCTCGGGCCGGGCGACCTGCGGAGAGAGGCCGCGAGCCCGGGGTCGGTGGGCACGGTGCTCGTCGCCGGACCTTGACCCCGCGCGCTTTCGTACCAACGAAAATGAGCATGGGCCTCGATCTGCCGCCCGCCCGGCTTTCACGGTGGGAGCACCTGCTCCGCGCCGTGACCGGCGAGGAGCTCGCCGTGGGCGCGGCGCTCTTCGTGCTGTCGCTCGTGGGGAGCGCGGCCCTCGCCGTGCTGGTGATCTGCCGCCTCCCGGTCGACTACCTCGTGCGCGAGCGCCCGAGCCTGAGCGCCGAGCCGCGCCCGCGGTGGAAGCAGGTGCCGATCACCGTGGGGAAGAACCTGCTCGGGGTGCTGCTGATCGTGGCCGGGGCGGTGATGGCGCTGCCGGGGGTGCCGGGGCAGGGCGTGCTGACGATGGTGATCGGGGTGATGCTCCTGGATTTCCCGGGGAAGATCGCGATGGAGCGGAGGCTCTTGAATCGGCCGTCGGTGCTCCGCGGCGTGAACAAGCTGCGCGCGCGCTTCGGGAAAGAAGCGCTCGCGACGGGCGGCGAGGCCGCCTGATCAGCGGATGATCGCGGCGAACGGCATCACCGCGAGCGCGTGCTCTCCGTGGAGCAGGGGCGAGAAGGCGCTCACGAAGGTCGCGGCCTCGGGCGGGGCTTCGCCGAGCGCGTCGCCGAGCGAGCCGAGCAGCGCCTCGCGCGCGGCCCTCCGCGCCTCGGCCGTCGCGGCGGCGCGCTCCTGGCCGCTGGCGAGCGGGTCGCCCCCGTCGAGCAGATCGAAGAGGCCGGGCGCGTCGCCCAGGATCTCGAAGGGCGTGTCGGCGGGCAGCGACGCGAGCTTCATGGCCAGATCGAGCGCGTCGCCGAAGCCGCCGAGCTGATCGACGAGGCCGCGCTCCTTGGCCTCGGCGCCGCCGAAGACGCGCCCCTCGGCGGAGGGCGCGATGGCCGCCACGGTGCTCCCGCGGCCCTCGGCGATGCGCTGCAAGAAGAGGTCGTACACCGAGGTCATCGAGCGCAGGACCTTGTCGCGCGTCGCGCTGTCCCACGGCGTGAACGGGGACATGTACGAGGCGCGGGCGGCATGCTTCGGGTCGGGCGCGGCGGAGATCGTCTCGGCATGCGCGCCGATCTGCTCGAGCGTGTCGCCGAAGGCGAGCTTGCCGCCGACCACGCCGATCGAGCCGAGGAGGCTCGTGGGCTCGGCGACGATCTTGGTGCCGGTGCATGCGAGGTAGTAGCCGCCGCTCGCGGCCATCCCGCCGACGGAGACGACCACGGGCTTTTTCTCCCGCAGCTTCATGAGCTTCTTCCAGAGCAGGTCGGAGGCGAGGGCCGAGCCGCCCGGCGAGTCGATGCGCAGGACGACGGCCTTGACCGACGTGTCGCTCGTGAGCTTGACGATCACGCGGCCGAGGTCGCGGTCGCTGATGCCCTCGCCGCCGCCGAGGATCGAGGGCGACGAGCTCATGGCGATCGAGCCGATCGCGGCGACGACGGCGACGTGGGGCGCGCCGCCGTGCCCCGATCCTTCGAGCGCGCGGAGGATGCCGACGAGGCCGCGCGAGGCGGGCTGCGGGCCTCCCTCGCCGCCGAAGCGCGCGACGATGCGATCGACCCCGGCGCGCTTCTTGGCCTCGTCGCGCGCCTCGTCGAGGTAGCCGATGGAGTCGATGAGGCCCTGCGCCTTGGCGTCGTTCGGGGTGAAGGGGCCGTCCTCGACGAGCTCGGCGGCCTTGGGGCTCTTGCGCCCGCGGGCGATGCCGTCGAGCCACGCCCCGCGCATGCCGCGCAGCGCGCCCACGAGCGTCTCGCGTGCCTCGGGGCTCGGGGCGTCGCGGGTGAAGGGCTCCTCGGCGCCCTTGTATTTGCCGACCTGGAGGAAGTCGACGCCGACATGGAGGCGATCGAGCAGGCTCTTGCCGAAGAGGAGCTGCACGGAGAGGCCGATGGTGCCGACCTCGCCGGCGGGGCTGAGCCAGATGGAGCTGCACCCGCGGGAGGCGAGGAGGAAGCTGCCGTTGCCGTACTCGTCGGCGTGGCAGACGATCGGGACGCCTTGATCGCGCAGGCCGCCGAGCAGACCGCCGATCTCGTCGGCGACGGCGAGGCCGAGGGTGGCGGTGCCGAAGCGGACGAAGAGGCCCTTGGGTTTGTCGCCCTCGGCGGCGGCGCGCAGGGTGCGCACGAGGTCGAGGTGGGAGCGGCGCAGCGCGGGGCCGAAGATCGTGCCGTGCACCTCTTCCGGGAGGCCGCCGGAGAGGTCGATCTCGAGGGCGGCGGAGCCGGCCGGCCCGGGCTCGCCGATGGCCGGAGCCGGCTCGACCTCGGGCTCGGCGCCGCGCCGCGATCGGCCCTCGCAGCCGGCGGAGAGGGCGATCGCCGCGCAGGCCGCGACCACGATCGCGTGCTCGATCCGAGGCGTCGCGCGCCGAGGACGCGCCGGCGCGCGGCTCACTTGAACCCCGGCAAGTCCGAGGTGTCGACGCCCGGAGGGACCACCGGCGGAGGCGGAGGAGGCGGCGGCGTGTCGTTGGTGGCGCGCGGCGGAGGCTTGATCCCGGGCAGATCGGAGGTGTCGATCGCGCGGGGCGGCGGCGTCTTGTCCGGGATGGGCTTGTCCGGGATCGGCCTGTCCGGAACGGGCCTGTCCGGGATCGGCTTGTCCGGGATGGGCTTGTCGCGCGCCGTCGCGCCGGACGCGGCCGCCGATGCGGAGGCCTTGGGGCCGGCCTTGGCCGAGCTCTCGGGCGCGGGCTGCTCGTGGGCCACGAAGGCGCGGAGGGCGCGGAGCAGGGGGTGCGGCCGCGGCAGCGCGGAGAGGCGCTCCAGCTCGGCCTTGGCCGCCGCGCCGTCGCCGGAGCGGGCGAGCGCGTAGACGAGCAGCGCGCGGGCGCGGCCGAGGTTCTGATCGCCGGTCAGGGCGGCGTGGAGCCGATCGAGCACCGTCGGCCAGTCGGGCTTGTCTTCGGCCAGATCGAGGGAGGCGAGGGCGAGCGCGTTGTCGGGCTGCGCGCTGGCGGTGGCGATGCCGCTCACCAGCTTGCGGGCGCCGGCGAGGTCGCCGCGCACCCGGAGCGCGTCGATCCGCGCGCGCGTGGCGGCGACGTCGGCCGGCGCGGCGGTGATGGCCAGATCGGATGCTTGCTGGAGGCGATCGGCGGCCTGCTCCAGCTCGCGCTTGGCGGTGCTGACGTCGGGGTCGCCGTCGGGCAAGATGCGCACGCGCAGCCAGCTCACGTCGGCGCGCACCGCGGCGAGGCGGGCCAGATCGGCGAGCACCTTCGGGTCCTTCTCGCCGAAGGCGCTGGCCTTGGCGAACTGCTCCTGCGCGGCCTCGAGGTCGCCGTCGAGCAGGCTCGCCTCGCCCTTCTGGAGCAGCGGGGCGATGCGCTCGTCCGTCGCGCCGTTCGAGGCAGGCGCGGGCCCGAGGAAGCGGCGGCCCACGGTGACCGCGGCCAGCGCGAGCATGCCGATGAGGACGAAGCCGACGATCCACCGCGCGGCGCCGGTGCGGCGCGGGGGCGCGAGGCTCGAGAAGCGCGGCTCGGTGTATGCCTCGTCGGCGCGCTGCGAGGGCCTCGCGAAGGAGGGCGTGGGTGTGGCCGGCATGGCGCTCGCGCGCCCGGGGCTGAAGGGCCCGGAGTCGGGGCGGAGCTGGCCGGAGGGCGAGGGGGCGTCGAGGCGGACCTCGGGGACGAAGCCGCCCGCGAGGATGTCGGGCGGCGGAGGGCGCTGCGCGGGCTCCACCGGCGGGAGCGCGGCGAGGGCGGGCAGGTCGTCCGGCATCGGGAGCGAGCGCTCGATCGCGACGGGAGGCTTCTGGTAGCGCGCGGTCTCCGGGTCGAACGCGGGCAGCGGCGGCGCGCCCTCGGCGGCCACCACCATCCCCGGGGGCGCGCCCGGCGAGGCCGG
The DNA here is from genome assembly GCA_046351295.1 of Byssovorax sp. Taxonomy (GTDB): domain Bacteria; phylum Myxococcota_A; class Polyangia; order Polyangiales; family Polyangiaceae; genus JAXLYT01. The sequence goes on from JAXLYT010000099.1 coordinate 23,323, forward strand.
GAGCGGCGGAGGCACCGAGCGCCTCGTGGGCGCGGCGGGAGGCCCGGCCTGCGGCGCGGCGTGGGCGGCCGGGGCAGGGCGCGCGCCGTTGCCGGGCGGGATGACCCTCGTGTCGTCTTCGAGGCTCTGGACGACCTCGGGCGGCAGGCCGGCGATCACGTCGCGCATGGCCTTGGGGAGCGGGATCGCGACCGAGACCTCCTGCGGGCGAGGGCCCGCGGGCGGCATGGCGACCGCGCCGAGCCCCTGGGGCGTGGGCGTGCGCGGGCGCGCGCCGAGGCCGGGCACCGTGCTCTGGGCGGCGGTCTGCCCGCGCGCGGCGGCCCCTGCGAAGAAGGGCTCGAGCTCGGCGATCGATCCGAGCCGCCGCGGCCGGCTGCCCCCGCGCGAGAGGACGTCGTCCCGCGTCACCAGGGCCTGGGCGATGGCCGCTTGCAGCTCGCGCAGCGCGCGGAACTCGATCTCACGCCCGTCGATCGTGCGGACCAGCCAGCGCTCCGGGGCGCCGAGCGGCTCTGCGCGGCGCACCTTGAACTGATGCCCGCAATTGGTGCACTTGACCGTGGTGCCGCGCTCCGAGACGAGGGCGTCGTCGAATTCGTAGGCGGTGCGACATCGCTCGCAGGTGACATCCATGGGCAGGATTCGCGTCGGATCGGGGCAAACGGGGGCAGACGAGCCCCGGGACGCACCGTAGCACGGGCCGGCCTGCGACGACGAATCGGGCGCTTTGCGGCAGGGCGATCCGCGGCTGCGCTCGCGCCGCTCCGGCGTGGAGCAGGGCATGCCGACCACAGCGCTGCGTGAACGCGCTTTCACGATCGGCCGCGATCGGGGTCGCGCCGCCGGCCCCGGTGGAAGCTTGTCGGGGGCACGTCACTTGCTACCCTGTCCAGCGTCGCGCGGCTGTGCCGGCCGAGCCTTCCTTCCTCGCTCCCGGTGCCGCTGCCCGCGACGTTCTCGGAGAAGGTATGAAGCGACTCTCTCTCTTGGGCTTGGTTTCTGCGCTGGCGGCGGCCCTCGCCGGGTGCCCCATCTACGGCAACGGCGAGTCCTCCAGCGGCTCGAGCTGCATGGGCTCGGAGTGCGGCACGACGAGCAGCTCCAGCGGCAACCCCGGGCGCTGCGGCAGCCCCGACGAATGCGCCGCCAACCAGACCTGCGGGTCCGACGGCACCTGCCACCCCGGCGACTGCTCGCTCTGGGGCTGCGTGACCGGGTACACCTGCGCGCAGAACGCCGACTTGACGGTGAGCTGCCAGCCCGGCGGCGGCACGGGCGGCTCCGGCACCGGCGGCTCGAGCTCCGGCACCGGCGGCACGGGTACAGGCGGCTCGAGCACCACCACGGGCACGGGCGGCTCGGGCACGGGTGGCTCCGGCACCGGCGGTATGGGCACCGGCGGCATGGGCACCGGCGGCGGCCCGGCGGTCGTGTACTGCGGCAACCCCGAGGACTGCTCCGCCGGCCAGACCTGCGCGCCCAACGGCACCTGCCAGCCCGGCGATTGCACCGCCAACGGCTGCATCTTCGGCTTCACCTGCAAGGCCGACGGGACGTGCGCCAGCGCCAACCCGGCCGCCTGCGGCTCCAACGCCGACTGCTCGAGCGCCGGCGCCGGCTACGCATGCGTGAGCGGCATCTGCACCGCGCCCGGCGATCAGTGCTTCGACCAGACGCAGTGCCCCGCCGGCGACAAGTGCGCGGCCGGCAAGTGCACGCCGTCGTGCAAGAACGACGCGGACTGCCCGGCCGACTCGGGCTACCTCTGCGACACGGGCCTCGGCCTCTGCACCAAGCCCGCGCTCGCATGCACCATCACCAACGACTGCGGCGGGGTGCCCACCCTCGTCTGCGTCGACGGCGCCTGCATCCCGCGGAGCATGGGCCCGACCTGTGACGCGGGCGATGTCTGGGTCCAGAACGGCTGCCTCCCTGACCAGAAGGCCTCGTTCGTCTGCAACGCCGACGGCGTGCAGGACGTGTGCGCGGCGAGCTCGATCTGCCTGCACCACAGCTGCTACATCAGCTGCGATCCGGCGCAGAACCCGAACGCGTGCACCAACCTCGCGAGCTTCAACCAGTGCAAGAGCGTGACGACGGGCTCGGGGCCGCACAACGTGTGCGGGTCGAGCCAGAACCTCGGCACCGACTGCGATCCGACCGATCCGGCCAAGGCCTGCCAGGCCGGCAAGGTCTGCATCGACGGCTTCTGCAAGTAACCGCGCGCTGACGCCCACGAGACGCCCGGCCGCAGCTTCGCGCTGCGCGCCGGGCGTCGTGCTTCGTGCGACCTGCGATCAGAGCTTGAAGGCGGCCATCGCCGTCTCGCCGCTCTTCACCGTCACGCTCTTCGACTTGGGCGCGCCGGCGGCGGGCGCGCAGAGCACCGTGTAGCTCCCCGGCTTGAGCGAGAGCTTGATCGAGGTCGAGGTGCCCTTGGAAGCGCCGTTCACCGAGAAGGCGCAGCTCCCGCCCATGGCCACGGCGAGGAGCGTCCCGTTGGCCGCGGCGGGCGGCGGTGGCGGAGGAGGAGGCGGTGGTGGCGGGGGCGGCGGCGTCTTCGGCGGCGCGGTCTTCGGCTCGCCGGTCGCGCTGGTCGTGTTGCTCGGCGCTGGATCCGCCGCGGGCGCGGCGCTCGGTGGAGCGCTCGGGGGCGCGTTCACCTGCGCCGTGGCGGTCGGCGGCGCGGCGGCGAGCGGGGCCGCGCTCTGTGGGCTCGGCGCGGTCACGGCGGCGCTCTGCGATCCAGCGGCGCCCGGCTCTGCCTTGGGACGCAGCACCACCACCAGCACCACGATCGGCAGCAGCACCGCGGCGATCGCGAGCAGCGCGAACGCAACCGTGCGCCCGCTGCTCGACGGGCGCGCCGGCGGCGCTGCGATCATGGGCGCGGGTGCAGGCGCCGGCATGCTCGCAGGCGCGGGCGGCGGCGCGGAGTGGGCCCGCGCATCCACGGGAGGCGTCGGCGCGGTGAGGCTCGGGATCGCGGCCGGAGGCGCGGGGAGTGGGCGCACATCCGTGACCGACTCCTCTGGCGATCGCGGTGGCGGTATGTCGACTGGAGCAGGCATCACCGCGGCGGGCATCGGTGCAGCAGGAGGCGGCTGCGAGCCCATCGCCGTCGCGACGTTTACCGCGGGGAGCACGCCGGTCACCGTGTCGGGGATGCTCAGCGCGGGCCCCGAAGGCGCGGGCGGGGGCACGCTCCCCGCCGGGCGCGGTGGCAGGCTCGGGGGTGGCAGGGGCGCGGGCGCCTGGGCGGCTGCGCGGGCGCTCGGGAACGCGGGAGGCGGCGCCGATCCACCGCGGCGGCGCGCCTTCGCGCGCTCGGTGATCTGGGCGATCCGCTCGATCAGCACGAGGCCCTCGGGCGGCGCGTACGGACGCAGCGACTCGGCGAAGGCCTGCACGCTGGCGAAGCGCGCGTCGAGGTCCTTGGCGAGCGCCCAGCCGAGGATCGACTCCACCTCGGGCGGGAGATCGGACCTGAGGTGCGTCGCGGGCAGCGGCTCTTCCCGCGTGATCTGGAGCATCAGCCGCGCCGACTCGCCCGTGAACGGCGGGTGCCCGGTGATGAGCTCGTAGAAGATCGCGCCGAGCGACCACACGTCGGTGCGCACGTCGACGTTCTTCGCCTTGCGGAGCAGCTCGGGCGACGAGTAGGCCGAGAGCCCGAACATCGCCGTGGCCGTCAGGTCGTTCGACGCGCCCGGCGCGGCCGCGTCGCGCATCAGCTTCGCCGTCCCGAAGTCGATGATCTTCACGAGCGGCGCGCCGCCCGCGCGCTGCGTGAGGAACAGGCTCGCCGGCGACAGCTCGCGCACGATGATCCCGTGGCTGTGCGTCTCGGCCACCGCCTCGGCCGCCATCAGGATGATGAGCACCGCGTCGATGAGCGGCAGCGCCCCGTGCTGCTGGAGGTAGCTCCGGAGGTCCATCCCCTCGAGGAACTGACGCACGAGGTAGAACGAGCCGTCGGGCTCCGTCCCCACGTCGATGATCCGCGCCGCGTGCTCGGACTCGAGCTTCGCGAGCGTGCGCGCCTCGCGCCGGAACCGCTCGATCTCGCGCTCGTCGCCGTGCCCGGCGAGGAGGATCTTGATCACCACGCGCTGGTCGAACTCGGTGTGGAACCCTTCGAGCAGGAGCCCGTGGGACCGGCCGAGGATGGCTCGCACCCGGTATTTTCCGGCGATCAGGTCGCCGGGGTGGATCTGGTCGGTGCGCATGGACAGGCGGGCTCGGCGGCGCATTGTGGCATGCGAGCCTCCCCCGGGGAAAGGCGGTCGCCCGCGCGCCGCCGGGTGATTTTCGTCGCGCGCGGCGGAACGCCGCCGCTAGAATGCGCCCCATGCGACCGATTGCATTCACGCTCCTCGGGACGATCACCTTCGCCGGTCTCGTCCTCGCGCTCGGCTGTCACGACCAGTCGCAGGCGCAGCAGCAGTACCCGCAGCAGGGCTACCCGCAGCAGGGCTACCCCCAGCAGGGTTACCCGCAGCAGGGCTACCCGCAGCAGCCGCAGCAGGGCTACCCGCAGCAGGGTTACCCGCAGCAGGGCTACCCGCAGCAGCCGCAGCAGGGCTATCCGCAGCAGGGTTACCCGCAGCAGCCGCAGCAGGGCTACCCGCAGCAGCCGCAGCAGGGTTACCCGCAGCCGCAGCCCACGGCGACGCAGCCTGCGCCGCAGCCCACCGGGACGGCGACGAGCGCGTGGCCCTTCCCGATGCCGAGCGGCCTGCCCTCCGGCTTCCCCACCGCGCTGCCCTCCGGCCTGCCGACCGCGTTCCCGTTTCCCACCGCGCCGCAATAGAACAACGCGCGCGGATTTTGCTCGCGCACTGTGCGCAAATCTCCTCCGAAAGCCGGCTATTCCGGTGACTTTCGGTTGACCGAGCCCCGCGGGCTCGTGCGAACCTCGAGGCGACTTTGAACGAGCCTCGCCGGGTGTCGTGCCCGGTGAGGCCGCTCCATCCCTCGCCTCGCGATCGTGATCGCGATCGCGGAGGGAGGGCGGCGCAGCGCGGAGGATCGCTTGAAACGACGAGACTTTCTCAAGGGCGCGGCGGTCCTCGCCGCAGGGACGGGCGCCGGGCTCGGCACCACGTTGCTCGCGGAGGGCGAGGCGCGCGCGTTCGGTGAGGTGCCCGCCGGCGCCGAGGCCTCGACGGTGCCGCAGAACCTGCAGGCGCAGAGCATCCTCGAGATCTTCCTCTACGGCGGCGTCAGCCAGTACGAGTCGTTCTACTGCATCGACGACCAGGCCTTCCTCGACCCGAGCGGCCCCGGGTGGTTCCAGTTCTTGAACAGCGGCGACGTGCAGAAGGCCGTCAACTCCTGCGGCATCCAGGGCCCGCTCCTCCAGGACTTCGCGCTCGACGCGAACGGGAAGATGGTGCGCTTCGGGCCGTACGTGATGCCCCTCCGCAACCGGCCCGACGTGATGAACCGCGTGCGCGTCTCGATCACGCAGCACGACCTCGAGCCGCACGAGGGCGCCATCCCGCTCGCGCTCGCGGGGCGCGGCCTCGGTCACCCCGCGCTCGCCGGCCTCGGCTCGCACATCCAGCGCTACTTCGTCGATCGCAACCAGATCCCGGGTCGCGCGCCCTTCTCGTACGTGCTGCTCTCGGCGAACCTGGGCTTTCCCACCGACAACATCCGCAGCGCCACCGCCATCGGCATGCACCCCGGCTCGGCGCGCCCGCTCAGCGTCAAGGTCGACGCGGCCGGCGACGTGGGCGCGCTGCTCGCCCGCGGCACCGTGGGGCAGAACCGCGCCGCCTACGACGCGCTCATGAAGAGCTACATCAAGGCCTACGACGACCGGCTGCGCTGGAAGGGCCTGGGCGATCCGCTGCGCTCGCCGCGCGTCGTCGACCTCGCCGCGGCGAGCGAGTCCATCGCCGGCACCGACGCGATCAGCGCGATGCTCGACCCGTCCTTCTTCAACAAGTTCGGCGGCAGCGAGTGCGGCGACAACGCCGGCACCGACTCGACCACCATGAGCCTCAAGCTCGCCACGCACCTGCTCACCCACCCGACCTCGCCGGCGCGCTACGTCTGCGTCGTCGACGGCGGGCTCGTCCAGGCCGACGGCGGCGGCGGCTACGACAGCCACGCCGAGAACTCCCACACCCAGGCGCGCAACCTCGGCCACACGCTCAAATCGCTGATGGCCCTCATCAACCAGCCGGGCGAGAACAACCCGGACAAGCTCGACCTCGACAAGACGATGATCGTGCTCACCACCGAGTTCGGGCGCACGCCCTACGCGCAGGGCGGCGGCAAGGGTCGAAACCACTGGCCCTACGGCTACCCCATCACCTTCATCGGCGGGCCCATCCGGCCCGAGAGCAAGGGTGTCCTCGGCGCCTGTGGGCCGGACAGCCGCGCCTTGCCCGGCGCGAGCACCCCGCAGGAGAACCGCATCGCCGCGCTGCTCGCGCTCGGCATCTGGCCCTTCGCGCAGGAGAGCTACAACGTCTCCGACGTGCCGGGGGCGACCACGGAAGCCAACGCCGCTGCCCTCGTGAAGCAGCGCCAGCTCGGGATCATGGGGTGATCATGCGCCGCACCGAGAAGCTCCTCGCCCTCGCGATCGGCCTCGCCGCCGCCGGCGCCGCCCTCCCCGCATGCGGGGGCGGATCTATGCCCGACGGGACCACGTCGTCTGCCAGCGGTACCGGTGGTCAACCCGGGACCACAGCGTCCACAACAGGCCAGGGCGGTAGCGGCAGCACGGGCACCGGCGGCAACAGCAGCACGGGCACCGGCGGCACCGGGGGCGAAATGCCTCCTCCTCATGAGTGGACCGAGTGCCAGGCCAGCGATCAGGCCTTCGTCCGCAAGGCCATCCTCGCCGTCAGCGGCCGGCGCCCCCTCGGCCAGGCCGAGGTCAACGCCTATGTCGACGCCATCAACGGCATGCGCAAGGCCGACGGCGGGGCGGCCCCCGCGCCCGGGCCGCTCGAGCTCGAAGGGCCGAAGAAGCGCGTCGTCGAGGCCCTGATGCGCGAGGACGCCTTCCGCGAGCGGTGGAGCGATTTCCTCCTCGACGCGCTCCACGTCAACCGCATCGAGCTGAAGAACCAGGTCGATTGTTACGGGCCGCCCAACCCGCATGCCATCGACGACGGCGCCCTCGCCGCGTGGGTGCGCGACAACGACTCCGCCGCGTCGGGCCCGCCCATCCCGAGCTTCACCATGGGCCAGCTCCTGAGCTCCGCCCTCGAGCTCGACGACCTCTCGGTGGTCTACCGGGCCAACCTCTTTGCCATGCTCGCCAAGCCCATCAGCGGCGCCAACGTCGATTTCATCGCCATGGAGCGCATCCGCCGGCAAGACTTCGGCGCCGTCTTCGACTCGGCCTACCTGCACCGCGATCTCGTCTGCCTGAGCTGCCACAACAGCGAGTTCTCCGTCACCTACGACGACGACCCGATGAAGAACCGGCACTGGCCCGTGGCCGGCCTGTTCGAGCTGTCGATCTACGGCTCCTCGACAGGCAAGCACCCGGTGGCCGAGGAGGCGCAGAAGGGCCCGGACGACCTCCGCGCCCACTCCATGCTCCGCGTCGCCGACGTGGTGGCCGACCAGGGCCAGGTGCCTTATGGCTGGACGGGCAAGTGCGGTAAGTTCGCTGTGCCCCAGGCGGCCGATCCGCTCAACATCGACACCTATTTCGGCACCATCCGCTCGACCGCCAACGACCCGACCAAGGGCCTCCACGCGAGCGTGTGGGACCTCGAACGCGCGCTCCACAAGGGGATCGACGCGCTCGCCGCCCATGGCCTCACCAAGATGGACACCGGCGAGCTCGCCGACCCGGACGAGGCCTTCGCCTACCTCGTGGCCGAGAACGTGGTGGAGAAGGTGTGGGACGAGATCGTCGGCGAGCGGCTCACCATCGCCAACTACTTCGCCCGCACGGCGGAGCAGCGCGACATCCTCGCCACGTTGACCGATCGCTTCGTCGCCACCCACTTCTCGCTCAAGACCTTGATCCTCGACATCCTCGGCCACCCCGTCTTCAACCTGAAGGCGCCGGACGAGGGCTGCGGCAACTCCC
>JAXLYT010000100.1:0-30814 GCA_046351295.1 Byssovorax sp.
CTCAGTCATATTCCACCGGCTCAGTCGAGATCTCGTGCCGCCTCGAGAGCTGCCGTGGCGTGCCCATGAAGGTACTTGATGAGAGGTTGTAGCGTCAATCTCGCAGCCCGACCCCTGGCTCTGGGTCCGGTGCTCGTCTACTCATCCTCTACGCCTCGTCTACGCGGACGCGCCCTCTCAATCTGGACAGACCTCGACGCCGCCATCCGGGTCGAAGAAGCCTCGCTCCCCGAGGTCGAGCGCTTCTTCGACCCGGGGTCACTGCGCCCACGGGGGCGACATCACCTTTCCACCGATGGTGGCCTTCATCCCGACGGAGGTGCATGCCGTGAACAGCGTCGGCCCGTCGTGCCCGTTCCGCACCTCGAGGGCGGTGTTCGGCGGCACGATGAGCACGTCGCCTGCGCCGACCTCGCAGCGCTCGCCGCCGACGGTGGCCGTGATGCGGCCGCGCTGCACCACGAAGACCTCTTCACGGTCCATGCTGTGCAGCTCGCTCGTCGCGCCGGGCGCGGCCTCCACGGCCCAGACGGCCAGCTCGGAGGAGCCGCGCGAGGGGACGGCGAGGGGGCGAAAGGTGAAGCCGTGGAGCGTGAAGGTCCTGGCGTCGGCGAGGGTCGCGATGGTCATGAGGGTCTCTCCTTTGGTCAATCAGGTTGACCATGTGCGAAGGTAAATCTACTTGACCATCTCGTCAAGGCGACCCACCCTGGCGGCATGACGCGCGCTCCCCAGAAGCCCCGCAAGCGAGGCGAGATCCCGCTGCTCCTCGCGATGACGTTCCGGAGGATGACCGATCACGTCCACGCCCGCCTGGCGGAGGAGGGGCGCGAGCCGCTGCGCCCGGCGCACGGGTTCACCTTCCGCTTCCTCGCGGATCGCGACGACGCGACCGTCGTCGATCTCGCGGCGCACCTCGGCGTCACCAAGCAGGCGGCGTCGCAGATCGTCACCGAGCTCGAGGACTGGGGCTACGTCGAGCGACGCGCGCACCCGACCGACGGCCGCGCGCGCGCGATCGCGCTGACCCGGCGCGGCCGCGCGTACATCGAGCTCGCCACCGCGCTGTGGGGCGAGGTCGAGGATCGGTGGGCGCAGGTCATCGGCCCGCGGCGGCTCCAGCAGATCCACGACGATCTCGCCGCCTATGTCGCGGGCGCCGGCGAGGGCACGCCTCCGCCCCTGCGGCCGGTGTGGTGAGGCGCGTGCGCCGGGACGGCGACCTGCAGCATGCCCTCCCCTCACCCGTAGCGTCCTGTCCTCTTCCGCTGTACGACAAGTCCACCCATGACGACGCTCACCGTCTCCGACACCGCGTATTCCATCGCCGCCATGCGGGCCGAAGAAGCCTCGCTCCCCGCGTCCGAGCGCCTCTTCGACGACCCCTATGCGCTCATCTTCGCGGCGGCGGGTGAGCACGCGCGGGAAGGCACCGACCGCTTGACGGTCACCCCGTTCTTTCGCGAGGGCATCCGCCTCCGCACCCGCGGCATCGATGATTGCGTCCGCGACGCTTTCGCCGATGGCATTCGCCAGCTCGTCCTCCTCGGCGCCGGCCTCGACGCGCGCGCGCTGCGCCTCCCCGAGCTGCGCGCCCCCGACGCGCGCGCCTTCGAGATCGACCTGCCCGGGATCCTCGAGCGCAAGCGCGCCCTCCTCGACGCAGCGGGCGTCGCGATCCCCGACACGCTGCGCACCGTCACGTGCGACTTCACTACCGACTTCACGGAGACGCTCCGGGCCTCCCTCCTCGACGCGGGCTTCGATCCTGCGCGCCCGGCGATCTTCGTGTGGGAGGGCGTCCTGCCGTACATCGGCCAGGATGCGGTCGAGCGGAGCCTCCGCTTCATGCACGCGATCGGCGCGCCGGGCAGCCGCGTCGTCTTCGACTTCAGCGAATATGCCTTCGCCAGGGGCACGGCCGAGGAGCATGTCAAGAACGCCGGCTTCGGGGATTTCCGCGTGATCGGCTTCGACGACCTCACGCGCCGCCACCTCGGCGGCGAGCCCTCGCAGGGCGCGATGATCATGAAGATCGGCGTCGCCGTGAAGTGACGCTTTCACCTGTGCGGCGAGGCTTGCCTTTCATGCCTCGTGCGATAGGCTCGTTTCATGCAGGACGGTGCGCCCATGCCTCTCGCCCGGGCCTACGATCCGACGTTTTACCCCGTCGAGGAGAAGGTGGGACAAGACACCCTCCAGATGCTGATCCTCGAGCTGCTCCGGCCCCTCGTCGAGCGCTGGTACGCCGAGCTCGGCAAGCCTACCTTCGTCGGCGCCGATCAGTTCATCTACTACGAGCAGTTCAACCCCAAGAAGGTCGTCGCCCCCGACGTGTACGTGCTGCCCGGCGTCGATCCGAAGCGCCGCGTGAAGAGCTGGAAGACGTGGAAGACGGGCATCGCGCCGAGCTTTGCGCTCGAGGTCACCACCTCCGACGACGCCGAGAAAGACTACCGCGACGCGCCCGATCGCTACGCCGAGCTCGGCGCCGACGAGCTCGTGATCTTCGACGCCGACTGCGACAAGGGCGAAGACCGGGTCCGCTGGCAGCGCTACCGCAGGCTCAAGCGGCGAGGCTTCGTGCGGGTCGAGTCGACCAACGCCGATCGCATCGAGGTCAAGACGCTCGGCTGCTTCCTGCGCGTGGTCGGCGAGGGCGACAACGCCCGGCTGCGGATCGGCATGGGCCCGACGGGAAGCGAGCTCTTCCCCACGGAGGCCGAGGCCGAGCGCGCGGCCAAGGAAGCCGAGCGCGCGGCCAAGGAAGCCGAGCGCGCGGCCAAGGAAGCGGCGCTGCGCGAGGTGGCTGAGCTCCGGGCGTTGCTGGCGAAGCGGGCGGGGAAGAAGCGCTGAGGTGTGCGCAGGCGGCGGTGAGCGAGGTGGACGAGGCGCGTCAGTGACGGTGCGGGCGCGCACCCTGCCTCGGGCTTGACAGCCTCGCCGGGGCAGGGTTCGCTACTCGTCGCTGCCCATCGAGGAGAGCGCGTGCGCACCCTTCACTCCGCCGGATTTCAGGAGATCGAGCTCTCGGATCGCCCCTGGTCGGGGGAGCCGCCGGGCGAGGGGGCGGTGCGCTTCACGGATCGGGCGCAGGCGCTCGCGTTCCTGCGCCGCTTCATCGGCGATGTCGAGGCGATGAGCGTCCTGCGCGCGATCGCGGCGCGCGCGGCGGTCTCGGCGGATCAAGGGCTCGACGACGACGCGGTCGTCGATCAGCTCGCCTCGCGCCTGTGGATGGGGACGATCGTCGCGGCGGTCACGACGCGCATGCGGCCCGTGCCCTACGGCGGGGTCGAGGAAGCGCCGGAGGAGAAGGCGCCCGAGAAGGAAGAGAAGGCCGATCAGGACGTCGAGTTCGAGATCACCGATCTCTTCGACGATCCGTTCCCGGGCCTCGAGTGGATCCTCACCTACCCGGACGGCAAGACGACGAAGTCGGGCAAGCTCGGGGCCGATGGCATCGTCAAGGAGAGCTCGGTCCCGCCCGGCAACTACCAGCTCACGTTCAAGCTCGTCTCGTCGCCGCGCTGGGCGACCTCGCCGATCGTCGCGGGCAAGGAGGTGAAGCTCGAGGCGCAGGCGGCGGGCTTCGATCCGGGGACGGCCGGGAAGTTCGAGATTTTTTGTGCGCGCGCGACGGACCAGAAGCCGATCGGGAAGGCGAGCGGGAAGGTGAGCGCGAGCCGGGTGCTGGAGGGCACGTGGACGCCCGACGAGGCCGCGGTGAAGGATTTGCCGGGCAGCTCGGTCGTCTTCCGCGCGAAGATCGGCGAGTCGTACGCCACGAGCTCGCCGGCGCGGGTGTTCGTCAAGCACGAGCTCGAGCTGAGCGACGATCAGGGGCCGCTCGCGGACACGCCCGTGATCGTGCGCTTCTCCGACGGGCACGAGGAGAGCGCGGAGTCGAAGGGCGGCAAGCTCGAGCTGCTCGTGCCGGCGGGGCGCAAGCTCGTCTGGGTGCACCTGCCGGAGCACCCCGGCTGCGAGGTGAGCGTGGAGCCCGAGGGCGAGGACGCGCTGAGCTACGTGGTCGCGCCGGACGCGGACGGCGGAGGCGAGGGCACCGACGACGGCGGCGGAGGCGACGCCGCGGAGGACGAGGGCGGCGAGGACGAGGGCGACGACGCGGGCGAGGACGAGGGCGACGAAGACGACGAGGACGCCGGCGAGGAAGACGAAGGCGAGGACGAGAGCAGCGGCGAGGAGGCGGCGGCATGAGCAAGTTCGCGGGGCCGCACAACGTCCCCAACAAGGGGAAGATCGCCAAGGTCGCGACCCTCTTCTGGACGAAGAAGAGGGCGTGGCACGGGGACGAGGTGGTGCTCTCCGTCTTCACGGAGAACGTGCCCGACGGCTCGGCGACGGAGCTTCAGATCTTCGCCAAGGGGGGCAAAGACCTGATCGACGCCGTCAAGGGGCTCAAGATCACCGCCTCGGTGCTCGCCCACAAGTACAAGATCGACTGGAAAGGGAAGCTCCCCGCGAAGCATGGGCAGGAGTTCGTCTTCAAGGCGGTGATCGGCAAGCTCACCTCGGGCGAGTCGCCGGTGCTCCTGGTGGACACCGAGCCGCCGGTGCTTTCGGCCTGAACGGGGCGCACAGGAGGACGTCGTGGCCACCAAAGTCAAGCTCAAGCCGCTCAACCTGACCGACCCGCAATGGGACAAGGCCGAGGCCAAGCCGGGCGACGAGGTGGAGCTCAGCGTGACCGCGAAGGGGCTCGAGGCGGGGCAGACCGTCGAGATCCGCATCCGCGACAAGAACGGGAACATGGCGATCCTCACGAAGCTCACCGCCTCGGGGGATCAGCAGAAGGTGAAATGGGTTGTCCCCAACACGTTCGATGACGGCGATCTGGTGTTCGACGCCATCCTCCGGGAGAAGCCGACGCCGAAGAACGGGCACGTGACCTCGCGCGGCAAGGTGAGCTCGCCCAAGCTCCGGGTGCACGGGTTCTCGGTGTCGATCAAATCGATCGACAACGCCTTCTGCCCGAAGCAGGAGAAGCTCCACGCGAGCATCCATGTCGCCAACAAGGGCAATGTCGCGCTCAAGGGTCGATACGAGATCTGGGGAGAGCGGTACCCGAGCGGGAAGCCTCTTTACACCGAGGACTTCAACCCGGCGGCCGGGGACACGCCGTGGAACACCTGGGACGGGAAGGCGAACGCCGGGACGCTGAGCGGGAAATACATCTCGCCGGAGTTCTCGCCCTACCGGCTGCGCGTCATGATCGGGCTCGACGCGGCGGCGCTCAACGATCCTCACGGGGCCGGGCGAGGCAAGGTGTCGATCGCGGAGCACGGGTTCGAGGTGCGGTTCGAGAGCCTGTCGCTGCGGGTGCAGGCGGGGCTGCCGGCGGCGGTGACGGGAAAGCTCGACAGCCTGTTCAAGATCGAGCCGAGGCAGCCGAATGGCACCTACGCGGACAAGGGGCGTCTGCCCAAGGACACGGAGATCGGGCGGATCCGGGTGCCCAACGCGCGGCACATCATGATCGGCGAGGCGCTGAACCAGGGGATGAGCAACGCCGCGCCCCTCGGGTGGCAGCACCGGCTCGCCGACAACTACATGGATAACGACGACGCCCCGCCGGTGGGCGGCGGCGCGCGGGGCAAGACCAAGCACGCGATCGACACGCCGATCTACACGCGGCCGGAGCTGCCGATCGAGATCGAGCCGAAGCTCAGGAGCCGGGACGGGGCGAAGAACACGAGCCATCACGGGATCTTCGAGAAAGAGGCCGTGGGGCCGGCGCACTTCGAGGTGCTCGCCGAGGATGTCTACGAGGAGGCGCTCTACACGCCGGCCACGCCGGAGGCGGCGTACCTGCTCGCCGCGGCGACCAAGGTGAAGCGGGGGGCGCACTACGCGCCCCAGAAATCCGGGGTGAACCCGATCATCGATCACTGGCAGCAGCGGTTCAAGGTGGCATCCGACGGAGATCGGGAGTTTTCGACGACGGAGGCCTTCGTGGTCGGGTCGAACGAGCTCTCGGTGTACCTGAACCGGGCCAAGCTGACGCTCGGGGCCAACGCCGATTACACCGAGGTCAACACCAAGAAGATCAAGCTCGCCGAGCACCTGTCGAAGAAGGACGATATCCTCTGGGTGATCCGCGTGCCCGCGGCGGCGATCCCGGCCTTGCCCGCGCCGCCCGCGGGCGAGGCGGCGCCGGCGGCGGTCGCGCGCTGGGCGGCGTTCCCGCCCGGGGACAACTGCCATGAGCACTACGGCGGCGTGCGCGGGAAATCGCCGAACCCCAACCTGCTCGACGACTTCTCGGCCGCCCCCGCCGGGACGGAGCCCATCCTGGGCAAGGGCGGGGCGTTCCCGTACAAGGGCTCGATCGAGAAGAACCCGGACGGCGATCCGAACGGGGGTGAGCGGTTCGAGGCCATCGCGCTCGGGAGCGGCGCCAATCAAGGGCTCGCGGGGTTCTTGTTCTCGCCGTCGACGATCGGCGGGGACAGCTACGTGCTCGAGGCGGCGGTCCGCGCGGCGCCGTACGAGCGGTCGATGGGCGAGGTGCCCGGCAAGCCGAAGGCCAAGGCGCGCACCGGGAAGATGAGCGTCTGGCGGATGGCGCAGATCACGCTCTCTTCCAAGCTGCCTGCCAAAGGGACGAACGGTCTCCCCGGGACGGTCGGAATCGACGATCCGGCGGTCGGCGGCAGGACGCACCCCGGAGACGGCGTGGGGATGATGGTCTCGACGCTCAACACGATGTGCGAGCATGCTTATGTCGAGTGGGAGACGCCGGTGCCCGCCGCCGCGCCCGTGGCGAACGAGCCTCACCAAGACGTGGTCCTCGCGACGTACCTCGGGCTGCACAACGGCCGCAACGGGGCGCTCGGCCTCGTCGGCTTTCCAGCGCTCGCCGGCGCAGCCAACGTGACGAACGATCTCGTACAGTGGGATCCTTACCGGGATTTCCTTCCGCCCGGGATACCGGCCAATCGCGTCAACGTGGCGTCCAACGCCGTCGCCGGCGTGGCCGTCGGCGCGGACGGGCGGACCGCCGCCCTGGCGGTGCTCGCGGCGATCAACGCCCACAACAACGCCATCAACCCGGTGACGGGCGCCGCCTGGGGGCCGGCGCGTCCGGACGCGGCGCTCGCCGGCGGCGTCGCGGCCATCGCGGTTCGGCCGGGCACGGTGGCGAGCTACTTCAACTGGGTGAGCAACACGGTCGACAAGGTGGCCTATGCGTACCTCGACGGGCTCACCCCGCGGATCGGCACGGGGCGCACCATGCAGACGCTGCGCTGGCCGAACTACCACAAGATCGTGTGGAAGAACGGGAACCCTGCGGGGATGCAGATCGACAGCATCTCCACCGCGGGCTTCTGCCGGGGGAGCGGGCAATCGTACTTCGCCACCGACCCCAACGCCGGGAACCCCGACACCTTCGAGCACGAGATGGGCCACTCGCTCCACCTCGTTCACTTCATCACCGGCTGGGCGACCAACTCGGCGTGGAAGCACCACGACCAGGGTTATCCGTCGTGCAAGATGGGGTATTACAACGCGCCGAGGCCGGTCGGCGGGGTGCCTCAGTTCTACTCGCCGCCGCTCCCCGCGGGCGGGGTCGGGCCGGCGATCCAGCTCAACACCGGCAACCGCAACCTCTTCTGCGCCAAGTGCCTGCTCAAGATGCGCGGCTGGGACGAGCTCGTCCTGCCGTGCAACTGGACGCACCCCGATGTGTTCTGACGGGGCGCGCGCCCGGCGGCCCGCCCGCGCGATCGCGACGATCGCCGCGGCGCTGCTCCTCGGGTGCACCTCGCCCCACGTCACTCCCCCGGAGGGCGCGAGCACGGCGCCCCTCGCCCCCGCGACGACGAAGAAGGATCCTCCCATGAGCGATCAGCACCCGCACCCCGACAAGCTCTCGATCACGCTCACCGCCGGCGGCGCAGGCTGGCAGAGCGGCCCGCTCGTCCCCGAGCAAGGGGCGATGTTCCAGGTGCACCTCAGGAACGACGACGCGGTGCCGCACAAGGTGGCCTCGCTCGACGATCACCCGGAGATGCTGCTGAGCCGCATCTACGACGCCTCGGGGGCGCTGGTCCGCGAGGGGATGCCCGGGGTCGGGCCCGGCCACCACCACGAGCCGCGAGCGCGCGAGGTCTCGGAGCAGGAGATCGCGCCCGCGGGGGAGCTCTCGGTGATGCTGAACCTCTGGGAGCACGGCGATCCGCTCGGGCCGGGGCGCTACACGGTGGAGGTCGAGCAGCGAGGGCCGGTGACCGCGCCGATCATCTCCGGCCGCGTCCCCTTCGAGATCGCGGAGGCATCGATCGACGCCTGCGCGATCGGCTTCGACTCGCCCTCCCACCTGTCGTCGATCCTCGCGTGGATCGCGGCGCGCAAGGGCGCCCCTTCGCCGGAGCTCCTCGTGCGCCAGTCGGCGGTGTCGAACCACCTGATGGTGAACGAGGGCGGCTTCTCGCACGGGCCGGTGAAGGCCGGATCGCGGCTCGCGATGAGCCGGATCGCGCCCGGGGGGCGAGGGGCGTACCTCGGCTGGGTGGGGGTGACGTCGCCGGGATCGCCCGCCACGGTGGAGCTCTTCCGCTACAACAACGCGCACCCGCAGTGGAAGAGCGGGCCCATCGCGTTCCCGCTCGACGACGTACAGCCGGTGCCGAGCTTCCCCGATCGGGGCCACGCGGTGTTCCTCGCGACCGGGAGCCAGGGCGGGCACGCGTACCTCGGCGGGGTCGTGGTGACGGAGAACGCGCCCTTGCCTCGCCCGTTCGCGATCCCGCTCACGGCGCTTCCTTCGCGCACGGCATGCGCCTTCGGTCCGAGCGGGCCGATCAGCGTGCTCTACGCGACCGACGACGGGGCGAGCACGCATATCGTGCGGATCGATCTCGACGAGTCGGGCGCGGTGCTCGCCGCGGAGCAGGTGCTGCGCACGACGCCCAACCGCGTGGCGGCGATCGCGGCCGATCTGCGCCCCGGCGCGCCGCCGATGTTCGTGGTGCTGGAGCAGAACCGGACGGTGCCGAACCGGCTCGCGGTGGTGCGCCTGCCGCTCGCGGGCGCGGCGCCGCCGATCCTGCCCTTCGCGCCGCTCGCGGGCTGGCCGGAGGTGGTCGAGCAAGGCAACACGCGGCCGCTCCGGGCCGGCGCGATCGCCTTCGATCTCGGGCTCGACGGGGCGCCGGAGCTGGCGATCGTCGACGAGCGCGGGCAGCTCTTCGCGGGGCGGCTCGACGGCGCGTCGGCGTTCGTCCACCACGACACGATGGGCCGCGCGCACTGCCCGCATGTGGCGGCCCTCTCCGAGCACGACACGTACGGGAGCTTCACCGACGTGGGTCTGCTCGACCGGACGGGAGGTCACTGATGCCTCGCCCCGGCGGCCCCGCCTACGGCTCGCGCGTGCTCGAGATGGGCACGGACGGCCTCGACACCTGGGAGCTCCAGCTCAAGCTGATCGGCTGGGGCTCGGGCACCGACAACGACGGCATCGGCCTGTTCATGGATCCGGTGCGCGTGCACGGCACCTTCGACACGACGACGCGCGACGCGGTCAAGCGCTTCCAGAAGGCGCACGGCCTCAGCGTGACGGGCTCCGTCGACGGCAACACCTTCCGGATGATCGACCGCGAGCTGCGCGATCACCCGGTGCGCGTGGGCGATTTCAAGTGCCCCTGCGCGGCCGGCAAGAACGACGGGCCGATCCTCTGCCACTGCCCGAACCACGCGAACGCGGGCAAGTGCACGGGCTTCGGCAAGCAGCGCTTCGCGGGGCAGTTCCTCCTCGACGGGAGCAAGACCGCGGGGCTGCCCGCCGAGAAGCTCGCCGTGTACGACATGGAGGAGTACGACGGCATCGACAAGGCCGTGATCTGGGCGGCGCGCGCGCTGATGCACCGGGCGAAGCTCGGGTCGATCAAGGTGGTCGCCGGCTACCGCTGCTGGCACGACAACTACCACCACACCGACGATCTGCGCTGGCGCCACCGCAGAGAGACGCTCCACCTCGGCAAGACGATCGAGCTCATCCACGTGGGCAAATGCGTGGAGAAGGGCAAGAAGCCCTGCCCCGAGTGCGAGCGGATGCGCGGCGTCGCGCTCGCCAAGTGCGGCTACCAGCTCCGCTGGCACGAGCTCGATCGGGTGGTGGTGGGCGAGGGCGAGCTCGACAGCGCGCCGCCGGCCACGCCCTTCGCGCTGCACCTCGACACGGTGTTGCTCCAGAACCGGGAGAAGGCCGATTTCGTCAAGACCGACGCGGACGCGGCGAAGCCTCTCTACACGGGGAAGGTGGGCCTCTCCTTGCCGATGGACCTCGGCGACGGGCGCGATCCGAAGGTGGCCAATACGCTCGATTTCTACGACAACACCGAGCAGAGCAAGGGCGGCCAGTTCCCGGTCGGGACAGGGCGGATCTGGCACACGGGCGTCCACCTCGTGCCGCGCAAGAGCAAGGCCGTGTACGCGATGACCGACGGCGAGGTGGTGGCCTGCCGGGTGGGCGAGAAGGAGACCGAGAAGGGCTTCGGATCGCGGAACTTCGTGCTGCTCAAGCACACGTGGAAGAGCAAGCCGCTCTACAGCCTCTCCCTGCACCTCGACGGAGAAGAGGCCTCGGCGAAGAGCAAGACCGGGTGGCGCAAGCAGCTCTACCTGAAGAGCGTCGATCACGTGGAGGCGATCGAGGACTCGCCGATCTACGTCCTCGACAAGGGCAAGCTCGTGGCCGGGCCGGGGCTCGATCCGGGCGAGCGGGCGGCCACGACGGGGGGCGAGATCGATCCGGTGCCGCTCGACAAGAACGCGCCGGCGGGCTCGAAGGTGATCAAGCTCGTCAAGCCGAAGAACGCGTACGTGTACACGAACGTCGCGGGCAAGGTGGTGGCGAAGGCCAACGCGGCCGACGCGGCGCTCGCCGACAAGATCAAGAAGCACGAGGTGATCGGGCTCGAGAAGACGATCCTCGTGCACGCGGGCGACGTGATCGGGCAGGTCGCCAAGGCGCCGACGGATCCGGGTCTGTCGAAGCTCGGGTCGTACCTGCACCTCGAGGTGTTCTCGGAGTCGAACCTGCTGACGGATCCGGGCTTCGTGCTCCTCGACGCCTCGCCCGCCGGCAAGGTGGCCGATCGGAAGGAGATCACCGACATGCTCGTCGCGGCGAAGCTGATGGTGAAGCCGCCCGACGGGGTGCTGCTCGACGACGAGATCAACGCGATCGGCGCCGACCCGAACCGCGGGCGCTTCCGCAGCGCGGTGCTGAAGATGGAGAGCGCGTGGTCCTTCGACTACAAGAGCGCGTTCAAATCCGCGAAGATGATGGGCTTCATGCCCGACGCCGATCGCGACGCGCTCGGCGATGCGTTCAAGGACTACGCCTTCTGGTCGGACGCCAAGGCCGGCGCGAAGGGCTCGATGCCGGGCAGCCCGACCGTCTTCCACTACCACCCCATCGTGCTCCTCCTCGCGATGGCCTTCGCCCCCTAGCGCCGAGCAACGCGTCCCCGTTCCCCCTCCCGCTCCCGTTCCCCCTCCCGCTCCCCTCCCCGTGTAGGCGCCTGCCCACAGACCGTCGAAGGTGACGAAGTTTCGACGCGGCGGGTGCGTCAATCCTTCGACACATCCCGGCAAGGTGCCCAGAAATGCCGTGAATCAGGCTGATTCCGACTTTCTATTTGACCTGGCCCAGGTTTCGCTTACACCTCGCCCTGCCCGTCCGGGTTGTCCGGCTCGGGCATGCCGTACCCCAGCCCCAGCGAGGCGCATGCGAACCTTCATCGACGTGCTCCGGGAGAACGCCGTCCACAGCGACAGGTCCGTGACCTTCGTGCGGGCGGCGGGCAACGAGCGGGTCGTCAGCTACCCCGAGCTCTGGCTGGAGGCGCGGAGGCGCGCGCATGCGCTGCTCTCGCTCGGGCTCTCGCGCGGCGATCGGGTGGCCCTGGTGCTGCCGGAGCCGGACGAGTTCGTGCTGACCTTCATCGCCGCGCTCACCGCGGGCGTGGTGGCGGTGCCGATCTTCCCGCCGCAGACGCTCGCGAAGATGGAGGCCTACGGCGACACGGTGCGCCACGTGCTCTCGGCCTCGGGGGCGAGCGTGCTCGTCACGAACGACGCGCTCAAGCCGCTCATCGAGGAGCACCTCGTGGCGGGGCACTCGTCGGCGCGCGTGGTGCTCGAGCGCGAGGTGCGCGAGGCCGAGGGGTTCACGGGGCAGGCGCCGGAGCCGGTGTCGCTCTCGGATCTGGCCTTCCTCCAGTTCACCTCGGGCAGCACGTCGCACCCCAAGGGGGTGATGGTGACGCACGAGAACCTGAGCGTGAACAGCCACGCGATCATGTTCGACGGGCTCAAGTCGACGCCCGACGATCGCGGCGTCTCGTGGCTGCCGCTCTACCACGACATGGGGCTCATCGGCTTCGTGATCGCGCCGCTCTACGCGCTCGTGCAGGTGATGTTCCTGCCTACCATGTCGTTCATCCGCAGGCCCTCGCTGTGGCTCGACGCCATCCACCGCTTCCGCGGGACGATCACCTTCGCGCCGAACTTCGCGTTCGCGCTCGCGACGCGGGCCGTGACGGAGGGCCAGGCGAAAAACTGGGATCTGTCGTGCATGCGCGCGCTCGGCTGCGGGGCCGAGCCCATCCAGGCGGACGTGCTCCGGGCCTTCCTCGATCGGTTCGCGGCGCAGGGGCTCCGGCCGGAGAGCATCCTCCCGTCGTACGGGATGGCCGAGGCCACGCTGGCGATCACCTTCGCCCCGATCACCGATCGGCTGCGCACCGACACGATCGACGTCTCCGCGATGCGCCACGGCAAGGCCGAGCGCGCGAACGGCGGCGCGGCGCTGGAGCTCGTGTCGTGCGGCCGCCCCTTCCCCGGCCACGAGCTGACGATCCGCGATCCACAGGGCGGCGTGCTCGGCGAGCGGCAGGTGGGCGAGGTGTGGCTGCGCGGGCCGAGCGTGACCGCGGGCTACTTCGGCAACCCCGAGGCGACCCTCGAGACGTTCGGCGGCGGGTGGCTCAGGACGGGCGATCTCGCCTACCAGGCCGAGGGCGACCTCTTCATCTGCGGGCGCGCGAAGGACCTCATCATCCTGAACGGGAAGAACTACTACCCGCAGGACATCGAGAAGATCGTCTCGAAGATCGACGGCGTGCGCGACGGGCAGTGCGTGGCGTTCTCGCGGCTCGACGACGCCGGCGCCGAGATCGCGGTGGTGGTGGCCGAGTCGCGGAAGAACACCGAGGGCATCGCCGCGGCGGTGATCGGGGCCGTGCGCGCCGAGCTCGGGCTCACGATCGGCGAGGTGGTCTTCATCAAGCGCGGGACCTTGCCCAAGACGTCGAGCGGGAAGGTGCGGCGGCGCGAGTGCAAGCGGCGCCTCGAGGCGGGCGAGCTCGAGCTCGTCTCCGAGTCGGACGAGAGCGTGGATCGCGAGGTCGACGCCGCGGACCGGCAGAGCGTGCGCCCCGCGTCGAGGTCGGCGCCCCCGGCGCCCGTGATCCCCGCGGCCTCGCCGGTGCCGAGCGTCGCGTCCGTCACGGCCTCCGCGGGCCCGAGCAGCTTCCCGTCCGTTCGCAAAGACAGCACCCAAGGAGCCATCGATGGGATCCACTAAGGCCGAGGTCGAGGTCAGCTACGACGTTTCCAACGAGTTCTTCCGGCTCTGGCTGGACGAGCGGATGAACTACACCTCCGCCGTCTTCGAGTCGGACGATCAGTCGCTGGAGGCCGCGCAGCTCAACAAGCTCAGGATCCTCTCCGACTTCGCCAAGCTCACGCCGGAGAAATCGCTGCTCGACATCGGCTGCGGCTGGGGCGCGTGCCTCGAGTACGCGGTCACGGCGCGCAAGGTGAAGCGGGCCGTCGGCGTGACGCTCTCGACCGCGCAGGCGGCCGAGGTGAACGCGCGCAAGCTCCCCGGCGTGGAGTGCGTGGGCGCGGATTTCATGAAGTGGGAGACGAAGGAGCGCTTCGACGCGCTGATCTCGATCTGCATGATCGACCACCTCTGCTCGCCGGAGGAGGCGCGCCTCGGCAAGGCCGTCGACATCTACCGGGCCTACTTCAAGAAGTGCTGGGAGCTGACGAAGCCGGGCTCGTACTTCGGCTTCCAGGCCATCCTCCGGAACCGCACGCCCAAGATGCGGCCCTGGGGCGCGCTGCCCGCCGACACCAAGAAGGACCTGGAGGACTACTTCTTCTGCACGAAGGAGATCTTCCCCGGCGGGCTGAACCCGCGGCTCGACGAGCTGATCCAGGCGGTGAACCCGTACTTCGAGGTGATGCAGGTCAACACCCGGAGGAACGACTACAAGCGCACGACGGCGGAGTGGCAGCGGCGCCTGCGGCTCAACGAGAAGACCGTGCGGCAGAAGTGGGGCGACAAGGTGTTCGAGGACTACGATCGCTACCTCGGCACCTGCGTCCGCGCCTTCGACATTCACTACAGCTCGCTCGCTCAGATGGAGCTCAAGAGGATCGGTTAGTCATGACGGAACAGCGTGATCTGTTGGATTTGTTCAAGACCGTGGCCGCGCGGGTCGACAAGAAGAGCTTCCCCGCGGTGACGCGGAAGAGCGTCATCACCGACCTCGGGATCGACTCGCTCTCGATGATGCAGATCATCGGCGAGATGGAGACGGAGCTCGACGTGATGATCCCCGACGAGGACCTCGTCGAGCTCAAGACGGTGGGCGATCTCTGCGAGAAGGTGGAAGCGCGCCTCGCGGCCAAGTAGCGGTCGTTCCATGCGCCGCCGCGTCGCCGTCACCGGGCTCGGCGTCGTCTCCCCGGTGGGGTGCGACGTCGCGACCTTCTGGCAGAGCCTCTGCGCCGGGAAGTCCGGCGTCGACTTCATCACCGAGTTCTCGACCGAGAAGCTCCGGAGCGACATCGCCGCCTCCGTGAAGGGCTTCGAGGTCGAGCGCTACCTCTCGCACAAGGAAGCCGAGATCTACGGGCGCGTCACCCACTTCAGCCTGGGCGCCGCGAGCGAGGCCATCGAGCATGCGGGGCTCGGCGCGCTGCGCGCCCCGGAGGACGAGGGGCCGCTGCCCGAGGTGCCGGGGATTGCAAAGCGGACCGCGATCGGCTGCCTGATGTCCACGGGCATGGGCTCGGTGGACGTGTTCGAGCACCAGATCGAGAAGAGCGCGGCGCGCGGCCCGCGGGCGGTGTCGCCGTACTTCGTGCCCGGCGTGATGCCGAACGGCGCGGCGGCGCTCATCTCCATGCGCTACGGGCTGATGGGGCCGTCGTACAGCCTCGCGAGCGCGTGCGCGACGGGCACGCACTCGATCGCGACCTCGGCGCTGATGATCGAGGCCGGCGACGCCGAGGTGATGGTGGCCGGCGGGGCCGAGGCGGCGACGCGGCTCAACACCGTGGCCGGCTTCGGCAACGCCCGCGCGCTCGGTCGGGCCGGCGCGGGCGGCGATCCGGCGAAGGTGAGCCGCCCCTTCGACAAGGGCCGGACGGGCTTCGTGATGGGCGAGGGCGCGGGCGCGCTGGTGCTCGAGTCCGAGCAGCATGCGAAGGCGCGCGGGGCGACGATCCTCGCCTACGTGGCCGGCTTCGGGATGACCACCGACGCGCAGCACCTGACCCGGCCGCACACCGAGGGGCTCGGCCTGGCGCTGGCGATCGAGCATGCGCTGCGCCGCGCCGGCATCGGCCCGGACGCGGTGGGCTACATCAACCCGCACGCGACCTCGACGCCGCAGGGCGACGTGGCCGAGGTGCTCGCGCTCCGCCGCGTGTTCGGCGATCGGCTCGCGAAGATCCCGATGTCGGCGACCAAGTCGATGATCGGCCACCTGCTCGGCGGGGCCGGCGCGGTGGAGTCGATCGCGGTCGTCTGCTCGCTCCGCGACCAGCGCATCCACCCGTCGATCAACGTGGACGAGCTCGAGCCCGGCCTCGACCTCGACCTGGTGCGCGAGGCCCGCGCCGCCGATGTGCGCTACGCCGCAAAATGCTCGGCCGGCTTCGGTGGACATAACTGCGCGCTCATCTTCGAGCGAGCCTGAGAAGCGGAAAGCTCGCCGGGCTCATTGACCAGGGTCACCAGATTTGCCCTGAGATTCGGCAATTTTATTAAATTTATTATCATCGTTGCATTAAATTATATTTCACATATGAAATAGCTGCCTCTCGACCCGTTCAAACCTGAAAGCGGCATGATACGCTTGTGTCTTGGGCAATCTGCACGCCCCAAGGGTCGAACGGATGAGCAAGAAGGTCGTCTTTCTCGAGCTGACGGTGTTCCCCAACGTCCTGCCGCTGGCCTCCGGCTACATGGAGGCCTACGCGAAGAAGGACCCGGCCCTCGTCGAGGGCTTCACGTTCGAGAAGATCTCGCTGCCGGTCGCCTCGAACGAGGCCGACGTGCTCGAGCAGCTCAAGAAGGCCGACGCCGACGTGTACGGCTTCGCCTGCTACGTGTGGAACGCGGCGTTCATGCGCAGGCTCTACGCGGCGATGCTCGCCCACAAGCCGGGCGCGACGTACGTGCTCGGCGGGCCGCAGGTGATGAACCACGGCAAGAGCTACATGAAGCCGGAGCACGAGAACCTCATCGTGTGCAACGGCGAGGGCGAGCGGACGATGTCGAACATCCTGCGCGCGGTGCTCGCCGCGGGTGACGGCAAGCCGGACTTCTCGGCGGTGAAGGGGCTCAGCTTCTACAAGGGCGGCGAGCTCGTGACGACCGAGGCCGAGCCGCGGATCCAGGACCTGTCGGAGGTGCCCTCGCCCTTCCTCGAAGGGGTATTCGAGAAGGGCAAGTACTCGTGGATGGTGATCGAGACCAACCGCGGCTGCCCCTTCAAGTGCAACTACTGCTACTGGGGCGCGGCCGTGGGGGCGAAGGTCTTCAAGTACGACAACAACCGCATCGAGCAGGAGCTCTCGTGGATCACGAAGAGCGGCTGCATGTACCTGTTCATCGCCGACGCGAACTGGGGGATGCTCCCGCGCGACCTCACGCTGTCGGAGTACCTCGCCTCGGAGCAGAAGGTGAACGGCTCGCCGATGGCCGTGTACTTCTGCGGGTCGAAGAACACGCCGGAGCGGGTGACGGAGATCACCAAGGTGCTGCACGACGCGGGGATGCTGGCGTCGCAATCCGTTGCACTTCAAACGATGAGCCCCGAGGCGCTCAAGCTCGTCAACCGCGACAACATCAAGACGAGCTCGTACACGGAGCTCCAGCGGTCGCTGAACCGGCAGGGGATAAGCTCCCTCGTGGAGATGATCTGGCCGCTCCCCGGCGAGACGCTCGCGTCCTTCCAGACGGGGCTCGCCCAGCTCTGCGAGATGGAGGCGGACTCGTTCCAGGTCTACCCGCTCCTCTTGATGAACAACGTCGAGCTCAACGAGAAGCGCGAGGAGTACGGCCTCGTGACGATGAAGGAGACCGACGACAACAGCGAGGCGGAGGTGGTGATCCGGACGAACCAGGTCAACGCCGAGGATTACGCAGAGGGCGTGCGCTACGTGTACGCGGTGTGCAGCCTGCACACGCAGCGCGGCCTCTGGGCGCTCGGGCGCTACCTGAGCCGCAACGGCGTCGTCCGCTACGAGGACTTCTTCAAGAGCTTCATGGCCTTCTGCAAGCGCTTCCCCGCGTTCTCGCACGCGAAGTTCGTGGAGGAGTCGGTCAGGCGCAACGACTTCGTGCGCTTCGACAACCTCGGGGCGATGATGTACACGAACTTCCACACCGACCGGGAGAGCTTCGACGAGCTGATCGAGAGCTTCTGCCGCACGCAGGCCTTCTGGAGCGACCCGAAGGCGCGCTTCCTCTTCGAGGTCGATCTGCTCAACCGGCCGTACGCCTACCTCGGCCGCGTGGCGCCGAAGAAGCACAAGTTCGAGGCGCTTCGCGTCGTCTCCACCGGGCCCGAGGGCTACCTCGTGGAGATCCCGAACGAGCACCTCGACCTGCTCAAGGAGTACATCGCCGTCCAGGCCCTGCCGACGAGCAAGAACCGCTTCGAGGTCAACCACAAGCGGATCCAGCAGCCGACCATGAAGAACCGGATCCTGCGGGAGCACCACTCCTACTGCGAGGACATGTCGCAGCGGATGCCCTCGCTGATGCCGCTCTGGCGCGATCCGATGGCCAGGCAGACGCGGAAGCTCCCACTCTCCGCCCGGGCCTGACAGCGGCGGCCATGTAGGTGCATGGAAACGCGATGCTCGTGCGCCGCCGCCCAAACCGCGCGCGCAAGCAAGCGGTCGACGTAGCCCACGCCCCGAGCGACGATCAACGCCTCCGGCCGCCACCGTGACGTGCAAAAGGCGTTCGCGGCCGGCGAGAAAGCTTGGCACCATGCCGGGCATGAACCTCGAGCGGATGCTGCAGAAGTGCCGGCAGGATCAATGGAAGGTGGGGGACCTCGACTGGTCCTTGCCGTCGCGCGAGATGTCGCGGCGCGAGGAGGAGACCATCGTCCAGCTCTTCACCGACATGGCGGGGATCGAGCGGCTCGCCGGCGCGCTCTTCGTCGAGCAGACGCGCCGCGTGAAGGACCCGGTGCTCAAGCAGATCTTCGAGACCTTCGTGGTCGACGAGGTGCGCCACTCGCACGCGGCGCAGATGCTGGCCGACCACTACGACAAGCACCACCACCGGATCTACCGGGAGAACGAGAGCCTGCGCGCCTTCTTCCCGCACTTCGTCGACGCGGTCCGCTACCTCTCCGACGACGTGGCCAACGTCTACATCACGATGGGCGAGCTGATCCTCGACGTGGCGCTGCTCCGCTCGATCAACGACTACGTGAAGGACGAGCTCTCGGATCGCGTGATGGCGCTCATCAACCGCGACGAGTCGCGGCACATCGCCGTCGACTACCACATGATGGAGTACTACGGCTCGCAGGCGTACCACGACGAGCTCGCGCGCCGGCCGAGGAAGGGGATCGCGGAGGAGGCGCGGGCGTTCTGGGCCTTCGCGAACGTGCTCTACCGGAGCAAGCCCTTCAACCAGGATGTCTTCTTCCGCCCGATGGATCTGGTCGATCCGACGGGCCGGCGGATCACCGAGGCGTTCAAGCGCTTCCAGCTCCTCCGCGCCAAGCCGGGCGTGGACACCCTGCCCTTCGCCCGCTTCGTCGAGGTGATGCAGGACGCCTACAACGATCACTTCTGGGGGCCGATCGTGGGCGGCCTGGCGAGCCGCGCCCTCGGGCTCGAGCCGCGCTTCATGAAGCTCATGAACACCGAGGAGGAGATGCGCGCGGCGGCGCGGAAGACCTTCTCCGAGCTCGCCGACGAGGTGCTCGCCGTGAAGACGACGACGGCCTGACCGGGCAGGAATTTGCGGACGAGCGGCCCCGTTCGGGCTAGGTTCCGCTCGTGAACAAGCCCTCGCTCTCCCGACGCGCCGAGCTGATGCCGGCCTCCCCCATCCGCAAGCTCGCCCCCCTCGCCGACGAGGCCAAGCGCCGCGGCGTGACCGTCTACCACCTGAACATCGGCCAGCCCGATCTGGAGACGCCGGAGGTGATGAAGAAGCGCCTCGGGACGCTGCCCAAGGTGCTCGCCTACTCGCCCTCGGGCGGCACGCCGGAGTACCTCGGGGCGATGCAGAGCTACTACCGGAAGGTGGGGATCGAGCTCGATCTCGGGCAGATCCTCGCGACCACCGGCGGCAGCGAGGCGCTGCTCTTCGCGTTCATGAGCTGCGCCGATCCGGGCGACGAGGCGATCGTGATCGAGCCCTTCTACACGAACTACTCCGCCTTCGCGCGGATGGCCGGGGTGACGCTCTCGCCCATCCAGAGCCGGGGAGAAGACGGCTTCCACCTGCCCCCGCGCGAGGCCTTCGAGAAGGCGCGCACGGACAAGACGAAGATGGTGGTGCTCTGCAACCCGAACAACCCGACGGGCACCGTCTACACGCGCGAGGAGCTCGAGCGCGTCGCGGCCTTCTGCAAGGACCACGGTCTCTACCTGATCGCCGACGAGGTCTACCGCGAGTTCGTGTACGACGGACACAAAGCCGAGAGCGCCCTCAACCTGCCCGGGATGGACGATCTCGTGATCGTGTGCGACAGCCTGTCGAAGCGCTACAGCGCCTGCGGCATCCGCCTCGGGATGCTCGTGACCCGCAACCGCGACGTGCACGCCGCCTGCCTGCGGATGGCGCAGGGCCGCCTCTCCCCGCCCGGCCTCGCCCAGATGCTCGCCGTCGGCGCGAACGAGGTCGGCCCCGAGTACACCGAGGCCGTGATCACCGAGTACCAGCGCCGCCGCGACGTCCTCTTCGAGGGCCTGTCGAAGATCCCCGGCGTCTTCCTCCGCAAGCCCGAGGGCGCCTTCTACTTCATCGCCCGCCTCCCCGTGAACGACAGCGAGGACTTCGCGCGCTTCTTGCTGAGCGAGTTCGCGCTCGACGGGGCGACGGTGATGGTGGCCCCGGCCCCGGGCTTCTACGCGACGCCCGGCCTCGGCACCGACGAGGTGCGGATCGCGTATGTGCTGAAAGAGAAGGATCTGGAAGCGTCGATCCGCATCCTCGCCGCGGCGTTGCCGGCGTACCGGAAGGCGCGCGGGCTGGATTGATCGATCCGTGAGCGCCCTCTCCTTGGAGAAGACGTGTTGCAGATCTGATCAGGTCAGAATTTAACGCAAAGGCGCAAAGGCGCAAAAAGACGGGAGAATTGTTTCTTCTTGCGTCTTTGCGTCTTTGCGTTTCAATTGAATCGCTCGGACCATCGATCGGCTTTGGGGGGCCGTGCGCGATCGGCTGACAAAAGAAGGATGCCCGCGGGAGAGCACCGCGGGCATCCGGTGGAGCGGCGGCCGGTGGAGAGCGCCGCTCCGTTCAACTCGTTGTCACTGGCACATGCCGTTCACGCAGGCCTTGCCCATCGGGCAGTCCGCGTTCGACATGCAGGGAGGCGGCGGCAGGTGGCAAGCGCCGTTCAGGCACACTTGACCCATCGGGCAATCCGCGTTCGACATGCACCCTGGGGGCGGCGGCAGGTGGCAGGCGCCGTTCACGCAGACCTGACCCATCGGGCAATCCGCGTTCGACATGCACCCTGGGGGCGGCGGCAGGTGGCAGGCACCGTTCAGGCACACTTGACCCATCGGGCACTCCGCATCACTCATGCACCCTGGCGGCGGCGGCAGATGGCAGGCGCCGTTCAGGCACACTTGACCCATCGGGCACTCCGCGTCACTCATGCACCCTGGCGGCGGCGGCAGGTGGCAGGCGCCGTTCAGGCACACTTGACCCATCGGGCACTCCGCATCACTCATGCACCCTGGCGGCGGCGGCAGGTGGCAGGCACCGTTCAGGCACACTTGACCCATCGGGCACTCCGCATCACTCATGCACCCTGGCGGCGGCGGCAGGTGGCAGGCGCCGTTCAGGCACACTTGACCCATCGGGCACTCCGCGTCGCTCATGCACCCAGGCGGCGGCGGAGGCTCTGCGCAAGCGCCGTCGTGGCAGGTCTGGCCCATCGGGCAATCCGCGTCGCTCATGCACCCAGGCGGCGGCGGAGGCTCTGCGCAAGCGCCGTCGTGGCAAGTCTGGCCCATCGGGCAGTCTGCGTCGCTCATGCACCCGGGCGGCGGCGGAGGCTGCGCACAAGCGCCGTTGTGGCAAGTCTGGCCCATCGAACAATCTGCGTCGCTCATGCAGGCCGGGGGAGCCTGGCACTGGCCCATCACGCAGGCCTGGTTGCCGGGGCAGAGCGGGCCCTCGTCGATCTGGCCGTCGCAATCGTTGTCGATGCCGTCGCAGATCTCGAGCGAGCAGCCGGGTGCGGGCTTGCAGTGGTTGTCCTGGCAGGTCTTGCCGGCGGGGCAGTCCGCGTCGGCGGCGCAGGAGATGGCCGAGTCGTCCGAGCCGATGGGGACATCGTTGCCCGTTGTTCCACAGGCGGCCATGGCCTGGATGGCGCCGGCGAAGAGCGCGCTCAACGACAGGTACTGGAAGATGGTTCGGGCTGCGTTCATGGGCGGGCTCCTCGGCTTGCTCGTGGTCGGCGGTGGGCGCGCCCACCGGGTCTTCATCGGTCTTCGTTCGCGATCACGGGGGTGGCCGGCCCCGACCCCGTCCGTGAACAAATCGTACGTCAGGGTGAAGAAGGTGCCGGGCCTCGGGTCGGACATCCGGCGCGGACGCGGTCGGCGAGCGGTGAGGTCGGGCTCTCGCGCAAGAACCGCGCGGCGGCGGCCCGCGCCTCGTCGACCCGGCCGAGCTTGCAGAGGGCCAGGATCCGCGCGGCGGCGC
This sequence comes from Byssovorax sp., assembly GCA_046351295.1. Lineage (GTDB taxonomy): Bacteria > Myxococcota_A > Polyangia > Polyangiales > Polyangiaceae > JAXLYT01. Next base: position 22,262 of record JAXLYT010000100.1, read on the forward strand.
GCTCTTCGCGCAGCTCGCCCTTGGCGTAGGCGGCCGACTGCTCGTCGAGCAGGGCGATGGCCTTCTGTGGATCGCCGTCTTGCAAGGCGCCGTGCGCTTCCCGGAGCTTCTGGGTCTCGGCTTCGAGGGTGTCGGGGTCGGCCGCGGCTACCTTTTGCGGCCGAGGTTGCGCGATCGCGACGGGCGGAGCGGCCACGATCGCCCTGGGCTCCGGAGGCGCGGCCGGCGGATCGGCGGGGCGATCGCTCGCCTGATCGAGCGGTGGATCGAGCGGTGGATCGAGCGGTGGATCGACCGGGCGCTCCGGGCGATCGGCTGCTCGCGGCGCGGCTTCGATCGCGGCCTGCGTGGGCGCGGCCACGGGGGCCGGGGCACGCGGAGGAGCGCCTGTCAGCCGGGCGAGGCCGACGCTCGCGACGCCGACGACCGCCACCGTGGCGAGCACCTTGGCCGCGAGCACGAGGGCGCCGCCTCCCGTCTTCGCGCCGGCGACCGCGAGCGCGCCCTGCGCAGCGGAGGGCGCCGCGCCGACCGCCGAGCCGGCCGCCAGACCGACGAGGAGGGCCTTCTTCACCCGCGCGCGATCGTCGCGGGTCGGATCGTCGCCGTGGCGCGCAGCCTCGAGGATCTCCCTTGCTTCGGGACCGAGCTCGCTCATCGCAGCCTCCAGGTATCGCGCGCCCGCTCGCGCAGGGCCGCCTGCTCGAACTCGCGCCTCGCCGCCCGCAGCCGGGCGTAGATCGTGTTCAGGTTCTGGCCGAGCGACTCGGCGATCTCCGGCGCGCTCATCTGCTCGAGCTCCGCGAGGACGAAGACCGCGCGCTTGTCGTCGTCGAGCTCGTCGAGCAGGCGGTGGAGCAGGCGCACGGCCTCGGAGCGGGCCGTGCGATCGTGCGCGCTCTCCGCGGCCTCGTCGGCCACGCTGTCGGCGTCGACCGCGCCGCCCGGCGAGCGGGCATGCGGGCTCTTGCGGCGGACGGCGCGACGACAATCCCCCGCCACGCGGACCAGGATGCCGAAGAGCCAGGTCTTGAGCGACGATCGGCCCTCGAACTCGGCGAGGCGCCGGTGGACGACCAGGAAGACCTCCTGCGCGGCGTCGTCGAGCTGGGCCTCCTGCACGCCGAGGCGGCGGAGGTTGCGCCACACGAAATCGAAGTGATCTTCGTAGATGGCCTCGAAATCCACGGCCAGCTCCGCGGCGCTCGGCCGTTTTGCCGGCTCGAAATCGAGCCCCACCACGGGCCCGGGGTGGGGCTCTGCGGTGGGATAGGATACGGCGGCGTCGAGGGAAGGGGGCACCGGGTCAGCGTTCAGAGTGGCCGAGAAAAGGCGCTCCCGTGATCGAAAATCTCAAAAGCGCACTTCCAGACCGCCGAGGGCCCGGCCGCCACGGGCGAGGGGCGATACACGGTACCGACATTGCCGATCACGAAGCCGGGGCGCTGCAAGGGGACGGCCATTTCCAGGCGCAGGCCGAGGAAGAGGGGCGCGATCGGCGACCAGGCGAGCCCGCCGCCGGCCCGGAAGGCCGACCAGAGGGCCGTCCCCTCGCCCGGGCTGGTCACCCCGAAGGCCCGCGCCCGGATCCGCCCGAGCTCGAGGCCGGCGCAGGGGCCGAGCTGGAGCTTCCAAACCGTCGGCCAGAAGCAGCCGGTGAGCGTCCCCGCGAGAAGATCCACCGTCGCGCCCGCGCTCGCCTTCGTGGCCGCGGTCTGGTCGCGCGCGGGCAGGAACAGCGCGCCGATCTCTCCGCGCAGGAAGCGATACCCCACCGCCGCGCCGAGGGAGAGGCCGGGCGAGACCCCGGGCAAGCTGCCCGCGTCGATCACGGCCTGACCGGAGAAACCCAGGGTGAGCGGAGCGCGCGGCGCACGCGGCTCGATGCTCGGGATCGGGCGAGGAGGCGGCGCAGGGGGCGCGCTCGGCGGTGGCGGCGGTGTGCTCGCAGACGCGCTCGGCGGCGGTGCAGGCGGCGCGCTCGCCGAAGCGCTCGGCGGCGGAGCTGGAGGCGGCGGCGCGCTCGCGGATGCGCTCGGCGGTGCGCTCGCGAGGGCCGCGCTCGGGTCGATCATCATCGCCAGGATCAAGGCCGTGGCGTCCGCGAGCGCCTTGCACGACGAGCCCTTGATCTCGCGCACCCGGGTCGGCCCGCTCGATCGCGTCTCGAGGTGCACGCGATAGCCGCCGCGATCGTCGGCCACCACGCTCGCCTCGGCCTGGATCGGCGCGGCGGGGCGCGCGCCCTTCGGACCGAGCAGGCGATCGACCTCCGCGCTCACCTCCGCGGCGGCGGGGCATCCCTCGGGCGCCTTCCACGTGAGCGCGACGCGCGCAGGATCACCGGCCGCTGCGCCCTGCGCCAGCACGAGCCGCTCGGCCATCGTGAGCGCGAGCGCCGCCCCGATCAGGATGACCGCGCCGGGGCGGGGCGCGCGATCAGGCTGAACGAGCGAGCGGCGCATGCGCGATCGTTCCTTGGTATCAGGGCTTCCGGCTGAACGGGAGATGGCGTTCTCGCCGGCCTGCTCAGTTGCAGTCGAAGTGCAAGTAGCTCACGCCCTTCTCCGAGCGGAGCGCGTACACCACGCCGCCCTCGTCGAGCACGGTGAGGTCACGAAACGTCTCCTCGGGCATCGTGTTGACCGGGAGCACGGCGTTGCCGATGGGGATGCCGCTCAGCGGATCGAGGCAGGTGAGGAGCACGGCGTCGCCTCCTTCTTGCTGCTCGACGTCGACCGCGAAGTAGATGATCCCGCCCTTGTCGGTGTCGAGCAGGACGATGGAGCGCACCGGCGCGCGCTGCTTGAGCTCGCGGGTGAAGCGGTGATCGCCCGTCGCGCGATCGATCGAGGAGACCCAGGTGCGACCGGCCTGGGCGTTGATGATCCCGGCGTTCAGGTACGAGAGCCCGTCGCGGCTCGGGCGGCCGGGGATCTCGGTGCGCGGATCGGCCGGCTTGCCCGAGGTGTCGCCGATCTTCACGAGCGTGCCGTGCTCGCGCTCGACGTAGACGTCCTTGCCGTCGATGAAGACGCCCGTGAGCAGGCCGGGCTCGTCCACGCCCTCGCCCTCGATCGGGAGCTGCCCGCGCAGCGCGCCGCCCTCGTCGTAGAGCGCGATCGCCTTGTCCGAGAGCCGATCGAGCACGGCCATCGAGCCGTCGGCCCCGATGGCCAGGTCCTGCGCGCCCCGCAGCTTGAGATCGCTCGATCCCTCGGGCTTGCCGTCGGTGCCGTAGCGGACGATCCGGTCGTTGACCTGATCGAGCACGTAGATGCGGCCCTTGCTGTCCTGGGCGAGGCTCATGGGCGCCACCGGGTTGCCCTCCTGGAGGCGCTCGCGGCCCACCTGGGATTTGTCTGATCCACCCCATGGGGAAAAAAAGACCACCTTCGACGAGGCAGGATCCTTCTTGGGCACCTCGGTGACCGCCGACGCCGCGATGACCGGCGTCGGGACCGAGCCATGGGGCGAGACCTTGGCCGTCGCCCCGGCGGTCGCTTTTTTCGACGAATTTGCCGATGATTTCGACGATCCATCGTTTGCCCCACGTCCACCTACACAGGCGCGCGTGACCGCAAACGACACCAGGAGCACAGCTCCGACAGCGAAGCCAAATATCCTACCTCTGCGCACGATTGCTCTCCTTCACATTCATGCCAACGCGGTCGGTACGGCCCTTGCTCAATGGTCAGCCATCACGTTTCGCCGCGCCTATCGAGGAGTGCAAGAACAATGTCATCGCTCAACTCTCGCTGGATTTCTCTCGCCGCATCAGCCGCGATCGGCTCGCTCCTGGCTCTCTCGGCCTGCTCTGCCGCGCCCGGCGATCCTGACTCCACCGAGCTCGTCGGCGCGTCCGAGACCGTCGACGCCAACAACGACGCGCTCACGGGCTCGCACGCGGCCGGCTCCAAGCTGGTGACGACCGCGAACCTCAACCTCCGCACCGGGCCCTCGACCAACAAGTCGATCCTGCACGTGATCCCGGAGGGCGCCGAGGTCACCCTGCTCGACGCGGCCCCGCAGAACGGCTTCTACCACGTGAAGCACGACGGCACGACGGGCTGGAGCTACGGCGCCTACCTCAAGCTGAAGGCCTCGGGCGGCGGCGGGAGCCCCGGCGGCGGGTCGGGCAGCGGCGTCTCGCAGAAGCGCACCGACGCGCTCGAGCGCGCCAAGTCCGCGGTGGGCTTCTCGTACTGGTGGGGCCACGGCCGCTTCCGGCCCGAAGGCCCGTCGGCGTCGAACGCGGGCTCGTGCTCCGGGAGCTGCCCGAGCTGCTCGCACAGCGGCAGCTACGGCGGTGACTGCTCGGGCCTCGCCGGCAAGGTCTGGCAGGTGCCCGCGAGCAACTCGACCCTGACCGACGACGATCACCCGTACAGCACGGTGAACTTCGACAAGGACACGAGCCAGTGGTCCACCGTGTCGCGGAGCAACGTCGAGCCGGCCGACGCGATGGTCTACAACGAGAACGGCCACGGCCACATCTTCATCTACTCGTCCGGCGACGGCTGGGGCTCGATGCACGCCTACGAGTGCAAGGGCTGCTCCTACGGCTGCGTCTACAACTCGCGCACGGCCTCCTCGGCCTACCACGCGATCCGCCGCTCCGGGTACTGATCCCCTCGGCCGATCGATGAACAGCGGCGTCACCTCCGGGTGGCGCCGCTTTCGTTTGTGCTCCAACGAATCAGCGCGCTGCTGCGCGGCATTCGCCGGTCGTGCATGCCTCGGGCAGCACCTCGGCGCGGCAGGCGCACTCGCTCACGGGCGCGGGGGCGCCCTCGCGCGCGCAGGAGCGGGCCAGCACGTCGGCGCGGTTGACGGAGGGCGCGCAGACGCGGATGTCGCGCTTCGAGGCGTCGTCGAAGTCGGTGAGCACGGTGCAGGTGCACCGGTAGAAGGTCCCGGGCTCCTTCTGGCAACCGCCGAGGAGCGCGGCGGTGATCAGGAGCAGGAGGCCTCGGGCGAGACCCCGGGCCTCACTCGTCGATCGAGGGCGCGGGCGCATCGTTCTTCGGGGCGCTGGACGGCTTGGGCGCCTCCTCGACGTTGCGGATGTGGAACTCCACGCGCCGGTTCTTTTGCCGGCCCTCGGCGGTGGCGTTGTCGGCGATGGGGCGCTTCGGGCCGTAGCCCGCGAAGCCCAGGCGGTCGGCGTTGATCCCGTGGTCGACGAGGTAGTTCATCACCGCGTGGGCGCGATCGTTGGAGAGCTTCTCGTTGAGGTCGTCCGAGCCGCGGTTGTCGGTGTGGCCCTCGATGTCGAGGTGGTTGATGTCGGGGTTGACCTTGAGCAGGCGCACCACCTCGTCGAGGATCGGGAAGCTGTTCGAGAGGATCGTCGACTTGCCGGTGGCGAACTGCACCTGCTTGAGGATCTGGATCTCGTTCGACGCGGTGACGCGGCGGATGAACTGCGGGCAGCCGTTCTTCTCGGCCTCGGGGCTCGCCTCGCCGGGCTCCTTGGGACAGGCGTCGGTCGCGTCGGGGACGCCGTCCTTGTCGGCGTCGTCCTCGGGGCAGCCGTCGTCGTCCTGGACGCCGTCGAAGTCCTCGGGCTGATCGGGGCACTTGTCCACGTTGTCCGGGATGCCGTCACCGTCGCGATCGGGCGGGCTCGGGCAGCCGTCGTCGGGGTTCGGCGGCTTGTGATCCTCGGGCTCGGTCGGGCAGAGATCGATGTCGTCGGGGAGCCCGTCCCTGTCGGTGTCGGCGCCGTGCTCGGCGAAGCGCTCGATCTGGAAGCGCTTGCCCGGCGAGGTCGGGTTGGTGTCGGCGATGCCGAAGGAGTAGCCGGCGGCGACGAGGACGCGGAAGTCCGGCGCGTAGCCCGCGGAGAGGCGCGATCCGCCGCCGAAGAGGAACCACCCGCGCTTCTTCTCGCCGAACGCGAAGCGGCCCTCGCCCATCCACTCGACGGGGATGAGGGGCGCGCCGTAGGTGCCGCTCTGCCCGAAGCCGACCGAGCCGAAGATCTGCGCGCCGAGGCGGAAGGAGCCGTCGCGCAGGGGGAGGAAGGCGCCGACGGAGTAGCGCCACTCGTTCTTGACGCTGAAGTCGTTGAGCGCGCTGTTCGGCCGGAACTGGAAGCCGGTGTTGGCGAGGAAGAAGGCCTTCTTGATGTCGTACTCGGCCGCGAGCGCGAGGCCGCCGACGGCGCTCCCGTCGCCGTCGAAGGAGTCGGGGTTGCCAGTGGGCAGCCACACCGAGCCCTCGAGCGCGAGCTTGAAGCTGTCCGACGGCGTGGGCAGGACGTTGACGCGGGCGTTGAGCCGCATGTCCATCGGCGAGGCCGTCTTCACCTCGGCCTTCTGCGTCGATTTTTCGAGGGGAACGGTCGAGTTCGGGTTGCCCGTCTGGAAGAGGGCGACGGGCATCTCCACCTGGAAGGCGAAGCGGTGGAGCAGCTCGACGCCCACGTCGGCGTACGTGATGAGCTGGGCCTTCACCGGGGTCTGGAAGGCGTAGCGGATCTTCGGATCCTCGATGTGGTTCTCGACGCGGAAGGGCTCGAAGCCGAAGCCGAGCGCGAGCTGGCCGTAAAATCGCGTCTTTTCGGCCATCTCCGGGCGCCACAAGGTCACCCCGTCGTCGGGCGCGCCCGCGATCTGGAGCCGGTCGAGGTAGAACGTGCGGGTCTGGGCCTCGGCCCGGGGAGACACCGCGAGCGCGGCGAGCGCGACGACGCCTGCCGCGAGCGCCCTCGCTCCGGTGCGGCGGGATCGACCCTTGACCCTGACCTCAGCGCCCATGCTTCATCGTCTCCGTCGGCGTCTCCGCCGGCTCCGCGCGAGAGCCGCGCGAGGGCGGCTCCGTGCGCCTGTCGTTGCAGGCACGCTACACGAGCCGCGCCGGAGTGGCGAGATCGCGGAGGCCGAGATCGCGGCCGAGAAGATCGCGGAGACCCTCTCGACGTGGTTGACCAGGAGAGCGGCTTGTGCAAAGGTCCGCGCCCCCATGAAGCGCACCTATCAGCCGCACAACACGCGCCGTGCCCGCACGCACGGCTTCCGCGCCCGGATGGCCACCGCCGGCGGTCGCAAGGTCATCAACAACCGCCGCCGCAAGGGCCGCGCCCGGCTCTCGACGACGACGTACCAGAAGTAGCCGATGCCTGTCCCCGGGCTCGGCTTCGGGCGGGCCCGGCGCATCCGAAAACGGGCCGAGTTCCTCCGCATCCAGGAGAGCTCGGCCCGCGTCAGCACCCGGCACCTGTTGATCCTGCTCGCCGCGCGCCTTCTTCCTGAGGGAGAAAGCGCCGCGCGGCTCGGCGTCGTCGCGTCCAAGAAGACGGGCAACGCCGTCGTGCGCAACCGGTGCAAGCGTCTGGTGCGGGAGGCCTTCCGCCGGCACCCCGGGCTGTTCCCCCCGCGCATCGACGTGGTGGTCGTCGTCCGTCCCGGGACGCACGAGCTCTCCCAGGCGGCGCTCGATCGAGAAATCCTGGAGGTGCGCGCCTTGATCCAGCGGCGCGCCGACGGCGTGCTGCGCGCGCCGCCTCCCGCAAAGCCGGATTCGCCGGGTTGACGCGCGTTGCGACCCTTGCGGGACGAGCGTGGCCGACCCAAGCTTCGGCGATTCGCGCGGCCGGCCATGATCACCACCCTCCTCCTGGCCGCGATCCGGCTCTACCAGCTCACCCTCTCCCGGGTGCTGGTGGCGCTCTTCGGCCCCGCGTGCCGCTTTTCGCCCTCTTGCTCCCACTACGCGATGGCCTGCATCCAGGGTCAGGGCCCGGTGCGCGGGAGCTTGCTTTCCCTGAAGCGCCTGTGTAAGTGCCACCCGTTCCATCCGGGCGGCTACGATCCGCCGCCCCCTCCACGCCCCGACAGGCTCGAAAAAGCCTCGATCTCCGTATCGACATCGGCGGCGCGCGGCGCACGACAAGCGACACCGACCCCCGGCGCTCCGGGAGGACCGAGCGAGCCCGAAGGCAACGCGGCTTCGGTCCGAAGGACGCCGGCCTGCTCCCTGGTCTCGGCGAACGACAGCGATCACCTCTGAACGATCTCCGCGACCGGGAACGTGCCGCCCCGGGTCCCCAAAGGTTTCATGGAAAGCAGCAGCAGCATCACGAAGTGGATCTTCATCGGCCTCGCGGTCTTCCTCTTCTGGACGTTCGGCAAGCCGCTCCTCTTCGGCGGCAAGCAGAGCCCCTTCCAGCCGCAGACGAGCGACTGGTCCGAGCCGCCGATGGCCGGCCGCCCCCCCGAGGAGCTCTGCACGATCAAGGGCGAGCGCTACGAGGCCGTCCTCTCGAGCCGCGGCGCCTCGCTGAAGAACCTCTTCCTCACGGACAGCCAGCGCCCCGACTACCGCGCCTACGAGAAGAGCAAGCCCTTCATGGGCGCGAAGCCCCTCGGCGCGATGGACCTCGTGACGACGAAGAACGAGGAGCTGCCGAAGGAGATGGCCGCGGCCCAGCTCGCGCCGCTCGGGCTCGAGAGGCGCATGCCGCTCGACACCGATCTGCGCGTCGTGGGCGCCGACGACAAGGCGCAGCAGGTGGGCTTCGACTCGTTCGACTGGAAGCTCGGCGAG
>JAXLYT010000101.1:0-30320 GCA_046351295.1 Byssovorax sp.
GCCGGCGAGGTAGAAGCTCGACGGGGGCGAGGTGAGGGTATCCGCGGCGCTTTCACCCTCCGGCCCGGGGCCGATGAGGTCGTCGCGGAGGGCGCCGAGGAGGTCCGCGCGACTGGCGAGGGGCGTCCTGAGGGCCGGAGGAGACGGCAGGCGGGCAAAAAGCAGAAGGGGACGTCGTCCGCGCTCATGCACCCCAATGGCCCCCTGTTCAGGCTGGGCAATCTCAGGTGAATACGTCGACGGCCGTCTTCGCGCCCATGGCGTTGTCGAACCACCTGTCCAGGGTGGCGGCGTCCGTGCACGCCTCGATGCGGGCGCGGTCTTCATCCGCGAGCGCGACCCCCGCATGCGAGAGGAGGCGAAGAATCGCTTCGCTCTTGGCCTGGATCTGCCCTTCCTTCTGGCCCTCTTTGCGGCCCTCCTTGTGCCCCTCCTTGTGCCCTTCCTTGTGCGCCAGCGCGATCGCGCCGCGCTCGTCTTGTTCGGCCATCCGGGCGCGCTCGTATTCTTCCCACTCCGCCTCCGTGAAGGTGGACTTGCGCGCGATCTCGAGGGCCTCGCGGAACGGGCCCTCCGCCAGCGCAGGGGGGATGACCTCCAGGTCCTTCGCCTCGCGAAAGAAGTAGGCCCACTTGTCGATCAAGGTCTCCGGGGTTTTACCGGCACCATACTTGGGGAGCTCCAGGAAGGCATACTGGACTTGCCGCAGGCCTTTGTGGCCGCTCTTCTGCTCCTGCATCCTCCAGCGGCTGAGCATGGGGACTTTGTACCCCTGGTCCCGGCTCTTCGCAGGCCAGAGCTTGAAGTTGCAGATGGTGACGCCCACGACGTCGCAGAGCTTGGTGTAGTCTTCCCCGCCGCGAAGCTGCATGACATACGCCTTGCTGGCGTTGTAGACGACGCGCTTTTCGAAGCCTTCGACGGGCAAGACCTGCATCTCGACGACGAAGCGGCGGCCCGAGGCGGTGGTGCACTTGACGTCGACGAGGGAGAGCTTGCTCTTCGGGGCGGTGACGCGCTGTTCGAGGGAGAAGTGGCGGACGCTCTGGATGCGGCGGGTGCCCTTGAGCTCCAAGAGGTCGTTGAGCAGGGCGATGAGGAGGGCTTGCGCTCTTCGGCGCCGAAGATCCGCTTGAAGACGACGTCGGTCTTGGGGTCGGCAAAGACGGGGAGCATGGGACAGGACGGATCTTACCCGGGGCGGGGGCGGAGGCAACCACCGCGGGCGCAGGGCCGAGAAGATGGGGCCGGGCTCAAAATCCGCGGAGGAAGGCGACGAGCGGGGCAAGCGCTCGGGGCGGGTGAAGTCGAAGATATGGGCGCGGGCGCCAGGGCCGAGGCGGGGTCTTCATCGTTGCGTACGGCGAGGAGGGGTCACCCGGGCGCACTTGCTGTCCAGGGCTGTGGGCGCGAAGGCCCTGGGCGCGCACCCCTCCGTTCGGCATGGTTCAGGTCGTCCGCCCAGCGCTGAAGACCTGTCCATGGCAAACGTTTGTCGCTGAAGTCATATGACAATCATCAAGAGAGCGCAGATTCGAAGACAGCGGGGCGATACGCACCATGGCCTCCCGAACCTTGACGCTCCCACCGCGGCCATCGCGCTGGACTGACAAGGTTGTCATTGTGAATGAACGGCACTGTGGATTCGACGGAGTCTTCACCCGCAAGGACGTCTGCGTGCAGCGCTCGACGCGCTCGCGCACGAACAAGAGACCGTTCGAAATATCGGCGAGCACGTCGGCGTCGGGACCGAGTAGCTCACGAAGTGAGGCGCGATCGTACGCGCGGAGGAGCGCCGGGAGGTACTCGCCGTCGATCAGGCGGACGACATCCAAGAACAAAGAGAGGTACTTGTCGAGCCTATCGCGGTGATCATGCCAATCATACACAGTCATGGCTTCCCGGGCCGATTCGAGTCCCACGAGCGCGCGACTGACCTGGGCGCGCAAGACATTGCAGATCGCCACCGCGATGTGGAAAAAGTTCTGGGCACCCGCGAGCACCGGTCTGTCGCAGTGACGGCGCAGCTTCCTCAAGTGACGCTCGTGTTCCTGGGCCAGGTGGTTGGTGTGAGCTGTCCGGCTCTGACGAGCCGGATGCCTGGTAGCCATCGTGAGGTGGCTCCGGGGGGTGAGCCGCACACGAGGGCACCATCCCGTAGCGCGCTCTGCCCCCGGGAGCGCAGAGCACGTCAAGGGCGCGCAGCACGCCCGCGAGGCGCCGGCCACCCTTGATGTGGTCGAGCACCCCGGGACCATCGCGGTCGGCGCAGGCGCCCCGCCGCTACACGATGGCCATCGCCGAGATGGCAGTGGATGGTCACTAATGAGCCGGCGCGCGTACACGCTCGCAAAATCCAACCACCGCCTCGTGCAACGACACGCAGACGTGCAGGTTTCGTTCGCCCAGCCGGCGCATCTCGTCTTCACCGGACCACGCTGGCCGCGGGCGGGCAAACGCGAGCGGACGGGCAGCATCGACGACGGGGATATCACACAGGTTTAAGAAACGAACCAGCCCGTCGATGTCGCCGGACGCGAGGAGGTCTTCGAGCACCGCGGAGAATTGAGCCGATCCCTGCTGCGCCTCGTAGATCCGCCGCTCTCGCCGCTGTCCACGTCCAGTCGCGTAGTCCTGGAGGTTGAGCAAGAACACGCGATTGCTCAGTGGCTCCCCGGGGGCGCCTTCGAGGTGGACAACGGCTGCTTCTTCGTCGAGGCGACGAAGGTCCTCCTCACGCGGGTTACCCGACCACAAGCCTTCGGATCGTTGCCGAACCTGGAGGCGCACTCGGGCGGCGTCACCGAGCTCGAGCACCAAGCACCGGATCCGGGCTGCTACGTCGGGCGGAGCGACGCACTCGCAATCGATGCGTCCTTCGTCGAGCGACGCGGACTGCAGCTTGACGGGCATCCCCTCACCGCGCCCTTTCTTGTCATTGGGCGCCGCCTGCAGCTTGTCCGGCGATTTGACGACGATCGAGGTGCCGGTGGGATCGAAGAGCTTCTCCGCGGAGAGCTGCGCGGCGCTCAGCCCGTCGAAGAGCATCATGGTCTCGACGTTGCCGGTGGAGGCGGGGGAGAACATGCCTGCCCTGGTAAAATTGGCGCTCCCGAAGGCGAGACGCAGAGTCTTGCCGGTCTGGATGATGATCGATTTGGCATGGAGGGGTTGCCTGCGGTCTTCATCCGCGTAGGTGCACAGTCGAACCGACGCCACGCCGCTCCTGACGAGTGGGTGCCGGATCCAATCGGGCGTCATCGTGGTGATGCCGTTCTCCGTCCAGAACACGATCTTCTTGGGCGCCAGATCGTCAGCCACTTTGTCGATCAGGTGCGGATCTCGATCGTAGTAGCGCGAGAGCACATGCAGGGCGTCGACCGGCCGCGCGAGCCCCCCCGAGAGGCGCGCCCACAATGGTTCTTCAAGGCTATGAATCAATCGGCCCCCTGCCGGCTCCTCTTCGTCTCGCAACCATGTCGCATCACCCACGAGCGCGTCGAGGTTGGACGCTAGATCGCGACCAGGCCACCTCGCGGCGACATCGCGCAAGAAGGCGAGCGCTTGCTTGAAGAGCCCGAGGTGCTGCTCGTGACGGTCTCGCTCGTACCGGTACACGCCCACGAGCTCTGCGTTGTTCGTGAGGCCCGATCTCGTGAAGTTGGCGCTCCCGACGATGAGCAGCCCCTTCGACCCCGTGGCGAAGAGGAAGACCTTCGGGTGGAAGGTGCGCGCTGCCGCGATCGGGTGGAGGAGGTAGCGGATGTTGGCGAGGCGAGGCCAGCGCGCAGGCGGTCCAGCGATGATTTCATCGTAGAGATTGCGGTCGACCAGAATGTTGATGTTGCCATTTTCACGCAGCGCCGTCCAGCGATCGAGGCAATAGCCTTCGAAGAACTGCGGCTCGAACGTGTACGTGGAGATGACCGCGTGATCGAACGCATTTCGAGAGAGCTCTTCTTGCAGGTCGATCTTGGACTTCATGTTGCCCCTCCAAGGACCTTCTCCAGAACACCGTGTCCCGCCTTGGTCACCTGGAAGGTGCCGTCATCCTCGGACGAGACGAGCCCGAGATCGACCAAGATCTCCATGGCCGAGACACAACGAGTGGTGCGAAAGTACGGTTCACAATCCTGGTCGTAGATGATCCGACCCTCCTCGGCGTGGAGCCAGCAGCTCTCCAGCCGACTCTTTTCGAACATGACACGGTCGTGCTGCGACAGCAGGAGCCGCTCGATCAAGTTATCCATCGTCGAGGTCCACGTCGTGCTTTCGTCCAACCACGCGTCCAGGAGGGGCAGCACGCTCGCCACAGTGAGCTCACGACCGGCATGCTCGATCACGACCCGGTAGCTGCGATCGACGGGAGGAGCGCGCCATTTGGCGTAAAGAACACCGAGCAGCAGGCAGGAGCAAGCCAGTCGCTCCGCCGGCGAGCTGGCATCTATGCCACATAACGCTTGTTCGCTCAGCGGGTGACCCCACGGGTAGCTCCGGCGCGCCCGTTTGCCGGCGTCCACATCGGGCCGGGATGCGACCCCCAACGCTCCCAGGAGCGCTGCCGGCGTGCTCGCGCGCCGGCCGATCATGGTCTCCAGGAAGCTGTGAAAGTCTTCCGCGACGAGGGCCCGCGCGATTTCGGGCCGAGCAAGCCCCCGGGGGGTGTTGACCACGAGATCGAGCACAGCCGCGAGCATCCCCTCCAGCGCCTGGGTGAGATACTGATGCAAACAGAATTGCCGCCAGTAGTTCCTGCATTCGCGGAGGATCGGATCGCAGGTCGCTGGCTTCGTCGTGCCGTCAGGCATGACGAGGGCCCGGTAGTACGCCGAGGCAAAGAGCACCTTCTCGTCGACCTGTTTTTCAGTGATCGGCGCGCCGGCGCGCGCATGCGCAGCCACGCCGTCGAGCAGCAACGCCAGCGTATGACGGCGAAACCGCGTCGCTTCGCTCATGTTTTGGTCGTCGTCGCCCAACCCGAAGAACATGTCGGTGAGGAGATCGCGCTCACGTCTGGCGAACGGCTTGCGCACCGCGAGGACGCTCAGCCGCTCGGCGGAACGCTCGAGCATGTTGCGGTTCACGCCGGGCTCCAGGAAGGCGCGCTGCTTCACATAGGGCGTCACGGCGATGTTCTCGTGAACAGCCTCCGCGAGCTCCTGACCCGCGGGGCTGACCTGATCGAAGCCGCCCTCCGGACGTTGCGTGAGCCCCAGCTGGTACATGCAGCTCGAATAATACTGACCATATCCCCCAAGACGATTGGACGGCAAGACGCGAAATTGCACGTCGATTCGCGCATCTTCACCCGCTTTTGCCAGGCGAGCAGACACGGCCCGCTTGCCCGCGGGCGATGCTTCCTCGTCGGCAAGGAGCGTCGCCAGCGCGACTGCAGCCTCCCGCCGCTGGAAGGCGTCGATGAACGCACTCTCCGTGGTAGGCTGCTCATCTTCCTGGATGCTCCACAGGATCCACGCATACATCGCGTAGTAGCGTGCCCGATTCGTGGTGGACGTGATCCCGCCGAGCAGCCAGTCGGTGAGCATCTGGGCGACGCGCGATAGGCCGAGCGGGTCTCGGCCGGTGGGGTCGGCGACGACGTGCTTGGTCCACCTGGGCAGAAAGTCTACCTCGCTGGGCTGTCGGGCCATGGGTTCCCTCGATGACGGCGATCATACCAGGGACGCCGGGGAGATCTACAGGAACCGCAAGGATGGGCACGCGCTCAAAATCCGCGGAGGAACGCGACGAGCGGGGCGAGCTCGGGGCGGTTGAAGTCGAAGACATGGGCGCGGGCGCCGGGGCCGAGGCGGGGGTCTTCGTCGTTGCGTACGGCGAGGAGGGCGCCGAGCTTGCCCTTGTCGGGGCTGTGGGCGCGCTGGCCCTGGGCGTCCATGCACGCAAGGTAGGATTCGACGCAGGTGCGCTGTTCGGCGTTGCTGGGGTCACCGGCCCAGGATTGCCAGACGAGGGTTTCGATTTCGCCGGGTTGGTCGTGGGGGACGACGAAGAGGCCTATACGCGGGGTGCCCTGCGTGAAGGCGCCGGAGGTGACGTTCTGGCCGGTGATGGTGGAGAGGTGATGGGCGAGGCTTTGCGCCGTTCCCTGGGGGTTTTCGTCGGCGTCGGCGATGACGGCGACGGCGCGCTTGGTCCGGATGGCCGGGCGAAACATGGCCTTGATCGTGGCGGGGAGGCGGGACTTTCCGCCGACGTGCTCGATCCAGACGCCGGCGCCGTTGTCGAGCCATTCGAGGAGCTCGGCGAAGAAGGAGAGGTCGTCTTTCCCTTCGACGATGAGGACGCGATCGCAGGTGTTGATGTCGGGTTTCGGCATGGTCAGCGGACCTCGATGTCCGCCTCGATGGCGGCTTCGATGAGGTCGCGGCCCATGGTGCGGCCCTCGACGCCGCCGGGGACGCGGTCGAGCTGGATGATGCGGAAGTCATAGGTCGGGCGGGCGCTGAAGACTTCGTGGGCGGCGACGAGGCACTCGCGGGAGTGGGTGGTGGCGAAGATCTGGATGTCGAGACGCTCGGCAACCTCGGCGATGCCTTTCCAGACGGCGGGGAGAGCGGTGTAGTGGATGCCGTTCTCGATTTCGTCGATGAAGCAAATCTTGGGTTTTGTGCCGATAAGCTGGGAAAAGATAGCGACTAAGCGGTAGATGCCCTGGCCGAGGTGGGGGAGCGGGATGCGGTTGGTGAGGCCGACATCGATAGCGACGAAAGTCCTATTGCCGATCACATCAAGGCGGACAGCTTTGATGCGTGGATCGACCGAGGCGAGGAGAGCTTCCATCGTGCGTTCGTCGGCCGGGGCGCGAATAGCATCAGCAAAGGGTACGACGAGCACTTCCATGGGAACGTGCTCAACCGAAATGGCGAGCGTCTTCAACATATCTGAAAGTCCGTTTACCACCGTCAACACGATCCAACGCCCCCAATCGCTACGGGATCCTCTTGCCGAAAGAGGGGCGGGAGCGATAACCACCCGGACGTTGGGACCACTGTCAAGGGTTGCAGCAATCAGTGCCCGCGCCGCGCCATCTTTAATCAGCCACGGATAATATCGCTCATCCTCCTTTTCCGCAGCGATACGGAAAAGCGCCGGCAGCAAGTCCATCATATCCCGGCCAGTCGCAATCGCGATCGCCTCCAAGAGCGACGTCTTCCCCGTGTTGTTCTTCCCGACCACGAGGTTGACTCGGCCGAGGTCGGACAGCTTTAGTTTGCTGAAGCCGCGGAAGTTTTCGATCTCGATGCTGGTGAACATGGGGTGCTCCATCAAACCGGGCGGAATCGGGGGTAGCGCGGGGGTGCGGGGGGTGTCAAGCGCTGCCTTTCTTGGGCTCGTCGGGGGGCAAGAGGCTGAGGGTGCTCTCGTCTTTCTTGGACGCCTTCTTGCGGGCGGGGGCGGGGCGCGCGGGTTTCTTCGGGGCGGCCGCGGCGGCCTCGGCGGCTTCGCGGGCGGCCTGGAGGCGGTTTTGCTCGAGCAGGCGGGCGAGGATTTCGTCGCGGGTGTCCTCGGCCCAGGTATACCGGATGGATTCGTCGAGCTGGGGGCGGAAGTCGTACCCCGGCTGGATGTCTTGCCAGCCGTACGCGTCGAGGACGGCGCGGTCCATGGCGGCGTGGAGGTCGCGGAGGCGGAGGATGCCGGGGGAGCGCTCGTCGGGGTCGTGGAAGCGGTTGTAGGTCTTGGTGAGGCCCTAGTTGTTCTGGATCATGAGGGCGGCGCGGTGGTCGTAGTAAGTCTGGCCGGCGGATTCGAGGGTGGGGAGGGAGGTGCCTTCGAGGACGCCCGGAGGGAAGGGGAAGGTTTCAAAGCAGTCGGAGGGAGCATAACTAAGCCGGTCCTCTAACGTCGACGAAAAACACCTTGCCCAATCTTCGTGCGCTCGCGACTGAAGCACACCAAAAGCCCCGTTCCGTTCCAAAGCAAACACGGCCAACTTGTGAGAGTACACAAAGTTCGACGGTAGCCACGCAAAACTAAGATATTTACTAACAAGCGAACATGCCAAAACTCGCTTACATCTTGCAGCAGATTCGTATAGTTCTACCCGCTTGTCACCATACTGCCACCACCTCTCGCGATGCGAGTCTCGGTTCACTTTCTGACGAACCGGGCGGACCTTCTCCTCGACAATCGTCATGAGGGACGGCCAGGCGCGGGCCTCGCCCTCGGTCATATCGCCGAAATTAATGATAAATCGGTGAGGAGCCTGCGTCGGACTGGAATTAACCTCTTCACCACCGATAAAAGGAAAAATCGCTCGCTGTTACGCGGATCGCGGCATCGACCAAAGCCCGCATCACCTCGATCGAGGTGGCCTCATCAGATCCATCATCGAACGTGAATCCAACCCCTCCGACCATACTACCCAGAAAACTAAGCTTTTGCCTGATTCCGGTGATTCGCACCGGGCTGTCGTTGCCTCCGGTACGAAACAAGAATGCGGTGATCATCTCCACGGCCTTGCCATCCAGAAGCCGTCCTCCAACGACGTCACCGCGGGTGATATGAACAACACTAACAATAACCGCCGCCTGTCCGGGCCACTTTAGTCTACGAGTTGCAGCATATATCGAGCCGCCATGCTCACAGATCCATGTCAAGCCGGACGCACGAGTATCTCCCTGAGCGATCGTATTCGTGCCAATAAGTCCGAGCGTCCCCTTGCTTTGCAGAAGATCGAACCCTCGCCGGAAGAAGAATGCGACAAGATCGACCTGACCACCGCTGCCAAGATAAGATCTCAACAAATACGAGAGATATGGCGGCGAGAGCGTGCCTGAAATCTTCACGCCGCCCAAAAAGGGCGGATTCCCCATGAAGCAATCGAACCCGCCCCGCTCCGCAAATACACTCCGGGAACTCCACCTGCCAATGGAACGGTAAGACCCCCTTATCCCCCGCGTGAAGGTCCCCACCATCCCCTTGATCTCCGCCTCCCCTTCCCCCGTCGCCAGCCACGTCGAGATCACCCCGCCCAGATCTTCCAACCCTTTCTTCCGCGCCTTATCGGTCTCCCCCTGGAAATAAGACGCGATCATCGCATCCCCGATCAGCTTCACCACCCCCAGCTCGGCCTTCGCCTCATCCCAGAGCCTCCCCAGCGCCTCGTTGTCCGGCGGATCCCCGATCGCGTGGATCTCCTCACGCAGCGCCTGCGCCCGCGCCACCCGCTTACTCACCACGGCGCGGACCGTCTCGATCTGCCTCCCCTTCCCCACATCGAACGCAAGGCTGCTTATCTGCTCCTTGCTCAACCCGACCAGCGAATCCCCCTCCCGCAGCGCATGGTCCACGAAGGTGAACGGATGCTCTTTCGCAAACGTCACGAGCCACATCGACAACCGCGCCAGATCAACAGCCAGCGGATTCTTATCCACCCCGTAGATACACGGCTGCGCGATCAGCCGCCGCGCATGCGGCACCGGATCCTCATCCGGCGGCAAATCCGGCATCGTCTTCGCCGTCTTCCGCCACGCCGCAACCAGCCGATCCGCAAGCTGCCGGCAAGCCTCCACCAGGAAGGCTCCCGACCCCATCGCCGGATCGCACACCTTCAAGGCCAGAATCTCCTCCGGTTTCGCCCGCTCCCCCAGCCGCTCCAGCACCGGCCGCAGCGTCGTCGCCACAATCGGCTCCGTCAGCGCCCGCGGCGTATAATGCGACCCCGTCCGCCGCCGCTCCTCCCCGGGCTGCAAATACCACGACCCCAGCCGATCCTCCCGGGTTGCCGCGAAGACACCCGCCGCGCGAGCGCCGCCTCCAGACCGGCCACATCCTTCGCCTCCCCCACCTCCTTGGCCACACCCCCACCCTTCAAATCCAGCCCCGCCTCCTCCTTCAACCGCCTGAGCCGCTCCGCCCCCGACAGCGGCACAAGCGCCGACAGATTCACCACCACGTGATCGGGCATCAAGCACAGACTCTCCCCCTCGGCCACCTCCACCTCGAACCCCATCAACCCCTCGTACACACTCCCGATCTGCTCCACGTCGAGCCCTTTGTACTGGAGCCGCTCCCCATCCAGCATCAGCAGCCGATCGAGCACCCGGAACACCGTCCCATCGCTGATCCGCGGCAGATCCAGCGTCTCCCGCTCCTTCTGCCGCGTGCTCTGCCGCGGCTCCCCTCCAGAAACGGATGCTCATCGGGATCGAAAAATGTCCCCTTCCGGGCCGGGATGAACAACCCGTTGGCCGCCTTCACCCCGTCGTGCAGCATCCGGAACAGCGTGATCACCCGCCCCCAGGCCCCGTACCGGTCCTCGATCGTCTCCCCGAAGCGCGCCCGATCTTCTCCGAGCTGCGCGTAGAGCCGCGACAGCGAATAATTGTCCGCGTAGAGCGCCGACTCCATCGGCAACAGGTTCTTGTCCCCGGCCGAAGATTTCTTCTCCTCGGCGTAGAGCACGAACACCATCCGCAAGAGCACCGTGACGAGCCCCTTGTACACCTCGCCCAGCCGCTCGTGCGAATACCCCTGGAGGAGCGCCCCGCCCGCCAGCCGATCGGCCTTCTGGAAACCCAGAAGCAGGTCGCGCAACGCCGCCAAGATCTGCTCGCGCAGCTTCGTCGACACCGTGCTCTGGTAGGCCCGGCTCGCGGCGAGCAACGCCGATAGCCGCTGCCCCTCGGCGAGCGCCACCAGCCGCCGCTCGTTCAGCAACATGTGCAGCGCCCCGAGCAGCGGCCTCCCGTCGACCGTCGGCATGTCGGCCAGGCGGAAGTGCAGATATCTCACCGCTCTCCCCCTTGGGCGCGTACACCAGCCGGAAATCCCGCCCGTTCGTGAGCAACCCCGCGGCCACCCCCGTCTCCCGCAACAAACGCTCCAACCGCTGCTGCGCCGTCGCGCTCCACCGCTTGTCGTCCGACGCCGCATCCAGATCGCCCCGGTGCGTCTCCTCCACGAGCAGCACGAACCGCCCCTCTTCGTCGGCCGAGCGCACCGCCCAGCTCGGCGTCAGCACCTGATCGCCGTCGAGCCGCACCCGCAGCGAGGCCGGCAACGCGGCCCCGGAGGCCAAAAGGTCGTCCGACCAGCCGAGGATATCGCGGAAGAAGGCCGGCAGATCGGCCACCTGCTTCCGCGTCCCCGCGAGATCGCGCAACGTCGCTTGAAGCTCGGTCACGGGCCAGGTGATGTTGGCCTCGGCCGCCTTGAGGGCCGGCACGGTCACGACCAGCCCCTCGGGCTGCGCCATCCCGAGCCATTCTTGATGGAGACGTTCGTTCGCGTCCATGGTCATGATGTCGCCGGCCACAGGTAGACGAGCCCCACCCGCTCCAGCCGATGGTGCTTCACCTCGTATTGCCCCCGGATGCGCAAAGGCTCCTCCTCGAGCTCCTTGTCGAGCTCGTCCCGCCGCGCGGCGATATGCCTCGTATCGGCCTCGTACTGCGCCTTTTGCTCCTCTTCTTCCGGCAGCCAGCCCGGGCCGAACGCGAGCTTCCCCTGCCTCGCCGCGTCCACGCGCTTCTTCTCGTCCTCCGTCCGGCGGCCGAGCTCCTTCTCGATGGCCGCCCGCTGCGCTTCGAGGATGCGCCGCATCTCTTCTGCCTCGCTCTTGCCCCGCTGGCGCAGCCGCTCTTCGGCCCAGAGAATCCGACGGAAGGCCCGGGCCTTCACCGTCTCCCACAGCGCCTCTTCGTCCTTCGGCGCCGAGGCCATCCGCGTCGCCAGCAGGTCTTTGCTCACCGACTCGACGCTGGGCCGCGACAGCACGCCGAGCAGCGACTCGAGCGCCCGCTCCTCGGCCCCCTCCGTCTCGAAGGGCTTGAGGCGCGACGGGTCGTCTCCCTCCACCCAGTAGGCCGCGACGACGAGGATCTCCTCGTGCAGGCGCGCCGCCCCCGCGCCGTAGAGCGAGAGGCGCCCGAGCGCGAGCACGCGGTTGCGCCGGTGGGTCGGGTCGACCACCACCGTCACCCGCGCGAGGTGCTCCTCGCCGAAGGCCTGCGCGCGAAACTGGGCGAGCGCGCGCTGGGTGAGCTTGTGCTGGAGGTGGAGCTGCACCGTCTCCGAGGCCAGCGTGGTGGCCGGCTCGAAGCTCACCGGCCGCGGCGGGCTCTTGGCGCGCCACTCCCACTCCGGCATCTTCCGCGTCCTCGGCGGGCGCAGGGTGTCCATGATGTCGCGCCAGGTGGCGTCCGAGCCGGCGAGCTTGTCGAGCGGGGGGACATCGTAGAAGCCCAAACGATCGGCGCGCTCGGCGAGCGGCGGGAGCCGCGCCAGTCCGAGGCCGACGTTGACCACGTCCCGAAGCCGCTCGGGCCGGAGATCGAGGTGATCGGCCGCCTTCTGATCGAGCTTCTGCAGCTCGATGATCTGCGCGGCGATCTCCCGGTCGCGCGCCTGCTCGAGCTCTTCTTCGGCCGTCGCCTGGCTGCTCTCTTCCGGCTCCGGCGCCGCGAGCGCTTCTGCCAGCGCCGCCGCCTCGCGCCGGGCAATGCCGTTCTGGAAGCGCCCCTCGACCCGGCGGGCGATCACGTCGGCGAGCGAGCCGAGCTGGTCGCGGATGCGCTCGGTCTTCTTCACGAGGGCGGCGAGCACCGCGTCCTCGGGCCGCTCGGCATACCTGAAGTAGTAGCAATGAACGACCTCGGCCGGCTGGAGCATCCGGTCGATGCGCCCGTTGCGCTGCTCCATCCGGCCCGGATTCCAGGGCAGATCGATGTGGAAGAGGTCGGCGCACTGGGCCTGGAGGTTGACGCCTTCGCGCGCCGCGTCGGTGCCGATGAGGATGCGCACCGGGTGCGCCGCGTCGTTGAAGGCCTGCTTGACCTGCTCGCGCGCCTCCTCATCCATGCCGCCGTGCAAGGTGAGGATGCGCTCGTCCGCGCGATCGGTGCCGGCGATGGCCATCTCGAGCTGGCGAACGAGGTAATTCTTGGTGTCCGTGGCCTCGGTGAAGAGGATGACCCGGCGCGGGAGCCAGGGGAGCTTGCTCTTGGCCTTCTCTCCGAGCGGCGGGAGCCCGGGGCACTGGTTCTCGCGGATCCACGCGACCAGGCTCTGCACCTTCGCATCGGGCAAATCCCGCGCGCGGGCGGCGAGCTCGGTCATCTCGTCGAGCAACACCGCGGCCCGCGCGTCGTCCGCCGCCGAAGCGCCGGCCTTGGTCGCCCGCGCCACCTCCACGTCGTCGATCTCGGCGGCCTGCTCCTCGGTGAGATCGGCGTCGTCGTCGAGCAAGGAGCGCTGCGCAGGCTCGGCCTCCGCCGGAGGAGCGCCGGCGAGGAGCTTCTTCGCCGCGTTGCGGCGGTGCACGGCGAGGGTGCGCGCGAAGGCCTCGATCGACGAGAGGAGCCGCGTTTGCAAACGAATGGTGACGAGCTTGCCGGCGGCCTTGGTGCGGTTGTTCTCCCTGGCGAGCCGGCTGGCGAGGATGTCGGTGTACTCGGCGAGCTTGTCGAAGAGCGCGAGCTCCGGCATGGACGGCCCGAGCCCTTCGAGCCGCCGCTCGTGGACCTCGCGCTTCGGGATCTGCGAGCCGATGTGCCTGCGCAGCTCCCCCTTGAGGCGCCGCACCATGACCGGCTTGAGCACCGCCGCGCTCTTGACGGGGACACCGCGGGTAAACCGCTGCGGATCGAGGATCTCGAGGAGCGCCGAGAACGAGCTAGAGTGCCCGTTGTGCGGGGTGGCCGAGAGAAAGAGCCGGTGCTCGAAGCGCTTCGCCACGTCGCGCACGGCGCGGGTGGTCTGCGAGTCGATGACGTACTTGCTCTCCGACGAGGGGGCCGCCACATGCGCCTCGTCGAGGATGAAGAGGCTGTTCGGGCAGAACCGGCCGAGCCAGTCGCGGAGCCCGACGAGGTAGTCCTCGTCGCGCAGGAGGTTGTGGCTGATGAGGAACGTGCGGTGCGTCGTCCACGGGTTGACGCCGAAGCCGCGCTCGCGCCTCCGGGCGTTGACATAGGCCTTGTCGAGGACGACGAAATTGAGGCCGAAGCGCTGGCTGAGCTCGTCGCGCCACTGGAGGACGACCGAGGCAGGCGCGGCGACGACGACGCGGTGGACGCGCTGGCGGAGGAGGAGCTCCTGCAAGACGAGGCCCGCCTCGATGGTCTTGCCGAGGCCGACGTCGTCGGCGATGAAGAGGTTGACCCGCGGGAGCGCGAGCGCCTTGCGCAGCGGTTCGAGCTGGTAGCTCTTGGGGACGATGCCCGCCCGGAGCGGAGCCTGGAAGAGTGTCGGGTCCGTCGAGGTGACGCACCCCCAGCGGAGGGCATGGAGGTACGCCGCGAAGGTGCGCGGCGCATCCGGCGCCCGGCCCGCGCGCACAGCGCTCACCCCCGGGGGGATGACGCGGGCATCGACCTCCGCATCCCAGACGACATCGAGGCGCTGGCCCTGGGCGTCGTCGTCGACACACGCGAGGGAGACGACCGTGGCGGTCTTGGGCGCCGCGATGACGTTCTCGACGAGGAAGGTGCGCTGGCGGACGCGGACGAGGGCGCCGACGGTGACAGGCGAGGCTTCGGTGCTCACGGGAGGGCCCGGAGTATCGGCGAAGTCGGCGACGCGAGCCAGCCGCATCGCGCCGCGCCCCCCCCACAGCTCCCCGAGGTTTTGGAGATCTGACGAATGCTCGGGCTCCCCTCCGGTCGCGGTTCGGAAGGCGATTTTGTGGTGGGTGCTCATGCAGGTATCGTTCGCACAGGTGAGATCATCGTGCCCCGAGGCGAACGCGTCGTCCCTTCGGGCGGACGAGGCCTCCTCATGCATCCACGAGGCCCACGCGCCCGGCCATGCATCGCTGCCATCGCGTCACGATGCGTGGGCAGACCTCAACGATGCCCCGGCTTCCGCCGCCGCCTCGTCGCGATCCCCGAACGATGCCTTCACATCCCTCCACGCATCGTCCCTCTGTATCAACGATGCCTCCGCCCACCTCGACGATGCCCTCGGTTCCCTCAACGATTCCTCCGCCCACCTCGACGGTGCGCTCGGCCAGCGCAACGATGCCTTCGCGGGCCTCGACGATGCCTCCGCCCACCTCATCGGTGCGCCCGGCCACCGCAACGATACCTTGGCTGATCTCGACGATGCCTTTGGCAGCCCCAGCGATGCCTTCGTGTACGTCAACGGTGCCTTGGCATCCCTCAACGATGCCCTGACCCATCTCAACGCCCCCTTCGCCCACCCCAACGATGCCCTCACCTCCCTCGACGATGCCCTCCCCTACCGCAAGGCCTCGTCCTCCTCCCTGAACGACATCCGCACCGAGCCGAACGACGCGATCACCCGGGCGAACGCCCCATCCCGCTCCCGGAAGGCCGGTTTCTCCTGCTCAAGCCTCGATTCGCAGCATCGCCGCGCCGAGCGCGCCCGTCCACACGAAGAAGAGGAAGAACCCCGCGAACGTCGCGAGGCCGCCGCCGGCCAGCCAGCCGGGCGCCATCGTCAAGCTCCCGAAGCTCATCACGAGCGCGACGACCGCGACTGCCCAGCTCGCCGGCGCGATCCATCGGGGAAGAGCGCCCGTGCGACCGACCGCCCAGCCCACCGAGAGGACGAACGGAAGCGCGGCCAGCCCGTCGAGGGAGAACCACACCGAGCCGAGCCACCCGAGCGCGCGGGCTTCGGCTGGGTCGGTGAGGAAGGGCAACACCTGGAAGACCACCAGCGAGCAGGCAAAGACGGTGTAGGCGAAGATGCCGGTGGAGAGCACGAGCGCCCCGAGGAAGCCGTCTTCGCCTTCGGCCTTCCGCACCCGCGCGGCCAGCACGGCGAGCTGCACGAAGCCGGGGACGAAGGCGGCGATGCCGAGGTAGTTGCCCACCAGGAAGCCCATCCGGTGGGCGGTGTACCAGGCGGCGATCTCGGCGCCGCTGGAGCCGAGCACGGGCGCGGGCGTCATCGGCGTGACCACGAGGGGGATCACGATCAACGACAGGATCGAGAAGACGATGCCGGCCCAGCCGGCGAGACGCAGAGGACGCATGGTTTCTCGGCTCCTTCCTTTCCTTGGGGGTCTCATGCCGGCGGCGCGCGCGCTCGTCCAGGGGGACCGCTGCTGGGCCCGAAAGAGGCGAGCGGTGCAAACCGCGTGGGATACCCTGGATGGAAATCCAGGTCGCGCCGTCGAACCAGGAGGCGCCGCGCTCTTGCCCCGCGGCCCTCTCCTCCCCTGTGAACGCGCCACCTACACCTCGCCACACCGCGAACGATCCGCTCGACGCCCTCGCCGAGCAACACGCCGTCGACGACGAGCCCGAGCCGGACATCGACGACCCCATCGTCGCCCTCGTCCTCCGCCGCGTCGCCCTCACCCCGGCCGAGGTCGCGCTCTTCGGCCTCATCTTCGGCGACCTCATGAAGACGCATCACAAGGTGGTGTGGGCCCAGTTCCGGCGCCGCGGGCTCACGTGGAACGAGGCCGAGGACCTCGTGCAAGACACCTTTTTGGACTTCCACCTCCACGTCGTCCAGCAGGGCTTTCCCGGCAGCATCCCGGCCTTCCTCACCACCATGGCCCAGCACCGGGTGCGCAATTACCTCCGGGACCAGAGGCGCGAGCCCGTCACGGTTTGCTTCCCCTCCTCGGGCTCGGAGAAGCCCGCGAGCGGCCCCGAGGTCGAGCGCGTCCTCGACCTGCGCGAGCTCTACCGCGCGCTCTTGCCCCCGCTCTCGGCCGAGCACCGGGCGGTCATCGAGAAGGTCGTCTTGAATGGCCTCACCCACACCGACGCGGCGCTCGCGCTCAACATCGCCGAGGGCACCGTCAAGTCTCGCCTCATCGCCGCCAAGCGCGCCCTCCACGCCGTCGCGGAGAAGCTCCTGCCGCCGAGCCAGCGAGGCGCGGCATGAACGAGATCGAGCGCTGGATCTACCTCGACGGCCCCGAGCCCGAGCTCCTCCGCCCCGCCCTCGACGCGCTCCGCGACTTGCCCCCGGCGACGGAGGACGACGTTGCCCGCGCGGTGCGCCGGTTCATGGCGGCGAGGGCGAACGCGGGATCGGCGGGGGATGTCCCGCCTGCGTCGCTCGCGCAACCGATCCGCGCGGGAGGCGCTCGCCTCGGCGTCGCCGAGCCCGCTGAGCCGCTCTGCGAGGAGACCACCGTCGCCGCGCGCGACGAGCCGGCACCCGCATCCGATCGTCCTGCACCGGCGGCACCGGCGGCGCCTTCCTCGCCGTCCATCGGGCACCTCGTCGAGACGGGGCTCGGCCTGGACCTGTCGCGGGCGGCGTGGGAGGCGCGGGGCAAGCTCCCATTCGGGCCGCCCCTCGCGGACCGGCCGAGGGCAGCGCGCACCCTGCATGTGCCGAAGATGCGCAGCAAGCTCGGCGACACCGCGCCGATCGACGACGACCGGATGGCGCGGATCGTCGCTGCCTTGCCCTTCAACAAGACGACGGTGGGGACGGGGACGATCCCGTTCCCGCGGCTCACGCTGGAGCAATATGCCTCGCTCCACGCCGAGCTCCTGGTGGGCACCGGGCGGCGGGAGGAGACGCTCTTCCGCTATCGAGTGCTGCAAGAGGCGTCGTTCGGCGCGCTCTCGGCACACTGGGAAGAGCGGTTTCGAGCGCAGCCCGAGGAGCGGGCGCGCTTCGATCAGATGCTCGCCACCTTCACGGACTGGCTGCGAAGGCACCCGCGCTGAGCGCGAGCTTCATTCGTCCTCGGCTTCTTCGTCCTCGTCTTCGTCGTCGTCCTCCTCCTCGTCTTCGTCGTCCTCGTCTTCGTCGTCTTCGTCGTCCTCGTCCTCGTCGTCCTCGTCCTCGTCGTCACCCTCATCCTCGTGGTGCTCCACACGCACGCCCTCGGCATCGATCGAGATCGTGGCCAGGTGCGCGCCGTCCTCGCCGATCGCGCGGAGCACGCCCGCGAGCGCGATGCCTCGCGGCGCGAAGACCGTCGCGCGGGCTCGCTCGATCGCTGCGAGCCCCTCGTCCCAGTCGAGCGTCTCCTCGACGACCAGGCCGTGGCCGAGGGGGGTGAGGACCACGCGACCTGCGCCTGGGGAGCCGAGCGGGCGCAGGGCCTCGCGCAGCGCAGCAACCACCTCGGCGTCGGGGAAGGGATGGAGCGCGAGGGCTCCCTCGATCCGGCTGTCGTAGCTCATCGTGGCCGCATCCTAGAACGACAGCGCGCTCGCCCCTTCCTCAAAGATCTCCCGATGTGATCGTGGGTCGCAGCGCCGAGCCTGGGTGCAGCCCGACCCGAGCAACCAGAGGTCTCAGCCCTCAAGGCGGCCGCCAGGAACAGTACCGCGACCGGTAGGGAGCGGACCGAGCAGGCATTACGCACAAGAAGGCAACCACAGGCCCAGAGCGAGCTGCTCGTCGAACGCCGGCACGATGCTGTTCCCGGTAACCTCGACGATCGCTGGACCGGGTGGCTGCACTATCCGCTCCCTTCCGGTCGCGGTGCTGTTCCTGGTGACGTGGGCGATTGCTGGATCGCCTCGCTACGTGCGGGCGATCTGGCCCATCTTCCCGCGCCGGAAATCCTCGAACGCCTGGTGGATCTCCGCCTGCGTGTTCATCACGAACGGCCCGTACCGCGCCACCGGCTCGCGCAGCGGAACGCCGCCGAGCAACAAGAGCCGTGCGGGCTCCGCGGCCGTCTTGCTCGCCGCGAGCCGCACTCGATCGCCCGGGCCGAACAGCGCGGCTTGCCCGTCGCGCACGGGCCGATCGCCGCCCACCAGGGCCTCGCCGCCGAAGACATAGGCGAGCACCTCGAAGTCGGCCGGCACGGGCTGCTCCACCTCGGCGCCCGGGTGCAACGTCCAGTCCTGGTACAGGATCGGCGTCCGCGTCTCGATCACCGCGCGCGCGCCGAGCGCTTCACCGGCGATGACGCGCACCTTGGCGAGGCCGTCGGGCGTCGTCGCCTCGGGGACGCGGGAGGCCGGGATCTCCTGGTAGCGGGGCGGCATCATCTTGTCGCGCGCCGGCAGGTTCACCCAGATCTGGAAGCCGTGCATCCTGCCGCCGTCGCGCAGCAGGCGGCGTGAGGGCATCTCGGCATGCACGACGCCGGCGCCCGCCGTCATCCATTGCACCGCGCCCGGGCCGATGAAGCCGCGATGACCGGCGGAGTCCTCGTGCTCGCCCTCGCCTTCGAGGATGTACGTGACGGTCTCGAAGCCGCGGTGGGGATGATCGGGCGCGCCGATGGCCTCGCCGGGGGCGTAGTCGACGGGGCCCATCTCGTCGATGAGGAGGAAGGGATCGAAGAGCGGGAGGCCGTTCGAGGGGAAGGGGCGCCGGACGATGAAGCCGCCGCCTTCGCGCTGGCGGTGGGCGGTGACGACGCGGATCACGGGGCGGGACGAGGTGCTCATGGCGGATCAAGGTGCGGACGTGTTCGCGGGCCAGCAACGATGAAGCGGCGCAACGAGCCGGTGCGGCGACGCAACGGCGCGCTCAGCGCACGGCCACGATCGTGTACTCGCGCAGCTTGCCGGAGGCGCGCAGCTCGACGACATCGCCCTCGGTCTTCCCGAGCAGCGCGCGGCCGAGCGGGGCCTCGGGGGTGATGACCTGGATCAGCTCGCCGTCGACCTCGGCGCGCAGGCCGCCGCCCTGCGGCGCGAGGAAGTAGGAGGCGCGCTTGTCGTCGACCTCGACCTCGATCAGCGCCGTCGCGGCGATCGGCTCGCCGGGCGCGAAGTCGTGCAGGTCGAGGAAGGCGAACGCATTGAGCAGGCGACCGAGGTCCCGCGCGCGCTCGGCCTGCGCGCCGGCGAGATAAGCCGCCTCGATCGAGCGCGTGTCCTTGTCGTTCTCGGGGCGCGCCTCCTCGTGCGTCGCGGCCTCGTGCGACGCGAGGGCCGCGCGCTTTGCGGCGTCGATCTCGCGCCGGAGCTGGGCGTCGAGCTGCTGCAGCAACGCTCGTTTCTTCATCGATCTGCGGTCAGCTTGCCAAATCTCCCGCGCAGCGTCGACGGGGATGGAAGGGGCGGCGTCCGGGCTTCACGGGATCCCGGTCGGCGCCCCCGGCGCGCGAATCGGGGCGGGAGCTCGCCAACCATTTTGCCGTTTCGTGACGTCCTCGGATGATCCCGATAGAGAAAGGTCAACACAATCGGGAGCTTGATGGAGCGGGGCGCCTCGCCGGGGGGGAGGGGATTCCCCGACAGGAGGGGAGCGCCTGTATTGTGCTGGAATCGTGCGGATCGGTGCTCTAGCTTGAAGGCGGCTCATGCCCGCGGACACCTCCTCTCCACCGCCGCCGCTGCCCGTCGCGGGCGGGCCCGCGTCACCGCGGCTGCACCTGCCGGATCTCGAGGACCTGATCAACGACGTGCTCACCACCGCGAGCCTCCGGCGGCGCGAGGTGCGAGACGACGCCGGCCGCTCGTACGAGGTCGTCGTCCGGCCCCACGTGACGCTCGGCGATCACCAGGACGGCGCGGTGGTCACCATCCTCGACATCGGCGCGATGAAGGTGAGCCGGCACGCCGTGACCGCGGCGGGGATCGCGCTCGCCCTCGACGACGTGACCGACGCGGCGCGGCCGGCGAAGATCCACCGGAGCTACGAGCAGAAGCTCGAGCAGCTCGCCTTCGAGACGGCGGCGGCCGAGGAGCGGGAGAGACGGCGGATCGCGGCCGATCTGCACGATCGCATCGGCCAGACGCTCGCGCTGATCGACATCAAGCTGAACGCCGCCCGCCGGACGCTGAGCCCCGGGGGCGACAACGACCTCGACGACTGCAGGCGCCTGGTCCAGCAGAGCATCGCCGACGTCCGGGCGCAGACCTTCGAGCTGAGCCCCCCGATCCTCTACGATCTCGGCATCAAGGCGGCGGTGTCGTGGCTCGGCGATCGGATGAAGCACGAGCACGGCCTCGAGGTGGAGGTCGCCGACGACGGGCAGCCGAAGCCCCTCGACGAGACGGCGGCGGCCCTGCTCTTCCGGGCGATCCGCGAGCTGCTCATGAACGTGCTCAAGCATGCCGGCACGCGGGCGGCGCGGGTGTCGCTGCGGCGCGAGGAGGGCGAGCTCTCGGTCGAGGTGAAGGACGAGGGCGCCGGCTTCGACACCGAGCATGCCCCGCCGAGCGGCGGATTCGGCCTCTTCAGCGTGCGCGAGCGGATCGCGCGGCTGGGAGGGAGCGTGGAGATCACCTCCGCGCCCGGACAGGGGACGAGGGTCGGCATCCGGCTCCCCGTCCTGGCCTCGACCCACGGAGCGCCGAGGAGGACACGCGATGAGGATCCTGCTCGCTGACGATCAGAAGATGATGCGTGACGGCCTCCGCGCCCTGCTCGAGAAGGAGCCCGGGATGGACATCGTGGGCGAGGCCTCGACGGGCCACGAGGTCCTGGCGCTGTCGCCGAGGGTTCGGCCCGATGTCGTGGTGATGGACGTGACGATGCCCGAGCTCAACGGCGTCGAGACGACGCGGCGCCTGCTCGCCCAGGAGAGCGCGGTCAAGGTCGTGGCCCTCTCGGTGCACACCGATCGCCGTTACATGGCGGCGATGCTCGAGGCCGGCGCGGTCGCCTATGTCCCGAAGAACGTGGCCTTCGACGAGCTCGCCCAGGCCATCCACGTCGCGAGCCGGGGCCAGCGCTACCTGAGCCCGGCCGTCACCGGCGGCGTGATCGAAGGGTACCTGCGCAAGGAGAGCGCCGGGCGCACCATGCTCAAGACGACCTTGACCCCACGCGAGCGCGAGGTGTTGCAGCTCCTCGCCGAGGGCCACTCCTCGAAGGACATCGCGCAGAAGCTCACCCTCTCCGTCGCCACCGTCGAGAGCCACCGCAGGCAGATCGGCGCGAAGCTCGACATCCATTCTGTTGCAGAGCTCACGAAATTCGCGATCCGTGAGGGGTTGACCTCGCTCGAAGACTGACACCCTCGTCCTCGGGCCAGGCAGCCTGGGATCGTGACCCGGGCGCAGCTCCTCGGTGTTCGGCGTACGACCGCCCAGATCCGAGGATTGCGCCTCCGACCGCGCGAGACGCGCGGATCTGCCCGAGGGGCGGGCTCGGCTCGTTCGAGGACAATCCTTATCCACCGACGCCCGACGCCCGACGACGGCGACCGGAGGGGCCATCGAGCGCGTCGAGACCGTGGCCCTGCGCAGCACCATGCTCTCGATGGATGACGCGCCGGGATCCCTCTGCAATTTCCTCCGAGACGCCGCGCCGAGCGAGCCCGTCAATCCGCCTCGATCGTGACCTTCCCGTGGAGGTTGAAGGCCCCGTCTTCGCTGCCGGTCTTCTTCGTCCACCGGTGCTCGATCGTGCGCCCGCCCGGGCCGAGGCCCTGGAGATCGAAGGTCCGCACCGCCGCGCCGATCACGTCGTCCAGGGCGAGCTTGAAGGCCTTCTTGAGCTCGCCCTGGAGCGAGAGGCTCGCCGCTTCGTCCCCGGTGAGGAAGCCGGAGAACGCGCTCGAGGACCCGGTGCCGAGGATCTGCCGGAGGATCGCCTTGCGCGCTTCACCCTTGATCTTGGTGGCGAAATCTTCCCGGTAGTACTCCGCCATGCCCGGCGTCCCGTCGTCCTCCAGGAGGGCCACCGCGTAGCCGATCTTCACCTGATCCCGGAGGAACCCCGCGGTGGGGACGGCGACGAGGAGATCGACCAGACCGATGTCCTCGGGGATGATCCGCGTGGTGTTCAAGGCCATGCCGGCGCCCAGGTTGCCGTGGTGGCCACTCGTGACCACGAGCCACCCGTGCGGGTTGTCCGAGAGGCTCTCCGCCGCGGCGTCGCGCACGATCCGCAGCACCGAGAGCTGCCCCGGCGTGAAGGGGTGTACCCCGAGATCGCTCGTGATGTCGGCGGTCTGGAGGGCGGCAGAGCAAGCGTCGTGGATGGCGTCCGCGTCGATGCGGAAATACACCGGCCAGAGGAACGGCTCGGCCTTCCCGTCGACCCCGTCATCGCCCACGACCCTGCACGTCAACATATCGAACTGAACTCGAACCCTCATGATCTCCTCCTGTGTGATGGTGAGATTGCGTATCTGAAGATGTCCGGTGGAGCGCGAGGGCGCGTCAGCGCGCGCAGCGGACGGTCGCCTGGTAGTGGTCGGCGACGCCGGCATGCCAGTCCTGGGACCCCGCCTTGAAGAGCTCGATCCCCGGCGTGTCGGAGAGCGAGTCGACGAACACGCCCGCGATCGCCTGCAGGCCGCACGCGTACTGATCCGGGTTCGACAGCGAGAGGATCCGGCTGTCCGGGCCGTCGACGCTGAAGGTCTTCGGCGGCGCGGTGGGGAGATCCACGCACACCGCGCTCGCGGTCCCCGACTTGGCCCCGTCGACGTTCTCGATCAGGCTGCTGGCGAACCGCCAGTTGATGCCATCGGAGACCAGCCCGACGCCGGGCGGATCGTTCGGCTGCACGTCCTGGAACGCCGTCCAGCCATGGCCGAAGCCCGAGATCGCGCTGATGAAGCACTGCCGGCCCGCCGTCGCGGGGACGGAGCCCCCCGAGGGCGCCGGCCAGAAGCTCGCGCTGAACTTGACCCGGTTGGCCGCGGTCATGATGCAGCCGACCTTCGCCGCGACCCCGCCCCCGTAGCCGGGCTCCGTGCGCACCCGCCAGGTGCCGTCTACGTCGTACACGCCGGCGCTCGCGCTCTTGTAGCTCGTGCTGGCCCAGGTGGACCAGCCGCGGAGCGAGCCCTTCACGCCCACGAGGAAGCACGTCATGTTGGCGGACGAGCCGAGCTGCAGCTCGTAGCCTTTGGTGAAGTCCCCGGTCCACCACGAGTACATGACGTCGGTCACGGCCTGTGCGCTCTCGGCCACCTGCTCGTCGCCTCGCTCGTCGAGGGCCCCTGCGTCGCTCTCGACGTCGCCCGCGCACGCGCTCAGCACCGTCATCCCCAGCAGCACCACAGATGATTTGAACAATCGCATCGGTCTCTCCTTCTGGAGGAGAAGAACCGGCGCCCGCTGCTTGTGACGGAGGGGGCGCGTTTTTTTTTCGAGGTGCTCTTACTTCTTCGCGGGCGCCCCCGGCGCCGGCCCGCCGTCGAGCCGCGCGAGCGCCGCCCGGAGCTTCGCCGCCTTCGGTCCATCGAGACCCGCGGTCTTCGCGAAGATGGATCGCGCGAGATCCAGGTCCGCCCGCGCGCCCTTTCGATCGCCGCCGTCGAGGAGGACGCCGGCGCGCGTCACCAGCGTCTCGGCGAGCTCCAGCGTCTCGCCGAGCGTCGCCCGCTGGATGCCGATCGCGCGATCGAGATCGGCCCTCGCCCCCGCGCGGTCGCCGAGGGCCGAGAGGACGTCCGCGCGCGTGCTCAGGGCGCGCGCGACGAACGGGTGATCCGGGCCGAGCTTCTTCTCGACGAGGGCGAGCGCGCGCTCGCTGGGAGGCCGCGCGTCCGCCGGGCGCCCGAGCGCGACGAGCGTCGCCGCGAGGTTCGCGAGCGACGAGGCGAGCTCGGGGTGATCCGGGCCGAGGTTACGCTCCTTGATGACGATGGCCCGCTCCAGCAGCCCGCGGGCCTCCTCGGGCTCGTGGGCCTCGAGCGCCAGCGTCGCGAGGTTGTTGAGCACGCCGGCCACGCGCAGGTGATCCGGGCCGAAGGTCGCCTCGAGCGTCGAGATCGCCCGCGCGTAGGCGCCCCGCGCCGCCGCGATGTCGCCCGACGCGCCGAGGACGCCGCCGAGCCGGTTCAACGCGCTGACGAGCCGCCCCGCGTATGTGCTTCGATCGGCCCGCTCGTACAGCGCGACGGCGCGCTCGAGCTCCGCGCGCGCCTCGGCATGCTTGCCCTGGTGCGCCCGGAGGTTGCCCGCCGCGGAGGCGAGATCGGCCTCGTCGATCGGCCTCGATCCGGCCCGCTTCACGGCCGCCGTCGCGAACACGAGGAGGCGCTCGGCCTCGACGAGATCCTCCTCGACGCTCACCACGAGGTCGAGGATCGTCACGGCGACGAGCGCGGAGAAGGCGTCGTCGCGCGCCTGCGCCGCCGCCTTCAGGGCCTGCTCGAGGCCCGCGCGCGCGGCGGCGCGATCGCGGAGCGACCCCTGCGCCACGGCGACGCGGAAGCGCGCCTCGGCCCCGAGCGACGTCCGCGGAAGCGCGTCGGCGGCCGGGATCGCGGCGCGCGCGACCTCCAGGCTCTCCTGGAAGCGCCCCGCGCCGAGGAGCGCCCTCGATCGCGCGAGCTCGGCCTCGACCGACTCCATCGCCGCGCGCTCGGCGGGATCGCGGGGGAGCGCCGGCGCGCCGGAGAGGGCCGGCACATCGGCGCAGTCGGCGAGGCCCGGCAGCGCGAGCGACGCCTCCAGCGCGCGGCCCACGACCGCCGCGTCCGCGCCGGCGAGCATGGTCGCGAGCGCCCCGAGCGCGAGCCTGCGTTGATCGAGGCAGTGGTTCTGGAGGTCGAGCGTCTGCTCGGACTGCTCGTGACGGACCCACGTCGCCTCGCACGCCTCCGCGCGCTGGGCCGCCCACTGCTCGGCGTACGCGTCGAGCCGGGCCGCGACGCGCTGGAACGCGATCTCTTGCCCCTTCGCGCCCGACGCGGCAAACGCCGCGCGGATGGCCTCTCTCCGCGCCGGCGTCCACGCCTCGCCGAGGCGATCGGCCGCCCGCGCACAGCGATCGCCGGGGCCCGCCGGGCGGAGGAGCCCGACCCCGATCGCCGCGCCGAGGGCGAGGATGCCCGCCGCCGCCGCGACGCCGATCCTCCGCCTGCGCGCGGCAGGATCCGGCAGAGCCGCGGACAGCGCGTCGAGGAGCGCGTCCATCGACGGCCAGCGCGCGGCCGGATCCGCGGACATCGCGCGCACGAGCGCCCGCGTGACCGCCGCCGGGACCTCCGGAGGCGCGTCCCCCACCCGGCCCGCCTCGATCGCGGCGGTGAGCTCGGCGTGCGTTTCGCCCTCGAAGGGGCGCTTGCCGCAGAGCGCCTCCCAGAGGGAGACGGCATACGCGAACTGATCGGCCTCCGGCCCGACCCGGGCGCCCGATCGCTGCTCGGGCGCCATGTACGCTGGCGTGCCCATCCGGGCGCCCGTCCTCGTGATCGGCGGGAGCGCCTCCTCGACATCGCCCGCGCCATCGACGAGCGGCGCGGCGCCGGCCCGCTCCTCGATGGCGCGGGCCAGGCCGAAATCGGCGACCTTCACCCGGCCGTCGTCTCCGACGAGCACGTTGTCGGGCTTGAAATCGCGGTGCACGAGCCCCGCCGCATGCGCCGCGGAGAGGCCCTGTCCGGCGCGCACGTAGAGGCGGAGGATCTCCGGCCACGCGCGCGGCGTCGCGAGCCAGCTCCGCGCCGTGCCCCCGGCGACATACTCCATGGCGACGTACGGGTGACCGGACCACACGCCGACGCGATGCACGGTGACGACATGAGGGTGGGTGAGCTGGGCGAGCGCGGTCGCCTCGCGGATCAAGCGCTCGCCGCCCGGCTCGCCGGAACGCGCGGCATGCAGCTTGACGGCGATGTCGCGCGCGAGCCGCAGATCGCGCGCGAGGAAGACGACCCCCATCCCGCCGGCGCCGAGGGCGCGCTCGACGCGGTAGGCGCCGTCGATCACCTGTCCGCGCGCGGGCACGCGGGGCGCGGGAGCCGCGCGCATGCCGAGCGCCGCGAGCAGCTCACCGTCCTCGGTGACCGTGACGCCCTCGTCCGGGTCGCGGCTCGTGGGCATGTCCGCGCCCGTCACGCCGCCCGCCGGAGGAGCTTTGTCCGATGCGTGCTCCGTCATCCCGGACCAGGATACACGCGGTCGTCAGCGCGCCGCATCGATCAGCGCGCGGAGGCGCTGCTTGAGGCGCTCGAAGCGCTTCCGGAGCGCGGCGGCGTCCCTCGCGACGTTCGCGGGCTCGCTGCCCAGGACACGCGCGATGTCGCTCCACGCCATGCCCCGATCGAGCCGGAGCCCGAGCACGACGTGATCATCCGGCTCGAGCTCCTCGCGGACGCGCGCGAAGGCGTCTTTGACATCGGTGCGCAGGTACGAGGCCGTCCGCGATCGGACCTGATCGATGGCCTCTTGCACGGAAGGAGCCGCCGAGAGCGGCACCTCCCGCCGCGCGCGGGACGAGGCGCGCCGGCCGGCGCGGAGGTGCTCGTGGCGCGCAGCGGTGTACGCCCACACCCGGAAGGAGCTCTCCCACCGGAAGCCCGGCAGGCCGATCCACAGCCGCTCGCAGAGCGCGCTCCAGACGTCGGAGGCCCGATCGGCGCTTCCCGAAAGCCCCACGAGGAAGCCGAACAGCTCGTCGCCGTAGCCGGTGATCGCCGCGGTCATGGCAGCGTCGAGATCGCCACGATCGAAATGGCCGCGGATCTCGGCCTCCAGGGCAGCGCGCTCCTCGGGTGTCACCCGCCGATGCTAGCCGAATCGGAGGCGCTGCGGCGGAGCGCGCTTTGCGCGGCGCGCGCTCCGGACGTAGATTCGCCCCGCGGTGAGGCCCCCTGGACGATTCAGCTCCTCCTTCCAGCGCTCGCTCCTCACCGCCGGCGTGGGCGCGATCGCCGGAGCCGTCGTCACCGCGCTCGTTCTCCGCCCGCAGCCGGACGCGCCCCCGCCGCCTCCCCAGCTCACCTCGACCACCGCGCGCGTGTCCTCGCCGCCTCCTCCTCTCGCGGCGAGCAGCGCGTCCCCTGCGGCGCCGCCCGGATCCGCGCCCTCCGGCGATCTCCTCACGCGCGCTGCCGCGGGTGATCTCGACGCGCTCAAACAGATCGAGTCGGGCGACGAGCGGCGGCGCACCCTCGACGCATCCCTCGCCCTCGCCCGCGGTCACGCCGCCCTCGCGCGGGGCGATCTCGACGCGCTCTCCCGGGCGATCGCCAACGATCCCGCCCTCGCCCACGACCGCGCGACCCTCGCCCGGCTCCACGATTTCGTCGAGCGCGAGCCTCTGCCCCTCGACGCCCTCGCGGCGATCGCTCGCCTGCCGGGCCCGGAGAGCGCCGATCTGCTCCACGCGATCTGGCGCCGTCACCGGAGCACCACGGTGGGCCTCCTGGCGCGCGATCTCGTCCGGGGCGAGGCGGCGCGCGCACAGGCCTCACCCTCGCTCCTCGTGGCGATCGAGCTGGAGGAGCTGCTCGACGCCCGCCCGCGCGAAGGCCGCTGCGCGAAGGCGCTTGCGCTGGTCGAGCGCGCGCTCGCCGACGCCGATCCGCGCGCCGCGCCCTCGCTCACCGAGCTCGACGCATCCCGCGGCTGCGGCGCCGACGGTGGCGCCGACTGCTACCCCTGCCTGCGGGAGGACGATCTCCTCCGCCGAGCGCGCGAAGCTGCACGCGCGCGCGAGGCCCCGACCCCCTGGATCCTCCCCCGCCGCTGATCACGGCCCCTCGCCCTCAGCGCCCCGGATCGGCGCAGCAGCGGAAGCCGGTGGAGTAATCACGGTAGTCGGGTGAATGCCCGGTGGTCTCGTACTCACATCCTTCGCCGAGGGTCTTCGTGTCGAGGAAATAGCCGCCGCGAAAGGTGCCGCCGGGCGCCGCCGTCCACTCGTGGAGGTTACCCACCATGTCGAACACACCGTTGCCGTTCGTGCAACGATGGTAACTGCCGGTCCTCGCCACCGTCCCGGGGACCCGATCGAGACGAGGGTCGTTCATGGTGACGTCGTCGTACGCATGCTTCGCGCCGAAGAAGAGCGGCATGGGCGACACCCCCTCGTCGTTGCAAAGGCCGCTGCGAAAGCGGGGCCCGTAGGGGTAACGAGCAGGCACGGCTCCGCGGCAAGCGCGCCTCCACTCGTCGTCCGTGCAGAGCCGCTTGCCCGCCTGCTCACACGCGGCCTGCGCCTCGCTGCGGCTGACATGCGCCTGCGGGAGCACCCCCGCCCGCGAGACCGCGCGCCCGCTCGCGCCCGCGAGGACACGCTCGGGCGGGTGAAGGCCGAGCGGACGCCCGTCACCGTCGAGCAGCTCGATCGAGGCCTCGTAGCGATCGACACAGAAACGCTCCTCGATCGAGGCCATCCCCTCGGGGCAGAGAGGAGGCGCCGCCGGGGCAGACGAGGCCGGCAGCGCGGCGAGCGCGAGGAGCCCCAGCCCCCGGGTGAGGCGACGCGACGATCTCGATCCATCCCGTGCCGATCTTCGCATGCCTCGTGCCTCTCCGCGCCCGGGCGCAGCGGCGAGGATAGCGCAACGCCGAGCGCGCCCGGATAGACGGAGCCGACCGGCTCGAGAACCCTGCTGCTCGCGCGCCGTCCCGCGCGTACCATCCCCGTCCATGGAACCCGCCATCGAGCAGCGCCTCCGCCGCCGCCCCTGGCTCGTCCCTTTCCTCACCGCCGTCACCGGGCTCGCCCTCTACGCCGCCCTCGCCGCGTGCCTTTTCCTCTACCGCGCCGGCCACCCCTCGATCATCGTCCTCTCCGGCCTCCTCGCCCACGCCATCATGGTCGTGTGGGTCCACGACGGGGCGCACCGCTCCATCACCCGTGGTCCCGCCGACCGATGGATCGTCTCCATCGCCGCCGGCCTCCTCCTCATGCCCCTCTATGGAGAGGCCTTCCGCAAGTACCACCTCCTCCACCACAAGCACACCAACACGCGCCACGATCCCCTCTTTTCCCCGGGCAAAGTGCGCCTGTTTCAACGTCATCGCCTCGTCTACATGGCGCTCGACGTGATCCCGATGCTCCTCACCTTCGCCTGCCCGGCCGAGCTCCCCGAGATACCGCCCGGCGAAACCGACCACTGGCGAATCGAGAGACGATATCTGTGCGCCGGCCTCATTGCCTCGGGGCTCGTCATCGCCCTCGCCCTCCCGGATCTCGGATTCTGCGCCGGCACCATCGTCTCGCTCTATGCGTGGGCCACCGTGCGCGACTGGTGCGAGCATTTCGGCCCGGATCCGCGGGGGTTTGCCAATGCGTACCGCTTCCCCCTCGGGATGGGCATCGGCAACCACGGCGCCCATCACGACCACCCTTCGCTCTCGTGGATCGCCATGGCGCTCGGGCTCCGCGAGCGGCCGAAGGTCACGGGCCCGCTGCGAGCTGCCTGGCGCATGGCCCGGGGCGAGATTACGCACTATATGGCGTAGCGCTCGATTCTATGCCAAACGGGAGAAGAAGCCGAGCGAGAGAAGGCCTCTGACTGCGACAACCGGTTGCGTTGATCGTCGCTCTGGGCAAGGGCAACGTTTGCCGCCTGCGCCCGCGCGCGGTTCGGGCGGCGGCGCATGAGCGTTGCTTTTTCCATCGACCAACAAGACCGCTGCGATGAGCCGTCAGATCGCGCTGCTCAGGTGGGTGGTGGTGAACACGGGCGCGTTGCCAGCGGAGTCGCCAGGACCGCGGGCCCATCCCAGCGAACCAATGGAAGAGCCCGATTCAGAAAACCAGAAAAAGAGTCCATCATGACTACCGTCATGATC
>JAXLYT010000102.1:0-30146 GCA_046351295.1 Byssovorax sp.
TCATCGAGCCCTCGCACCTCTTCCCCACGCTGATCCTCCTGCCGATCCTCGGCCTCACCGACAAGACGCTCTTCCTCTCCGCGCGCGCCGAGCACTACCTCACCGCCCTGGTCTGCTTCTGCTTCCCCGCCTCGTCGATCGCCGGTCTGAAGCTCGTCTGGCTCTCCGTGTGGCTGTGGGCAGCGACCTCCAAGCTCAACCACCATTTCCCCTCGGTGGTGGCGGTGATGCAGAGCAACAGCCCGCTCACGCGCGTCGGCGCGCTTCGAAAGCTCTTCTACCGCAGCTTCCCCGACGACCTCCGCCCCTCCGGCCTCACCACCTTCATGGCCCACGCGGGCACCGTGATCGAGTACCTCTTCCCCGCGGCGCTGGCCTTCAGCCGGGGAGGGACGCTCACCATGATCGCGCTCGGCGTGATGCTCGCGTTCCACGTCTTCATCACCAGCAGCATCCCCATGGGCGTGCCGATCGAGTGGAACGTGATCATGGTCTACGGGGCCTTCGTCCTCTTCGGCCACCACGCGGCCGTCTCGCCCCTCGCGATCGAGTCGCCGCTCCTCGTCGTCTACCTCGCCTTCGCCTGCGTCCTCGTCCAGGTGATCGGAAACCT
Source organism: Byssovorax sp. (assembly GCA_046351295.1). Classification (GTDB taxonomy): domain Bacteria; phylum Myxococcota_A; class Polyangia; order Polyangiales; family Polyangiaceae; genus JAXLYT01. The sequence continues at coordinate 614 of JAXLYT010000102.1, forward strand.
CTTCCCCGCCCATGTCTCCTTCCTCTGCTCGATGCGCTACTACGCCGGCAACTGGGCGATGAGCGTGTGGCTCTTCCGCGGCGACGCCTCGAAGAAGCTCGACACCCACCTCACCAAGTCGGCCCCGCGGGTCAGAGATCAGCTCCTCCGCCTCTACGACGAGGACACGACCGTGGCCCTGCTCTCCAAGGTGCAGGCCTTCCGCGCGATGCACCTGCACGGCCGGGCGCTCCAGCTCCTCCTGCCGGAGACCGCGGACGACTTCGACGCGCGCGAGTGGTGGGACGGCGAGCTCGTGGCCGGCGTGGTGCTCGGGTACAACTTCGGCGAGGGGCACCTGCACCAGGCGCAGCTCCTCGCGGCGGTGCAGCGGCAGTGCGGCTTCGAGGAGGGGGAGCTGCGCTGCCTGTTCGTCGAGTCGCAGCCGGTCTTCAGGCCGGGGATCGCGTACGCGATCGCGGACGCGAAGGGCGGGGTGATGAAGCGGGGGGAGATCCCGGTGAAGAGATTGTTGGAGCTCCAACCATGGCCGGTAACGGCCGCGCGCGGATGAAGGCTCAGGCGCTCACGAGGACGATCTTCGTCACCTCGGGAGGCGCGCCGATGCGGGCGGGAGGGCCGGCGGTGCCGAAGCCGCGGTTGACGTAGAGCTTCGTTCCTTTGAGCTCATACGATCCGGCGATCCATGGGTGGGGCAGGACGAGCTCGGCCGGGCGGAAGCCGGGGTTTACCTGGCCGCCGTGGGTGTGGCCGCTGATCTGGAGGGCGACCTTGCCCGCGGCCTCGGCGAAGTGATCGGGGTTGTGCCAGAGCAGGACGCGGGGCAGATCGGGAGGGACGGTGGCGATCGCGGCGTCGAGATCGGGGGGCGGGGCGCCGATCAAGGAGGCGCCCCACCGGTCGTCGACGCCGAGGAGGGCGAAGCCCTCCCGCGGGGTGCCGATGATCCGGCCCTCGTTGCGCAGCACGGAGGCGCCCGCGGCCGCGGTGGCGTCGAGGATGGTCTGCACGCCGGCGTAGTAGTCGTGGTTGCCCGGGATGACGGTCACGCCGTCGCGGGCGAGGGCGCCGAGCCTCCGCACGAAGCCGCCGAGCGACGCGGCATAGCCGGCGTCGTTGTCGACGAGATCGCCCGTGATCACGAGGCGATCGGGGCGGGCGCGGCGCACGAGGTCGAGGGCCGCCGCCATCTCCGCCTCGCCGACGAAGAGGCCGACGTGGAGGTCGGAGAGCTGCACCAGCGTGTAGCCGTCGAGGCGCCTCGGCAGGCCCGGGATGGGCACGGCGACCTCGGTGAGCTGGTAGTCGTGCCGCCCGACGAGCGCGCCGTAGAGGGAGCTGCTGCTGCCCAGGAAGAGGGCCGATCCGGTGGTGGCCTGGCCGAGGAAGAGGCGGCGGGTGACGGCGGGCGGGCTCGGCGTCGCGGCGCGCGCGGTTGCGGGAGGCGCGGCGGGCTCCGGATCGGGCGTGGGCTCGGGCGCGGCTTGGACGCTGGGCGATACGGGCGCCGCGGTGCGGGTGAGCTTGCGCGGGATCGCCGCGATCGCATGCACGAGGTCGACGAGCAGCAGGGCGGCGGCGCTGAAGAGCACCGCCACGACGACGACGCCGCCCGTGACGGCGAGGGGCGCGAGCGCGGCGTCGGGGATGGAGTGGGCCACGCGGGGGAGCGCCAGGACCAGGATGCGCGGCGCGAACATCTGGAAGATGCCCGCCGCGAGGAGGATCGCGAGGGCGCGGCGCGCGCGGGGGCCGAGCTCGAAGGAGGTCGAGGTGCGCCGGTGCACGTAGGCCCCGGCCACGCCCATCACCAGGGCGAGCGCGAGGAAGAAGAGGCCGAAGCGGACGAGGACCGAGGTGGAGAGCATCCGGGCGGGATCCAAGAGATAGCGCGCCTCGGCCGCGCGCGCACCCGGGGCATGCGCGGCTCACGCGCGCGGCGCGAGGAGGGTGAGATCGCGCGGGTCGAAGCGCTCCTCCGCGAGCAGGCGCTCGGCGAAGGAGAGCAGGCCGTCGCGCGCCTCGGGCCGGAGCGTGGGGTACCAGACGGGGCTCGCCACCACGAGCGCGCGCCAGGCGAAGAAGGGCGCGATCACCTCGCCGAGATCGCGATCGCCGCTGCCCTCGAGGTACGTCGACCAGAACAGCTCCCAGAGCGGCCGGATGCCCTCGGTGAAGGCCTCCGGGCAGACGACGGCGCCGAAGACGTAGTTGATGGTGAGGGCGGCGAGATCGTCGGCGGGGTCGCCGACGCAGCCGCGGCTCGCGTCGAGGAGGGTGAAGTCGCAGCCCTCGCGGAAGAGGATGTTGTACGGGTGGAAGTCGCCGTGCGTCGTGCGGAGGCGCGCTTCCTTGCCGCGGAGCTTCCATCGGTAGGCGACAGAGCGGTGCTCGATCGCCTCGAGGCGCGCGAAGGGGACGGGGCCGTCCTTGGGGTAGCTGTCGGCGATCCCGAAGATGCCCTCGCCGCTGCCGACGAGGTCGCGGATCGCCCGGTGTAGAGCTCGGGCGGGCCGTCGATCGGCGCGCGGTGCAGCTCGACGAGCGCGCGCGCGAGGGTCTGGGCGCGCGCACGATCGAGCTCGGTGGCGACGCACGTGTGCTCGATCCGCCGCAGATCCTGGGCGTACAGCTTGCCTTCGGCGTACGTGGTGAGCAGGTAGAGCTCGCCCGTGCCGGCCATGGAGCGGAGCTCGCCCGCGCGATCGAGCGCGCCCACGTCGAGCACGCGCGTGTGGCGCGGGATGCGGTCCATGGTGTCGGCGGCGAGGAGGACGAGGGCGGCCCGATCGGCCCTGCGATCGTGGTCGAACCAGTTGGGCGCCATGGTGTGGAGCACGGCGCGGCGCTCCTCGCCGCGGACCTCGTAGCGGAGCAGGGCCGGCTCGCCGTAGCCGATGTGCTTGAGCTCGCTCTCGGCGCGATCGTCGGCGATCGAGCCCATGAAGAGGAGCGTCGCCGGCGCGCCTTCGAGGCGCGTGAGGGCGCGCTCCACCGCGGCCGGCGCGATGTCCGGTGCGCTCGGCGATCGAATTTCGTTGGAGCTCATAGGAATTCTCCCATCGAGCGCTCGGCGAGCGCGACGGCCCGCTGGACGGCGTCCTCGTCCTCCCCGCCGGTGGCCGTGATCTCGGGCGCCTCGGGCGCCTCGTAGCCGAGGTCCGCGCCCGGCAGGCCGGAGGCCTTCCCCGCGGCCGTCGCGGCGTAGAGGCCCTTGGCGTCGCGCCGCGCGCACTCGGCAGCCGGGGTCGTCACGTGGATCTCCACGAACGCCGGGGCGAGGGCGCGCGCCTCGGCGCGGTAGGCCGCGCGGTGCGCGGTGGCCGGGACGAGGACGGCGAGACCCTGGCGCGCGAGCAGCGCGGCCAGACGGCCGAGGGTGGCGTAGAAGGCGTCGCGCGCCTCGGGCGTGTAGCCGGGCGCGGGGACGAGCGAGGCGCGCACCTCGTCGCCGTCGAGGACGCAGCTCGCGCGCCCGCGCCGCGCGAGCTGCGCGTGGATCTTCCGGGCGAGGGTGGATTTGCCGGAGGAGGGGAGCCCGGTCAGCCAGAGGACGACCCCCGGCCGGATCGCGCCGGGCGGCGGGGAGGGGATCATGCGGCGAATGTAAGGCCGAAATGAAGAAACGCCCCGCCGGGAGACCCGACGGGGCGCTTTCTCGGCGAGAGCTCGAGGGCTCTACGCCTTCTTGGCCACGGTGACCTCGACGTTCGCCGTCACCGCGGTGGCGAGACGGATCGGCACCTGGTGGGTGCCGAGCGTCTTGAGGGGCTCCATGGCGATGCGGCGGCGGTCGACGACGTAGCCCTGCGCGGCGAGGGCCTCCTCGATGTCGCGCGAGGTGACCGAGCCGTAGAGGCGATCGCCCTCGCCCACGGGGCGCGAGATCGTCAGCTTCACGTGGTTGAGCTTCTCGGCGAGCTGCTGGGCCTCGCTCCGGAGCTTGGCGTTGCGGGCCTCGACCACCTTCTTCTCGTGCTCGATGCGCGCCACGTTCGCCGCGGTCGCGCTGATGGCGAGGCCGCGGGGCACGAGGTAGTTGCGGGCGAAGCCGGGCCGGACGCGGACGAGCTCGCCGCTCTTGCCGACGTTGTGGAGGTCCTCGGTGAGGACGACGTGGATGTGGGTTGCCATCGCGAGTCTCCTTACGCCGTGACCGTGAAGGGCAAGAGCGCGATCTGGCGGGCCCGCTTGATGGCGAGCGTCACCTTGCGCTGGTGGAGCGCGCAGTTGCCGCTGATGCGCCGCGGGACGACCTTGCCGCGCTCCGAGATGAAGTACTTGAGGGCCTGCGGGTCCTTGTAGTCGATGACCATCGCCTTGTCGGCGCAGTAGCGGCAGACCCGCTTGCGGCCGAGCCGGCGGCGCCCGGGGGCGTCGGCGTTGAGGTCCGGCGTGCGGCCGAACTCGCGATCGTCGTCGTAGGAGCCGCCGCCACCGCCGTTGCGGCCGCCGCCGTCGTAGCTTCGCTGGTTCATGATCAGACCTCCTCCTCTTCGGGGGCGTCGAGGGGCGCGCCGTCTTCGTCGTCGTCACCCGGGCCGAGATCGGCGCCGCGATCCTGGCGGCGCTCGGGCTCGATCAGGCCGAGCTGGCGCTCGCGGGACTCGTCGCGCTCCTCCTCGATCGGGGGCAGCTCGAGGCGCTCCCACTTCACGTCCTCGTCGGCGACGGTGAGGCCTTCGGCCAGCACGTCGGAGCGGAGGAGGACCGTCTGGTACTTGATCACGCCGTCCGACAGGCGGAGGTTGCGCTCCACCTCGGAGACGGTGCGGCCGTTGCCCAGGTACTTGAGGTACATGTAGACGCCGCGGCGCTGCTTGCCGATGTCGTAGGCCAGCCGGCGGCGGCCCCACGACTCGACCTTGGTGAGTCGCCCGGCCTCGCGGCCCACGGTCTCGGCGACGCGGTTGCCGACCTTCTCCGCCGAGTCGGCGTCGATGTCGGGCCTGAGAATGTAGATGGTCTCGTATTCGCGGGCCCGGTTCGGGCCCGTCACTGCTCGGCTCATGCTGTTTCCTCGTGGACGAGGCCCCGGGAGCGTGAAGCCCCGGAGCGAGGAGCGGGGCTCACCGGCCAGGGGCCGGCAAATCCCGAAGGGGCGGGCGATCTACGCCCGATCCGGTCGATTGGCAAGCATCAACCGGACGAATCGGACCCTGGCTTGGGCGCGGCGGGGCCCGGCGGGGCCGCGCTCCCGGGCTCCGCGGGCGCAGGCTTGGGGGGCTTGGGCGGCTTCGGCTTGGTGTTCGCGGCCTTCATCGCCGGATCGAGCCCCCGGCGCGCGATGTCGACGACCACCTTGGCCGCCCGCGTGACGAGCGCCGGCAGGGCGGCCCGCTCGGCGCTGTCGAAGCCGGAGAGCACGTAGTCGGCCACGTCGCCCCGGAACGAGGCAGGCGGCCGGCCGACGCCCACCCGCAGGCGCACGAAGTCGCCCGTGCTCGCGCTCGCCATGATCGATCGCAGGCCGTTGTGCCCCGCATGCCCGCCGCCGACCTTGAGCCGCAGCTCGCCGAACGGCACGTCGAGCTCGTCGTGGACCACGATCAGCGCGGAGGGCTCGACCTTGTAGAAGGCCATCGCCGGCTGCACGCACTGGCCGGAGAGGTTCATGAAGGTCTGGGGCTTGAGGAGCATCGCCGGCTCGCCGGCGATCTCGGCCCGGGCGATCTCGCCGGAGAACTTGTCGCGGAACGAGTCGGCCTTCGCGAGGCGCGCGAGCTCGTCGAGCACCATGAACCCGACGTTGTGGCGGTGCGACGCGTACTCTTTGCCCGGGTTTCCCAGGCCGACGACGAGCAGCATGACGAGCAGAGCCGGAGCGCGCGCCTCCCGGGGAGGAGGCGCGCCTCGTGGAGCGCGCCCCGCAGAGCGCGCGCCGCTCCGGCGGTCGGGGCGGGTTTACTTCTTCTTCTCGGGCTTGGCAGCCGCGGCGGGCTTGGCTCCCGCCGCAGCAGGCTTCGCGCCGGCCGCAGGGGCAGCAGCCGCAGCCGCAGGGGCCGCGCCGGCCGCAGGAGCGCCAGCGGCGCCGGGCTTCGCGGCCTCTTCCTCGCCGCCCTTCTCGGGCGCGGCGACGACGACGACCGTCTGGTCGTCGGGGAGGCGGAGCTTGACGCCCTCGGGCAGCTTCACCTGGCTCGCCTTGAACGACTCGCCCATCCCGAGATCGGTCACGTCGATCTCGACGAAGACCGGGATCTTCTCGGGCAGGCAGCGCACGGGGAGCTTGCGGAAGACCTGCTGGAGCACGCCGCCCTGCACGATGCCCTTCGCCTTGCCGGTGGTGCGGAAGGGGACCTCGACGTCGACCGGCTGGTCGAGCATCACCCGCACGAAGTCGGCGTGCTCGAGCTCGCGGGTGAGCGGGTGGTACGAGTAGTCGCGCACCATCACCGTCATCTTGTCGCCGCCCTGGACGTCGAGCTCGACGACGGCGTTGTTGCCGTGCTCCGAGGTCAGCACCTCGAGGAGGCCCTTGGGCGAGACGGCGAGCGGGGTGGCCGCGATGCCGCGTCCGTAGGCGATCGCGGGGATCTTCCCTTCACGGCGGAGGCGGTGCGAGGGGCCCTTGCCGCTCTCGGGCCGCGGCGTGGCGTTCAGCTTGATGATCTGCATCATGACGACTTCTCTATCCTCGGGGGCTCACCCGAAGGTGCATGCGTGAGCCAAGGTGGGGCGGGCCGTCTAGCAGAAATGATCCGGGGAGGCGAGCCCAAACTCAAAAATCCCTAGATCCACCCCTGCAATCGGCTCGGATCCTCGCCGGAGCACAAACGGAATTCGGCTGGGGTCGCTCACGCATCGCGCAGCGGGGCTCGGCGGGGGTAACACCCGGCCGAATTCCGGGGGCAAGGGGCCGCTCGCGGGCCCCGTCTCAAACAACGGGCCGCTTGCGGCCCCCATCATTCAGACGAACAGGCTGCTCACCGAGTCGGAGTGGTGGATGCGCCGGATGGCCTCGGCGAGGAGGCGGGCGATGGAGACCACCTTGAACTTGCCGGTGGCCTTGGCGGTGTCGGAGAGGGGGATCGAGTTGGTGATCACCACCTCGCTGAGGGAGCTCTCCTTGATCCGGCTCACGGCGGGGCCGGAGAGGACGGCGTGCGTCGCGCAGGCGGCGACGCTCTTGGCGCCCGCGTTGGTGAGGGCTTGCGCGGCGTTCACCAGCGTCCCGGCGGTGTCGATCATGTCGTCGAGGATCAAGCAGCGGCGGCCCTCGACCTCGCCGATGATGTTCATTACCTCGCTCTCGTTCGCGCGCTCGCGGCGCTTGTCGATGATGGCGAGCGTCCCGCCGAGGCGCTTCGAGTAGGCGCGCGCGCGCTCCACGCCGCCGGCGTCGGGCGAGACGATGACCACGTCGCGCCCGTAGTTCTCGCGCAGGTGCTCGTCGAGCAGCGCGGGCATGGCGAAGAGGTGATCGAAGGGGATGTTGAAGAAGCCCTGGATCTGCGCGGCGTGCAGGTCGACGGCGACGATGCGGTTCACCCCGGCGGCGACGATCAGGTCGGCCACGAGCTTCGAGGTGATCGGCGTCCGGGGGGCGACCTTCCGGTCTTGCCGGGCGTAGCCGTAGTAGGGGATGACGGCCGTGATCGAGCCGGCCGAGGCGCGGCGGAGCGCGTCGACCATGATGAGCAGCTCCATCACGCTGTCGTTCACCGGGGAGCACGTCGGCTGCACCACGTAGGTGTCGACGCCGCGCACGTTCTCCTGGATCACGCAGAAGGTCTCGCCGTCCGAGAAGCGCGAGACCTTCGACTTGCCGAGGGGAAACTCGAGGACCTGGCAGATCTCCTGGGTGAGGGGGAGATTCGCGTTGCCCGAGAAGATGGCCACCCTTTTGAACATGGCTCGCCTCCAGCTCGGGGCATAAGCGCTGCCGTGGGGAGTGACGGAAGCCTCGAAGATGCGCCCGACCGACTCGGCCGCGGCTCTAACAGCCACGTCGGGGGTCGTCAAGGCTCGGCTTCGATCCGGGCTCGATCCGCCGGATATTTCGTGGATGATCCGCGCGCGTCGCGAGCGTGATTTGCAACGGGCCCGCGATTGGCTACGTAGGGCACGTGGCGCAACTCCCCGCCAGGATCGTGGCGATCGGCAATTTCGACGGCGTTCACCGCGGCCACCAGGCCGTGCTCGCCGACGCGGCGCGCGACGCGCGCGAGCGCGGGCTCGACGCGGCGCTGCTCACCTTCTCGCCCCACCCGGCCGTGGCCCTCGGCAGGAGCGCGCCGCCGGTGCTCACACGCCTCCCGCGCAAGCTCGAGCTCTTCGCGCGCGCCGCGCCCACGGTCGCGCCGCTCGTCGAGCGCTTCGACGCGGCCTTCGCCGCGCAGTCGCCGGACGCCTTCGCGGAGGAGGTGCTCGCCCGCCGCCTCGGCGCGCGCGTGGTGGTGGTCGGCAAGAACTTCCGCTTCGGCAAGGATCGCGCGGGCGACTTCGACACGCTGAGCCGCCTCGGCGCGTCGCTCGGCTTCGAGACCCGATCGCATGCGCTGCTCGGCGACGAGCGCGGCGCGTGGTCGAGCACCCGCGTGCGCGAGGCGATCCGGACGGGCGATCTCGACGAGGCGACGCGCATGCTCGGCCGGCCGCACATGGTCTCCGGCCTGGTCGTCGCGGGCGATCAGCGCGGGCGCACCATCGGCGTGCCGACGGCCAACCTGGGCGAGGTAGAAGAGGCCCTGCCGGCGCACGGCGTCTACGCGGTCCTCGTCGATCGGGAGATCGAGGGCGGGGCCCTGGCGCTCGCCCGCGGCGTGGCGAACGTCGGCGTGCGGCCGACCGTGACGGGCGGCGAGGCGCGGCCGAACGTCGAGGTGCACCTCTTCGACTTCGACGGCGACCTCTACGGCGCCCGCCTGCGCGTCCACCTGATCGCGCGCCTCCGGGCCGAGCAGCGCTTCTCCGGCCTCGACGCCCTCCGCGCCCAGATCGCCAAGGACGCCGCCGACGCGCGCGCGATCCTCCACGATCTCGCGCCGGATCCGGAGGCGAACGGCGCCTTCCGCTGAGCGGGCAAGATCGAGGGCGCGATCACGCGCGATCGAGCGCCGCGCCCGCCCCGATGTGCTAGGGTCCCGCCGCCATGCGCCGGCAAGAGCTCGAGGGCCTGAATCGAGAGCAGCTCATCGCGGAGGCCGAGCGCCTCGGGGTGCCGCGCCCGCGCGTGCTCACCCAGCCCGAGCTCTTCGACGAGATCATCAGCCGCAGCACCAAGAACGAGCGCGAGCGCGCGCGGGCCCGCGGCTGGCTCGGCCGCGCGCGGGACCTGCTCGCCCGCGTGGTCGAGAAGGGGCTGCACCTGCCCGACGCGGCGCGCGCCATCCGCTCGACGGGCGAGGAGCGCTCCTGGCCGGCCCCGCCCCCGCCGCTCCCGACCGTCACGCTCGCGGAGATCTACGCGGCGCAGGGCCACCTCGAGCGCGCGATCGGCGTGCTCGACGAGGTGCTCGCCCGCGAGCCCGATCACCAGGACGCGAGGGAGCTGCGCGATCGCCTGATCGAGCAGTCGCGCGCGCGGACCCGCGGCGGGCGGGTCGCCCCCGCCGTGGTCGTCGAAGACGAAGAGGCAGAGCCCGAGCAAGGCGCGCCGGCCGGCGAGGCCGGGAGCGGCGCGGAGAGCACCATGGCCGACGAGAACGCGAAGGAAGAGGCAGCCGCGCCCGCGGCGGGCGAGTCGATCGTTGGAGCTCCAACGAAGGAGGCGGCGGCCGAGGCCGAGGCTATTGCCGAGGCGGCAGCGGTGGAGCAGGCGACCGAGGTCGAGGCTACGGCCGAGCCTGCGGCGGTCGAGCCCGTGACAGGCGAGCCTGCGGTGCAAGCAGCGCCTCCGGTCGACGAGGCCGCCCCGCCCGCGGAGGCCGCGGCGTCTCCGGCCGGCGAGGCGCCCGCGCCGGAGGGCGAGCTCGCGCCGCCGGCCCTCGTCGACGTCGACGAGATCGTCGCCATCGCGGTCGATCCACGCACCGTCTACCTCTACTGGGAGGTGCGGGCGACGACGCTCGCGCGCGCCCAGGCCCGCGTCCCCGAGGGCGCGCTCGTCGTCCGGGTGGCCAGCGTCACCGCGAGCTGGGAGGGGCCGGTGGTCCGCGTGCGCGACCTCCGCGTCGACGCGCTCCACGGCGATCGGTTCATCCGCGACATCGAGCCCGGATCCAACGTCCGGGTCAGCGTCGGGTGGGCCTCGGACGGCGCGCTCGAGCCCTTCGCCGTCGGCATCGAGGTGACCGCGCCGCACCTCGCGCCGATCGACGAGGTCGCCGGCGAGGTGGGGCGGTGGACGCCCGGCGGCGGCGTGCAGCCGCGCCACTCGGGCGCCTACGCGGGGGCGCGTCCCCCGGGCGGCGCGCCCCCGTCCTTCGAGGGCGGCGCGCCCGCGGGTCGAGGAGAGGCGCCGGCTCCGTCGCCGCGCGTCACCCCGCCGGACACGTCGTTGCACGTCGTCCACCATGTCCCCTTCCCGGAGCTCTGGCCGACCCCGGCTCCCTCCATCGCAGGCGGCGCGCCGCCCCAGCCGCCCGTGGTCTCCTGGAACGAGCCGACCTGGGTCGTGCAGCAGGCCCTCATCCTCCGCGAGGGCATGTGGTTCCAGCCCGGCGGGGCGAGCGAGCTCGGTCGAGGCGGCCCGTTCGCCTGGCTCGGCGGGGCGAGCGAGCTCGGCCGCGGCGGCGCCAGCGAGCTCGGCCGCCTCTGAGCCGCCCGCCGGTCGAAAAAAATCGACCGGTGACACGCAACGATCGGCCACCTCGATCCGATGATCGGAGGTGACCCACAGATCCTCCTCCAGGCAAGACCTCCGGCTGGCCGGCGGCCTCGATCGCAACCCTCCTCCGGCGGCGCCCGCGCGCGCCCGGGCGGCGCGGCTCCTCGGCTGCACGCTCGGCGCGGCGATCGCGCTCTACGCCTTCCCCGCGCGCGGCGAGGCTCCACCGATCGAGCTCGACGACGGCCCGCGCCTCGTCCCCCTCGACCTGCTCGACGATCCCGAAGGCCCGCGCCCCTTCGCCCACGCGGGGAGCGCGCCGCTCTGGCTCGCGCTCGACACGCGCGCCGGGCAGGACGAGCGCGGCGAGCGGGCCTGGTCCGCGCTCCTCGTGCTCAACCTGCCGCTCGATCGCATCGCCGCGGTCCGTCCGCTCCGCGCCGCGATCGCCGAGGGACCGGGCGCACCCGGGCCGCGCGATCCAGGTCGGGCGGCGCCTCCGCCTCCGCCTCCCGAGCTCAAGCCGCCCGCTCGTCCAGCGAGGCCCGAGGCACCCGCGCCGCCGGCTGCGCCGTCCAAGGTCGCGCCTCCGGCCGGCGCCGAGCGCCCGCCGCCCCTCGCGATCCCGATCCCGGTGAGCGCGGCCGCCGCGGCGACGCTCGTGGAGGCCGCCCTCCGCCGCGCCGGCCTGCTCGACCCCGGCGCGCGCGCCGATCTGCTCGCGGCCCGGGCCCACCGATCGGCGCTCTTGCCCGAGCTGCGCCTGCGCGTCTCGCGCACCGTCGACGAGGGCCAGACCCTCTCGCCCACCGAGTACGATCCGACCCGGCGAACCGCCACCGGCGGCACCAGCCTGTGGGTCGAGGCGCGCGCCACGTTCCGCCTCGATCGCCTGCTCTTCGCGGACGACGAGCTCGGCTTCGAGCGGATGCGCGAGCAGCGCGCCGAGCAGCAGCAGAGGCTGCGCGCCCGGGTGCTGGAGCGGCTCTTCGCCTGGCAGCGGGCTTCGGCGCTCGCCGCCGATCCGTCGGCCGCCCCGGAGGAGAACCTCACCGCGCGGCTCCACGCCGCGGAGGCCGAGGTGGAGCTCGATGTCCTGACGGGCGGCGCCTTCTCCCGCTGGCGCGCGTCGGCGATCGACACCCCCGATCGATCCGTTTCACCCGACGGATCTAGATGAAGTTGTCCGAGAGCTTGAAGATCCGCTCGCCCGCGCCGATGTCGCCGTCCTTGTCGGTGACCTTCACCGTCACCTTGATCGTCTTGCCGAGGAGCTTCTCGATCTCGATCTGCTGATCGAGCTGGAAGCGCAGGCCGTAGAGCTTGCAGTAGCCGCCCTCGTCCTGGTCGAAGGTGAAGATCACCTGGAAGGGCGCGATGTCGACGGCCGGATCGTCGACGTGGCCGGTGATGGTGGTGATGGAGCCCGAGCGGAGGAGGTTCTTCATCCGGATCGCGATCCAGATATGGTGCCCGCCTTGAGGCCCGGCCTCGACCTGGGCCACGTCGTTGTCGTGCGCGGGCAGGTAGTCCGACTGCCCCTCGCCCACGACCACGATCGGCGCGCCGGCTCCCTGGGGCTTGCACACGTCGGTCGAGGCCTTCTCCCAGCCCGGCGTGTATGCGGGCAGCGTGCGCGCGTCGACCGCCGCGGCCGCGCAGACGCCGGCCACGCAGGTCTCGGGCGCGTCGCAGGTGGGCGCTGTCGAGCCCGGGGCGACGGCGCAGCGGGAGTCGATCTGCACGCGGAGGAGGAGCTTCTTGCCGGCGATGATCTTCGACGCCGCGTCGCGCACCACGAGCGGCGTCGTGCTGTCGCCGATCCGGAACGCGGAGAGCTCGACGGCGATCGCCGTCCCGTCGGGCAGGTTGGTGAAGGGCAGCTCCGTCGGGAGGGTGAGAGGATCGCCCTTGCTCTCGCCGAGGACCTCGTCGCGGACGACCTCGTCCTTGACCCGCATGACCACGTGGACCCGATCGATGTCGACGCCCACCCGGAGATCGGAGGTCACGCCGACGATGATCGTGCCCGCGTTGGGATCGACCGTGTCGCCGCCCGCGCCTCCCGTGCCGCTCGTGCCATCGCCGCACCCTGGCAGCGCGAGGAGCACGAGGAGGGCGAGCGAGAGGACGATCGAGACGATGCGGTGCATGGGGCGACCTCGGGGCCGGGGCTCTGGAGGCGCCCGGCGAAGGCTATTCGATGCCGGCGATCGCCGCGAGGAAGGGCTCAGGGCCGATGAACTCGTTGAAGCGCTTCCGCTCCGTGCCCGTCGAGTCGTAGATCACCACCGTTGGCAAGCCCACGACCTTGTACTTGCTCTTCACCGCGTCGACCTGCGGATCCTCGTCGTTGGTGGCGTCGACCTTGACCGCGACGAACTTCGCCTTGGTGGCCTGCGCCATCACCCGCGGATCCGAGAAGGTGTGCTTCGAGAGCTCTTTGCAAGCACCGCACCAGTCGGCGGTGAAATCGACCATCAGCGGCCTCTTCTCGGCCTTGGCCTTGGCCACCGCCGCCTCCTCCGAGTGCTCCCACGCGAGGATCTGCTCGGGCGTGAGCTCGGCCGCCGACGCCACCGCGATCTCCTGCGGCAGATCGAAGCTCGTCCAGAGCAGGAAGGCGCCGACGACGGAGATCGCGATCCCCGCGCCCTTGCGGATCTTGGTGAGCACGCCGCCGTCGTCCCACGCGAGGTGGACGGCGCCCAGGCTGAGGCCGAGGACGACCAGGGCCACCATGATCAGCATGAACTTGGTGTCATGGCGTGCCAGGCTCTTGAGCACGGGGAAGGCGTTCTTGAGGAAGTAGAGCGCGGCGACGCTCATGACGATCCCGAAGAACGACTTGATCCCCAGCATCCATTTTCCGCCCTTCGGCAGGCTCATCGCGAAGGTGCCCACGAGCCAGAAGGGGATGCCGAGGCCGAGCGAGAACATCGCCCCGACGATGCTGCCGAGCACCACGTCGCGCGACTGGCCGATCCAGATGATGATGCCCGTCAAGACGGGGCCGGTGCAGGGCGCGGCCACGATGCCGCTCACCAGGCCGAGGAGGAACGCGCCGCCGTAGCCGATGCCGCCCACGGTCGAGATCCGCTGCATCACGCTCTCGGGCAGCACCATGTCGAAGGCGCCGAACATCGACGCGGCCATGGCGGCGAAGACGGCGACGATGAAGAGGATCACGAAGCGGTTCGAGAGCAGCGAGCCGAAGAGGCTGCCCGTGAGCGCGGCGCCGACGAGCATGGGCGTGAAGAGCGCCATGATCCCCACGACGAAGCTCGTCGAGAGCAGCATCGCCTGGCGGCGCGAGGTGGCCTCGCGGGCGCCGAAGATGCTCACGGTGATCGCGATCATCGGGTAGACGCAGGGCGTGGCGGCCGTGAGGAGGCCTCCGACCAGGGCGGCGAGGCCCGCGAAGAGGGGGCCCTTCTGGAGGGCCTTGGTGAAGGCGTCGGGCTCGTCGGCCAGGGCGAGGGCGGGGGCGAGCAGCACGGTGAGCGCGGCGGCGAGCGCCATGGTGCGGGCGGGCAGGCGGGGCGGGTTCGACATGGGGTCCGGCGGAAAAGCGTCGCGCATGCGGGAAAGAACGCAACGAAATTTTGTCGGGCCGCCGCGCGCCCGGCCTTTGCCCGACCAGGGCGGGCCCTCGCTCACCTCGCTCACCCCTCGCCGGGGGCGGCGCCGAGGGAGGCCAGGGTGCGCTTCGCCATCGCCACCTCGCCTTCGAGGGCGATGGACAGGGCGAGGCGGCCTCCGGTGGAGCGCTTGACGAAGGCCGAGAGCCAGCGGCGGGCCGCCTCGGCCTGGTGGTCGTGGTAGGCGAGGTGACCGAGCACGAAGCGCCCGTAGCCCTGGCCCGCGGGCACCTCGGCCAGCCGGTCGATCAGCGCGCCGAGGCCGGGGACCTTCTCCCCCGCGGCGCAGCGGACCACGGCCAGGTGGCCCTGGTAGAGCGGCTTGTCGGTCGTGCCCCAGCGCGCGGCCCGGGTGAGCGCGCTGATCGCCTCGGGCGCGCGGCCGGCGAGGAAATAGACGCTCCCCAGCGTCCACCAGTGGAAGGCCTTGCGGGCCGGCGGGCCGATGCGGGCGGCGAGGCGCAGGTGCCCCACCGCGCGGTCGATGTCCCCCGCGGCGTGGCACGCGCGCGCCATGTCCTGGTGGGCCACGTCGGGCAGGACGGCGAGGGCGATCATCTGCTCTGCCACCTCGATCGCGCGGGTGAAGCGCCGCCCCTCGAAATGGGTCAGGTAGAGCTGGCGGAGGAGCATCGACTGGGTGGTCCGGTCGATCGGCCCCTTGAGGGCGAGGCCGCGCTTCGCCCAGATCGCCCTGGATCTGGGCGTCTTTGCGCGCATCGCCCGCTCGAGCAAGGCCTCGGCCGAGAGCGCCTCGGCCTTCGCGCGCCGCGGCGGATCGGCCGCGCGACGGAGGGTGGCGGGCCGGCCCGAGGCGCTGCCCCGGTGGGCTGCCCGGACCTTTCCCCTCGGCGGTGCGGTCGCGGTCGGGGCGGCCGGCTTCGCTGCCGGCCTGGCTTGCCGGAGCGCCGGAGCGAAGACGGCATCCGCCTCGTTTTTCTTCGCTTTCCGCACGAGCTCGGATGGTAGCAAGACCTGTACAAGCGTCCAGAATTGTGCTGGAACTCTTGGGCCATTGCGCCCGCCGGCGCAGGGCGCCATCGTTCGACCCCCATGCTGGCTGGCCTGTCTCCGAGCGCGCGCTCCATCCCCGTCGTCGTGGTCCTCTTCGCCGGGCTCGCGCTCGCCCTCGCCGGGTGCGGTCACCCCGCGACCAAGGAAGAGTGCGAGGAGCTCTTCGCCAAGAGCGCCGAGATCGAGCTGCGCGGGCAGAACGTCACCGACCCCAAGACCATCACCGACCGCACGGCCGCGGCGCGCGCCACCCCGCGCGGCGCCGAGTTCGCCGCCGCGTGCGCGGGCAAGCGCATCACCCAGAGCGCGCTCGACTGCGTGCGCAGGGCGACGACGGCCGAGCAGTTCGACAAATGTCTCTGACCGCGGGCGAGCCGCGCGATCGACGCGATCGACGCGATCGTCGCGATCTCCTGGCCACGCTCGCGATCGTCCTCGGGCTCGCCGCGCTGCTCGGCGGATCGAGGCTCGCGCGCCGCCTCGGGCCCCACCCGACCCCGGAGCAGTGCAGCGCGATGCTCGATCGCTACGCCGAGCAGCGGGCGCGCGCGGCCCTGCCCGACGGCGCCGAGAGCCCTCCGCCGCGCCGGCCGGCCGAGCCGCACCCGCCGGCGGAGATCGCCCGCTGCGCCCGGGAGCTGACCCCGCGCGAGCTCGAGTGCGCGATGCGCTCCGGCTACGCGGACGAGCTCGAGCGCTGCCTCCCGCCGTAGCCTTCGCGACCGCAGGCGCCTCGATCCACCGGCCGATCGCGCCCGCGCGGCCCGCGGTCGACGCGGACGGAGCAGGCGCGGCGACGCGGCTCAAGCAAGTCGCCCTTGGCGCGGCGGCACTATGGTAGGCTCCCCGAAGCCCAGGGCTTCGCGCTCCCTGGGCTCCTCTGGATCACGGCCCCTCGTGAAAGCACCTTCCCCGCTTCTCGGCTTCAACAACAACGTCCGCCACAAGGGACGGGTGTTTCACATTCAGACCGAGGACTCGGGGGTACGGCACCCGCACATCATCACGCACCTGTTCGCCGACGGCGGTCGCATCCTCAAGACGACGAAGACGTCGTACGCCGAGCACATCGGGACGGCGAACATGGCCGAGACGGTGCGGGCCATGATGCAGGAGCAGCACAAGGCGATGTTCATCGCCCTGCGCGACGGCCAGTTCGATCAGCTCTTCGACGACGGGCGGTCCCCGCGACCTTCGTCGCCCAAATCGGTCCCCGAGAGCGAGGCCTCCTCGCCGAGCTCGGCGAAGGCTGCGGTCCCCGCGCCCGCGCCCTCGCAGCCGCGCCGATCGCCGCCTCCTCCCCCGCCGGCCCCGCAGCCGGCGCTGGCCACGCAGCCCACGCAGCCCACGCAGCCGGCGCAGGCCGCTGCGGCGGCGCCGGTGTCCGTGCGCCTCGGGCAGGCGCGCCCGCGCCTCGACATCGATCCGGCCGCGCTGCACGGCCTCGACGTCCCGCCGAGCCCCGAGGTCACGGTCGCGGCCCAGCAGCCCGGGAGCCCGATCGATCTCGATCTCGACGCCCTCGAGCGCGCCGCCGCCGAGGCGCAGACGCCCTTCTTTCAGCAGATCCACGATCTGCCGCCCCCGCCGGCCGCGGTGCTCGGCAAGAAGCCCGGGGCGGGCAGCATCGGCAGCTACTCGGTGACGCCGCAGCCGGCGCGCCAGCACGGCCACCATGGCGCGGGCTCGCACTCGTCGGCGCCGCCCGCCCCCGGCCACGAGCCGAGCCCCCTCAGCAAGCCGCGCGCGACGCCCATGCCCGCGGTCACCAGCGCCGGCGCCCGCTATGCCCAGCCGCGCCCGGCGGCGATCTTCGCCACCACCCGCCCCCCCGAGGGCGCGTCTATTTTCGGCGAAGATCTCATCAGCGAAAAATCGCTCGACGAGGTCATCCTGAGCTACCTCGCCGAAGACCTCGACGGCTCGGCCGAGAAGAAATAGCGCTTCCCTCCGGCACCCCGGGCACTATGCTCCGCCCGCATGGATACCCCGGCAAAATCGCCCGAGTTCATCGAGATCGAGCTCCCCGCCGCGACGGAGGATCGCCAGGCCCCGATCGCCAACTTCGTCAACGTCGGCGGCGGCGGTGACGTCTTCACGCTCGACTTCTTCTTCGTCCCCGACAGCAAGATCGCCCGCATCCTCGGCGGCAAGCACGAGGGGCTCCCCCTCCGCGTCGAGGGCGAGACGGCCCACCTCCAGGTCGAGCCCGTCGCCCGCGCCACGCTCCCCCTCTCCGCCGCGACCGAGCTCGCGGCCGATCTCTTCGAGAAGATCGCCCAGAAGGTGCCGGAGCTCCAGGGCGTGCTCGACGAGTTCAACAAGCGCATGCAGAGCATCGGCGAGCAGGCCTCCTCCTCGCTCGAAGGCGAGGGCGAAGACGGCGCCGAGGGCGACGGCGAAGACGGCTGATCCGGGCCGCGGGGAGCATCCATGAGCGCGGGATCTTCACCCCTGGTGAGCGCCGCCTGGCTCGCCGATCATCTCGACGATCCCACGGTGCGCGTCGCCGACGTGCGCTGGTACCTCGGCGGCAAGCGGGGCGAGGACGAGTACGCCCGAGGCCATGTGCCCGGCGCGGTCTTCGTCGATCTCGATCGCGACCTCGCCCGCCGGCCCGACCTCGGTCCGGGCCGCCACCCTCTCCCGCATGCGGCCGATTTCGCGCAATTCCTCGCGCGGATCGGCGTCGATGCCGGCACCACCGTGGTCGCCTACGACGACGCGGGCGGGGCCATCGCCGCGCGCCTCTGGTGGCTGCTCCGCTACTTCGGCCACGGCGGCGGCAAGGTGCTCGATGGAGGTCTCGGCGCCTACACGGCCCTCGGTCTCCCGCTCTCCGCCGAGCGCCCCTCGCCCACGCCGGCGCCGCTGCTCGATCTGCGCGGGGGCTCCGCCGGCGTGGTCGACAAGACCGCGGTCGATCGCCTGCGCGCCGATCCTCGCGCGCTCGTGCTCGACGCGCGCGCGCCCGAGCGCTTCCTCGGCAAGAGCGAGCCGATCGACGCGCGGGCCGGCCATATCCCCGGCGCGCGCTCCGCCCCCTTCGCCGAGAACCTCGCCTCGCCGGGCGGCGCGCTCCTCCCCGCGAGCGCGCTCGCCGAGCGCTTCCGCGCCCTCGGCGCCTTCGAGGCCGCAGAGGTCGTCTGCTACTGCGGCTCCGGCGTCACCGCATGCCACAACCTGCTCGCCCTCTCCCTCGCCGGCCGCGACGACGCGCTCCTCTACGAGGGATCGTGGAGCGACTGGGCCCGCGATCCGAGCCTCCCCGCCGAGACAGGCTGACGGTCACACCTCGTGTGCTCGGGCGTGTCCGCGCGTGCTCGCGCGTCGCCTGGTGTGTCCATGCGTGTCCGCGCGTGTCCGCCTGTGTCCGTGCGTGCTCCGCCGTGCTCAGTGCGTGTTGCTCTGCAGGATCGCGTCGAAGCTCTCGTCGGGGTCGCCCGGGCCGCCCACGATGCCGCCGATCATCCCCGTGCGGGTCATCTCGCGCATGATCTTCGCCCGCGCCTCGTCCGCGGCCTTGACCCGCGGGGCGCGCTGCACGTTCCGGCATGCGACGGCGTTGCCCTTCTCGCAGCCCTTCTTGAAGAGGTCCTCCGCGCGCCGCAGGTTCTTCTGCGTGCCTCGCCCGTCGGCCACGAGCACCCCGAGGTTGTTGCACCCGAAGGCGCTCCCCTTGTCGCAGGCCTTCTGGTAGAGCGCCGCCGCCTTCTTCGGATCGGGGCTCAGCGCGCCGCGCCCGAGCTCCTGGAAGAGCGCCAGGTTCTCGCACCCGGCGAGCCTCCCTCCGTCGCATGCCTTCTTGTAGAGATCGGCCGCCTTCGCCTCGTCGCTCGGCACGCCGATCCCCGCCTCGTACAGGTAGCCGATCCCCACGCAGTCGCCCTTGTCGCAGCGGGGCCCGAGCTGATCGACCACCGAGCTCAGGTAGGTGCACGCCTCGCGCGCCCCGAGGTTGCAGGCCTTCTGGTAGTAGAGGCCCGCGATCGGCAGGTCGGGCTCGGCGAGGCCGCGCCCGTACTCGTGCAGCACGCCGAGGTTCTTGCAGCCGACGGCATGCCCGTCGTCGCAGCCCTTCTTGTAGAGCACGAGCGCCTTGCCGAAGTCCTGCGCCGTGCCGCGCCCCTTCTCGTGCATGTAGCCCTCGTTCGAGCAGCCGTTCGGCTCGCCGAGCAGGCATGCCTTCTGGTAGAGCCCGAAGGCGCGCGGGTCGTCGCGCATCACGCCCTCGCCCTTGTCGTAGATGACGCCGAGGTTGTTGCAGCCGCCCGCGTTGCCCGCGTCGCATGCGCGCTGGTAGAGCTCGCGCGCCTTGCGGAAGTCGACCGGGGTGCCGGTGCCGTCGTGGTACATCACGCCGAGGTTCTTGCAGGCGAGGGGGCTCAGGAGCTCGCAGCCCTTCTTGTAGAGCTCGAAGGCCTTCACCTCGTCCTTCGGCGCGCCCCGCCCGCGCTCGTACTGGATGCCGAGGTTGTTGCAGCCCGACGCGCTCTGGAGCTCGCACGCCTTGCGGTAGATCGTCGTCGCGCGGTCCTGATCGGCGGGCACGCCGCGCGCGTTCTCGTACATCGCGCCGAGCTGGAAGCAGCCCTCGGCGTCGTCCTTCTCGCAGGCCTTCTTGTAGAGCTCGACGGCGAGCGGATCGTCCTGCGGCACGCCGCGCGCCCCGGCGTAGATGATCCCGAGATCCGTGCAGCTGTGCGGCTTGCCCTCGTCGCACTGGGCCTCGCACTCGTCGCGCGTCGAGCAGGTCGAGACCGCGGCCTTGGGACCTTGCGGCTCGTCGCATGCCTTGCCGTCCCACACCAGGCCCGCCGGGCAGCGCACCTCGGTCGCGACGCATGCCGAGCCGTCCCAGGTCGAGCCGTTCGGGCAGCGCACCTCGGGCGCCACCGCGACCGGGGCGGCCGCGGGGGCAGGCGGAGGCGCCGCGCCGCAACCGAGCGCGAGCAGGCCGGCGAGGAGCGCGGGCGTCAGGGCAGAGGCGAGCGAGATCGAGGCCATCGGCCGCCGATGTTACACCGCGTGTCCTCGGGCCCGGAGCGGGGACAAAAAGAAAAAGGCTCCAACTTCGGTGAAGTTGGAGCCGGGTGGACCTGACAGGGATCGAACCTGCGACCTCCTGACTGCCAGTCAGGCGCTCTCCCAACTGAGCTACAAGCCCGCGTCGAACGGGAGCGGATCCTTACTTCGTCCTGGCCCGCTTGTCTCGGGTTTTTTCACCCGGGCGACGAAAAAAATCGCCCGGGTGAGGCCCGCCCGCTCAGAAGCCCATCAGCTTGGCGAGGTAGTACTTCATCGTCTCGGTCGTCCCGCCCCCGATGCGCAGCAGCCGCTGGTCGCGCCAGGCCCGGGCGATGGGGAAATCCTCGATGTAGCCCCAGCCGCCGTGGAACTGCAGGCATGCGTCCGTCACCTCGCTGAGCACGTCGCCGGAGAGGATCTTCGCCATCGAGATGAGCTTCACCGACTCCATCGAGACGGGGCCCTTCTTGACGTAGCGGTCCTCGTTGTAGGCGTCGACGCACTTGTAGACGAAGGCCCGGGCGGCCTCGACCTTCGTGTAGAGGTCCACGAACTTGTGCTGCCAGACCTCGCGCTTGATGATCGGCTTGCCGAAGGCCACCCGATCGCGCCCGTAGGCGACGCTCGCGTCGAGGGTGAGCTGCGAGCCGGCCACGGCGCCGACCGCGGCGATCAGCCGCTCGGTCTGGAAGTTCTGCATCAGGTACATGAAGCCCATGTTCTCCTCGCCGAGCAGGTAGCGCTTCGGCACGCGCACCTCGTCGAGGAAGAGCTCCGCCGTGTCGGAGGACTTGTTGCCGATCTTCTTGAGCTTCTTGGCGACCGAGAAGCCGGGGAGCTTGGTCGGCACGAGGAAGAACGAGCAGCCGTGCGCGCCGCGATCGGGCGTCGTCTTGACGAGCATGGTCACGAAGTCGGCGCGCGTGCCGTTGGTGATGAAGGTCTTCGACCCGCTGATCACGTAGTCGTCGCCGTCCTTGCGCGCGGAGGTGCGGATGCCGGCCACGTCGCTCCCCGCGCCGGGCTCGGAGACGCCGAGGGAGGCGATCTGATCGCCGGCGAGCGCGGGCTTCAGGAACTCCTCGATCTGCTCCTTCGTCCCGATGTCGCTGATCACCGGCGTCGCCATGTCGCTCTGCACGAGCAGGCCCATGTTCACGCCCGACATGCGGCTGTGGGGGAGCTCCTCCGCCTTGGCGGCCGAGAACCAGTAGTCGAGGCCCGCGCCGCCGTGCTCCTCCGGGAAGTGGGCGCCGAGGATGCCGAGCTCACCGGCCCGCTTGAAGACCCAGTTCGGGAAGGTCTCGTCGTGCTCCCACTCCTCGACGTGCGGCGCGAGCTCCTTCTCGGCGAAGGCCCGGACGGTCTTGCGGAACTGCTGGTGCTCCTCGGTGAACGGCTGCCACATGGTCGTGCGTCTCCTGGCGGGAAAAAGGCGGGGGGAACGAATGTGCCCGAAAGATTCGTACACGAAGTATCGGCCGGTGCAAGGGCATCATGGGCCTCGTCGCACATCTCGCCGTTTCGTTTCGCAAGGGAGCGCGCGCCCTGCCGCCACGCAGTGGCCGTGAGCGCGGGGCAAACTCTGCTACCCTCCCGGCCCCCTCATGCGGCTCCTCGTCCTCTCCCGCAGCGCCTCGCTCTACTCGACGAGCCGCATCGTCCTCGCGGCCCGCGCCCGCGGGCACCAGATCAACGTCATCGATCCGCTGGAGTTCCAGATCGTGGTCTCGCGCGGCAAGCGCGCCCTGCTCGTCGGCGGCTCGGCCGTCGCCCGCTACGACCTCGTGATCCCCCGCATCGGCGCGAGCATCACCAACTACGGGCTCGCCGTCGTCCGCCAGTTCGACCTGATGGGCGTGCCCGTCTTGAACGGCGCCGTGTCCATCGCGAGGAGCCGCGACAAGCTCCGCGCCCTGCAGCTCCTCACCCGCCGCAACATCGACGTGCCGATCACCGTCTGCGCCCGGAGCCCCGCCGGGGTCGAGGCCGCGCTCGGGCTCGTCGGCGGATGCCCCGCGATCGTCAAACTCCAGCAGGGCACGCAGGGCATCGGGACGATGATCGCCGAGACGCCGCAGGCCGTGCACTCGCTGCTCGAGACCTTCTGGGCCATGGGGCAGGACATCGTGCTCCAGGAGTACATCCGCGAGTCGAAGGGCCGGGACATCCGGGCGATCGTGGTCGGCGGGCGCGTGGTCGCCGCCATGCGCCGCGTCGCCAAGCCCGGCGAGTTCCGATCGAACTTGCACCGCGGCGGCAAGGGCGACGCCGTGCGCCTCGAGCGCTCGTACCGGAGCACCGCCATCCGCGCCACCAAGGCCATGGGCCTCGAGGTCGCGGGCGTCGACATGCTCGAAGCGAAGAGCGGGCCGAAGATCCTGGAGATCAACAGCTCGCCCGGGCTCGAAGGCATCGAGCGCGCGAGCGGGATCGACGTGGCCGCCGCGCTCATCCAGCATGCCGAGCGCTACGCCGAGCTGCACCGCACCGTGCTCAAGCACAGCCTCGACGAACGCATCCACGGGGTGATCCAGGACGAGCGCCTGCCCGCCGGCTCGCGCCTCGCCCGCACCGCGCCGAGGGGAGCGCGCGCCCCCGCGCGCAAGGCCGCGTCATGAGCCTCACCATCGAGTCCGTCGGCGACGCGCTCGTCGTCACCATCGATCGGCCGAAGAGCCGCAACGCGATCGACCACGCGCTCGCGAAGAAGCTCGGCGAGGCGCTGCGCCTCGGCGCCAAGGACCCGAAGGTGCGCGGCATCGTGCTCGCCGCGCGCGGCCCCGTCTTCCTCTCCGGCGGCGACCTGAAGATGCTCGCCGCCTACGCCGAGAAGGGCGGCGACGGCGGCGAGGTGCTGGCGATGTTCGACGACCTCGTGGCCATCGAGGAGGTCGAGGTGCCGGTGATCGCGGCCGTGCAAGGCGATGTCTTCGGCGGCGGCTGCGAGCTCATCCTCCTCTGCGACATGGTGATCGCCGAGAGTCACACGGCCTTCGCCTTCCGCCACGCCAAGATGGGCCTCTCGCCTGCGTGGGGCGGCCTCTCCCGCCTCGTCGAGCGCGTCGGCCCCATCGAGGCCGCGCGCCTGCTCTACACGGCCGAGCGCGTCTCCGCCCACGAGGCGCTGCGGATCGGCCTCGTCAACGATGTGGTCGACCGGGACACGGCGCGCGCCGCCGCCCTCGCCCGCGTCGGGAAGATCGCCGACAACCCGCGGACGACCGTGGCCTCCCTCAAGAAGACCCTGCGCGCCGTGCGCGAGCTCGGCCGCGGCGAGGCGATGGCGATGGAGCGCGCGGCCTTCAGCGAGCGGTGGAACGCGCCCGATCACCGGCAGGCGATGAACGCGGTCGCGAAGAAGGAGTGAGCTCCCGCCCCGCCCGGTGCCGCCGGTACGCGACCCGCCCGATCAGGTAGCCGATCGTGAGCAGGTGGTAGGCGCGCAGCCCGCTCGCCTCGCCGCGGTAGACGGGCCGCACCGTGACCTCGCCGATGCGCATGCCGGAGAGCGCGAGCGCGCCGAGCAGGTCGTTCGGGTAGCCGTAGCGAGGCCAGATCGCCGACAGATCCAGGTTCCTGAGCGCATCCGCCGAGATCGCGGTGTAGCCGCACTGGCTGTCGGAGAGGCGCGGCAGCCCCGCCGCGAGGCGCGTGAGGTACGCGAGCGCCGCCGTGCCCGCGAGGCGCGCCGGCGGCATCGATCGGAGCACGCCCGGGTGCGCCAGGCGGTCGCCCTTCACGTAGTCGAGCTCGCCCCGGATCACCGGGCCGACGACGCCCGAGAGATCGTCCGGGTCCATCTGCCCGTCGCCCGCCATCACCGCGACCACGCTCGCCCCGAGCGCGAGCGCCCGCCGGTAGCCCGTGACGATCGCCGCGCCGACGCCGCGGTTCTCCTCGTGCCGGATCACCTCGACCCGCGCGTCGCCCACCGCGCGGGCCTCCTCCGCGGTGCGATCGCCGCTCCGATCGTCGACGACCAGCACGTGGTCGACGAAGCCCGGCATGGTGCGGATCGTCCCGCCGATCCAGCGCTCCTCGTGGAAGGCGGGGACGACGACCGCGACGCGGGCTCCGTGAAGCATGCGCTTTGTTAGCTTCCGCGCGCCCCCGGTTCAAGCTACGCCACGGCCCCGTGGATGCTCCGCCGCCGCCTCCTCGCCGCCGCCTGCTCGTCGCCGCCCTCGGCGCCGCGCTGCTCGCCGCCGGCTACCTCGTCTGGGGCCGCGCCGCCGCCTTCCCACCCGAGACGACGCCCCAGGGCGCCTACCTGCGCGTGGTCCTGAGCATCAGCCAGGGCGATCCGCGCGATTGCTTCGCCTACCTCGAAGACGAGGCGCAGCACGCGGCCTACACCATCCGCGACTACCGGAAGAAGGCCTTCGACCGCGTGAGCCAGGCCTACCCCGAGCCCGAGCGCACGCGCCTGATGGACGCTTACAAGGTGCAAGCCTCCGCGCCCGACGGGGCCGACATCTGGGCCGAGATGGCGCAGCGCAAGGGCTGGATCAACCGCCTGCGCAAGGACCTCTCCGGCGCCCTGAAGGTGGAGGTGACCGGCGAGCGCGCGACGATCGAGACGGCGCGCGGGACGCGCTACGCCTTCCGGAAGCGGCAAAACGGGATCTGGGGGCTGTCGATCTTCACGGCCGAGCTGCTCGCCGAGGCCGAGCGCGCGGCGCGGGACGCCGAGGTGGTGGAGAAGGCGGCGGCGGACTACGAGCGGGGGAAGTGAGGGGAGCGCCTTCCCGGCGCCGCGTCACCGCGTCGACGACCTCCGCCCGCTCGATCCGATCGAAGCGGAGCTGGCGCGCGTCACCCAGATCGAGATCGATCACGTTGAGCAAGGTCTCGCTCCGGTCCATCACCACGCTCTCGATCTGCACGCGCCGCTCGGTCGTCGACTCCTTGCCGGCGTAGCGGATAGAGAGCGGCGCCCCGCTGAACCAGGCGCGCTCGATCGCCTGCCGGACGGCCGGGCGCGCCGTGCGGGCCGGCACGCCGATGAAGTGCAAGGTCGTGAGGTGATCGAGCAGGGCGCGCTGCGATGACGTCGAGAGCGCGGCGCGCACCTTGTCGAGCGCGGAGGCGAGCGTGTCGGTGAAGGGGATGACGCGCATCTCGGCGAGGAAGCGGCCGGCCGCGACGAGGATCGCCGCCTCGCGCGCGCTGAAGTTCACCGGG
This sequence comes from Byssovorax sp., assembly GCA_046351295.1. Classification (GTDB taxonomy): domain Bacteria; phylum Myxococcota_A; class Polyangia; order Polyangiales; family Polyangiaceae; genus JAXLYT01. The sequence continues at coordinate 26,195 of JAXLYT010000102.1, forward strand.
GGCAGCGAGTAGCTCCGATCGAGCGCCACGCCGCCGCCGCGGCCCCGCTCGGCGGTGATGGGCATGTGCGCGGCCCGGAGCGCGTCGAGGTCGCGGAAGATCGTCCGCTCGGTCACGCCGAAGCGCTCGGCCAGGTCCTTCGTGGTGACGCCGGTGCGCCGGGCGCGGAGGTGCTCGGCGAGGGCGAAGAGCCGCTCGGTGCGGTGCATCGCTCAAATATGACATGAGGCTGACAGCCCCGGCCAGTACCTTCCGCGCATGACCAAGGAGACCCCCATGAACCATCCCGCCGCGCCCTCCCTCGTCCTCTGCGAGCTCGCCGATCCCGGCCTCCCCGGCCTGCTCAGCTACTCGCCCTTCTGCCTGAAGGTCCACCACGCCCTCCGCTACGCGGGCCTCTCGTACACGCGCCGCCACGGGCGCACGCCAGGCGATTTCAAGGCGCACAACCCCCGGGGCCAGGTGCCCGTGCTCCTCGTCGATGGCCGGCCGATCGCCGACTCGACCCCCATCCTCCGCTTCATCGAGGAGGAGACCGGCGCGCTCGAGCGAGGCCTCGACGCCCGTTCGCGCGCCGAGAGCTGGCTCTGGGAGGATCACGCCGACACCGCGCTCAACGGCTACGTCGTCGCCGCCCGCTGGGCCGACGAGCGCAACTGGCCGAAGGTGCTGGACGCGTACTTCGGCGCCGCGCCCTGGCCCGTGCGCGGGCTCGTCATCCCGCGGGTGCGCGCCCGCGTGATCGGCGGCCTCCACGCGCGCGACGTGTGGCGCGCCGGCCCCGAGGCATGCTGGGCGCGCTTCGAGCGCACGCTCGATCTGCTCGAGGCGCGGGCGCCCGCGCAGGGCTTCTGGGTGAGCGCCGCGCCCTCGGCTGCCGACTTCGCGATCTTCGGCCAGCTCCACAGCCTCCGCACGGCGCTGACCGCGTACCAGGCCGAGGCGCTCGGCAAGCGCGCCTCGCTCTCGGCGTACCTGGATCGCGTGGGCGCGGTCGCGCCGGTGGAGCGGGCCGCGGGCCCGGTGAGCAGGCCGCGCGCCGCCGCGCAGGGCTCGATCGCGCTCTCCTAGCGGCTCACCCTCGCGCCGCGGGTCGGCCGCGTTACGGCGCCGCGGCCGACCAGGCGAGCGCCGCCCACCCTGCGAGGAAGCAGAGCCCGCCGATCGGCGTGATCGCGCCGAGCTTGCGGATGTTCGTGAGCGTCATCGTGTAGAGGCTGCCCGAGAAGAGCAGCACGCCCGCGAGGAAGAGCCAGGGGGCCGCGCTGCTCCCATGGTGCCCGGCGTCGATCGGGATCGCCGTGAGGCCCACGGCGGCCGCGTGGATCAGGTGGTACTGCGCGCCCGTCTGCCACCACGCGAGGCGCTGCTCGCCGTCGGGCGCGCCCGTGAGGCGCGATTTCAAGCCATGGGCGCCGAAGGCGCCGAGGGCGACGCCGGAGAAGCCGAGCAGACCAGCGAGCAGGAGGGCCGTGCGTTCCACGCCCGCAACCTAGCGCCGAAACGGCGCGGCGCGCATGTCTTCGTCGAGGACCCGCGCGCCGCGGGGGTGTGGTGTGTGGAGAGGGCTACTGCCGGTAGGCGGCCCAGGCCGTATCCATCCGCGCCGCCTGGCCGGCGGTGAACTGATACATGCAGGCGTCGTCGGTGTAGTCCATGAAGTTGTAGATCGGATCGTTGCCTGCGGCGGGGCAGGTGTTGCGGCCGGCGGGGCAGCCGAACGCAGCGGATTTCTCCGCCGGCGTGTCATCCACGCTGTCGTTGGTCTTGTTACAGCCGCCTTGGAAGGTGTGATAAAGCCCGAGCCAGTGCCCGACCTCGTGGGTGCCCGTGTCGCCGAGGTTGTACGGCGTGGCGGTGCCGCCGGGGACCGAGGAGTAAAGGATGACCACGCCGTCCATCTTGGGGGCCTTGTTGTAGTCGCTCGGGAAGGTGGCCCAGCCGAGCAGCCCGCCGCCCAGGTTCGCCGAGTAGAGGTTGAGCGCGTTGGCGCCGCCGATGCGGAGCGCGTTCTTGGCCTGCGACTCGGCGGTGGAGCCCGGGCTCATCGTGTACCAGGTCGCGTTCGTCGTGCGGTCGACGCCGGCGAGCGTGAAGGTGAACGAGGTGACGGCGCCGCCGGTGTTGCCGCCGTAGGCCTGGTTGAGGACCGTGATCTGGTCGGCGATCATCTGGCTCGTGATGTCGCCGTTGGCGATGCCCGCGCCCTTGTTGATGACGTGGAAGTACACCGGGATCACCACGGAGCCCGGGACAGCCGACGGGTTCTGCTGCATCAAGGCCTTGGTCTTCGCGAGCTTCGCGTTGACCGCATCGACCTCGAGGTCGGAGGGCGTCGGGGTCGAGCAGCGGCTGTGCACCCAGCCGGTCGCGCTCGGGCGGTTGCCCGGCGACGAGACGGCGAGCTGGGCGGCGTCATCGCTCACCGGCTCGTCGGCGTCATCGACGCTCGTCCCGTCCGTCCCACACCCGACCGCGCCGAGCGATGCACCCAAGATCAAGACGGCCACGCCAGCCAAGCTACGTCGCATCATCATCGCACCTCCTGTCCCTGCCACGGAACGGCGGCAGCTTATCCACCTCGAGCGCATCGTGGCCACGAGAAAGAGAGTTTTTTCGGTCGATTGATGCGCACTTTCACCGGAAAATGATGGTGAGATGAGCCCGTGGTCGGCATTCTCACCGGAGGCCGATTGGGCCGCTCGGGCGACGCGGCAAATCACGTTGGTCAATCGTGTTACCATGGCAAATTACGCTGTCATACCAAGAGGCATATGTGTCGATGTGGTCAAAAGGCATACCGCAGGTTTGCGCTCCCGTGCGCAGGACATGCGCCGTGGGCCCATCGCCTCGCGGGCGCGCTCCATGTCATCCTCGGCTTGCTCGTGTTGACCCTGTGGCTCGCGGGCTGCGCGCCTGCCGGCCCCGCCGCTCCGCCGAAGGCGCCCGCTCCTCTGCGCCCCACCACCTTCGTGCTCGTGCACGGCGCGTGGGGCGGAGGCTGGGACTGGCAGAGCGTGGACCGCCGGCTCAGGGCCCTCGGCCACGACGTCCGCCGCCCGACGCTCACCGGCCTCGGCGAGCGCGTCCACCTCGCGCGTCCCGAGATCGACCTCTCCGTGCACATCGAAGACATCGTCAACGTCGTCCGGTTCGACGACCTCTCCGACGTGGTGCTCGTCGGCCACAGCTACGGCGGCATGGTGATCACCGGCGTCGCCGAGCGCCTGCCGGATCGCGTGCGGCGCCTGATCTACGTCGACGCCTTCCTGCCGGAGGACGGCGAGAGCGCGGCGTCGCTGCTCCGGAGCGGGGGCGGGGGCGGCTTCTACGACAAGATGACGCGCGGCGATCTGCTCGTCCCGATCTGGGTCAAGGACGGCGGATCCATCCCCGGCGATGTCCCGCAGCCGCGGCGCACCTTCGAGGAGCCCATCCACCTCGCGAGCGCCGCCGCGCGCGCCCTGCCCGCGAGCTACATCCTCACCGTCGATCCGGGCGCGGCGCCCGAGAAGGACACTTTCTTTCGGTACGCGGAGCGCGCCCGGGCTCGCGGCTATCCGGTGGCGCAGCTCGCCGCGGATCACACGCCGGAGCGCTCTTCGCCCGAGGCGCTCGTTGCGCTGCTCGTGCGCGAGGCGACGCGCTGAGCCACGCGGTTGCCACGGGGCCGCCGCGCGCGCATGTCTCGATCCCGCGATCGTCGGCGCCGTGGAGCAGAGCGCCGGGGCCGCTTGCCCGGGGTCGAACGCATGCGCACGCGCCACCGAGCTCGGGCGGAGCCGCTACAACTACACCTTCACCGACGATCGCCAGAAGAAGCGCGAATTCGAGGCCTCCGAGGCGCACACGATCCCGTCGCGCGCCGAGGCGCTCCTCGGCGTCCCGCTCACCCGGATGGCCGGGCTCGGCGCCGAAGATCGCGCGCGCGGCTTCAAGTGCGACGCGCCTG
>JAXLYT010000103.1:0-29037 GCA_046351295.1 Byssovorax sp.
GGGCCTCGGCGAGCTCGCCCGGCGCTGCGCAGGCAATGGGTGCCACGTCGACGCTCATGGAGCCGACGGGCGCGAGCACATCGACTGTGACGTAGCGCGCGCCTTTGCGGAGATAGATGTTCAACCAGAGGATGTTCATTGAACCACCTTGAAGAGCACCTTGACGTTCCGTTGTTGTCCATACTCCACGATCGACGCTGCTATGCGGCGAAAGTCGGACGCGCGCAGCGCTGTCCCGCCGGCCTCGATCGCGCCCGGCGAGCCCATGGTCCCCGGCGGCACGCCCACCTCGAGGACGCGTGCGGTCGTCGAATCGACCCGGATCCGCGTTGCAGCGAGCTGGTGCCGGCCTTCTTTCATCCCGACGAGCGCGTCCACGTCCTCCTTGAGGGTCGCGTAAAACCGCGCGTCGTCGGCGAAGACGTAGGGCTGGTGGGTCTTGATGCTGCGCACCTCGGTCGCCACGCCTCTCGCGTCGGTGGCGACGACACGATCGACCGTGGCGAAGGTGCGGGGCAGGTTCTCCCCGAGGAGCACGTGGGCGACCTCGCCGCGGAGCTGCGGAAAGCCACCAACGTCCAGGGCCCAGAGGCCCTGCGGCGACTGCGCCGCGCGGCGGATCGCGTCGGCCTCGGCCTTGTTCAGCGGTCGCGGGAAATTGGCGATCAGGTCCTCGATATCGACGCTCCCGAGCGTCCGCGACGCGCGGCCCACGGTGACCGAAGGTGTCGTCAGGCGGACGAACTCCGGGTGGCTCAGCGTGCTGCCGAGCCGGCGGGCCCGTTCGAAGGAAAGATCCTCGAACATGCTCGACCACCGCGGGGCGCCCTGGAGGGCCTCGCCGAGCTCCGCGTCGGCCATCGCGCGGACTTTTTGAACCTGCTCGAGGCGGGTGTACAGGGGGAGACCGCGCTCGGTGAGCTTCCTGTGGAATGCCGTGAGCTCTTGGCCTGCAAGCCGTGCCCGCCCCGCCGCCAGCTCCCCCTCGAGCTGGCGCAGCCAGCGGTTCAGCATCGGATAGTCATCGAGCTCCGACTGGAAGAGCATGCGCCATCGACTGCAGAACAGCGAGCAGCGCCCGAAGCTATCGCCCACGACCGAGATCTCGTGCTCTCCGACGCGGAGGACCTGTGCGTCCTCCAGCGCGGCGCGCTCGACGCCCGCGGCGGTGCCGGCGCTCCGCGCGCCGCCGAGCGCGCGGATCCGCGAGAGGAGGGTCGCTCGCTCCGCGCCCCGCGCGACCCTGAGCGCGTTCAACAGCTCGCGCTCCGTCATCCCGAGCTTGCCGGCGATCTCCTCCGTCGTCTTGCCCGACATCCGGATTGCGGCGGACGCCTCGGCGGAGGCGACGAGCCCGCGCAGCCGGGAAGCGCTCGAGAGGCCATGGCCGAGCAGGCCCAGGTCCAGCGCGCTCAGGGCGAGCGCCACGAACGCCCACCTTCGCGCCGACGACGCGGACTCCGGGTCGGCGAGCTGGAAACCACCCTCGACATCGAGGCGCGACATCGCCTCGAGGCGGCCCGCATTCTCGAATGCGTCGACCACGCCGACCAGACCCGCAGCGCTCATCCCCAGGCCGACGAGGAGGGCTGGCAGCCCACCGGCCATGATGCCGCCGATGAGCGCCGCAAACTCGAGGACGAAGATCCCGAGCGCCTTGGCCATCGTGGCCAGCTCGTCCCAGAAAATCGCATTTTCGATGGCGCCGCGCTGCTCCGCCGGGAATCGGGGCAAGATCATCGCGCGCAGCACCGCGATCTTCGATGGCTCGTCCGGGTGCTCGTAAAAGTAGCTGCGGATCTTCTCGACATGCGCGAGTCGCTCGTTGATCTCGCCCGAAGCCTCGTCGATCGCCTCTTCGCTCGTCTTGCCCGCGAGCCGGTTCTTGATCTCGTCGTCCTTCGCCGGCCCCTTGTCGTCGCGGTCGTGCTCGTTCTTGACCATCATCGCCGCAGCGGGGTTTGTCGCCATGATCCGACCGATGGCCTCGAGGGTCGTCCTCGTCTCCTCGATGTCGTCATCGGAGGGATCTTTGCCGCCGATCTGGCTCCCGAGCCGAGAGGCACGGAGCATTAAGCTACGGAGCGACGCCGCGTCGGCGCGGAGCTGCCACCCGATCATCGGGTCGGCGCGGCCGGCAGGCTTGATGCGCCCGCGCTCGCTGCGGAGGCGTTTTTCGGCCGCGTCGAGGTTGGCGAGCGCCACGTCGAGCGCGACCTTGCGGAAGAGCGCAAAGAGGTCATCGCCGTCAAGTGAGCTCGCCCGGTCCTCGGCGACAGACAGGCTGCCGGCGAGCTGCGCCTCCGGATCTCCGGTCATCTTGGCGCCGAAGAAGCGCTCCCCCTGGGGGCGCCCCACGTACCCTTCGCGCGTGATGATCGAAAGCGCTGCGCCGCCGGCGGGCACCACGGCGGTGCGCTCGTCATACGAGAAGTTCCGGCTCAGCTGGTAGACGTAATAGCGGTCGCCGACCTTCGACACGGCGGTCGCGACGCCGGCGATCCGCGCCCACGCGAGCGCCTTGACCTCGGTATCCTCGCCGTCGCGCGGCCGGAGCGGCTTGCCAAAGAAGACGTCGGTGTCCCAGAAGATCCCCTCGATCTTCGCCGCTTTGGCGCCGACCCGCGCCATCCCCGCGAGCTCGCGCCTCTCCCGGAGGCGCTCCCGTTCGTCGGCCGCGGTCTGCGCCTCCTCGGCCCTCGCCTGGAGCGCCGCAGCGACCTGCGCGACATCGCCGGAGAGGTACGCCTCCCAGATGCCGAGCGAGATCGAGCCGGCCTTCTTGTAGCCCTGGAAGGCCACGAAGTACGAGAACTCGAACTGGCCGGCGTTCTCGGTGAGCGTCGAGAGCGCGATCCACTGCTGGTTGTCGGCGAAGCGATTCTTGAGGGCGTCGACCCGGCTTGTGAGCAACGCCGAGCTCTGGCAGAGCGCGAGGATGCGCGCGTCGTTCTCGTAAGCAAACCGATACGCCGCGCCCCCGAACGCCGAGATGGCCCGCGCGCGCACCACCTCGTACGTGCGCGGATATTGCTTCTTGATCGCGTGGAGCCCTCCGAAGTTGTGCCAGAGCCCGGCAAAATGAGCGTCCGGGCTCGATTCGACGATCTGGAGGAGCTGCTCATCGGTGTACCCGGGTGCCGGCGAGGCCGCGGGCGGCGGGTGATCTTGGCGCTGGACGCGGGGCCCCACGGCCGTAATCCGAGGTATGGGTCCGCCCTCGATCGCGGCGCCCGAGGCGGCGTCAGCCTCCCTCTCGAACATGTTCGCCGAGAGGCCGTCGGCTTGCACAGCCCCGTCCCCCCGCCTGCTGCACCACATGGGCCAGCTCATGCCCAATCAGCCGATCCCCCGCCGCCGTCCCGGGCCGATACTCCCCCGGCGCAAAAGCCACATCGCGCCCCACCGTGAACGCCCGCGCCCCCAGATCCGACGCCAGGTGGCTCTCGGTATGCACCCGCACCGACGACAGATCGTGCCCATACGCCGTTGAAAACCGATCAGCCTGCCCCACCGGCAGCGGCTGCCCGCCCCCCAACCGCGACTTCACCGCTCCGGCATCAACCGTGGAAGGCCCAGCCCCGGGCACTGCCGACCGCTGCAAACCCAGCTCATCGAACAGCGACCGCTTCTCTTTCCGCCCTTGCGAGCATGTCCCGCACGAACAATCAGAAGCACAGGCCCACTGGATCACGCCCTGCGGCTCCCCGAGGCTCCCCGCCGCGCCGTCCTCCACCTCCCCCTCGCCTCCCCGCGCCCCGCCCTCGCTCGCCTCGCGCGCGCTCCCGAGCGGATTACGCGCGCGCCCCAGCGCATGCGCCACCGCCCCATGGACGGACGACATCGGCAGCATCGGCCCCATCGACGCCTGAAAGCGCGCTCCTGCCGCCACCCCCAGCTCAGGCGCTTCGCCGGGCAACCGGGCCGCTGCCCCCGCACGCCCGGGAGGGCTCGCCTCGACCTCTGCGGGCGACCGCTGCACCCTCGCCTGGAGCGGGGCCAGATCCATCATGTCGCCTCCCACATCCAGCTCGCCAGCACCGCGCACGCGGCCTTCAGCTCCGGACTGCGGTCTACCTCGGGATCATCGTGCGACTCCGGATCGATCTCGCTCGGCAGAAGCTTTCCCACCGCCAGGCTCGGCGTCCCGAAACCCGTGAAATTCCGATGAAGCGTCACCTCCGTCAGCACCACGGGAAAGGCCGTATCTTTCACCTGGATCACGAGGTAGTCGCCCGGCTCCTCGCAGCACACGGCCCCACGGAGCGCCACGAGAGGAGGCGCCTCCTCCTTGGTCTGCATCCTGGCGATGGCCACCACCTCCACCACCCCTTGCCACACCACCGCCACCCCCGTAGCTTCGGACACGGGCCCGCTCCCGCGCACCAGCAAAAGCTCCCCGGGCCGGGCAAGGATCGGCGCCTCCCGCGCAGTCGGCTGCAAGCCGGCGGGAAGCTTCTCGATCTCGATCACCAGCCGGTTATCGTGCGGCCGAAGCTCGCCTGAAATCTCCACCGTCGTGGCCATGTCGAGGCTCGAGGGCAAGTCCTCCACTTTGCCTTTCCCCCGCAAAAGCCGGAGGCGCGACCAGTGTGTCAAAAGGCTCTCCATCAGCCCATTGTGCTCCGGAGCGCCGGCGATCGAGCCCCGCCGAACATCGTCCACAGCCAAGAAAACCGGCCCCGGACCGATGGTCGACGGCTCGGTCAACATCCCGGCCACCCCGCTTTCGGGCGCCGCCCCCCGGGCGATCGAAACCTGGAGCGGGCAGATCTTCAGCCGATACAGATCCTCGTCCGCCTCGGCTTTCGGCGTCCGCTTGCCCCGGCGCCGCTCGCCGCCCAGCACCACCACCAGCGTCCTCCGCGGCCCATCGATGAACGCGATTTGCCCGGGAGCAACCTGGTCCCACCCATTCGGCTTGCCACCGCCCGGCGCCGCCGCGAGCTGCAACCAGGTCGCGCCCACCGGCGCCGGCGAATTGGACAGGTCGAGCGCGACATCTCGCAGAGGGAACGACGTCCCCTGCTTGCGGATCACCTTGCTGAGCTCATCCTGGAACGTCTGGAGGAATTTCTTGTCGAGCAACCGATCGAGATAAGCCAGCTTGCGCGCAGCAAACCAGGGCAGCCGGGCCGTCCAGAAGCGCGCAAAAGACGACTCCAGCATCCGCAAGATCCGGAGCGGACCGTCGGGGTAGGCAATCCGGGCCGCCACTGCCTCGTCGATCGGCTCGCGCAACTCGGTGGCCAGAGCGTCATTGGGACCACGCTTGACGATATCGAGCTGTTCCTGCAACTTGGCCTGATCGAACAGCTTGGTGCCGTCCAGCAGACTCTGAATCTTCCCGTACGCCGTCGCTCGGGCAGCCATCGCCTTGCTCTCGTTGTCAATTTGATCCGTCGTCAGCTTGTCTCCCAGGTCTTCCCCGACCAGTTTGCCTTTTGCCTCGTTGAGCTTGGTAGATCCATTGGTACAGGCGAGCTTGAGCGCCCCCGCCCTCTCCGCCGCCGCAGCGAAGTATTGATGGGCGAGCAACGATTCAAGCGACATCCAGGAGCGCGGGCCATCCGAGTAAGCCATTTTCCCGTGCGCCCGGAGGCTCTCAAAAAGCTCGGCGCGCATGACAATGGCCAAGATGACGTCTCGTCGACTTGCCTCCAGCTCGGACCACTTCCAGAGCGAAGGGAGACCGGTCGTTGCAGCGCTCGCTCGTTGCGCCGCATCGAAGAGGCTCGACTTGTGCGCGCTGACATTGACGCCCTCTTTGGGTAGAAAATCGGAGGCCACGTCGCCGAATGAATAGCTCGGCAGGTAGCGATCGACCGGCTTCCCCTGCTTGTCGTCAAAGTAAGAAAACAGCCACGTTCGCGGTTCGAGCGACACGGTGACTGTCCCATCGGCATCAGCCTTGACCGTAAAAAGGGCGACGGCGACATCCAGATCGTACTGCCCCGGAAGCCGTTGATCGAACCTAATCGGGAACGGATCGTCGTCGGCGGCCAGCTCCAGCGGTGGAAAGAGCCCAATTCCGTCCCGCAGCCGCTTCTCCTTCTCGATCGCCGCTGCGATGACGAGCAGCGCGCTCATCTTCGTGGCGTACAGCTCGTCCTGCTCGTACACTTCGTCGATCCGGTCGAGGTAAGTGTCGACAGGCATCCAGGCGTGCTTCCACACCTGCATCTCCTGCTTGACGAGCCGCACCAGACTCACGCCGGTCCTCCTCCCCCTCCCTGGTCCGAGCCGCCCTTGGGAGGCGCGTCCACCACGTTTGGGGGGACCGGCCGGTCGGGCGACGCGCCCAGGCCGAGCGCGAGCGAGCGGGGCCCCTTGCTGCGCGCGCGCTCGAGGAGCTGCTCGGCCCGCTTCACCGGGTTATCGACCAGGTTCGTCTGGGCGGATTGACCCATTTCCTTGAGCGCGTCACCCACGTTGCCCGGCACCGCCATGATGTCGTCGCCGAGGTCGGACAGGTTCTTCTTGAAGGTCGCGGGCGCGTCTTCGACCGCCTTCTTCATCGCGTCGCCGGCGTCGGCGGCCGTCTGCTTGAAGTCTTTCCAGTGGGTGTTGAGCTGAGCCTTGTCGGCGGCGCTCGTGGCCTGCTCGATGTTGGTCTTGACCGCCTCCTCGAGGACACCCTTGATGTTGGCCGGGTTGAGCATGTTGAAAAGCACGGTCGCTTCGGCGATGCTAGGCCCGGCGGCCAGGCGCAGACCCCTCCCACATAGCCGCCGGGCGGCCGGTTCTCCGCCTTGACGAAGGCGCGCTTCAACGCCTACCCCCTGCGCGGTGAACACCGGCAGCGCATAGAGGCCCGCGGACTTGAGCGAGTCGAGAAGAGCGATGATGGCTTCGATCGCTTCGACGAGCTTCTTGATGGACGCCACCTTGTCGTTGATGCCCTTGGCGAGCTCCGTCAGGAGCCCAGTCAACCCTTGACCGGTGAGAAGCAGCTCCCTGAGCTTCTTGGGCAGTATTTTCAGCTCCTTCAGGTCGGGGAATAGATCTAGCAGCCTGGTACGCTCCCAGTCGGGAGCCACCTTTTCTTGCCGGGCGCGCTGCAAGTCGATATCTGGGCCGACCTTGAAGTTCTTGAATGCGAGCTTGAAGGGCTCGATGTTGAGCAGCGATCCGATGAGGAAGAGCGCCTGGCGCAGCCCTTCGATGGAGGGCGCCGCGGCCACCACGAACACCGCCGCGATCGACGCGCCGTCGGAGAGGATGGGCCGCATTTCGTCGCCGGGGTCGTCGAACGACTCCCCGAAGAGCTGCGCCCATTGCTCGTACTGATCACGAATGGGCACAGGACGCTGCCCTCCTTGCATCCCGTGTCGGAACTGCTTGATAGGGTTGTCGGGCAGCCCATGATCGCTCGGCTTCGGGGCGCCGAGCGTGAAGATGCCCGGCGCGTAGAAATACAGGTAAAAGCCGGCGTTGATGATGTCTGCTACCAGGTCTTTGAGCAGCTTGTAGGCCGCGAGGACGAGGGCCCGGTAAGGGTCGAGCAGCCCGACGAGGATGGCCGAGAGCACCTCGAGCAACGCGGCGATCACCTCCAGCAGGGCAGAGATGACCTGGAGAGGAGGCTTGATGACCCCGACCACCGTGTCGAGCCCGGGCGGCTTGGCCAGGATCAGCGGCATCCAGCGGGGAGCCGCCTCCGCACCAGGGGCGCCGGTCAGCCCGAAGGGGTCGTCGTCTGCCATGGGCTTCGCCAGCCCATCGCAGATCAGGTTAGCGGTAGCGCCGCCGGCCGGGGTGGCCATGGCCGTCCTCCTTGCTGCGCCGCTCGAGCTCGGCGAGCGCGTCGAGCCGGGCCATGTCCTGCGCCAGGCCCACGGCCACGGCTTGCTCCAGCAGGCCCTTGATCTCCTCGAGCTTCTGCCGCATCCCCCCGAGATCGAGGCGCTGCCATTCGCCGGGCAGATCGCCGTCCGCGCCGGGTGCTGCGCCGTTTTCGGTCTCGGGGGGTTTCGTGGATTCGCTCATGGAGTCACCCTACCGGAAAGCGCTTGACCGCCCCGAACATCGAGAGGTTGAGGAGCGGCAACGCGGCCGCCCAGGCGTCGAGCGCGGGGCCGTACGCCGGGAGTGTGAGCGGATTGATGGCCTTGAGAATCTGGGCGAGGCTGAGGAGCTGAATGAGAAATCCGTCGCCGAGCACCATGGGAGAAATGGCGGTGGGCCCACCAAGCTGCAAAAATCCGAGCTTGGTGTTGATCGACACGTTGCCGAGGAGGGCGTCGATGGAGACCGCGTTGAGCGACGGCACATCGGGCATGGCCCCGGCGATGTTCACGGAGCCACCGGCCGACGCGATGTTCACCGACCCTCCGGCCACGAGGCCATAGCCGCCCAGCACCACGTCCTGACCGGCGCCGGCGACCTGCCGGCTGTCCGAGCCGGAGATGGTCGTGGCCCGCGGCCCCACGAAGGTCTCGGTGATTCCCTGGTCGTCGACGGTGCGCCGGAATGCGCCCCCCAGCACGGATTCGCTCATGCTGCCGCCGATCTCCAGGCTCACATCGCCACCTACCTTGCGGGTGTGGTGGCCGGCGACGCTCTCCTCCTGGTGCCGCCCGATGGTGGTCTTGTCGCTCTGATCGATCTGCGTCCCGCGGCTCCCTTTGTTGACCGTGCGCTCGTTGCTGACAAGCTGGATGAGCCCCTCCTTCGAGAGGATGATCCGGTTGCCCAGGCTGTCGTGGATCTCGATCCTGGCGCTGTCGGCGCGGTCATCGAGCACGATATGGTGCCCCGTGGCGCTCTTGAGGATGCGCACCCCCGGCTCGGCCGGCTCGCGCGGGTAGCGGTGCTGAGGCGTCTCGGGCGTGGTGCGGTGCGCCGCCGCGGTGGAGTCGGGCAGCCCGACATCGGCCGCGGCGGGGGCACCCCACCAGGAGCCGCTCCAGATCGGGCTCGACAGGTCGCCACCTTCGAACTCGATCCAGACCCCGGTGCCGACGTCAGGCACGACATAGAGTCCCTGGTCGGGCCCGGCGAAGGGCGCGCACGGCAGGGCCCAGCCCGTCGGCGTGTCCCCGAGCAAGCGCGGGACGATCGCCTGGATGCGCCCGATCTTCAGCGGGTCGTCCACGTTGTGCACGTAGCCGCGGTACTTGCCGTAGTACCGGTGCTCGAGCCGGTCGACCAGTTGCTGGAGCAGATCTTCGATCACGACGGGACCTCCTCGCGGTCTTCATCGTACAGGCGGATGCCCGAGACGTCGCTGAGGTTGACCAGGATGGTCGTCACGCCGTCCGGCGCGACCATCTCCACCACGTCTTCGAGCAGGCCCCGGAGGATGCCCACGTAGGTGTGCCCTTGCGTCGTGAAGAGGTAGATCGCCTTGTTCTTGTTCTGCTCGAGGACGGCGCGCATCTCGTTCCTCCTGCCTCTCAGCCCAGCTTGCCGCGCAGCTTCTGGATGCGGTCGCGAAGGGTTCCGAGCTCGAGGCTCCGGGCCTTGTGCCGCTCGCTGATGAGCAGCGCCCGCGCGCGCACGACGAGATCTTGCAGGGCGGGCGCCTGCGGGAGCGGCTCGGGCTCGCGCACCCGAGCGGCCGCGGCGAGGCTCGCTGCGAGCTGGCGCTGAACGCCGTCGTCGAGATGGGTGAGGTTGACCTTGGCCGCGGTCATCGGCACGTCGGCGAGCCCGGCGTGGCCGACAGCCAGCGCGACGCCGTCGCTCGGCTCCTCGGCATGCGCGGGCGGCCGGCTCGTCTTGGCAAAGCGGAGCGCATTGAACACGGGGATCTCCTACAGGTTGGCTTCGAGGTGGTCGTCGGCGTTGAGAGCGAACGTGCCCGCCGCCGTGGCATTGCCCGAGGACACCACCCGGGTGCCCCCGATGATGACCAGCGAAGAGTGGCGGGGATCTGGCTTGGTCTGCTTCGGCGCGGCGACCTTGTCGATCGTCGCCAGCACGGAGCTGATCGCCAGCGCGCTGGGCACGGGCGTCGTGGCCGGTGCGGGGGCCGTCGTGGTCGTCGTTGTTGGCTCGGGCACCGGGGTGGTCGTGGGCGTTACGGGCGCGGAGAGGGGGCGCAGCCCTGGAGCGACGCGCACCATCGGGCGGGACAGCAGGTTGACCGTGAGCGAGCTCAACCCCGCCGGCCGGAGGGATGAAAAGATCCCGGCGCGCGCCGCGTTTTCGGAGAGCGTCCGGCCACCCGCGCCGAACAGGTCGCCGAGCGGCGTCGGCTTGTTCGGCATCACTTGCTCGACCACCGCAGCCGGCAGCGCGCCCGACTGCTTGGCGAGCTGGAGCCCGACGAAGCGCTTGAGGTCCGCCCGGCTGTCGATGATCCGATGGTCCGTCTGCTGGACGTGGCCAGTCGCCCGCGATCACGTTGCCCAGATCGCCGCGGGCGCGCGATCGATGCGCAGCACCACCACATTCACGCTGCCGCCTTGCAGCGGTTGCCCGTGAAGGTGGTCGCGTCGACATGGCGCAGGTAGACCGCGCCCATGCTCCTTGGCTCTTCGTAGCTCGTTACCGACCACGCTGGTGGAGATGAGATCGCGTCCGTCGGCGAGCAAGAGCAGCGCCGGACCGACGAGGAGATGCCGTTGCCGTCGAGGTGGACCCGAGCGCTGCGCCGGGCGATCCGGCAGGATGGGCAGCAACGGAATGGGGCGCGGCAAGACGCGCGGCCGGAGCAGATCGAGGTGCCTGCCGGCCGATTGCACCGCTTGGTAGAAGGGCGACACGACTGGTACGATGGGTGACACCTTGGCGACGATCGACCCACGCCAGGGCGGGTTGATGTGGAATCTGGGTGGATGACTGCTCGGCGGAGGCTTCGTCGACGACCAGGGCGGGCGAGGTGACGAGCCGTTTCACCAGGTTGCCCGCGCTCTCCTCGGGTCCCCGCGGGACCGCTCAAGGTTTCGACGATCAGGCGCGGCTGCGGCGCCAACGCTGCCGCTGCCGGTATGCTGGCGGAGCGTGTTCCTCGACCGAGCATCGCGGCCCGCCGCGCCGAAGTCGATCAGCACTTCGTGGAGCAACGCCGAGGGGATGGCCATGCCCGTTGCCCTGCAGCACGTTGCCTTGCAAGAGCAGCACGCCTTGGCCGGAGTAGCGCCACGGCCTGACCGAAGGTCGCGAGATCCGCCGGCGCACCACCGCGCCGTCAAGGCCGGCGCGTCGGCGCCGAGGTCGGCGGAGGCGATGATCTGCAGTTGCCGGAGACCGTAAGTACTCGCTGCGTCGATGGCCGGATCGAGCTCGATCCCGCCGAGCCCGCAACCTCGTGCACCTGATTGTTAAGAGCTCGACGATGAGCTGCCCGACCGAGCCTGGTTCCGCGAGCACATGGCCGCGCGGGCCGACGACGGTGAGGCCGAGCAGAGCGCCCTGCACCTGATTCGAGCTCACGCGGAGCTGATCGTCGATCATGCATGCGAGCACACCCGCCGTCGGCAGAATCCGGCACGCTGAAGACGGGGAAGGCAGATCGTCCGGCCGTTGCCTTCTCCGGCCGCGAGCCGTTCGAGCGACCCTCGCAGATGGTCCAGCGCATCGGAAAGCGCGGGTGCAGCTGAAAGCGCTCCACCACGGCCGGGCCAATCAGCGCACGCTGGGCCCCAAGATAGGCCTTCGCCGCGTCGAGCGGTTTCTCTTCGCGGTCGCCTTTCCGAGGCCGATGCGGGGCAGTCCTGGAGCGCTTGCGCCACCGCCAGCATCTCCGGCGTGTCGTGCACCTCGGCGACGCTGGAGGCCGCCGTCTCGACGATCTCGCACACCCTCCGGATCCCGGCTTGTAGTCCGATGACGAGGCTCCAGGCTCCGGTGATTCGCTCCTTGGCAGCCTGGATCACGTCGAGGTTGCCGCGGCGGCCGGTAGTGCCCGCGCTGGTCTCACGCAGGGCACGTTCGACGTGGGACGAGATGAGTCCAGCGCTTCTCCACGCGTCGCGGCTCGGCACCGTACCCTCTACCAACTCGGCGCGCTGACCCATGGCCCTGGAGTCCGAGCAGCAGCGCGCCGAGCCCGCGCGAGCCTTTCGGCCGACGCACCGGTCGGCGAGGAGCCCGTGAGCGTTCTCGACGTCGCCGCCGCGAGCCCCCACCCGCTCGCGGATGGTCGGTAGCTTGTCGCGGGCGCCGTGAACGTTGCTGGTTCGGTTCGCGTCATCCGGCGTTCCGCGGCCACGTTCAGCACGTGCAGACGCGGCTGGCCTCCTCCTTGAGATCGTTCGCGCCGCTGAGCAGAAGCTGAGCTGCAAGGTCGCGGCGACGGCCAACTGCAACGCGGGCGTCGCAAGCGCGGTAGAGCTTTCGGTGATGTGGCAGACAGCCTGCGAGGTGATCGTCGACAGTCGATCACCAGCAGTCGTAACGAAGCGTCCGCGCGAACCTTCGCGGGCGCGCACCGCGGCCTCACCTGATCGCCCGCCACCAGCCGGTCGAACGGCGACTCGGTGGAGCCTGTCCCACCCTGCGTCCAGGCTTTGATGTTCTCCAAGGTGCGGACGAGCTGACTGATGTCGCCGCTCGACGACGCGGCTCGATCGATGAGCCGGAAATCGACCAGCAGGTACCGCGAGAGGTCTGAGCCGGCTTCCCGGAGGATCTGGGCAAGAGCAGATATGTCGTCGCGAAGCGCCGCGACGGCGACACCTTGCTCCTCACTGGGCCGCCGCGCGATCTTCGAGAGCTCGGCCGAGAGGTCGTTGGCCAGGCGCGCGACGAGCTCGCGGCGCCCGCCATAGACGTCCGTACCGGAGATCCCCGTGGAACGGTCCCGCTCGTCGATCAGCTCAGCGCTTCGCGGAGAAGCCGACGACCGGCCGAACATCGCTGGACACCGTGTTGCTCGTCTGGGTCGAGAGGGTCTCGAGCACCTTCGCGAGGTCGGCCCGCCGCCCTGGAGGAAGGTTGTCGAGCACGCTCGGATGCTTGGCAAGGTCGGCGGCGACCTCAGCGATCCGCGCGGGAGACAGCGGCACCAGCGCCCCCTCCAGGTCTTCGAGGGCCATCCATGCCGCGGTTGTCACCTCGGACGCGGCCGTGATCCTCGCGACATGGGCGATGTGCACCCGCAGCGCATCGGCGATTTGGGGTCGAGCCTCTTCGAGCGGGGCTGCCCGCAAAGGAGCGATCTGGGCCAGGAGAGTCTGGCCGAGGTCGGTCTCGTGGAGCAGGAAGAGGGCGTCGGCGATGGCATCCAACGCTCCCAAGACACCGGTGACCGCCGGATCTTTCTTGGTCACGGCGATGTCCAGCAGAAGACGATGCGCTCCAGCGGCCGCCGCGTGAAGCTCTGCGCTTTCGCGGTGGGCCTCCTCGGGCTCCAGGGCGACTGATTTGAGGGCGGCGATGGCTCGGTCGACCGGCAGGGAGATCCGCTTGCCCGGGAGCGCCGCCGGCGACCGCGTGATGACCGGCGCCCGGACGGATTCGACACGGTTATCGTCGATCAAGACGTTGGATCCGCCCACCACCGCGATGCCGGCGGTGCGCACCTCGGCCGGAAAATCGCGGGGACCGGACCGGTCGCGACCGAGGCCCACGTCGATGATGCGATTGCCCGTGACTTCCGTGTCTTCGGCACGGCAAGCGACGATGGCGCCGCGCAGCGAAAGCCGCTCGATCCAGCGCAGCACCGCGTCGACGGCCGCGCGGGTGAGATCCGACCGGTCCCCGATCTTGAGCAGCGCTTCGAGCAGCGGCGCCGGCTTGGTCGGGTCGATGCCGGCCAGCAAGGGCCTGAGCCCCGGCGCCAGCAGATCGAGCTGCTCCGGCGTAGCGGTGTCGACGGTGAGGGCCTCCGCGAGGGCTACTTGCTCGATGCGATTGTCTTCGATCCTTATCCTGCGGGAGACATGCCCGGTCCCGAGCAGGCGAATCGCAGCGTCACCCAGATTGCGGATCACGTTGCCACGGACGCGCACGTCGAGCACCGCGTGCGGTCCGCCGAGGAGCACGCCCGCTGCCGGCGTCCCCGCGCCGGCGCCTTCGATGCGATTGTCCGATACCTCGACATCGTAGATGTCGCTCGCCGAAGACCTCCCGTCGTCGAGCCCCTCGCCGACCAGGATACCTGCCACGACACCCAAGGAAGGCACCTTCGCCAGGGCGGGGAGCTCGATCCAGCACTGCCGCACCCGGACCCCGCGCCCCGCGACGTGAACCCCGACGTAGAAGAGGCCCGCATCCTTGAGCAGATCCGTCGTGGCGTTCCCCGCGTTGCGGACTTCGTTGCCGGCGACGTCGACTCCTTCGCCACTCACGAGAATGCCCGCCACCTTGGAATCGAGCACGCGATTGTCGGAGACGAGCAGTCGGCTCGGGACGGTCTGTCCGTGGAGCTCCACCCGATCGCCGACCTGGATGCCCACGTGAAAGCCCCGGACGCGGTTGCCGGAGACGACGAGCCCGTCGAGGGACCCGTCGGCGGCCCACACCCATAATACGCCGAGCCTGGTGGCGAGCAGGTCATTGTCGGCGATCCGGCCGTCCAAAGGCGGAGGCCCGCCATCGGGTGGTCCAGTGAGCTTGTCCGAGAAATAGGCCGTAGCGGGGCGGCCGTCACCCCGACGGCGGCTTCAATCCGGTTCTCCGCGATCTCGATCCGGTCGAACACCGGTGATGAACACACCCGCGCGCCGGCGGCCGGATCGAACGAGCGAAGACGGCAATCGACGACTCGACCTCGCTGCTGTCGGCGATGGTGATGACGCCGTGAGGCAGCGCGAGGGTGGCGAGCGGTTCGACAGCCTCGGGGACATCGGCCAGCGTCTTGCCCTGATTCGCTTCGGCAAATCCTGGAGCTTGATGAGGGCGAGGTTGCGCACCGGAGGGTGGACAGGACCAGTCGGTGCGCCCTCCTGGCCGGACTTGAGGTTCTTCAGCGCGGTGACCAGCGGCTTTGGCGACTCCTCCGGGAATGTCGGTCCGGCGAAAATCGTCGGCGGTGGTGAAGTGGTCGTTCATCCGGCTCGGGGGATCGGCGCGAGCTCGGTCAGCCTAATCTGGGCCTGCGCGTCGGTGATCGACATCTGCTCGATCACCACCTCGCCGCCGGTCCCGCATCCCCGAGAGCACGAAGGCTCCGTCAGCCCCCACGGCGCGGAAAGGCGGCGTCTCCGTCGCCGAGATCCGGACGCTCGACAGCCCATCGAGCACGACGGGACGCTCCATTAAACCGGCTCGCAGATACACCGTGCCTCCCGTCTACCGAGGAACGAGAGCGCCTCGCTGGATGACCTCGTTGTCCCCCGGTGATCCCTTCAGGCAGATCTTGGTCGAGATCCGGAACGTGCGGGCGCCATCACCGACGACCACGAAGGGCCCTCGTTCCGCTTTCCTCCAACTCGATCAACCGATCGCGCACGTGCTCGAGCGGGAGAAAGCGCGGGCGAATGTCTGAAGGTACGCTTGCCATCGGGCAGCTCAATACGGGAGAGCGAGAAACGGTGCACGGGCCATGAGGCGGCGCACGACGAGGGCCGCACCTTGCCCGGGCCAGCCCATCGGGGTCGTGGATGCGCGCGGTGAAGCTCCAGTAGTCCCCGCGATATCGCCCCCGGATCGCCGGCAAACGCGAGCTCGATGCCGTCGAGGCTGTCCCGCGACCACCAGCCAGTCTGCGCCGTCCTTACCCTCCGGATGGACGCGTGTTGCGTGACGAGAAGCGGTCGGCGCGCCCGGACTACCGACGGGCAAGCTTGGCGTCGCGCCGCCGATGCCGGTCCACGCCGATGGATCCATCATCCTCCAGAGATAGTGCCGGTTTCATCGCGAAGATCCGGCCGCAAGAGCGGGAGGCGAGGGCCTCCTGGCTGGAGGCGCGTCACCCGATCCTCGATCACCAGGGTCGCCGACGCGGAGCCTTCTGGGCATCGACAGGATCGACGCTGAGCTTGGCGGCGCTGTCGGCCTCGAGGGCAATCTGCGTCGAGTTGTCTCGGCCCATAGATGATGGCCGCCCCCTGGCCCGCGCATCACCTCCACGCGCACGAATGTTGTCCGTCCTCGGTAGCCGCGCCCGGTGGCAATCGACCTGCGAACAGCGCGATCGCGACAGGGATCGCCCTTCACGCGCACGGACGGGCCGGGGTCGTCATCGGCGAAGGCGGTGCTGAGCGCCCGCCTCCAGGGCGTATCGAGATCGTCCTGTTCTCCTGGAGCAACCCAGCGCGCCTTCACTTGCGCACGACGCGCGTGCGTCGGTATCCGCGCTGTCGAGCGCCGGCTCGACCAGAGGGTCGTCGAGCGCCGTGACCGACAGCTCCAAAGATCGAGATAAACCAGAAGTGCTCGTCCGGAGGAGGAGAACGGAGGTCGCGAGCTCGAACGGGATGGGGTCCGGTAGTCGGGTTGCTCCTTGTAGTGGATGTCGGTCTCGAGGAAGGCGCGCAAGCCTCCGGACAACATCCTGCCCGATCCCGCCAGCGTCTGGTCGCCACCTTGAATCACGAAGTCGTCCCGGTTCATCCCCACCGGAACGGCGCGCAGGGCATCGAGCCAGGTGCGAGCGCGGGGAAGCCGGTGAGCCTCCAGCTATCGATCCGATTGATGCCCGCCGCAGCGAGCGTGGCTCGCTTGAAGCGGAACTCGCTATGTGACGGTAGAACGCCCAGGTTCAAAGGAAACGCCGCCTGGGCGTCGGGTCCGGTGAGCAACAAGGAGACGACGGTGATTCTTCTCATCGGAGGCACCTCGAAGTGGACGGCGATCACCAGCTCGTCCACGGCGAAGGCGGGTGGTGGCCAGGTGCTCCGGAACCGTGTCAAGATCGAGCCGATACCTCTGCGCTCTGGGCAGAACGGCGTCGAGATCGATGACCCGAGGAGCCGGCACTTGATGACGGTGCTGCCTTGCCGCGAACCACGAAGGGAAGGAGGCCGGCAAGCGCCGGTCGAGCACGAGCTGGGCAATCTGTCGCGCGTCACCGGGATGATCGAGGTCGACGCTGCTCCAGCGTTGCAAGGAGGAATGCCGTCGAGGAGATAGGCGTCCGAGACGGCGAAGCCGTCGTCGGGCGAGCCCTCCGCGACATCGGCGATCCTCCGCCGGAGCTCGGCGCCAGGATGCGAACCTCTTCGTTCCAGCGTCCGAATCGAGGACCACCTGGTCCATTTGCTGGTAAACACCGGTATACCGGCGGGACTCATCGAAGCGCGACCTGGAGGTGTACGTGCTCACGGGGAACTCCGGCCCATCCGGGCGAGATCTTGCGTTACGCGATCGAGATGAACATTCGCCATGCCGATGGGCATGTTCAGCTCCGCTCGGGTCATGAGCTCGCGCAGGCGATCGCTGCGCTCGCCGTGGGCCCCCGGGGCGCGGCCATGCTCGCCCGCGGCGAGCGCGCTCGGGCCGTTGCTCGAAGAGAGCACCAAGTAGGTGGGATCGGTCGGTTCGACCGAGGCGAAACAGACGCGATGGTCGAGCGAATGGTAGAGCCTCGGCAGCCACGCTCCCGCCTGGACCAGCGAATGGCGAACCCACCCCTTGTCCGTGCGCGCTACCTGAACCGCACCGCCGAAGGCGCACGAGGACGCATAGAGCTCACCCGCCTCGACCGCGCCCCGCACGGTGCAGTGGCGCAAGCGCACATGCGCGCCCGCCGCGCGAATGGCCCGGCCACCCTGGCCACCATCGAAGGTGCACCCAGCCGCCGTGAGCCGCGCCCAGGGAGGAAGCTCGACGGCCCCGACCACACACCCGTAAAGCCGGATCTCGAGCTCGATCTCATGCAGCGACCGGCGCCCGGCGAGCCATTCGTGCCCGCCTCCAGACAAGCGCAACCCCACCGCGCCCGCGCGACCGAGGGTACAGAAGCGCAGATCTGCCTGCCCGCGCGTGAGGAGCAGATCGAGCCGGCCAGCCACCCAGAGGCCGGCCAGCCATAGCTCTGTGTCGGCGTTCCCCCCAAAACCGGGGCACACCGACAGCGACGGCTCATCCGGTACGAGCGGATCGCCGAGGAAGAGCGGCGCATGCGCCGGATCCACCGCAAATAGCGACAGGCTCCCCGCCGCCGCACCGGCGAGCACGCATGGGTCGAGCTTCGGCGATCCCAGGATGCCAACGAGCCCTGGAGCGCCGGGGAGAGCGGCGGCGAGCGCCTGCTCGGGCCTGGCAAATATAGGAACGTCGGCGTTGCGGCGGCGCTGGGTCTGACCCGCACGTCGCGGATGCACATAGGCCGTCAAGGGCGGCCCGTCGGGGCGCAGATCCGGTGGGGTGGGCGCGGGCGCGCCCGGCTCTTCCCAGAAGGAAGCAGGCTTTCTGTCAGCAGGCATCGCCCCCGCGCCGAGCCCGGCCCCGCGCCCGACCGTGTAGCTCGCGGTCACCTCCCCCGGCGGAGCGCCGGGAGGCAGGACCACGCGACCATGTCGGGGATCGAGGCCAATCACCCCTTCGGCGTCGGTGAACGCGACCGGCGCATCGAAGCGGCCGAAGCAGCGCTGGCGCAA
The DNA here is from genome assembly GCA_046351295.1 of Byssovorax sp. Lineage (GTDB taxonomy): Bacteria > Myxococcota_A > Polyangia > Polyangiales > Polyangiaceae > JAXLYT01. The sequence continues at coordinate 18,435 of JAXLYT010000103.1, forward strand.
CCGGTACGGATGAACGCTCAAGCGTCCTGGTACGCCCAGCCGAAACACGCCGGGCGCACGCGCTCGCGTGTCGGGGTAGGGGCCGCTCCAGACCGAGAGCTCCCCATCACGAAAGAGGCGAGTCGTGCTTCCATCCTCGGCGACCGAGAAAGACACGGATTCCCCGACCATGAGATCGAGCGCCGGCAGGAAGGCGAGGTGGCTGTCCCCGCCGAGGCGAAAAAGCACTTCTGACGGGGGGAGCGGCGATGGGCCCAGCAGCAGCAGATCGTCGCCGGCAAAGAGCGCCCGGCCCTGCGCAGGCGGATTCGGGCCATCGTCCTCGACCGAGGCGGAGGTGACCGTCGCGCCGGCTCCCTTGGCGAGCGACCAAGCGTTTGCTCCGGGCGCAAGCGAGATGCTCGCAGGCCTGGTCCGATCAGCCCAGACCATCGCTTCGATCGAGTTGTCCCGAATTCTGGCCACGAGCTGGCCGGGGCGATTGGCTTCCATGGGCAGATCGGGGAGGGCCGCCCAGACGAGGCGCGTATGGCCGAGCTCACAACGAAACCCTTGGTGGGCGAGCTCACCGGCCGTGGCATGCCCGCCGAGCAGCACCAGGCTCCCGCTCTGCCAGAGCAGCGTGGCGCCCATGCGGGGAGGACGGTTGCGCGCTGGGAGCTTCCGGAATCGACCGTCCCCCAACGAGAACGACCAGAGATCGTCGAGCGGTGCGTGATCGTTCTCGCCGCCAAAGAGATAAAGGTGGCCGTCGTCCCCCACGGCCATCGAAGGGAACCTTCGCTCCGGCGGACGCGGCGCCGTCACAGCGTCGAGGCGTTGGGCGCTCGCGGCCGGCTGCCCATCCGCAATCGTCACGCGGTAGATCGAGAGCGCCCCGCTATCGGGGAGCGCGAGGTAAACCGTGCTCCCGCTCGATGCGACGCCGAGGCCGCCGGCCGCGGAGAGCGGGCGGCCATCCACGAGGATCGGGACGACACGCCGGGGCGATGCACCGCTCGCTCCGAGGACCGCAAGGTGCAAGTCGTTCGAGCCGTCGGGGAGCGCCGGCCACACGGCGCAGATCGAGCCCTCGATGGTCAACGGCACGGCAGCCCCGACCGGCGTACCCTCTGTTGCCCCTGTATCGAGCTCGGCCCAGGAACCACTGGGCGCTCTTCGGGCGCGCCCAGGACCTTTGGTGCGCGTGATGCGCAAAACCACGCTGGCCCCCTCTAGCACCCAATCGGCGGCGGGCTCGTGGATCGGTTCTCCGACCTTTTCGGCGTAGGCGACCCTCACATCCACCTTCGGTACCGGGTCCGCCGAGCCGGAGCGTGCGGCATAGAGCTCGAACAAGAACGCGTCACCCGCTCCAAGGCGCGAAGGATCCGCGAGCCAGAGCAAGGGGGACCCTCCGAGCGGTGCATACGGGAGCGGCGCACCGGTTCCAGCCGGGTGTTCGCCCCCGACGACCGGGACCCCGGCAATCCGCAGCTCGATCGCGCCCGCCGCAACGACCGCATCGGGATCATCGGCGAGCGCCGTCGGTGTGAGCAACGAGAAGGCCCTGCGCGGGGGCTCGCGTGGGGCCAGATCGGGCTCATGCTCGTCGGTCAGCCCGCCGAGCAGCTCGGGCGGCTCCGGTGGCTCACGCCACAGCAATGAAGTGGGCCGGTTCAGCGGATCGAGCGCGATGATCCGGCGGCCGTCGAGCGCCGGCGCCTCGGGCTCCCAGCACGGAACATCCTCGAGCTCGACGGGGACGAGCGCGGCAGTTCGAATAAGCACTCCTTCAGGCCTTGCCCAGCCGCACAGGTGCGCCGTCCGCGTCGAGATGGCCGGGCGCCCGGCGTCGACACGCCCCAGCCGGTAGAGCGCCGCGTCCACCGTCTCGTTCGATGCCATGGCGAGCACCGGCCCCACCGGGGAGAGAGCGGAGCGCCGTTGAGCTGTAGGCATGCGCCGGGCCAGAGGATCGGAGAGTGCGATCGGATCCCAGAGGATCGCCGTGCGTCCGCGGGACGGGACCACGTGCTGCACGTCCTGTGTGACCATCAGCGACCGATAGCCCTCGTGAACCGCCACAGACCACCCCCCGGTGGCCACGGACAGCATCTCTTCGAGCATGGCGCGCGTGCCCCGCCGCCTACGCCAGTGCACCGATCGGGCAATAATCCCCCGGTTGATGCCGGCGTCGGCGCCGATCAACTTGGCACCATAGAGCCCAGCGAGCAGCGACAGCGCTTCGGGCGATGCGCGCTCGACGAAATGATCGTCATCGAGGGCCTCAATCGCCTCTTCGAGCCGAGCCAGCTCGCGCGCAAGCGCCCGAAGGAAGGCCGCGAGCTGGCTGCCCCGGAGCTGCTCATCCTTGGCCCGATAGATGCCGGGGAGCAGGTCGCGCAAGCGGTCGGCCACGCGGGTGACGCGCGTCTCGGCCGGCTCGGTGCGGGTGTCGGCAAAAGCGGTGGTCACAGGTCCCTGACCTCCTCGAAGGGAAGATCGACGCCGACGCTGCCGTCCGTGGTTCGAGCCCAGCTGAGCATTTCATGGGAGGCCGCCGTGATGCGATCGAAGATGCGCGGCGTTCCCACGGCTCTCGCTCCTCTGAGCGCAACCGCGCGGGAGGCGCTCCGCGTGGTCGAAGCCGGCACGTCACGAAAGAGCTGCATCACGACACACGAGTGGAGCCCAGGGACCCCTTCGAGCGCGCCGTACACCTGCGAAAGCTGGAGGTCCATGTCGAGATCGACGTTGTCAGGATCGAGCAACCCGGGGGGCAGAGCCTCGTCGTGATCGACACCGAGCCGGAGCCTCACGTCGCTCGCCACCTTCAGTGGATCGGCCCCATGGAGGAGCCTCAGCCGGATCTGCGCGTGTACGCCCACAAGAACGCGACTTTGCACGACGACCTCGACGCCGGGTGGCACACGGGCGAGAAGGTATCGGCGCAGCTCGTCGCGCTCGTCGTCTCCGGTGACGGGCTCCCGCGGGCCGGCCGCGACCACCACCATATGCGGCTGGCGGGACGTTCCCTCCCGTACGACACGAGCACGGACGACACCATCGAACGAAAGCGCGAGAGCCCGCACGTCCGCCAGGGAGACAGCCCGATCCATGGCGCTCGTCACCTCGGGGCCACGGACACGAGCGAGCTTGCGCGGCTCGGCATCGGCGCCACCTACCGCGGGGAGCGGGGTTGTATGTCTCCTCGACAGCGGGACAGGACCCACCGATGACCGAGATGCGCTTTGCGCTCCGACTGCCGGCCGCTCCGTGCTGATCCGATAACGAACGGATGGGCACCTCAGGCAGGGTTACGCCCTCCACTCCATCGCCCACCCTCAAACACACCCACCTCCCGGCGACGGTTCCACGACAAAACATCCTCCGCTCGCCGCGCCCGGCTCGAAGAGAGACGCTACGAGGCGCCAAGGTCGTCCAGCCACATAAAGCTCGACTCGGGGCGCCGCCGGCGGGGGCGGACGGGTCGCAGCCAGGTGAAAGGACCGCGACCGAGCTGGTCCACCGCCGGTCTTCCGACGGCTGCGCGAGCTCGTCGACGGTGGACCCTTCGCTCACCGGCGCCATGTTGCCGACAGAAGGAGACGCGGGACAGGTCATAGCTTCAGGAGAGCGCCGGCGTGAACTGGACGAAGGTGAGCGGCGCCCGATCGGCGGCAGGGCGCCTCGGCGACACGCACCACCTGAACCGCCTGGCGGTAATAACGAGTGGTCGACGACTTGCCGGCCAGATCGACGACCTCCACGTCCCCGGCCAAAACGAACCAGTCGCCGGGCCGCACCATGGGCAGCGTTCGCGCTCGCACCCGGGGCGCTCCCCGGGGCGAGCAGATACACCCAGTCTTCGCCGCGCTGGGCATAGCCGTAGCGGAGCGCCCCGTCGCCGCCAAACGCGCGATCGAGGCGAGAGAGAGCGTCCCCTCCGTGGAGCAGCACGATTTGATCGCGCGCGTCCTGGATGAGGGCAGCCACGAAGCTGTCCATGAACCTGGCCAGCGCGGCGAGGCGGACGCCGTAGGCGCTGTCGTCCTCGCAATCGCATTTCCGCATCGCCGTCTCCAGATCGGTCACGGCTCCCCGGTTGCGGTCATGAAGCAGCTTGAGCATGCGAGCCAACATCTCCTGCGACTCGCTGAGCTGTCCAATCGCCGACGGGGGCGCCACGCCGGCCGCCTTATCGATTTCTTCGCAGAGCTGCTTGCAAAGGGGCGCGAGGGCGTCACGAATCTTGATGGGGTCGACGCGCGGGTCGCTTTCGACCAGGTCCTGCACGTTGCTCATCAAGTCGCGCAGTTTGAGCGCCTTCTGCCGGGCCCGTGCCTTGCTACGGTCACTCGCGTCTCGATAACGTTGGTCCTGAATGGCACCGTACAGGGAGTCGACGAGCGAGCTGCCCGGAAACACGCCGGCGTCCTTGGATGGCCCGAGCACGACCCGATCGGCGGCTGCGGCGGGCGCTGCACCGGCGTTCTCCGGTGGGCGATAGACGGGCACCTCGTTGAGCTCCGGGTACAGGCGGACGGTGTCCAAGGTTTCATACGTCGCCTCGGGCTCCGTCCCCTGCGCCGGCGAGCGCACGGCGAACCCACGTGGCAGCGTGGCCGTCATCCCGACCCGGCACCGAAAGTGCTGAAGGCCAACCGACGCGGTGCCCGGGCTGAGGTGGTAACCGATCGCGGCGAGCAGGCGGTCAGCCGACTCGTCGAGGCGCGCCGTGGCAAGGAAGGCTTCATCCGCCCAAGCCTCTTGATAAGTCCAGAGTACATGGAGCGCGAGCGCCAGCGCGTCGATCACGGCCCGGCCCAAATCGAGCTCAGGCTCGGCTTCGGGGTTCCAGGCCCGGCGCTCGACACCCTGGAACTGGCCTCGAACCGCGTCATAGAGGCGCGCACACAGCTCTTCGTGCGAGAGGCGACGATGCGCTCGCGGCAACGCCGGCCGCACGACGCGAGGTTCGCCGGGAGAGGTCGATCTCATTGCAGCCCCCCACAGACGGTGACGGTGAGCAGCCCATCGATCCCGGCGCGGGCAGGCGCGCGCAGGACCGCGACTTCGTCCGGCGCAATCGGGATGATTCCCTCGCCCAGCCGCTCGATCGCCCCTGGCTCGAGCCGGCGAAAACGTTTGACGCGAACGCTCGCGACGCCCGGAACGGCGAGGACGGCCTGGTACAAGCTCGACAGATGGACATCCCCGCCGAGCCCACTGACATCGGGATCGAGCAGGCCGGAGTCCCCGGCGAGCGCCGCGAAGATGGCGTCGCGGAGCGGTCCTTTGGCGGCGTGAGGAGCAGCGTCCACCACCACGTCGAGGTCGAGAGGCACCCAGCGCGGAGGGGTTATCTCCGCATCGAAGCCGAGCAGACGGATCTGTTCGAGCCGGCGGCGAACGTTCGCCCACCGGCGGAGTCGCTCCGCCTCGGCGAGCGTGTCCTCGTCGCGCAGGAGGGCGACCGCGCGCACCCGCGGGCGCACCCCGGTCGCGAGCACTCGCGCCGAGACCGCGGCCACCTCTGGCAGGTCGCCAAGCAAGCGCTCGTAGTCCGCGGGCGTGACGGCAGAGAGGGCGTCCATCATGCCGATGGGCGCGCGATACCGCAGATGATCGAGCGGCTCCGGGTCGCGCCCCTCGATGGCGGGAAGCGGGTTGGAGATGTCGAGCAGCGCACGCAGCCGGACGTCTCTCGCCGGACCGGGGGCCGCGCCCAGGTTCCAAGCGCTCACGTCAGCATCGCTCGGCTCACCCGAGCCGAGACGGATGAGCCTCGTCAAGCGCCGGGCGCCGACGTTGCCCGCTCGACCGAGACCGATCCGGAGGTCGAGGTCGAGGCTCACTTCACGCGCTGGAAGGCTCGCGCCGTTGCCACCTCGACCGAATCGAATGCTGCTCTCGTCCCTCTCGCCGTGGCGAAGCGCGACCACTTCATCACAGGGGCCAGCCGTGGAGAGCTCTTTCACGATGTCCCAATGATCACCCTCGACTCGCACCGAGAGCGCGGCGACCCCCGGCCGGGGCGCTTCCTCCGGGAAGGGATACCCGCGGGCCAACACGCTGACCGGCCCGAGCGGGAGCGTTACTTCGCGTTGCACCTCGCCATTCACCTGGAGCTGCATGAGGCGCCGGTAGGGCCCGAGGAGCGGGTCGGATTCGGCCGCCGAGTCGCCCGCGCGCCGCGGTAGCTCGGCCAGCCGAATCCCGTGGTGGGCTGGAACGACGTTACCGTAAATTACCGCGACCCGCGTGCCCGGAGGGGCGCCGGGCGCAGCGAAGTCGCACGGCAAAGGACGGCGAGGGTCCCAGTGAATCTCCGTGACGTCGGCAGCTCGCTCGATCTTGGTCACGCGGACGACGTGCCCGACGTGATGAGGATCTCCCTCGACGGTGAAGACCAGCCAGCGCCCCTTTTCGAGCGCAGCGAGCTCCCCGCGAAGCCTCGCGCCCGTGTCGCCGGCGAGCGCCTGTCCGGCGAGCTCGATCGCGTCGAGGTCCGGGTGGACGACGAGCTGTTCCTCCGTGGCAAAGACGATCGATCGTTCATTGGTCGAGTCGTTGGCGACCAGGGTGTCGGCGGCGACGGTGAAGGTCTTGCCGGAGACGACGACTGCCCCCTTGTCGTCGCGGAGCCGGAAGCGCAGCATGGTCGTCGCCGAGAGCCCCGGATCCGGAAGGCAATCGAGCGCTCGGGCGTGGTCTTCGACGGAGCGGCGCAGGACGGCGGTGTCGAGAAACCCCTCCGCCACCGCGCGCTCCTGCGCGTAGGCGAGATGATCGAGCCGCTCGGCGAAGAGCTCGAAGAGCACCATGACAAAGTCGGCCGCGCTGTCTTCCGTCCACGGAGGCGCGAGCGAGCGCGCGCGTTGCGTCATCATCGCGAGCAGCGCCGGCGCATCGCGCGCCGTGAACGAGGCGAGCGGGCTCGAGGTCACCGGAGCGTTCCGCGGAGGGGCGGGTCGCGGCTCGGGATCGCGAGCGTCACACGGTGCGGGCTCGCGCGGCTCGATCGCGCCCACGAAGGGGCGAAGCCCTGGAGCATCACCGGGCACGCGCACAGCCTCGCTCCGCGACGCCGAGCTCGGCTCGATCCGGAGGTCGACACCGAGCTCCGGCGGAATCTCGCCATCGGCCCAGGTGCTCGAGAAGCTCGCGGGCCCGGCCGCCGCATACCTGGGCGGGGCAGCACGATCCCCGAAAATCGGCCGCGAAGCCGCGATCGGCGTCCCGGCTTCGGGCGCGAGCAGGAACCGTCCGAGTCGGTCGTCCTCGTGCGCATCGAGCGAGCTGGTGAAGACCGCCGCCACCTCGGCGAGCCTCGCGCCTCCGTCGAGCACGAACGACGGGCCGGCATCCACGCGGGTGACGATCGCGTCATACACGCGCGCCTCCCCCACACCGATGCCGACGCCTCGCCCCAACGAGTCGAGCGTGAGCTCAGCCGCGAGCAGCTCTTCGCTCAGGATCCACCCTGCGCGCGCCGCTGCCCAGATCTCGCAACGCCGGAGCACCACCGGGCGCAGATCGCCGACGATCGAGAGCGCCGCACCGGCCACGCGGCGAATCGTACAATCTTCCACGCGGATCGCGCTGGCGAGGGCGAGCGCTTCCGGATCCAGCTCACCCGCCGTCGTGCTCACGTGCAGGCCGCCTATCCATCGGCGCGGCTGTGCCGGCGCGGGGATGGGCGGCTCGCTGGGATCGTGCGGCATCCACATCGCGCTGGCCACGCGAGCAGCCAGGTTGGGCGCCGCTTCTCCACCCAGGAAGAGCGATTCGGGCGCCCACCTCTCCCAAGCATCCACGGGCGCACCGGCTGGTCCAATGGCCTCTCCCTCGGTGGGTGGCGCTCCGGCCGAACCAGGCCCGCACCGGCCCACGGCCTCGATCAACAGATCGCGGACGACGACGGCGCTCGCCGAAGGCCCTGCGACGATCCGGGCACCGGTGCTATCGCCGGCAGCGCCGATCACCCCGGTGATCCGGCCCGCCGATACATCAATCTCTGCTGCCCCGACCCCGACCATGCCTACCGCCCGCGGCGCCTCCACCGAAGCGCTCGCCTCATCCGCCCCGCATACCGTGAACCCGCGAGCACGAACGCGGCCAGCCGAGCATAAGAGGAGTCCGATGGCGCTCACGGCTCCGCGGATCGAGGCGACCGAGACGTCCGAGAGCAAAAGGCCATGCTCCGGCTCGCCGAGGAGCTCTTTCGGCGCGCCGCAGGTGGCGCACCCCTTCCGGCGATTCGCCACGAACACCCGCGACCCGGATCGAGGTCGCCTCGACGCTCTCGGCGGCATCGACGAAGAGCCCCGCCGCTCGAACCCCTTCGGGCCACTTCGCACCCGGCGAGGAGATCGCCCCGCCGGTCTCGATCACATCTTCCACCGACAGCCCGGCGAGCCGCACCGCCGGCGCCTGGATCACGAGTCCGACAGCGGCAGCGCCTTCGATGTGACGCACGCCGAGATATCCAGCGGCAGCGAACTTCGTCGCGGAGAATCGAGCTCCGATTCGCCCCTCCGCAGCGCCCGTACCCGTCAGTCCGGACACGTCGGCGCCGGTGAGCTCGACCACCGTTCCATCGAGATTCACGCCAACGGCGAATGCCCCATCGCGCACCGTGACGCCGTCGACGGTGACGGCTCCCCCCTGTGCCTTCACCGCGCAAGGGCCGGGAATGGACGCCGCTTCGGGCTCATTCGAGCCCGTCCCGGTCGTCGCCTGACCGCCCGTGACGAGCAGGTCGCGCAGCCGGACCTCGCCGGCGCTGCTCGCTACCAACCCCGCGCCACGCGCCACGATCGCTTCGGCTTCGACGCGTTCAGCCCCGTCCAGCCGAACGCGCGCGTCCATCGGTCCCCCGGCTGCCTGCACACCGAGGTGCGCGATCACCACCTCGACCCCGCTAATCGCGAGGTGGGCCTCCTCCGAGAGGTAGAGCCAGCACCTGACACCGGCACCGCCGTCGCCACGAACGCCGGACGGAACCTTTCCTCCTCGTATCGCGACGCGCTGTCCAGCGCCCCCCAGCACGAGGGGCGCGGAGATGGCGTGGTCCCCATCGGGCAGCACCCACTCTTCGGCAGGCGCCGGCTCGCCCCGCGCGAGCAAGGCGCTCTGCGCGGCTCGCAAACCGGCCTCGACCGGCGCGGGGATCTCGACGCGAAGCACCTGGTCCGCCATCAGGAGGGCCCCTCCAGCGGCCGGCGAAAGGTCTCGGCGAGCTCATCGCCCGTCTCGATGACCGTGTAGAGGATGTCGATGAACAGGGTGGCGTCAGACACGGTGACGCGCACGGCGTCCGCCTTGATCACGTCGCGCAAGTAGCGATCGAGCGCCACCCGAATCACATACTCGGTCGCGATGGCGGTCTCATTCGTGGCGCCCGCGAACACCAGGCGCTGAACACCGCATCCGAAGTCCGGGCGGTTCACCCGTTCGCCGGGTAGCGTGAAGAGGAGTTGCTCAATCTGCTGCCGGAGCGCGACATCGCGCGGGGCGGTGCGAGGGACACCGAGGTCGCCGATCTGGAAGGGCATGAACAGCGTGCGCGACATCACCCGACTCCGTTGAGCGCGTTGCGCACCAGGTCGACATCGACCTCGTAGCGCTTGGTTTCCGTGTGCCGCATCCAGCGGTGCTGGGTCGAACGCACATACCATGTCCCGTCAAGCAGGCGCCCCGCACCTTTGAGCGAAACCGGTCGCCGGGCGCGGAGGATGGTCGCGTAACGAACCGCGTTGACGGTGCCGCGGGCCTCGACGAGCCAGTCGGCCTCGCCGAAGTCGTGTCGAGCCAGGCTCTCCACCTCGGCCTGCTCGTAGGGGACGTCGACCGACTGTCGAAAGGAAGCCTCGATCGTCGGCTTGTTGGGCAAAACCTCGGCAAAGCGCTTCTTGAGAATGTCGGCTCGGGAGGTCGATCCCATCCTCGGGTACGGCGACTCGGTCACGCGGGTGCTGCGAATCCTCCTGGTGCGCTCGTCGATGTGCGCGCCCGCCACGACCGCGGGACGGTGGCTCTCCCACCGGGCCGAAAGGTCCAAAAGGGACGGCGTCTCCTTCGGCAGCAGCGACAGCTCGGGCTGAGCCTTCTGGCCGACACGAGGCAGGTGAAAATGGCCGACAACCTCGGTACCCGTCGCCGCGCCGGCCTTGATCGGGCCATCAGTGCGCTCCACATACGCTTCGAAGCCGTTGCGCCGCGCCAGGAGGCGGATGAGCTCGGCGTCCGTCGAGCGCTGGACGAACGGGCCGCGGGTCTTGCTGCGGGTGGTCGGCGTCGGGTCGATGTCGGCGCCGAAGCCATATTCGGTGTAGATGGCTCGCACGATGTCGGCGTCGGTCAAGTCGGACCAAACGCGGGTGCGCTCCTCGAAGTGCATGAGGCACGAGGCGTCGAGGCCATGAATTTCGAGCGTGCTGTCCGGGACGCGTTTTTCCCCGATCCGCGCCTCCACGGTGGTGATGTACCCGTGCATGACATAGGCTCGCTGGTCCGGGGCCGCTCCTCCAGTCGGGCCGAGCCCGAGCTGAATGGTGACGGCATGCAGCAGGGCAAAGCGCCCGTCGGCGAGCAGATCCCAGTCTCCCGCGACGGG
>JAXLYT010000104.1:0-29014 GCA_046351295.1 Byssovorax sp.
GACGAGCTGGTGCGCAAGGAGCAGCTCGCCGCGGTGGGCGAGCTGGCCGCGGTGATCGCCCACGAGGTGCGGAACCCTTTGGCCATCATCGCCAACGCGGTGGCGACCCTGCGCCGGCCCCAGATCCAGGCGGGCGATCGCGAGACCTTGCTCCAGATCCTCGACGAGGAGACGGAGCGCCTCAACCGCCTGGTCGGCGACCTGCTCCGCTACGCGCGGCCCGTCACCCTCCAGCGCCAGCTCCTCTCGCTCCGCGACATCGCCGAGCGGGCGATGGTGCTCGCCCAGGGGCACGATCACGTCGCCGTCGAGCTCGTGGAGGACGGGCCGCTCGAGAAGATCCTCGCCGACGGTAACCTCCTCCGCCAGGTCTTCGAGAACCTGATCACCAACGCCCTGCAGGCCATGTCGTCGGGCGGCATCCTCACGGTCCGGCTCCAGAACCTCGAGCAAGACGGCCTCCGCGGCGTGGAGGCGCAGATCCAGGACACCGGCGAGGGCATGGACACCCAGGTGCGCAACCGCGCCCTCGATCCGTTCTTCACCACGCGCCCCGCCGGCACGGGGCTCGGCCTCGCCATCGTCGCGCGGATCATCGACGCGCACGGCGGGCAGCTCCGGATCAAGAGCGCCGCCGGCGCCGGGACGATCATGCACGTCTTCCTGCCGATCGCGGGCGAGCCCCGCAGCATGCGCCCGCCGCAGTCGAGCGACCCGGGCGAGCGATCGAGCTCCGTGCCCCCGCTGCCGAAGGAGCTGCGCCGCGCCATCCGCGGCGGTAGATCGGAGCCGGCCTCATGACCGAACATCCTCCGAGCCCTGCCGCGCAGGGCCGCCGCGCCGCCATCGTCGCCGCCGACAAGCGCTTCGTCTGGCACCCGTACACCCCGATGGCCCGCTACATCGACGAGGTCGATCCGCTCGTCATCGCCCGCGCCGAGGGGCCTCGCCTCTTCGACGAGGACGGCCGCAGCTACCTCGACGCCAACTCGAGCTGGTGGGTCGCGTCGCTCGGCCACAACCACCCGCGCCTCGTCGCGGCCCTGAGCGCCCAGGCCGCGCGCCTCTGCCACACCTCGCTCGCGGGCGTCACCCACGAGAACGCCGCGCGGCTCGGCGAGGAGATGCTCGCCGTCGCGCCGGCCGGGCTCGATCGCATCTTCTACAGCGACGACGGCTCCACGGCCGTCGAGGTCGCGCTCAAGCTCGCCCTCCAGCTCTGGCAGAACGAGGGCCGCCCCGGGCGCCGCCGCTTCGTCGCGCTCGACGGCGCCTTCCACGGCGAGACGATCGGCGCCGCGAGCCTGGGCGGCGTCCCCATCTTCCGCAAGCCCTTCGCGTCGGTGCTCCTCGACTGCGTGCACGTCCCCTCCCCCGCGGACGAAAGCGACGAGCGCGACGATCGCGGCTTCGCCCGGGCCTTCGGCGCGATCGAGGCGGTCATCGAGGAGGGCCACGAGGAGATCGCCGCCGTCGTGCTCGAGCCTCGGCTCCAGGGCGCCGCGGGCATGCGCATCTACGACGACCGGTACCTCCGCGATGTCCGGGCCCTCTGCGACCGACACGACATCCTGCTCGTCCTCGACGAGGTCTTCACCGGCTACGGGCGCACCGGCCCCATGTGGGCCTCGGACGGCGCCGGCGTCCGCCCCGACCTGCTCTGCACGGCCAAGGGCTTCAGCGGCGGGATGCTCCCCATGGCCGCGACCCTCGCGTCGAAGCGCGTCTTCGACGCCTTCCTCGGCGCCCCGGAGCGCGCCTTCTATTACGGCCACTCCTACTGCGGAAACCCCCTCGGCGCCGCGATCGCCCGCGAGGTCCTCGCCATCTACCGCGAGGAGCAGATCCTCGCCCGCGCCGTCCCCAAGGCCGCGAAGATCGCCGCGGCTTTCCGCGCGCTCGGCGCCCGCCCCGGCGTCGCCCGCGCGCGCTCGCTCGGCATGGTCGGCGCGCTCGATCTCGCCGCCGCGCCCGGTTACCTCGGCGGCCTCGGCTGGAAGGTCTACGAAGAAGCGAGGAAGCGCGGGGCCTACCTCCGCCCGCTCGGCGACATCGTGTACGTCGCGCCGCCGATCAACATCCCCGACGCCGACCTCGACGAGCTGCTCTCGATCGTCGCCGAGAGCGTCACCGCGGCGCTCGCGTCAACCTGAGGCGCCGCCGTCCTCGCCCGTGTCCTTCGTGTCACGCGGGAGCACATGGTCCACGGTCTTGACCATCGTGGTCTTCGATCCCGCGGCGCTCCGCTTCTTCTTCGGCGGCGCGTCCGACTTGCGCGCGCGACCGCCCGGCTCCTTGACCGCGGGCGGCGGCGCCTCTTTCTTCAATCGCCGCGGCGGCAGGAGCTCGTCCTGCACCACCACCTTCTTCGCGAGGAAGATCGCCGCGTCGAGCCGGTAGAAGCTCCGCGCCCGGTAGAAGCTCAGCGCGCGCTCGTTGTTCTCGGCCACCTCCAGCACGAGATGCGTGCAGCCCCGGAGGCGCGCCAGGTGCTCGAGCTGCTCCAGCAGGAACGAGCCGATGCCCCGCCCCTGGTAGCCCGGGTGCACGGCGAGCTCTTCCACGAAGAGCGGGCGCATGTCGTGCTTGGCGAAGTAGCGCTCGTTCATCCAGTTGTCGGTGCCGGTGATCTCGAACGCGCACTCCGCGTAGCCGACGATCTCTTGCTTCTGCCCCTCGTGCACCTCGAAGAGGAGCTGCTCCACGCCCTCCTCCTCGTACACCTCGAGGAAGCGCTTCTTCGAGCGCGGCCGCTGGTACTCCACCGTCTCGCGGTTGACCTCGCGGAAGACGAGCTTGAGAAACTCCCAGGTGCGGTTGAGATCCCGCCGGTGGATGCGGCGCACCCGGAGGAACGGCTCGTCGGCGTGGGGCTTCGAGGGGGCGGGCGCGGGGGTGCTCGGGTCGTCGCTCATGGAGCCTCGGCGAGCATACCCGAAATGCAAAAGGCGCGACTCACGCCGCGCCAATCTCTGCTCTATCCGCTCCCGCGCCCGCTCCCGCAATCCTCTCCCGCTGCCCTTCCCCTTCGGGGAGCGGGAGCGGGAGAGGGTCGGAGGGCTTCGCTTCCGGGTAGATCGGACTACTTCTGCGTCTCGTGCCCGACCATGGCGAAGCGCTTGTTCAGCACGTTCCAGTCGAGCCCGCTCAGGACGGCCTCGACGTACTTCGCCTTGCCCGTCTGGTAGTCGAAGAAGTACGCGTGCTCCCACGCGTCGATCGCGACCATCACGTGCACGTTGGCGAAGAGGCCCACGTCGTGCTCGGTGCGGACGAGGTTGTTGTAGAGCTTGCCGTCGAAGTAGTCGTACACGGTGACGACCCAGCCGTGGGCCGAGAGCAGGCCGGCCTTGGCGTCGGCGATCCAGTTGTCCACGCTGCCGAAGCTCTTGGTGAGGAGCGCCTTGGCGTGGTCGTCGGGCTGGGTCGACCCGTTGCCGAGGTTCTCGAAGTACATCTCGTGAAGCACCGTGCCGTTGTAGGCCACGGGCTCGCGGCGCTTCAGCTCGCTGAACTCGTTGAACGAGTAGTTGGGCGCGCTCTTGTCCGCGCTGCCGAGCTTCTCACGGATCTCGTTCAGCTTCTTGACGTAGCCCTGGTAGAGGGTGAAGTGCGCCTTGAGCTGCTGGTCGGTGAGGCCCTTGGCGTTGCCGCCGAGGAGATGATCGAAGTTCTTGGGTTCGCGAGCCATGGGGTCGCCTCCTGTTCGAGCGGTCCTACTACCGGAGGCCGGCCCGCGTCGCAACCCCCGAACGTTCCCTAACGTCAGCAACGTCAGCTCAAAGGGAGATCGACGCAAATGGCGTGGTCGTCTGTGACGATCCCGCGCTGCGGCCGTGTTCTTGCTACCTTACCGCACGAGAGCCCGTGCTGAACGCTCGCCTCCGCGCTGCCCTGTTCCCCGCCGCCTTGCTCGCCCTCGCCGCGAGCGCGCCGCTGCCGGCGGACGCGCAGCCGGCCCCGAAGCCCGCCGATCTGGCGAGGGCCCGGGCGCTCTTCAAGGAAGCGCGGGCGCTCGAGGACGCCGGGAGCTGGGACGCGGCCCTCACGCGGCTGCAAGAGGTCGGGCGGGTGAAGATGACCCCGCAGGTGCGCTTCCACCTCGCGCTCTGCACCGAGAACGTCGGGCTGTGGATCCAGGCGCTCGACGGCTACGTCCAGGCCGCGCGCGAGGCCAAGGGCACCGTCCCGGAGGTGGAGGCGGAGGCCAACGAGCATATCCGCAGGCTCCACGAGGCGATCCCGACCGTCGTGGTCAAGGTGCGCGGCGCCGCGGCCGGCGACGCGGTCTACCTCGACCGGCGACCCGCGACGATCAGCGACGATCAGCCGCTCCTGCTCGACCCCGGGCCGCACGAGGCCGAGCTGCGCCGCGGGAGCGAGACGATCGCCCGCGAGCTGTTCCGCCTCGAGCCGGCGCAGATGCGGAAGGTCGAGCTCGTCGCGCCCGCGCCACCGCCGAGCAGCCGCCGCCGCCGTTGCCATCGTTGCCATCGTCACCCACCGTGTCCGCGACGGCGCCGCCGCCCCCTCCGCCACCGCCCCCTCCGCCCGCGCCGGGCGGTGCGCCCGCGCAGCGCATCGCCGGCTTCGCGGTCCTCGGCCTCGGCGGCGCGTCGATGATCCTCACCGGTGTCTTCATCGGGATGCGCTCCTCGGCCCTCGATGATCTGAACATGCTCTGCAAGAGCCACACGGGCTGCCCGCGGAGCGTCGAGCCCATCGTCTCCCGCGGCCAGCTCGACAGCGCGCTCGTCAACGTCTTCGGCGCCCTCACCCTCGCGTCGGCCGCGGGCGGCGCGGCGCTCCTGCTCACCGCGCCCCCTGCCACGGCCGCCCCTCCGGCGACGGCGCGGATCGCGGTCGCCCCCTCGATCGGCCCGGGCGGCCCGGGTATCGTGATCGGAGGCACGCTATGGTGATCGCGTCGCGCGCGCTGCTCCTCCCCGCCGTCCTGCTCCTCCCGCTCGCGGCCGCGTGCACGTTCCCGGACGTCGACTACGCGGGCAGCGGAGGCAACGCCACCACGTCCACCGCCGGAGGCACCGCCGGGAGCGACGGCGGCGGCGACGCGCCGGTGGACGGCCCCTGCCAGCTCTCGCAGAAGTGCGACAGCGACGCGGACGCCTGCTCCAAGAAGGCCCAGGGAGAGCAGAAAGCGTGCGTCAACAAGTGCAAGCCGCCCAACGAGGCCGCATGCGAGATGAGCTGCGACGCCGCGCTCGCCGCCGATCTCGACACCTGCGTCACCCAGTGCGTGACCTGCGGGGAGAGCGAAGGGTGCGCCATGCAGCAGAGCGCATGCGCGGCCATCGTCGCGCAGCAGTAGCCCTCGGCGACTGCGCGCTGCTCGCTACGGCTTGCTCGGCCCGTGCTCGCCCGGCGGCGCCGGCTTGAGCGCCCAGCCCGGCTTCGACGTGTCGCGGTTCTGCTGGAGCCAGGTCCAGAACGCGTCGGCCCAGAGGGCGCCGCCCTTCGCGTCCGGGTGCACGTGATCGGACTGGCGGGTCATCTTGTCGGCGACCACGGAGGAGTCGAAATGGCGGCAGGGCGCGCTCTCGCGGCGAATCATCTCCGTGAGCCCGCTCGGCGCGCCCTTCCAGAGCGGCACCGAGATCCACACGCAGGGCACGTCCTTCATGTTCTTGTTGATGCGCTTCACCGCGGAGAGCCGGATCTCGGGCGGGTTGGCGTTCACCTCCGAGGCCCCGAGGGTGACGATGAACAGCGAGGGGCGGTAGGCCCAGTGGTAGCTCTCGATGTCGCCGCTGTTCGCCCACTGGCCGAGCATGGTGTTGAACTTCCCGAGCGCGACGTAGCGCGTGCCGAGCTCGCTGAACCTGGGCCGCAGCGTCTGCGATAGGCCCGAGTCCACGAACGAGTCGCCGAAGTGGACCACCGTCCCGTTGGGGAAGCGGGGCGCGGGCGCCTCCGGCGGCGGGTCGGCCGTCGACACGAGGGGCACGGCGAGGAGCGCGGCCGCCGCGAGCAGAGACGCGGCGGGGACGGCGCGACCGCGAGGAGCGGCGCGGCCGAGGGTGGCGGAAGAGGGGGCGGGAGGGGCTTCGCGATCGAGATCCACGGCCATTTCACGATACCGCGATCCCGGGGACTCCGGACAAGCTTCCGCGAGATCCGCCGCGGCGCCGCGTGGTATCACCGCGGGAGCTCGGCCCCATCCTCGATCCCTCTCGACCCGCGTCCCACGATCGATCCATGCCCCTTGCCCCGCAGAGCCCAGCGCCCGAGGCGATCGCGATCGCCCCGCGCGATCGCGTCCTCCCCGACGCCGAGGCGCGCCGGCGGATCCGGGAGGACCTCGGCGCCACCCTGATCGTCGAGGCCGCGGCGGGCACCGGGAAGACCACCGCGCTCGTGGGCCGGATCGTCGCCGTCCTCCGCGCCGGCGCGACCGAGCTCGACCGGATCGCCGCCGTCACCTTCACCGAGAAGGCCGCCGGCGAGATGAAGCTCCGCCTCCGCGCCGGGCTCGAAAAGGCGCGCACCGCGGCGGATCTACCGCCGATCGAGCGCGATCGCCTCGACCGCGCGCTCGCCCACCTGGAGGTCTGCCGCATCGGCACCATCCACGCCCTCTGCGCCGATCTGCTCCGCGAGCGCCCGGTGGAGGCCCGCGTCGATCCGCTCTTCGAGGTGGCCGCCGAGGACGAGGCCGAGCGCCTCTTCGAGCACACCTTCGAGGCCTGGTTCCAGGAGGCCTTGCAGCGCCCACCCGAGGGCGTGCGCCGCGCGCTGCGCCGGCGTCCCCGCCACAACGGCAGCGGCCCGCGCGAGCTGCTCCGGGACGCGGCGTACAAGCTCGCGGGGCACCGCGACTTCCCCACCCCGTACCGGCGCGATCCCTTCGATCGCGACGCCGCGATCGACGCCGTCGTCACGCGCCTCCGCGCCCTCGCCCCCTTCGCCTCCCGCGCCGAGCGATCGGGCGATTTCCTCGCCGAGAGCCTCAAGAAAATCGAGCGCTTCCTCGCGGAGCTCGACCGCCGCGAGCAGATCCGCCCGCGCGATCACGACGGCCTCGAGGCCGAGCTCAACGAGATCGGAAGGTGGCGGGAGTGGACGTGGAAAGGAGGCGGTGCGCGCTACGCCGAGGGCCTCTTGCGCGCCGACGTGCTCGCCGAGCGCGACGCCGTCAAGGCCGACCTCGATCGCCTCCTTGAAGCCTGCTCGGCCGATCTCGCCGCATGCCTGCACCGCGAGCTCTGGCCGCTCATCGACCGCTACGCCGAGCGCAAGGCGCGCGCGGGCAAGCTCGATTTCCTCGATCTGCTCCTCGCCACGCGCGATCTCGTCAAGGGCAGCCGCGCCGTCCGCGAGGAGCTGCAAGCGCGCTTCTCGCACCTGTTCGTCGACGAGTTCCAGGACACCGACCCGCTCCAGGCCGAGATCCTCCTGCTCCTCGCCGCCGACGATCCCGAGGAGACGGATTATCTGCGCGCCCGCCCCGTGCCCGGCAAGCTCTTCCTGGTCGGCGATCCCAAACAGTCGATCTACCGCTTCCGCCGCGCCGACGTGGCTCTCTACGAGCAGATCAAGACCCGCCTCTCCTCGCTCGGCGCGAGCGTCCTCGACCTCTCGACGAGCTTCCGGAGCAGCCCGGCGTTGCAGGACCTCGTGAACGCCGCCTTCGCACCGGTGATGACGGGGCCGACTCCCGAGGCCGATCCGCGCCCCGGCGTGCGCTCGATGCAGGCGCGCTACGTGGCCCTGGAGAAGCACCGCCCGTCGATCCCCGGCCAGCCCGCGGTGATCGCGCTGCCCGTGCCGCGCCCCTACGCCGAGTGGGGCAAGGTGACCGATCGGGCGATCGACGCGTCGCTGCCCGACGCGGTCGGCGCCTTCCTCGACTGGCTGATCCGCGAGAGCGGCTGGACGGTGACCGAGCGCGACGGCGACGGCGGTCGCGCTCCGCTGCAAGCGCGCCATATCTGCCTGCTCTTCAAGCGCTTCCAGAGCTTCGGCGACGACTCGACGCGCGCCTACGTCCGCGCGCTCGAGGCCCGGCGCATCCCCCATGTGCTCGTGGGCGGCAAGAGCTTCCACGATCGCGAGGAGGTGCTCGCCGTGCGCAACGCCCTCTCCGCGATCGAATGGCCCGAGGACGAGCTGCGCGTCTACGCGACGCTGCGCGGCCCCTTCTTCGCGCTGCCCGACGAGGCCTTGCTCGCCTACCGCGCCGCGACCGGCGACGGCATCTCCCTCGGCCTGCTCAACCCGCTGCGCCACACCGGCGAGCTCTGGCTGCGCCGCGAGGACACGGCCCCCGTCGCCGCCGCGCTCGGCGTGCTCCGCCGCCTGCACCTTGGCAGGAACCGCCGCCCCATCGCCGACACCATCGCCCGCCTGCTCGACGAGACCCGCGCCCACGCCGGGATCGCGATCTGGCCCACCGGCGAGCAGGCCCTCGCCAACGTGCTGCGCGTGATGGACCTCGCCCGCCGCTTCGAGGCCGCCGGCACCACGTCGTTCCGGGCCTTCGTCGAGCGCCTCGACGGCGACGCGCTCGCCGGTCAAGCAGGCGAGGCGCCCGTGGTCGAGGAGGGCACCGAAGGCGTGCGGATCATGACAGTGCACCGCGCCAAGGGCCTGGAGCTGCCCGTGGTGGTGCTCGCCGATCCCACCGCCAAGGCGAGCTTCGGGCAGCCGACGCTCCACGTCGATCAGGCGAAGGGCCTCTGGGCCGAGGCGCTCGGCGGCCACCTGCCCATCGAGCTCGTCGAGCGCCGCGAAGAAGTGCGCGCCCGCGATCGCGAGGAGAACACGCGCCTCGCCTACGTGGCCGCGACGCGCGCCCGCGATCTGCTGGTGGTGCCGGTCGTCGGCGATCAGGAGATCGACGGCTGGCTGAGCGTGCTCGGCCCGACCCTCCACCCACCGCGCGACGCGAGGCGCCGACCCTTGCCCGCCCCCGGCTGCCCGCCCTTCGGTACCGACAGCGTGCTCGAGCGCCCGCTGCGCACCGAGCGTGACGAGCGCGACGCGGTGGCCCCCGGCGAGCACCGTCCCCGCGCCGGCGATCACCGCGTGGTGTGGTGGGACCCTGCGATCCTCGACCTCGACCGGCAGCCGGAGGGAGGCCTTCGACAGCAGCGCATCCTCGCCGCCGACGAGCGAGGCGTGGTGTCCGAGGAGGGCAAGCTCGCCCACGCAGCCTGGGCAGAGCGAAGGAGCGCGCTCCTCGAAGCCGGGAGCACGCCGACCTTGCCCGTGCTCACCGCGACGGAGATCGCCGAGCAAGAGGAGCTCGAAGCGCCGATGATCGGCGAGCTGGACCTCGACCCCGACGCGCCCGCCGAGGAGCACGCGGTGGCCGTGGAGGACACCGGCGTCGATCGTCAACGTCGTCCTCGGGGGAAACGTTTTGGTACGCTGGTTCACGCCGTGCTCGCCGAGGTGGATCTCGACGCCGGCCGAGAGGCGGTGAGCGCCGTGGCGAGGGCCCAAGGGCGGCTGTTCGGCGCGTCCCCGGAAGAGGTGGAGTCCGCCTCGCTCGCGGTCGCCGCAGCGCTCGCTCATCCCTTGTTGCGCCGCGCCGCCGAGAGCGCGAGGAGAGGCGATTGCCGGAGAGAGACGCCCGTGCTCCTGCCCTTGCCTGGAGGAGCGGTGGTGGAGGGGGTGATTGACCTGGCCTTCCGCGAGCCGGTGGAAGGTGGGTTTGCGTGGACGGTGGTGGATTTCAAGACCGACGTGGAGCTGCTTGGGCGGAAGGGGAAATACCAGACCCAGGTGTTGCTCTACGTGCGCGCCATCGCCGAGGCGACCGGGGAATCAGCGCAGGGCGCGCTGCTCTCGGTGTGACGGCGTCATGCTCGCCAGATCGCTGTGCTTCTCAGTATTTCAACGCAAAGGCGCAAAGGCGCAAAGGCGCAAAAAAGACAAGAGAAGAGGAGGGAGAGGATCGTCCTCTTTCTCTTCTTGCGTCTTTGCGTCTTTGCGCCTTTGCGTTAAATTCTGGTGGGAATTCGCCGTCCCGATCCTTGCGGCGCCTCATGTCTGCACCACGCGCATGACGAGCCGCGTGCCGTCCTCGTCCCCGATGACGCGCGCCGGGACACGCCGCGCGTCCCGGGACCCGCCCCGGGTCCACGCCTCGAGCTCGGCGTGGTGCTGGCTCTGCTCGATGGGGCGCGGCACCCCGCGGACCTCGACGCGCGCCCCGGCCTCGACGCGCACGACCCAGCCCATCGCGTCGGCGGCGAGGTTCTGGGGCACGAGGCGCCGCGTCCGCGGATCGAGCCGATCGAGGTGCTCGCGCACGCTGCGGCGCGCCGGCCGCGCGACGACCAGGGGCGCGAGGGTGCACCAGACGATGACCTGATCGCCTGCGGCCACGACGAAATCCGAGAGCTCGACGACCCTGAACGGCCTGTCCTCCGTGAGCCAGAAGTCTTCGAGCACTACCTCGCCCTCGCGCCCCGGGAGCGTCGCTTCCCCGTCGAGCGCGCGCACGCCGTCCTCGGGTCGATCGCCCGGGCCGAGCGGCGGGACATCCTTCGAGAAGAGCCGGAGCACATCTTCGCCGTCGTCGCCGAAGGGCGGCAAGAGGCAGGGCACGGTGCGCCGCGAGAACAGGCGCGCGAAGAGCCCGCGCGCCGTCGAGCGGCGCCCGAGGTACGGCGCCTCCAGCACATGGCCCATGCTGGGGCTCGCCCAGTCGGCCCTCGCGCCGCGCTCGAGCACGCGCTCTCCTTCGAGGATCTGAACGAAGCCGTGTCGCGTCATGCCGTGCGCGCGAAGGTACCCCGAACCGCGCGCGCACGGCGCCTCGACCCTGTGCTCGTCGAAGGAGCGACGCGCCCATCGCCGCAATTTCGTGGAAGCACGCGGGCCGCCGATCCACCGTCGCGCGATGCTCCTTGCCCGCTACCCGCTCCCCGAGATCCCCGCCCTCGCCGCCGCCGAGAAGTGGAAGCCCACCGGTGTCGCCCTGCCGTTCGGTGACGTCGTGCTCGGCGTCTTCGGGGCGCGCACGACGGCGACGTCGGGCGTGCGCTGGGCGCCGGGCCCCGAGCCGCGCGTGCGCGCGTATCCCGACACGGGCTTCGGCGACTCGAGCGATGTCGGCCGGCGCGAGAAGGCGGGCGACTTCGACGCCTCGTCCGACGTCTACAGCCGTCTCCTCGCGACCCGCCCGCACCAGCTCCTCGCGGTGGAGGGCAAGCTCTGGCTCGTGCGCGACAACGGGCACGCGAGGCTCGACGCGGAGACGCTGGAGATCGTCCCCGTCGTGCGCTCGCAGGTGAAGTGGCTCGGCGCGCTCCCGGACGGCGACGTGCTCGCCGGCTCGGGTGCCGAGTACTCGGGGGTGGTGGAGTTTCAGCGCATGCAGCGGTGCCCGGCAGCGTTGATCGATCAACCCATCTTCCGGACGCGGACCGGGCTCAGCAAGAACCCAGACTGGGTCGTGCTCGGCCAGAGCTTCCCCGCAGGCGCGGCGGCGTCAGCGCTCGTCGATGGGGTCCGGAAGGCGAGCGGCGGTCAATCGTCGTACTTCCACGCGGCCGGCGCGGCGGTGGCCGGCGGGGAGCTGATCGTGTCCGGAGGCGACATGGTCCGCTCGGGGACGAGCCGGCCCGCGCTGGCGGCGCTCGATCTCGGGAAGGCCGAGGTGACGCGGTGGGCGCGCCTGCCCAACGACGAGGAGCGGCTTTTGCCCATCGTGACCGCGGGCGCGTTGCTCGGGGTGGAGGCGAAGCAGCTCGTGCGCATCGACGCCGCTTCGCTTTCGATCGTGGATCGGGCGACGCTGCCCACCGGGGTGCGGATCATCGGGCACGACGCGAAGCGGCTTCTGGCGATCCACAAGCGGAGCAAGTCGCTGCTGGTGCTCGACGCGGCGGCGTTTGCCGGGGAGCTCGCGGGCGCGGTTGCGGGGATCGCGGCGGGGACGGGCAAGGCGAAAGGCTAGAGCTCAGGGTCCGCCGAGCGACGCCGACCGCGTGCGCTGCGCCACGCGACAAGGATCGTATCCGTTCACGGGGTGGAACTGTTCACCGCCCTGGATATGCGTGAGAAATCCCCGGGGCTTCACCCTTCATTCGTATCGTACAGTTAGCCTGAGATCTTGGCCCCGGAGGGGCCGCGGAAGTTAGCCCGCGGCTTCAGCCGCGGGGATACTGCACCGCCAGTCTGCGCGCCCCGGAGGGGCGCTGCGCAGATCATCAAGGCTGGCGCAGGCTCACCTGTGACCACCGAGCTGCGCCCCGCTGGGGCGCGTGATGGTATGTCGCTTGAACCCCTGGCTGAAGCCAGGGGCTAAATCCCATGGCCCCTCCGGGGCCATGCCGTCGGTTGTCCGGTTACGGTCCGTAAACGGTTACGGTGCGACATGGAGCAGATGGACCTACATCCCGTGAACGCTTAGGCGGCGCGAATGGGGAAGTCGATCGATCTCCGAGCCCTTCCCGTTCCTGCTCCCGCAACCCGGAGCGGGAGGGGGCAGCGGGAGCGGGAACGGGAGGGGAATCCGATCAACACCACGTGACATACCCATTCGCGCCCCCTTACCGATCGTTGTAGGCTACCGCCTCCCCTTCTCCCAGTCGGCTTGATATCGAAAAGCCACCGCCCGGCCTCCGAGATGGGGTTCGGCCATTGCACCAAGTAAACCAGATGCTCGTGATCATCGGCTTGCCTACCACCGCCCAGCTGCTGGTTGCGCACGCGGCCTCCATACCTGTCAAGCGCATAGGCGGTAAGCTCCTCCTCGATCATCGCCGCGCCATCACGCGAGGTGAGGACCAGCTCGTGGATGGTAGAGGAACCGAGGTACATCTTGCGGTGCGCCAGCGTGTCGAATCCCTCGCGGCGGCGCGCCCGACCTTGAAGTCCCAGATGGAAGACTGGGCGAGCCGATTCAACTTTCGCCGCGCTTGCTCGAGGTGGGCGCGCACCCTGCGCTCGTCAACGGCGTCTACCCTCGTCCCTCGTGCCATGCCTCGCACGATACAAGGTCCGTACGCGCCGGCAAGCACAACGACTGGGCCGCCCGCCTGATGGTGACCCTCCCTGGCCGGCTTTGGCAGCGCTCGCCCCGGCCGCGGAGGTGCTCGTCGGCTGCGACACCTCCACGATCCGATGCTACCATCATCGCGTGGGTAAGAACGACCGACCCTCCCCAGACACAGATGACTCCGCGCCGCCTCGGTCGTCCGCGGGCCTCCTTCGAACCCTCTGGAGGCGACTCGCGAAGCGGCCGGACCTGCGGCCCATGAGCGAGGAAGCGATCGAGCGCATCGCCGACGAGTGGCGCGGCGCCGAACGTAAGATCAAGTCGATCGAGGCCGCGACTCCCCCTCTCGACGGACCCGCCCAGCGCCTCGAGAAGCTCTATGCGGCGATGGAAGAGCGCGTGGCGCGCTTGCGCACGCCTCCACCGAAGCCTGCGACCAAGCCGGTTGACGCCCAAACCGCGGCGGCGGATCTGCGCCACGCTCGACAGCAGCTCAAGGAGGCCGAGGATTCTCGGCTCTATTGCGAAGCAGAGCCGGGACGCGGCCGAGTGCGCCAACGAATGGGAGCGCCGCGCCATGCTCGCCGTCGAGGCTGGCTCGGACGAGCTGGCGCGCGAAGCCCTTGCCTGCCGAGCAGAGATGGCGAGCATGCACCGGCAACTTCGACGCGAGGTCGACGCCGGAGAGGCCGTGCTCGCCGAGATGCGCTCGGCGCTGGATCAGATCGCGTCCGCCGCCGATGACTCCGCGAAACGCTGATCGCCCGAGGGAACCTCGACAACCCGTCTTGCCTGCCGTTCGCTGAGCGTCCTGGCGGTGTGCCGCGAAGCCCGCCCACCAGGCGCTCCGTGCGTGGTAGGACCATTCCACCGATCGCGCGCGTTTCCTTCTCGAAACCGGCGGGCTTCGTCGGCACCAGCGCCTTGTTCAGCGTTATCTCTCAGGAGCCCGCTCAGCTCGGTTCATCGAGCACTTCCGCGACCGACGTGACGACGGCGGCCTTCGCGAGCCAGCGCTCGAGGCGGTCCGGATCCTTCTCCGCCAGAATGCGCTCGCGCGCGGCATCCGGCACGGCGATGCCGCGAGCACGAAGCACCGTCAGAACGGCCCGCGTCTCCC
Source organism: Byssovorax sp. (assembly GCA_046351295.1). GTDB lineage: Bacteria > Myxococcota_A > Polyangia > Polyangiales > Polyangiaceae > JAXLYT01. Next base: position 14,094 of record JAXLYT010000104.1, read on the forward strand.
CCTCGGTCTTGCCGCGATCGATGAGCTGCTGCGCGAACGGGGGGAAAGTGGCCTTGCCTTCGGTCCGTCGGTCCATGACCAGCGCTGGGGGGTTGGGGGCGCAGCCCCCATCGAGAGAGAGCTTGCTGCACAGGCTCGCGCAGCGCGTTCCAGATGATCTGAAAGTACACCGCCGCGTGCTCCGGGTCCAGGCGCCCGAGCGCGGTGAGCACCGCCTGCACCACGGCGAGCCCGTTCGGGCCGTTGCCATGGGCCACCGCCGAGAGGACGGCCAGCTCGACCTCCTGCTCGGCCACGACCGGATCAATGATCTCGGGAACGGCGGCCGGGCCTAGCACGAGCGGCTTGACGTGGCCGAGACCCAAGCCGAGGTCGATGCTCTCCGCCGCCCAAGCGGCCACGATCGCATCGGGCGCGACGACGAGGACGACAGTGCCGCAGCGCTTACGCGCGCGCACGATCGCGACGTACACGGGCCAGGAGTACTTTTTGTCGAGATCCTCGTCGCGCTGGACCTCGAGAACGATGGCCAACACGACCGTCCCCTTCTGATCTCGAAGCTCGAGCACGAGGTCAGCGCGGAACTCCACGGGGACGAGCTGATCGAGCGAGGATTCGACGACCTCGGCGGAGGCGTGAGCAGGCACGTCGATGTGGAAGATGGTCGCGAGGAGGTGGGGCGCGAGCTCCGGGTTATCGCGGAACATCTCGACGAAGGCGTTGTGCTCGAGCGTCGGCATGACTGGACCCTACCGTAGGCAGGATGACCCGCCAAGATCGAGCTCGTGCGGTGTCCGCAATGACAGGCACCGAGGTTTACATATCCGGATTTGGACAAGGTGGGTATCCCGTCCTCGCAACGTTTCGCCGGTCTGCCGCGAAGTCGGCCGACCCGCCGCCTGCTGCGTGGCATAGCCGCTCCATGGACCGTGCACGGCCCGTTCTCGAAACGGCCGGCTTCGCCAGCAGCACCGGCTTGTTCGGCAGTACTGTCAGACGCAATAAAATGCCAGAACTATTCATTATCGGTGATACCCGCAAAAGCCGTAGTTGCCCGGCTTGGCCGCACGGCTACAGACGCGACACTCGGCACCGCCATCGGGAACCACGCTTCGATGCATGCCGCAAAATCCGTAGTTGCCCGGTCGGGCGCGTCGCCAGCATATTTTACAAATCGGAGTGTCGATATTCACCTCCGATTCTTGCTCTCTTCATCATTGGGAAAAACCTCTTCGTGTTCCTCACTTCGCTCGGGATGTAGAATTGCCTGTCCTACAGCACGAACAACATCGTGAGGAAGGCCATCGTCGTCCAGCAAATCGGCAACGGCAGCGTTCAGCGCCGACGCTTTGGCACCGTTGCTCGACTTCCCACGCCGTAGTCGCGCGACGAGGTATATTACCGAATCTTCTTCAGATGGCCATCGACCAGAGTCGCCCGTTAAAGCGTTGGAGCAGCAGAGCGCGCCGTTCTCTACAAGCGAGCTAATTACGCGCTGCGCCGTCCGCTCCCATTTTTCGTCCCGGAGGCGATCGGTTGTGGTACGCGCGGCGATGAGTGCATGCGTTGAGGGTGCGTTCGCGAAAGCGTCATATCGTGCCGTCCACCGGCCTCGAACGTGATTCGTTGAAGCGCCGGCGCGTCCGATGTAGACCTCAAGACGGGAGAGGTCCGTCTCCATGAGATCTGGTAGGCCGTGAATAGCACTGATGACGGATGACGCTGCATCGCGAAGGTGTCGAGCGCGCGGGGTCTCCGCTATTGCGCGGTCGAAGTCTTCGACGTCGTAGCGGTCCAGCAGAGACAAGCGAAAGAGGGTTGTTCCGGCTTTCTAATGGGTAGCATAAGGAGTCTGGCGCGACCGGAAGGGCGCCTGTCACGGCGCTCGCATCTCGGGATCGATCGCGGCGCGTCCCAGGGCGAGCCCCGCGCCAGGCGCGCGCTGCTCGGGCTTGGGGTAGCCTTGGGGCATGCGTGACACCGACCTGTACCGTCATCTGCTCGGGCTGGAGGCTCCGTGGACCGTGGAGCGCGTGGAGTTGAACGTGAAGGACCAGCGCGTCGACGTCTGGGCCGGTCACCCCGAAGGCACGCGGTGGCCTTGCCCGGAGTGCGCGGCACCGCGCTCGCCGGCTACGACCATGCTCCGGAGCGCGCGTGGAGGCACCTCGACAGCTGCCAGTTCTTGACGTTCCTGCGCGCCCGACCGCCTCGGGTCAACTGTCCGGAGCACGGGATCAAGCAGGTCCGGCTCCCTGGGCGGAGCCCAAGGCGCGCTTCACCGCGTTGTTCGAGCGCCTGGCCATCGACGTCTTGCGAAGACCGATGTCCTGGGGGCGACCCGCATCCTGCGCATCAGCTGGGACGAGGCATGGCACCTCATGGAGCGCGCTGTGGCGCGCGGCTTGATGGCCAAGGAAACGCGCGTGGTGCCGCGTCTCGCCGTCGACGAGAAAGCCGCCGCCAAGGGACATACCTACCTGACGATCGGAGCGACCTGGACCGGGAACGGTCGAGTACATTGCCGAGGATCGAACCACCGAGAGCCTGGCTCCTTCTTCGTCACGCTCACGTCCGAGCAACGGGCGGGCATCGAGGCCATCGCGATGGACATGTGGGAGCCGTACCAGCACGCCATCCATGCACACGTGCCCGGCGCGGGAGACAAGATCGTCTTCGATCGGTTTCACATCATGCAGCACGTCGGCAAAGCCGTCGATACGGTCCGCAAGCAGGAGCACCGCGCTCAACGCGCAGGGCGACGATACCCTGGCCAAATCGAAGTACCTCTGGTTGTACGCGGAGGAGAACCTTCCGGACAAGGACAGGCCTCGGTTCGAGGAGCTTCGGCAGATCGACCTGAAGACCGGCCGCGCGTGGAGCATCAAGGAGACCTTGCGCCACCTCTGGGACTACAAGAGACGGTTCAACGGTGAAGCGTACTGGAGGCGCTGGTACTTCTGGGCCACGCACAGCCGACTCCAGCCCATGATCAAGGCCGCGCGAACGGTGCACCGCCACATCGACAACGTACTGACCTACTTTACGCATCGGATCACCAATGCGGTCAGCGAGGGGATCAACTCCAAGATCCAAACCATCAAGAAACGGGCGTACGGGTTTCGGAACAAGGAGAACTTCAAGACCGCGATATACTTCCACTGCGGTGGGCTCGACCTCTACCCTGCCAGTGTAGGTGCTAGTGCTACCCATTAGAAACCCGGATGCGCCCGAAAGAGGTATGCCATGATGTTACCTTACAGTGAGTCGTCGTAGCGAATAGATCATCCGCCGAACGTTGCGTTGAGCTGCGGCCGTCCGCGCCGCAAACAGGCCGTCAATCTCCAACGCGACGTTGGGCAGCTGCGTTGTGCGAAGCCGATGTATCTCTCTCCAACGATGCATCCGTTTTCCATGTCGGCCTTAGGGTGCATGGGTTGCGCGGCCCGTTCTCATGCACTCCGCTGCTTCTCCGCGGCGTTCTCGCCATCTTCCTCAGTTTCCAGGCGTGCCATGTTGTTAGCGCGCCAGGTGGTTGAGCCGGAATCCTTCTCCGTGTGACCACCTACATGAAGCCCCTTATCCTCACGCCCACGCGCGTCGACGTCTTGGTGGACATCGGCGGCGGTGCCGCATCCCGTGGCGCCCCCCTGGCCTGCCGTCGAGCCGGGAAGATGGCCATCGCGGAGGCATGGGGCGATCCTCTCGCGAGGAGAGCCAAGAAAACGACGGCGGAGCCTTCTTGGCGGAACACCTCCGCCGTCGTGCTTCGGACCGACGAAAGAGCAGATACGAAGCCCCCAGAGATTCGTCGAGAGTCCGCTCGGGATCAAGCCCTGGCGTGAGAGGACGCCGACGTGCGCCGAGGCGCGGCCGGGCAGGTGCCCGTGCTGCGACGCGGCCGCGCAGCCCGTGGGTAGGGCGCTCGTGATCGTCGGTCATGGCCTGGTCGAGCGGCAGCTCCTCGGCCCTGCGACGGCGACCGGCGCGCCGGAGCAGGGCTCGGTCGTGCTCCGGCGTTATCGGTGCCGCGCGTGCCGGGCGGTCCTGCTCGTGGGACCGCGCGGTCTCGTCCGGCGGCGCTGGTACGGTGCCGGTGCCATGGCCGTCGCCTTCTCGGTCGTCGCCGGTGGCGGCCTGGTGCGACCGCTCGCGACCGCACGAGCCCGCAGCGCACGGTGGGGTCGCCTCGGCGGATCGGTGGATCACCCTCGACCGCTGGCTCGCGGCGGCGCGGCGCGGGGAGCTCTTGGGATCGACGGCCTCGATGGCCTCGCGCGCCGGACTGTCGCCGAGCACGTGGTCCTCGTGCTCGCGGCCCGCGGCGGGCGGGAGCTCGGCGCCGATCTCGTCGAACGGGCCTTTGCCGGCGCCGCGATGGCGGCCTGATCCGGCCCCGATCGCCCCCGCGATCGCGCTCGCCGGGGCGCCGCCCGCGACGGGCACCTCCGACCGGCGGGAGTGCCGTGCCCGATCCACCGAGGAGGATCGGGCACGGCGGGCCGCGGCGCCGGCATGAGGTCTTCGCGGGCGACGAATGCGCCTGCAAGGAGACCCCATGGATCGTTTGAGCCCCAAGAATCACGCCGAGGAGGTGGCGATCTTCCGCCACGGCCTCATCGGCGAGCTCGCCTCGAGCGAGCTCGATCACGGCGCGCGGATCGAAGGATTGCGCCGCCTCAGCGAGCAGCGCGTGCGCCCGCCTGGGAGCGACATCACGCGCACCTACTCTGTCACCACGTACGAGCGGTGGCTCTACGCCTTCAAGGGTGGCGGCCTCGACGCCCTCATCCCGCGGGCGCGCAGCGATCGCGGCCGTGGCCTCGGCCTCGACCCCGAGCTGCGCGCCCTGCTCCTCGACATCCGCCGCGAGCACGCGGACATCAGCGTGCCGCTCATCCTGCGCACGCTCCGCGCCGATGGGCGCATCGGCCCCGAGGTCACCGCTTGCACGGTCCGTCGCATGTACGCCGAGCACGGGCTTTGCCGCAGGGCCACCGAAGAGAGCACGGGAGGAAAGACCCGCCTGCGCTGGCAGGCCGCCCGCCCGGGTGCGCTCTGGCACGGTGACGTTTGCCATGGGCCCACGCTCACCTTCAGCGGTCGTCGCACCCCCGTGCGCGTCCACGCCTTGCTCGATGACACCTCGCGCTTCGTCGTGGCCCTTCGCGTCTTCGACGATGCGCGAAGAGTCGATGCTCTCGCTCTTCTCCGGGGCGCTGATGGAGCACGGCAAGCCCGACGCGCTCTACCTCGACAACGGCGCGACCTACCGCGGCGCCGTCCTGCAATTGGCCTGCTCCAGACTGGGAATCACGCTCCTGCACGCCAAGCCCTACGACGCACCGGCGCGCGGCAAGATGGAGCGCTTCTGGCGGCGGTTGCGGGAAGAGGCGCTCGGCCATCTCGGCGAGGTGGCGACGCTCGCCGACATCGAGGCCAAGCTCCGCGCCTGGCTCACCCGTTATTACCAGGTCGAGCCGCACGCCGGTCTCCTCGGCCGCGCGCCGGCCACGGTCTTTGCGGAAGGTGAGAAGGTGCTCGTCTCCCAAGACCAGCTCAAGACCGCGCTCACCGTGCGCACCCGCCGCCGCGTCCGCCGCGACACCACGGTCACCGTGGGAGGACTCGTCTACGAGGTCCCGCTCGGCTACCTCGCCGGCCAGATCGTCACCCTCGTGACGAGCCTCTTCGACGGCACCACACCCGCCGTCGAGCTCGACGACAACAAGAGAGTCCCGCTGCGCGTCGTCGACCCGGTGGCCAATGCATCGACGAAGCGACCGCCGCGTCACCCCGCGCCCGGGCCCGCGAAACAACCCGTCGACTTCGACCCGAGCCGCACCCTCACCGAGCAGGACGACGATGCCGATATCTTCTGACCTGAGCTGCTTTGACCTGCGCTCTCAGCCCTTCTCCAAGGAGATCGACGACCAGGACCTGTGGCTGCCCGAGAGCAAAGCCGAGCTGGTCGCCGAGATCGAGGAGGCGGTCGCCGATCGCCAGAGCGTGCTCTGCTCGGCGAGCCCGGCGTGGGCAAGACCTGCGTGCTGCTGCGCTGCGAAGGCGCCCGGCCCGAAGCGGGCTTCCGACTCACCTACTGTCGCAACGCCACGCTCGGCCGCCGCGACTTCTACCGCTATCTCTGCCACGCCCTCGGCCTGCACCCGACGACCTCCGCCGCCAACCTGTTTCTCGCCGTGGAGCACCACATCCACGAGATGCGGCGCGACAAGATCCACCCCGTCTTCCTGCTCGACGAGGCCCACCTGCTGCACCCCGACATGATGGCACACCTGCACATCCTCATGAACTACGAGTGGGACGCGCGGGCGCTCTTGTCCCTCGTCCTCATCGGTTTGCCAGAGCTGGAGTCGAACCTGTCCCGCCGCGCCCACCGCTCCCTGCTGACCCGCATCCACCACCGCTTCCTGCTGGCACCCGCGACTACGGAGGATACCGCCGAGTACGTGCGTTATCGCCTGTCCGCTGCCGGCTGTAACCACCCTTCCCCGACGACGCCCTCGCCGCCCTGCACCGAGTTGTCCCAGGGCTCCCTGCGCGAGATCGACCGGCTCGCCAGCGCCGCGCTCCGCGAGGCCGCCCGCCGCAAGAAGAAGCTGGTCGAACGCGACCTCGTGACCCGCGCCGTGCCTGCTCGCCCGCTTCGACTGACCCCTCCCTCAGCTCGCCAGCTCCGCGTCGACCTCGGCGTGATGCCCATCGGCGCCGAGCACACCAGACGCCCGCGATGGCCATCACACCAGCGCGCTCACCCCTCCGCGACGATGGCCATCACGCTCCTGGCTTACGACGCCATCAATGAGCCGGCTCGCGTACACCATGTCCTCTCCATCCTCATCTGACTCGGCGACGCGGCTCCGCGTCTTCGTCTCTTGTTCTGAGGCTAGAACGCGATTTGTGGCACGAGTATGCGAAGGCGCCGAGGCCTTGCGCTCGTCTTCCACGAATGGAATATCCGTGAGATCATCGTCGACATCAGGGGGTGAAACAAGTCGACGGGACTCTTGCTGGAGAGCAAGGCCAAGCGCAGCGATGTGGCGAATGTTGTGCCGTTGCGCGATTTTGTTCCGAAGGTCGGGCACTTTTGCGGCCTGTTGCTCCGTCGCTGAGCCCGTGTCGATATTAGCAACCAAAGTGCCTATTTGCTCAAGATCTCGAGCGGCTTCGAAATTGGCGCCGAGTGGCCGTGAAGATACTTGACGATCGGTTGGAAGTCGGCGAGCTTCACAACGGGTGCCGCGCTGGACTCGGCAACAGTCGCGAGCTGAGCCACGAGCAACTGGACTCGTTTTGCCAGGTCGCGTCGTTCAACGCGCCGTTGACCCTCCAACGCCAGGGATTGTTGTCCAAGATACACGATCACGGCGAATGCGAGACCGATAGCGATTTTCCCTGTCTCATCAAGGGGCACGACGCGTGTGACGGCCCATGTGAGGCCTGCAAATCCGAGGGCGAGCCCCCCGACGATTAGAATCAAGGGCAGAAAAAGCCGCAGTACTACGCCCCAAAACTGCCAGAATGAGAGGTCCTTGCGACTTTCTCGAGAGTCGGCGCACTCGGCGCAGGACTCGTCCGCTTCGTGAATGCGAAAGTGCTTCGGGCAGACACGCGGACTCTGGTTAGCGGACATCGGTTACGCTCCGTTCGTAGGATTCCGCTGGTGTGTATCGTGTAGAAGAATTCGGATATCGTTCATTGAATGGCGCAAAGAGAACCTTCGGACACTGGCACTGTAAGCTCTTTGCTCAAAGTCAGGCAGAAGTGGGAGGCGCTTCATCTGTGCTGGTCCTGCCTGCCCAACGTCGCGATCATATGCCGACGCGCCGGATGGCGGCCGAACCCCTGCAGATCGGGGATATGGCCGCACGCGCTCCTCTGCCGGCAGCCAAACCCCTGCAGATTCGGGATATGGCCGCCCGCCCCGGCAGCCGAACCCCTGCAGATTCGGGATATGGCCCCCCGCTCTCCTCCGCCGGCGGCCATATCCCTGCAGATCCGAGATAAGCCCGCCCAGCTCGGCTGCCGAACCCCTACAAATCCGGGATAAGCCCGCCCGCCTGGGCGGCCATATCCCTGTAGATCCGTGGTTCGCAAGCGCCCGCCAAGAAACCGACCCCACGCAACGATCGGGTCCTTGGCGCCGATAAATCCTTGTAGGCCGCGCCAGATCTCCCAGCATCAACTCGCCCAAGGACCGTGCATGACCCTCCTCGACGCCGTTCGTTCCACCTTTCGTCGCCTTCACGACTCCTCGCGAACCGAGGAAGCCTACCTCCACTGGCTCCGCGAGCTCATCCGGTTTCACCGCGGCCTCCACCCGCGGGAGCTTGGCGCGCCGGAGATCACCGCCTTCCTCAACCACCTCGCTGTCGAGCGCCCCACGTCGGCCTCGACCCAGAACCCGGCTCCCTGCGCCATCCTCTTCCTCTACAAGGGCGTCCTCGACCAGCTCGCCCCTCGCCTCCACCTCATCGGCGAGACGCTCCACCGCAGCGGCCTTCGCGCTCTCCCTGGACCCCAAGCAGCTCACCTCAGCGGCTCGACCCGCCTTCCCGCCACCCAGCATCCTCTCAGCCCCAGGGCTCACCCCCTCGATGCAACCCGAGCCCCCTTCCCCCTGTCAACCCGAAACGTCGGACCGCGAACATCCTGAGGGGACGCGGGCCGAAGCCCAGGGCGGCGAACCGACGAGGCCCGCCGCCCCCGAGCGCGGGCCGCCGATCCACGATCGACGCCCCATCTCCTCCTGGATACGTCAACGACGTACGTTACGATCTGGCTCCACCCATGCGCCCCCTTCTGATCCGTGAAGCGCACCCGGAAACCGTAGCTCTGCGTCGGGATCAACCCCTCGAAGGCCATGTGCCCCTACGGGGTCAACGGCGCCGACGCCCACGCCGCGTCGCCATCGCTGCTCGACTGCCACGCGTGGAGCACCTTCCCCGTCGCTCCCGCCGTGAGCGCCCCCACGTTGACGAACATGTGGACGGCGCCGGACGGCACGTCCTGCTTCGCGTGCAGGAACGGCTTCACGTAGGTGGAGGTCCCGGCCACGGCCATCCCTGCCGCCTCGATGATCACCTGCGCCTGCTCGGGGCCCGCGTCCGCGAGCGACTGCACGTACGCGCGCTCCATCTCCAGCCCGGTGACGAGCTCGGCGACCTTCACGTTCCGGGCCCCGACGCTCCCCTTCGCCCGCGTCAGCGCGAGCTGCTGGGCCGTGTCGAAGACCATGGGTAGGGAGCGGGTTCCATCCATACGGACTCTGAGCTCGGAGCAGCGACAGGCGCCACCAGCCACTGTTCCGCACGAAGGAATCGGAGTCGCTACAACGATACCTGGTGACGCCCTGCTGGGACCCGCTCCCTTCCAGTCGCGGTTCGGAGCTCGCTATTGTCGTGAACGCTTACGAGAGAACACGCGCCATCTTCCTCTTCTTGCGCCTTTGCGCCTTTGCGCCTTTGCGTTAAAAATAAGCGATCCAATCACCGCGAGGTCTCCCCCGGGGACAACCGCCGATGATTCGACCCTTCCAGGCCCTCACTTCCCCTGGAATGTGACCTTGGCCTTCTCCAGAAACCCCTTCATCCCCACCCGCTGATCCTCGCTCCCGAACAGCGACGAGAAGGCCTGCACCTCCAGCTCGCAAGCAGCCCCGAGATCCATCCCCTCGCCCCGCAGCATCACCCGCTTGGCCGCGGCCACCGCGAGCGGCCCCTTCAGCGCGATCTTCCGCGCCGTCTCCCGGGCCTTGTCCATCAGGTCCGCCGCGGGAAACACCTTGTTCACGAGGCCAATCGCGAACGCCTGCTCGGCGGTCAGCATGTCACCCGTGTACACCAGCTCCCGGGCCCACGCCGCGCCGACCCGGCGGAGCAGACGCTGCGTCCCCCCGAAGCCGGGGATCACGCCCAGGTTCACCTCGGGCTGGCCGAGCTTGGCCGTCTCGGCGGCGTAGATGAAATCGCAGGCCAGGGCCAGCTCGCAGCCCCCGCCGAGGGCAAAGCCGTTCACGGCGGCGATCACGGGGAACGGCGCGGTCTCGATCAGCGTCCCGAGGGCGTGCCCAGCGTCGGCGAAGCGCTTCGCGGCGACGGTGCTCATCTCGGCCATCTCGGCGATGTCCGCCCCGGCGACGAAGGCCTTGCCGGTGCCGGTGAGGATCGCGCAGCGGACGGGCTCGCTCTCCGGCGAGGAGGCGAGCAGGCCCTGGAACGCCGCCGTCAGCTCGGCGATCACCTGGGCGTTGAGCGCGTTGAGCTTGTCGGCGCGCTGGATGGTGACGGTAGCGAGGGGGCCGTCGCGGTCGACGGCGACGAACGATGAAGTGGTCATGCGCCCGGCCTAGCAAGGGCGAAGGGCGAGGGGAAGCGCCGTCTCAGCCGCGCAGGGTGAGCACCAGCGCGACCACGATCCCGATCAGGGCCACGGCGAGGACCACGACTGCCACGACGAGCGGCGCGCTCGTGCGGCGCGCGCCCGGGAGCGCGGTGGGCAAGGGCGCGCGCGGCGGCGGCGCTGCCATGGGGGGCGGCGCGCCGAAGGTGATCGCGCGCGGCGCGGGATCCGCCGAGGGCGCGCCCGGCGCCTGGCTGGCCGGCGGAGCGCTCGCGCCGGCCATCGCGGCCTGGTAGTGCGCGGCGAGCTCGCCGGTGTCGTCGATCCGCATCGTCTTCGGCACCGGGCGAAAGCCGGTGCGCGTCGCCGGGTTGGCCGCGCTCTCGGCCGGCGGCGTCCTCGGCGCGGCCGGGCTCTGGGCGAGCATCTCCGGCGACACCAGCTCCGTCATCGTGGGCATGCGCCGCTTCGACGCTGCGCTCGGCGCGCCCGCCACGCCGAGGCTCGACGGCGACTCGACCGGCCTCGGCGCGGCGATGCCCGCGCGCGACGGAGGCTCGATCGCACCGGCAGGGGAAGGCGCGCGGACGATGATCCCGCTCACCGAGCGCATCTCCCGATCCGGCGGGTGGAGCGGCGCCGGGAGAGGACGCCCCGCGAGCGACGGATCTGCAAGCGCCGCCTCCAGGCGGGCCGCGAGCGCCGCGGCGCTGCCGATGCGCTGCTCGAGGGGCGCGAGGCAGTCGCGGACGATCGCGCGGAGGCTCTCCGGCAGGCCGGGCGCGACCGCGTCGATCGACGCAGGTGGGGCCGTGCAGATGGCGACGACCAGGCTGCTGAAGCTGTCGCCCTCGTGCGGCCAGGTGCCCGTGAGCCCCTCGAAGAGCAGCACGCCCATCGCCCAGATGTCGGTGCGCGCGTCGACCTGGCTCGCCGAGCGGGCCTGCTCGGGGCTCATGTACCGCGGCGATCCGAGGATGGAGCCCACCTTGGTCGACTGCGAGTCGGAGGCGTTCTGGAACTTGCTGACGCCGAAATCGAGCACCTTGGGGCTGAAGAACCCCGTATCGCGGCTCCGGTGGAGGAAGACGTTCGCCGGCTTGATGTCGCGGTGGATGATGCCCGCCGCATGCGCGGCGGCGAGGGCGCCCGCGACGCCGTGCATGATCACCACGAAATCGTGGACCCCGAGCGGCGGCTCCGCGTGGAGCGCGTCGGCGAGCAGGACGCCGTCGAGCAGCTCCATCGTCAGGTAGAGCGACCCGTCTTCGAGCTCGCCCATGTCGAACACGTCGACGATCGCGGGGTGCTTGATGCGCGCCGAGGCCTGCGCCTCGTGGGCGAAGCGGGCGCGCGCGCTCTCGGCCGTGGCCGCATGCGCGTGGAGGATCTTGATCGCCAGCTCGCGGCCGGTGCCGGTGTGGGTGGCGCGCCACACCTCCCCCATGCCTCCGACGCCGAGCCGAGCGTCGAGGCGGTACCTCCACGCGAGGACTTCGCCGGCCTTCATGATGGACGGGGATCATGGTCGGCGATCGGCCGGCGGCTTGTAAAGGCCGGGCGAGGATGGACGTTGGCGCCCGCCCGCGCCGGTGAGAGGCTCGACCCCGCGCCCCGGAGGAGCCCCGATGCTGCTCAACGCCTTCGAAAAACGGATGATGAACAACCCGGTGCGGCAGGCCGTGCAGCGCTGGTTCGAGGCCGAGCGGCTGCTCGCCATGGGCGGGCCGGTCGCGGGCGGCCACGCGCTGGAGATCGGCTGCGGCCGAGGCGCTGGGGTGGAGCTGATCCTCGACATGTTCGGCGCCTCCCGGGTCGACGCGTTCGATCTCGATCCCGACATGGTGGCGCGCGCCGAGCGGCGCCTCGCCTCCCGGGGCGATCGGGTGAAGCTCTGGGCCGGCGACGCCGAGACGATCGAGGCCGACGACGGGACGTACGACGCGGTGTTCGACTTCGGGATCGTGCACCACATTCCCCGCTGGCGCGCCGCCCTGCGCGAGGTCGCGCGGGTGCTCCGCCCGGGCGGCCGCTTCTACGCGGAAGAGGTGCTGGCCCGGTTCATCCTGCACCCGGTGTGGCGGCGCCTGCTCGACCACCCGCTGGCGGATCGATTCGATCGGCGCGGCTTCGCCGAGGGGCTCGAAGAAGCGGGGCTCCGGGTGATCGAGACGCGCGAGCTGTTCGGGCAGTTCGCGTGGTTCATCGCGGACAAGCGATGACGTCTTCGACCGCGCTGGCACGGCGTACCCGCCTTCGCGCCCGTGTGAAGCCCGGCGACCGGGTGAGAAGCCCGTTGCCCTGCGCCGCGCGACATCGATCGCAGCGTGTGCGCGCGCAGCCACACCGGCGTCGCGCCCCGGATCAGTCCGCGAGGGGGACACCGCTGGCCGCGAACTTCGCCGAGAAGCGGAGGGCGTCCGCGCATTCGTCCGTCGCGGGCGCGTTCGTGGCCGCGCACCAGTCGCCCTTGAAGAGGATGTGGCCCTGCTCGTCGCGCTTGCAACGGGCGAACGGCGACGCGCCGTCGCCGTACTCGGTGGCGTTCCCGGAGAGCACGACGCAGAGCGACGCCTCGGCGATCCCCGTGCTCACGGTGTCGGCCTCTTCCAGGACGAAGAAGCCCGCGGCGACGCCTCCCTCGCGGAACGGGGGGTTTTCGAGGGTGCCCACGCAGCAGTCACGCTCGAGGCTCACGGGATCGAACACGCCGATGCAGAGCAGATCGCCACTGAGCGAGCCCGCGAGGCTGACCTGGTGGAGCGGCACGAGGACGACCTTGGTGCCCTCGGCGTTGGTGAACATGGGGATGGTGAGGTCGGCCGCGCTCGTGGTGAAGCCACAGGACGCCGCTGCGTCGAGCGCGAGGGTGGCCGGCTTGATCGGGTGAGCTTTGCCCTGATCCTCGATCGTGCCCTCGAAGAAGGCGTACCCCTTGGCGGGGTTGACCGGAGGAGCGGCGCCGCCCGTCTTCAGGGTGCGCGACTCGAGGTCGAAGCGGAGGAGCCAGGAGAGCGTGCCCTCACCGGCGATGCCGCAGGCGGGTCGATCGGGCAGGGAGAGCGCCGAGACGAGCGTGGGGACGAGGCCCTCCGCGATCGAGGCCGGCTGCGTGACGGTGATCTGGGACATGCGCAGGCCGAAGACCGGGCCCTTGGTGGGGCCGACCATCGAGAGGCAGCGCGAGGTCGAGGTCCTGCACTCGGCCGCGCTCGGGGTGCAGCCGCTCTCGGGGAGGCCGCCGGACGCGCAGAGATCGAGGGGGCCGCCCGAGGTCCCCGAGGTGCTGATCGGCGGGCAGCTGTGGCTATGCGGGATGTCATTCAGATCGGTGGAGCCGCCGATGCCGCCGAGGTTGAAATCGAAGCAGGCCGAGAGGCCGAGGAGGGTCAGCGGAGAGGCGCAGAGGATGTGTCGAAAAATGGTCCGTGTGCTCATGCGCGCGAGCGAAGCGAAGGGCGGGCCGAGGGAGCGGGGGGTGATCGAGGTGCGCTCGACGAGAAGTCGACGGCGCGCGGCGCCGGGCTCACCATCACCGCGGCCGAGCTCGCCGCGCCCTCCCTGCGAGCTGCCGCTCAGATCGCGCGGCCGGTCTTCTGGCCCTTCTCGTCGTACAGGTAGAAGCCGCGCTTCGTCTTCTTCCCGAGCCACCCGGCGGCGACGAGGTTCCTGAGCAGCACCGGCGGGCGGTACTTCGTGTCGCCGAAGTCGCGGTGCAGCACCTCGGCGATGAAGAGCACCGTGTCGAGGCCGATGAGATCGGCGAGCTCGAGCGGGCCCATCGGGTGGTTCAGGCCGAGCTTCGCGCCGGTGTCGATGTCCTCCGGCGAGCCGAGCCCCTGCTCCAGCGTGAAGCAGGCCTCGTTGAGGAACGGGATCAGCATCCGGTTCACGAGGAAGCCCGGCGCGTCCTTCGATGTGACGACCGTCTTGCCGAGCTGCTGCGAGAGGGCCTTCACCTCCTCGTAGGTCGTGTCGGAGGTCTGCACGCCGCGCACGATCTCCACGAGCTTCATCAGCGGCACGGGGTTCATGAAGTGCATGCCGATGACGCGCGACGGGCGCGACGTGGCGGCGGCGAGCTTCGTGATCGAGATCGACGAGGTGTTCGACGCGAGGATCGCGCCCTCCTTGAGGGCCCGGTCGGTGTCCTTGAAGATCGCGAGCTTCACCTCGACGTTCTCGGTCACCGCCTCGACGGCGATGTCGACGGCGCCGAGATCGGCCGGGCTGGACGCCGGCGTGATGCGATCGAGCAGGGCCTGCTTGTCGGCCTCGCTCATCTTCCCCTTCTCGACGAGGCGGCCGAGGCCCTTGCCGATCTCGGCCTTGCCGGACTCGGCGAGCGCCTTCGAGGCGTCGCAGAGCACCACCGCGAAGCCGGCCGCGGCGGCCACCTGCGCGATGCCGCGTCCCATCTGACCTGCCCCGACCACACCGAACCCTCGATCTTGTGCGCCGCTCATGGCGCGCCTTGATACTCGAAGCGGAGGCCGCGACAAGCCTGGTCATCGCCCCGACCACCCGGCCGAGCCCGCGCCTGGTGGGCTCGCCCGCCG
>JAXLYT010000105.1:0-28579 GCA_046351295.1 Byssovorax sp.
GGCCGCGGGCGCGGACGAGCAGGGGTATGTCGCGCCGCGCGGCCCGATCGAGGAGGCGCTCGCGGAGATCTTCGCCGAGGTGCTCAAGGTGCCCGAGGTGAGCGCGCAGGCGAGCTTCTTCGACCTCGGTGGCCACTCGCTCCTGGCGACCCAGGCCATCGCCCGCATTCGCGCGACGCTCGCGGTGGATCTCCCGCTCCGCAGCCTCTTCGAGGCCTCCTCCGTGACCGAGCTCGCCGCGCGCGTGGAGGCCGCGCTCCGGGCGGGGCAGGGCGTCGAGGCGCCGCCGATCGTGCGCCTCTCCCGCGCGGAGACGCCGCCGCTCTCGTTCGCGCAGGAGCGCCTCTGGTTCCTCGATCAGCTCAACCCCGGGGACAGCTCGTACAACATCCCGATGGCGATGCAGCTCACGGGGGCGCTCGATCGCGACGCGCTCGGCCGCGCGCTCGACGCGCTCTGCGCGCGCCACGAGGTGCTGCGGACGACCTTCGGCACGCAGGATGGAAGGCCGGTGCCGATCATCCATCCGGAGGTTCACATCGACCTTCCGGTGACGACGCTCGCCGCCGGCACCGAGGCCGAGCGCGCGCTCGAAGCCCGGCGCGAGGCCGCCGCCGAGGCCGGCAAGCCCTTCGATCTCCAGAGGGGCCCGCTCCTCCGGGCGCGGCTCATCGACCTCGGCGAGGGGATGCACCTGCTCGTGTTGACGATGCACCACATCGTCTCCGACGGTCGCTCCGTGGATATCCTCCGCGAGGAGGTGACCGCGCTCTACGAGGCCTTCCAGCGCGGCGAGGCCTCGCCTCTCCCCGAGCTGCCGGTCCAGTACGCCGACTTCGCGGCCTGGCAGCGGAAGTGGCTCCACGGCGAGGTGATGGACCGCCAGCTCGGCTACTGGCGCGACGCCCTGCGCGGCGCGCCCCAGGCCATCGATCTGCCCGCCGATCGACCGCGTCCCATCGTCCCGTCGCACCGCGGCGCCCGCACGTTCTTCACGCTCTCGCCCGAGCTCAGCCAGGCCCTCCGCGCCCTCGCGCGCAAGGAGAACGCCACGCTCTTCATGATCCTGCTCGCGGCGTACGACGTCCTGCTCCATCGCTACACCGGGCAGGACGACATCCTCGTGGGCTCGCCCATCGCCGGCCGCACCTCCGCCGCGACCGAGGGGCTCATCGGCTTCTTCGTCAACACGCTGGTGCTCCGCGGCCGCTTCGCGGAGCGCGCCACGTTCGTCGACCTGCTCCGTGACGTGCGGGAGGCATGCCTCGGGGCCTACGCCCACCAGGACGTGCCCTTCGAGCGCCTCGTCGCCGAGCTCGCCACGGAGCGCGACATGACGCGCGCGCCGCTGGTCCAGGTCGTGTTCAGCCTCCAGAACGTGGCGCGCGATCGCGCCGCGCCCGAGGGACAGCAGGTCACGAAGACGGGCGGGACCATCGAGGACGCGACCGCCAAGTTCGATCTGCTCCTCGTGATGGTGGACGGCCAGAAGAGCCTCTCCGGTCACTTCGAGTACGCGCGCGATCTCTTCGACACGCCCACCATCGAGCGGATGACCGGCCATTTCCTGGCCCTGCTCGAGGCCGCCGTGAAGGCGCCCGAGGCCGAGGTCGCGGGCCTGCCCATGCTGGCCGAGGCCGAGCGGCAAACGCTCCTCTCCGGCTGGAACGCCACCTTCGCCGACTACCCGCGCGAGCAGACCCTCCATGGCCTCTTCGAGCAAAAGGCCCACGAGACGCCCGAGGCCACGGCCTTGCTCTTCGAGGGGCAGAGCATCGACTATCGTTCCTTGAACGAGGAGGCCAATCGGCTCGCCCATCACCTCCGCTCCCTCGGCGCCGGCAAGGGCATGGCCATCGGCATCTGCGTCGAGCGCTCCCCGGCCATGGTGGTCGCGCTCCTCGCCGTGCTCAAGACGGGCGCGGCCTATGTCCCGCTCGACCCGACCTATCCCCGCGAGCGCCTCGCCCTCATGGTCGAGATCTCCCGGGCCACCATCCTGGTGACCCAGGAGAAGCTCCTCGGCGCGCTGCCGTCGCATGGCCTCGATCGCATCTCGATCGATCGGGCCGAGTCGCTGCTCGCTGGCCAGCCCACGCATGACCTCGCTTTGGAGGTCGACCCCTGGGACATCGCCTATGTGATGTACACCTCGGGCTCCACCGGGGCGCCCAAGGGGGTCGCCGGCACCCACACCGGCATGGTCAACCGCCTGACCTGGATGTGGAGCCGATATCCCTTCCAGCCCGGCGAGGTGTGCTGTCAGAAGACCACGCTGAGCTTCGGTGACTCGATCTGGGAGATCTTCGGCCCGCTCCTCCAGGGCGTCCCGGCGGTGCTCATCCCGAGCGAGATCCTCAAGGACACGCGCAGGTTCGTCGACGCCCTCGCCGAGCACCGGGTGAGCCGCCTCGTGCTCGTCCCCTCGCTCCTCCGAGCCATGCTCGACACGCATGCCGATCTGGGCCATCGCCTGCCTGAGCTGCGTACCTGGACGACGAGCGGAGAGGCGTTGCCGGCCGAGCTCTGCCGGCGCTTCCTCGCCGAGCTGCCCGGCCGGGTGCTCCTCAACCTCTATGGCTCCTCCGAGGTCTCCGCCGACGCCACGTGCTACGTGCCGGAGAGCGCCGAGTCGTTCGGGGCGAGGGTGCCTATCGGCAAGCCCATCGCCAACGTCCAGGTCTACGTGCTCGACGCCCGCAAAGAGCCTGTCCCCGTCGGCGTCAGCGGCGAGATCTACGTGGGCGGCGCCGGGATCGCCCGCGGCTACTGGCAGAGGCCCGATCTCACGGTCGAGCGTTTCTTGCCCGATCCCTTCCTCCCCGGGCCGCGGGCGCTCCTGTTCAAGACCGGTGATCTCGGCCGCTACCTCCCGAACGGTGATCTCGAATATCTCGGCCGCGCCGATCTCCAGGTCAAGGTGCGAGGCTTCCGGATCGAGCTCGGTGAGGTCGAGTCCGCGATCACGCAGCACCCCTCGGTCGAGCAAGCCGTCGTCATGGCCCGCGATTACGGGGACGCCGATCGCAGGCTCGTCGCCTACGTCGTGCGCGGGGAGGGGGCGCTCACCACGGGGCACCTCCGGGCCTTCGTCAAGGAGCGGCTCCCCGAGTACATGGTGCCGTCGATCTTCGTGCTCCTCGAGCGGCTGCCGCTCACCCCGAGCGGCAAGGTCGATCGCAAGGCGCTCCCCGCGCCCGAGGGCATCGCCGGCGAGAAGCACCATGTCCCGCCGCGGAGCAGCACCGAGGAGGCGATCGTCGCGATCTTCGCGGAGCTGCTCAAGATCCCGAAGGACGGGATCGGCGCGCTCGACGGCTTCTTCGAGCTCGGTGGCCACTCGCTCCTCGCCACCCAGACGATCTCGCGCATCCGCAGCGCGTTCGGCGTCGAGCTGCCCCTCCGCACGCTCTTCGAGGCGTCCTCGCCCGCCGAGCTCGGCAAGCGGGTCGACGAGGCGAGGACGCGCGAGGGCACGATCGCGCTCCCGCCCCTCGTCCGCGCGACGGGCGACGGGCCGCGCCCGCTCTCCTTCGCGCAGGAGCGGCTCTGGTTCCTCGATCAGCTCAACCCGGGCGACATCTCGTACAACACGCCCGTGGCCATGCAGCTCGGGGGCACCGTCGATCGGGCGGCGCTCGGGCGCGCGCTCACCGAGCTCTATCGCCGGCACGAGACGCTGCGCACCACCTTCTCGGTCGTGGACGGCAGCCCGGTCCAGATCATCCACCCGCCCGCCGAGGTCCCGCTCCCCGTCACCAGCGTGATGTCCGCGCCGGCCGCCGAGCGCTTCGAGGCGGCGCGCCGCGCGGCCTCCGCCGAGAGCAATCGGCCCTTCGATCTAGCCAGGGGCCCGCTCTTCCGCGCCCTGCTCGTGGAGATCGATCCGAGCCTCTGTCTCCTGGTGTTGACGATGCACCACATCGTCTCCGACGGCTGGTCCCTCGGCATCCTCCAGCGCGAGGTCGGCGATCTCTACGACGCGTTCCGTCGCGGCGAGCCCTCGCCCTTGCCGGAGCTCCCGGTGCAGTACGCCGACTACGCAGCGTGGCAGCGCGCGTGGCTCGAAGGCGAGATCCTCGATCGCCAGCTCGGCTACTGGAGAGACGCGCTCCGCGGCGCCCCGCAAGCCCTGGATCTGCCGGCCGATCGGCCGCGCCCGCCCGTGCCCACGTATCGCGGCGGCCGGCGCGCATTCCGCCTCTCCCCCGCGCTCTCGAAGGCGCTCACCGACCTCGCCCAGCGGGAGAACGTGACCCTGTTCATGCTGCTGCTCGCGGCCTTCGAGGTGCTGCTCCACCGCTACACCGGGCAGGACGATCTGGTGGTCGGCTCGCCCATCGCCGGTCGCACGGTGGCGGAGACCGAGGGCCTCATCGGCTTCTTCGTCAACACCCTCGTCCTGCGCGCGCAGTTCCCCGGCGATCTCACCTTCCAGGGCCTCCTCGCGCAGGTCCGCGAGACCTGCCTCGGCGCCTACGCGCACCAGGATCTGCCCTTCGAGCGCCTCGTCGCGGAGATGTCGCCCGAGCGCGACCCGAGCCGCTCCCCGCTCTTCCAGGTGATGTTCCTCCTCCAGGCCGCGGCCAAGGAGAGCGGCGAGCGCGAGGGCGCGTCGGGCTCGCGCCGCGGCGCGACGGTCGAGAACGCCACGACCAAGTTCGACATCCTGCTCGTGATGATCGAGGGATCGTCGCAGATCTCCGGCATCGTCGAGTACGCGCTCGATCTCTTCGAGCCCGCCTCGATCGATCGGATGATGGGCCACTTCGAGACCCTGCTCGACGGCATCGCCGAGCGGCCCTCCGCGCCGATCTGGGATCTACCGCTCCTGCCGGCCTCCGAGCGCGCGCTCCTCGCCCGCTGGAACGACACGGCGATGGAGTTCCCGCGCGCGAGCTGCCTGCACGAGCTGGTCGAGGCCGCGATCGATCGCGCGGCCGACGCGACCGCCCTCGTCGATGGCCATGCTCGCGTCTCCTACGTGGAGATGGAGCGGCGCGCGAACCAGCTCGCGCACGCGCTCCGCCGCCGCGGCGTCGGGCCCGACGTGCTCGTGGCCGTGTGCCTCCGACGCTCCGCCTCGATGGTCATCGCCCTGCTCGCGATCCTCAAGGCCGGCGGCGCCTACGTACCCCTCGATCCGGCCTACCCGACGGCGCGCCTCGGGCAGATCCTCGACGACGCGTCCGTGCGCGTCGTGATCAGCGAAGAGGCCGTGCGGGATGTCTTGCCCGCGCACGGCGGCGAGCTCCTGCTCCTCGACCGGGACGCCGCCGCCCTCGAAGCGGAGAGCGCGTCGCGGCCGGAGAGGCTCTCCGGCCCGAAGGATCTCGCCAACGTGCGGTTCACGTCCGGCTCGACCGGGCGGCCCAAGGGCGTGGCCATCGAGCACCACAGCCCGGTCTGCCTGATCCACTGGGCGAAGTCCGTCTACGGACACGACGACGTGCGCGGCGTGCTGCTCGCGACGAGCATCTGCTTCGACCTCTCGGTGTTCGAGATCTTCCTCCCGCTCGCCTCGGGGACCACACTGGTCATCGCCGAGAACGCGCTGTCCCTCCCGTCTCTGCCCGCGCGACAGGAGGTCACGCTGGTCAACACCGTCCCCACGGCGATCGCCGCGCTCGTGCGGAGCAAGGGGCTGCCCTCCTCGGTGCGGGTGGTGTGCCTCGCCGGCGAGCCGCTCTCCGCCGCGCTGGTCGAGCAGATCTACGCCGTGCCGACGGTGGAGCGCGTCTACAACCTCTACGGTCCCACCGAGGACACCACCTACTCGACGTACACGCTGGTGCCGCGCGGCGCGCCGGTCACCGTGGGCCGCCCGATCGCCAACGGCCAGGCGTACCTCTTCGATCCGAAGATGCGCCCGGTGCCGATCGGCGTCCCCGGTGAGATCTTCCTCGGCGGCGAGGGCCTCGCCCGCGGCTACCTCGGCCGGCCCGATCTCACCGCGGAGCGCTTCATCGACGACCCATGGCACGCCGGCGAGCGCCTCTACCGCACGAGCGATCTCGGCCGCTACCGGGCCGACGGGGAGATCGAGTACCTCGGCCGCATCGATCACCAGGTCAAGGTGCGCGGCTTCCGCATCGAGCTCGGCGAGATCGAGCTCTGCCTGTTGCGCCAGCCCGCGGTGCGCGAGGTGGTCGTCGTGGCCCGCGAAGACCTGCCGGGCGACAAGCGTCTCGTCGCGTACCTCTCCTTCGCCGACGACAAGCACGCCGGCGTCCACGAGCTCCGGGCCTTCGTCGCCGAGCGCTTGCCGGACTTCATGGTCCCGCAGGCCTTCGTGGTGCTGGAGCGATTGCCGCTCACCCCGAACGGGAAGATCGATCGCAAGGCGCTCCCCGCGCCTGATCTCGGCGAGTCGTCGGACGCGCCGCATGTCGCGCCCCGGAGCCCCGTGGAAGAGGCGCTCGTGGGCCTCTACGCCGAGGTCCTCCGCCTCGCCGTCGAGGCCGTCGGCGTCCACCACGGCTTCTTCGAGCTGGGCGGCCACTCGCTCCTCGCGACGCAGCTCGTCTCGCGGATCCGCGCGACCTTCGGCGTGGAGCTGCCGCTCCGCGCCGTCTTCGAGGCCTCCTCGCCGGCCGAGCTCGGACACCGCGTCGAGTCCGCGATGCGCGGCGGCGCTGCGCATGGCCTGCCGCCGATCGAGCGCGAGGCCGCCGGCCGGGAGCGCCCGCTCTCCTTCGCGCAGGAGCGGCTCTGGTTCCTCGATCAGCTCAACCCGGGCGACACCTCGTACAACCTCCCGCTCGGGCTCCATCTCACCGGATCGATCGACATCGACGCGCTCGGGCGAGCGCTGTCGGCGCTGTCGTCGCGGCACGAGGCGCTGCGCACCACCTTCACCACGGTGGAGGGCTTCGGGATGCAGGTGATCCACGAGCCGGGCGAGGTGGAGCTCCCGGTGGTGTCGCTCTCCTCGCTGCCCGTGGAGGAGCGCGAGGCCGAGGCCCGCCGCCTCGCGAACGAGGAGGCGGCCCGCCCGTTCGATCTCGGCAAGGGGCCGCTCTTCCGCGCCCGGCTCTTCGCCATCGACGCACAGAGCCATTTGCTGGTGTTGACGATGCACCACATCGTCTCCGACGGGTGGTCGGTGGGCGTGCTCGGCCGGGAGGTCTCGGCGCTCTACGACGCCTTCCGGCAGGGCAAGCCCTCGCCCCTCGCGCCGCTCCCCGTGCAGTACGCCGACTTCGCCGCCTGGCAGCGCCGCGTCCTCGCCGGCGACGCCCTCGATCGCGAGCTCGCGCACTGGACGGAGGCCCTCGCCGGCGCCCCGCGCGTCATCGATCTCCCCGTCGATCGCCCGCACCCCGCGCTGCCCTCGCACCGCGGCGCGCGCAAGAGCTTCACCGTCGCGGCCGAGACGGCGCGGGCCCTCACCGCGCTCGCGGCGCGCGAGCAGGTGACGAGCTTCATGCTCCTGCTCGCGGCGTTCGATGTCCTGCTCCACCGCTACTCGGGGCAGGCATCGGTCCTCGTCGGCACGCCCGTCGCCGGCCGCGGGCAGCGCGAGACGGAGAGCCTCATCGGCTTCTTCGTCAACACCCTCGTCCTGCGCGCCGACGTGCAGCCCGATCTCTCCTTCGTCGATCTGCTCCGCCAGGTGCGGGAGACCTGCCTCACCGCGTACGGCCACGCCGAGCTCCCCTTCGAGCGGCTCGTGCAGAAGCTGGCCCCCGAGCGCGATCTCCGCCGCTCGCCCCTCTTCCAGGTGATGTTCCTGCTCCAGCCGGCGGCGGCCGGCAAGCAGGCCGCCTCGAAGTCCCGCCGCGGCGTGACCCTGGAGAGCGCCACCGCCAAGTTCGATCTGACGCTGACGATGACCGAGGGTAAGTCGGGGCTCGGCGGCTCCTTCGAGTACGCGCTCGACATCTTCGACGAGCCCACCATCGACCGGATGATCGGGCACTTCCAGAACCTGCTCGACGGCATCGCCCGCGATCCGGCTCTCGCCGCGAGCGCCCTCCCGCTCCTCGGCGAGCGCGAGCGCGAGCACCTCGTCTTCGACTGGAACGCGACGCAGGTCGATTATCCGACCGGCGCGCGGGTGAGCGATCTCTTCGAGGCCGCCGTCGATCGTGATCCCGAGGCGATCGCCGTCCGCGCAGGGGCGCGGCTCGTGTCGTATCGCGAGCTCGACGAGCAGGCCAATCGCCTCGCTCATCGCTTGCAGGCGCTGGGCGTCGGCCCCGACGTGCTGGTCGGTGTGTGCCTGTCGCGCTCGGTGGAGCTCGTGATCTCGGTGCTGGCGGTGCTCAAGGCCGGCGGCGCATATGTGCCCCTCGATCCGACCTATCCGCGCGAGCGCCTCGATTTCATGATCGAGGACGCCGGCGTCCCGGTGCTCCTCACCACCGAGGAGCACCGGAGCCTCTTGCCCGAGGGCTCGGCCTGGGTCCTGGCGGTCGACACGATCGATCTCTCCGCCGAGAGCGCCGCGCGCTCGCCCTGCCCGGCGAGCCCGGAGAGCCTCTGTTACGTCATCTACACCTCGGGCTCCACGGGCCGCCCCAAGGGGGCGATGCTGGAGCACCGCGGCGTCGTCAATTACCTGTCGTTCGCGATTGACAACTATCGAGTCGCGGGCGGCACGGGCTCTCCGGTGCACTCCTCGATCGGCTTCGATCTCACCGTCACGAGCCTCTTCACGCCGCTCCTCTCGGGCCGGACCGTGACCTTCGTCTCCGACGAGCGAGGCGTGCTCGGCCTCGCCGACGCCCTGCGCGACGGCGACAACTTCAGCCTGGTCAAGCTCACTCCGTCGCACCTCGAAGCGCTCGGCAGCGAGCTCGAGCAGACCGGCGTGCGCGGCAAGACGCGCGCGCTGATCATCGGCGGAGAGGCCCTGTTCGCGCGGCACCTCGAGATCTTCCGGCGCGACGCGCCCGAGACGCGCCTGATCAACGAATATGGCCCGACCGAGACGGTGGTGGGTTGTGCCGTCTACGAGGTCCCGGAGGGGCCTTTGCCGGAGGGGGCGATCCCCATCGGCAGGCCCATCGCCAACAGCCGCCTTTACGTCCTCGATCCGCGGCACAACCCGGTGCCGATCGGCGTGACCGGGGAGATCTACATCGCGGGCGCGCAGGTCGGCCGCGGTTACCTGAACCGCCCGGAGCTGACGGCCGAGCGCTTCTTGCCCGATCCGTTCGTGCCCGGCGAGCGGATGTACCGGAGCGGCGATCTCGGCCGCCACCGGGCCGACGGAGAGCTCGAGTACCTCGGCCGCGTCGATCACCAGGTCAAGGTGCGCGGCTTCCGCATCGAGCTCGGCGAGATCGAGTCGGTGCTCGTGCAGCACCCCGATGTCCGCGAGGCCGCCGTCCTCGCTCGCGAGGACTCGCCCGGTCAGAAGCGCCTCGTGGCCTACCTCGCCGCGGCCCCGGGGACGAGCCCGGGAGACGCCGAGCTGCGAGAGTTCCTCGGCGCACGGCTGCCCGAGTACATGGTGCCCGCGGTCTTCGTCGTGCTCGACGCGATGCCGCTCACCGACAACGGCAAGATCGATCGAGCGGCGCTCCCGGCGCCGGAGAGCAAGCTCGACGAGGCGCGGGAGATCGCCGCGCCGCGGAACGAGATCGAGCAGAAGCTCGTGGAGATCTGGGCCTCGGTGCTCCGCCTCAAGGAGGTCGGCATCCACGACAACTTCTTCGCGGTCGGCGGCGACTCCATCCTCGGCATCCACGTCGTCTCGCGCGCGCAGAAGGCTGGCCTGCGCCTCACGCCGCAGCAGATCTTCCGCTTCCCGACCATCGCCGGCCTCGCGGCGGTGGCCGAGACGGTGGCGTCGGCGGCGGAGGTCGAGGGCAGGGTGACCGGCCCCGTCCGCCTCTCGCCGATCGCGAGCTGGTGGGTGGAGCAAGGCTTCGCCGATCCGCACCACTGGAACCAGGCCGTCATGCTGGAGGCGAGAGAGGCGCTCGATCCCGCGGCGCTCGAGCAGGCGGTGCTCGCGCTCATCGAGCACCACGACGCGCTCCGCCTGCGGGTCGATCTCGATCCGCTCGGCGCGATCCAGACCATCGCGGAGGACGGCGGCCCCGCGCCCTTCCGCCGCGTGGATCTCCAGCAGGTCGACGAGTCCGAGCGCGTCGAGGCGCTCAGGCGCGAGGTCGCCGAGGCGCAGTCCGGCCTCGATCTCACGAGCGGCCCGATCGTGCGGGTCGTCTGCTTCGATCTCGGGCCCGCCGCGCCGAGCCGCCTGCTCGTCGTGGTGCACCACATCGCCGTCGACGGCGTCTCGTGGCGCATCATCCTCGAAGATCTCTGGTCCGCGTACGAGTCGGCGCGACGCGGCGAGCCCCCCGCGCTGCCCCCGCGCACCACCTCGATCAAGCGCTGGGCGATGCTCCTCGGCGAGCACGCGCGCTCCGCGGAGATCTGGTCGGAGCAGGCGTACTGGCTCGACGACAAACGTCGGCGGGTGGGGCGCTTGCCCGCCGATCACCCGGCGGGCGAGAACCTCGAAGGCACGGCGAAGGTCGTCTCGCTGGCCCTCTCCAAGGAGCACACCGAGTCGCTCCTCCGCGACGTGCCCGAGGTCTACGGCACGCAGATCAACGACGTGCTCCTGGCCGCGTTCGCGATTGCGCTGCGCGGGCTCACCGGCGAGGGCGCGGTGCTCTTCGATCTCGAAGGCCATGGCCGCGAAGAGCTGTTCCCCGGCGTGGATCTCACGCGCACCGTGGGGTGGTTCACGAGCCTCTTCCCGGTGGTGCTCGACGTGGGCACCGAGACCGATCTCGGCTGGATCATGAAGTCGGTCAAGGAGCAGCTCCGGGCCATTCCCCGCCGCGGCATCGGCTACGGGCTGCTCCGCTACCTCCGCGAAGAGCCCGAGATCAAGCGGGCGCTCGCCGCGATCCCGGAGGCGGAGATCGTCTTCAACTACCTCGGGCAGCTCGGCCAGTCTGTGCCCGAGAGCGCGCCCCTCCGCCCTGCGCGCGAGGGCTCGGGCGCCGCGCGCAGCCCGCGCGCCCGGCGCGCCTACCAGCTCGAGATCAACGCCAGCGTCGTGGGAGGCAGGCTCCAGGTCGGCCTCACCTACGGCGAGGCGGTCTTCGAGCGGAGCACGGTGCTCGCGTTCGCGGAGAGCTTCCTCGATGCCCTCCGCGCCCTGATCGCCCATTGCCTCTCGGGTGACGCAGGCGGCTACACGGCCTCGGATTTCCAGGCCGGCAAGCTCAGTCAGAACGTCGTCGACATGCTGACCTCCCTCGGGGATGACGACGACGAAGAGGACGACGAGGAGAACGAACCGCGATGAGCCGAAAGAACGTCGAGAACATCTATCCCCTCTCGCCGATGCAGGAGGGGATGTTGTTTCACACGGCGCTCGCCGAGGGGGACGGCGTGTACGTCACCCAGCTCGACTGGGCCGTGCGAGGCAGCTTCGACGCGGCCGCCTTCGAGCGCGCGCTGCAGAAGGTCGTCGACCGGCACTCGATCCTCCGGAGCCTCTTCGCCTGGGAGCGCCTGGAGCGGCCGATGCAGGTCGTCCGCAAGCGGGTCAAGATCGGCGTCGAGACGATCGATCTGCGCGTGCTCCCGCCGGAGGAGCAGGTCCGCGAGATCCGCCGATTTGCCGCCGAGGACCGGAAAAAGGGCTTCGATCTCACCCGCCCGCCGCTGCTCCGGGTGACGCTCTTCCGCCTGGGCGAGGAGCACCACCGCTGCTTCCTCAGCGTGCACCACATCCTCTTCGACGGTTGGTCGATCCCGATCCTGATCCGCGAGCTGTTCAGCCTCTACGACGCCTACGCCGCGGGCCGCGAGCTCGAGCTGCCGCCCACCACGCCCTACGGCGACTTCATCGCGTGGCTCGAAAAGCAGGACCCCGCCCGGGCCGAGACCTTCTTCCGGCGCATGCTCGCCGGCTTCCGCGCGCCCACGCCCTTCGGCGTCGACCGCGCGCCCGAGGAGGGCCTCGTCCCCGGCTACGAGGAGCGCGGGATCGCCCTCTCCGCGGAGGCGTCGGCCGAGGTCACGAGCTTCGCCCGCGAGAGCGGGGTGACGATGAACACCCTCGTGCAGGGGGCCTTCGCGCTCCTGCTCTCGCGCTACAGCGGCGAGGACGACGTGCTCTTCGGCTCGATCGTCTCCGGCCGCTCCGCGCCCGTGCCGGGCATCGAGCAGATGGTGGGCCTCTTCATCAACGCTGTGCCCGTCCGTGCCACGATGTCTCCCGAAGAGCCGATTGGCTCCATGCTGGCCTCGCTCCAGGCCCAGCAGACCGAGGCGCGCGCCTTCGAGCACACCCCGCTCATCGCCGTGCAGGGGATGAGCGAGATCCCCCGCGGGACGCCGCTCTTCGAGAGCATGCTCGTCTTCGAGAACTACCCGCTCGAGGAGTCGATGCGCCCCGATCCCTCCGCAGGCCCGGGCCGGGAGCCGCGCCGCCGCACCACCCTGATGAGCGACGCCCGGGTGCAGGAGCACTCGAATTACCCGCTCACCCTCATCGCCGCGAGCGGCAAGACGGTCAGCCTGCGCTTCAGCTTCGATCGCCTGCGCTTCGAGGCCGCCACCATCGAGCGGATGCTCCGGCACCTGGAGACGTTGATCGTCGAGATCGCCAGGGACGCTTCCCGCCCGGTCGGGTCGATTCCCCTGCTCCGGCCCGAGGAGCGCGAACAGCTCCTCTTCGCCTGGAACGACCGCGAGGCCGCCTTCCCCAAGGACCGCCCGATCCACGAGCTGTTCGAGGCCCAGGTCGATCGAACGCCCGACGCCCTCGCCCTCACCTGCGAGGGCAAGTCGCTCTCCTACCGGACCCTCGACGAGCAGGCCAATCGCCTCGCCCACCACCTCCGCGCGCTCGGCGTGGGCCCCGACACCCTGGTGGGCCTCTCCATCGATCGTTCGCTCGCGATGGTGATTGGCATCCTCGGTATCCTCAAGGCGGGCGGCGCGTATCTGCCCCTCGACCCGGAGTATCCCCCGGAGCGCCTCGCCTTCATGGTCGAGGACTCGAAGATCCAGGTCCTCGTCCAGGGCACCGTCCGCGAGGGCGCCGTCCCGACCCACCAGGCCAAGGTCGTCCGGCTCGACGACGAAGGGACCGAATTCGCCCACCAGCCGAGCGCCCGCCCCGGGCCGACCTCGAAGGCGAACAACCTCTGTTACGTCATCTACACCTCGGGCTCGACCGGCAAGCCCAAGGGCGCCCTGGTCGAGCACCAGAACGTCGCGCGCCTCTTCGCCGCGACCGACGCCTGGTATCGTTTCAACCCCGATGACGTGTGGACGCTGTTCCACTCGTACGCCTTCGATTTCACCGTCTGGGAGCTGTGGGGCGCGCTGCTCTACGGCGGCCGCCTCGTGGTCGTCCCGTACTGGGTGAGCCGGGCGCCCGACGCGTTCTACAAGCTCCTCCTCGACGAGAAGGTCACCGTCCTCAGCCAGACGCCCTCGGCCTTCCGCCAGCTCGTCCGCGAGGACGAGGCCGCGGGTGACGCACGGCAGGGCCTCTGCCTGCGCTACGTGGTCTTCGGCGGCGAGGCGCTCGACATCGGCCAGCTCCGCCCCTTCTGGGAGCGCCACGGCGACCAGAGACCCCAGCTCGTCAACATGTACGGGATCACCGAGACGACGGTGCACGTCACCTATCGTCCGGTGAGCATGGCCGATCTCGCGCGCCCCTCGTCGAGCGTGATCGGCCAGCCGATCCCCGACATGCAGCTCTACATCCTCGACCGGAAAAAGGAGCCTCAGCCTCTCCTCGTGCCCGGCGAGATCTACGTCGGCGGCGCCGGCACGGCCCGCGGTTACCTGAACCGCCCCGAGCTCTCGGCCGAGCGCTTCCTGCCCGATCCCTTCCTCCCGGGCCGCGGCATGCGCCTCTACCGCACGGGCGATCTCGCGCGCCGGCTCCCGAACGGAGATATCGAGTACCTCGGCCGCATCGATCAGCAGGTGAAGATCCGCGGCTTCCGGATCGAGCTCGGCGAGATCGAGGCGAGCCTCGCCGCCCACCCGGCAGTGCAAGAGGTGGTGGTGCTCGTCCGCGAGGACACCCCGGGCGACAAGCGTCTCGTGGCCTATCTCGTCTGCGCCACCGAGCCCGGGCCGAGCGCCGACGAGCTGCGCGCCTTTCTCCAGCAGCGTTTGCCGGCGTACATGGTGCCTGCGGCCTATGTCACCTTGCTGGCCCTGCCGCTCACCCAGAACGGCAAGGTCGATCGCAAGGCCCTCCCGGCGCCCGAGGCGGGGTCGGGAGGAAGGGACCCACGTCGATCCGCGCACGCCCATCGAAGAGGTGCTGTGCGGCATCTGGGCCCAGGTGCTCCGCGTCGATCTCGTCGGCGTCCACGATGACTTCTTCATGCTCGGCGGCCATTCGCTCCTCGCGACGCAGGCCGTCTCCCGGATCCGCGACGCGTTAAAGGTCGAGCTGCCTCTGCGCAGCCTCTTCGAGGCGGCCACGCCGGCCGCGCTCGGCCAGCGGATCGAGGACGCCATTCGCGGTGGACATGGCATCTCGCTCCCGCCCCTCGGCCGCCGCGAGCGCTCGGAAGAATACCCGCTGTCCTTCGCGCAGGAGCGCCTCTGGTTCCTCGACCAGCTCACGCCGGGGGACGCGTCGTACAACATGCACCTGGCCATGCGCCTCGACGGCACGCTCGATATCGGCGCGCTCGGCCGGGCGCTCGCCGAGCTCA
This sequence comes from Byssovorax sp., assembly GCA_046351295.1. Lineage (GTDB taxonomy): Bacteria > Myxococcota_A > Polyangia > Polyangiales > Polyangiaceae > JAXLYT01. Next base: position 14,673 of record JAXLYT010000105.1, read on the forward strand.
GCCGCAGGCACGAGACGCTCCGGACCACCTTTGCCACCGTGGAGGGGCAGCCGGTGGCCGTCGTCCACGAGCGTATCGAGGTCGGCCCGGAGCAGGTCTCCTTGCTCGATCTCCCCGAGAGCGATCGGCCCGAGGCAGCCCGCAGAGAGGCCGCGGCCGAGGTTGCGCGACCCTTCGATCTCGCCGAGGGGCCGCTCTTCCGCGCGAAGCTCATCGCCCTTGGAGAGGACGATCACCTCCTCGTGTTGACGATGCACCACATCGTCTCCGACGGCTGGTCCGTCGGCGTGCTCCGCCGCGAGGTCTCGGCGCTCTACGAGGCGTACAGCCATGGCCGCTCGTCGCCCCTGCCCGATCTGCCGCTGCAATACGCCGATTATGCGGCCTGGCAGCGCGGCTGGCTCTCGGGCGCCGCCCTCGGGGAGCAGCTCGATTACTGGAAGAAGCGCCTCACCGGCGCGCCCCACGCGCTCGATCTGCCCACCGATCGCCCGCGCCCCGCCGTCCCCACGCACAGGGGCGCTCGCAAGGGATTTGCGCTCTCTCCCGAGCTCTCGAAGGCCATCGTGGAGCTCGGCCGGCAGGAGGGCGCGACCACCTTCATGACGCTGCTCTCGGCCTTCGATGTGCTCCTCGCCCGCTTCTCCGGGCAAGAGGACATCGTGGTCGGCTCGCCGATCGCCGGGCGCACCCAGGGCGCGACCGAGGGCCTGATTGGCTTCTTCGTCAACACGCTCGTTCTGCGCGCCCAGCCGCGCGGCGATCGCCCCTTCAAAGAGGTCCTGGCCGAGGTGCGCGAGGCCTGTCTCGGCGCCTATGCCCACCAGGATCTCCCCTTCGAGCGCCTCGTGCAGGCCATCGCGCCCGAGCGCGATCTCTCCCGCAGCCCGCTCTTCCAGGTGATGTTCATCCTCCAGGCGGGGCAGGCCGGCGCGAAGGAGACGACGACCCTCACCGAGCTCGGCCGGCGGACGGTGGGTGTCGAGACGAGCACGGCCAAGTTCGATCTCACGCTCACCATGACCGAGGGCCACAAGGGCCTCTCGGGATCGCTCGAGTACGCGACCGATCTCTTCGACGCGGCGACCATCGATCGGATCATCCAGAGCTTCGTCACGTTGCTCGAAGGGATCGCCCGGAAGCCCGCGGCGCTCGTCTCGGAGCTGCCCCTCCTCGCCGACGCCGAGCGCCGGAAGATCCTCACCGCCTGGAACGACACGGCGGTGAGCATGCCAGTCGGCACGCTCGTCACCGACCTCTACCAGGCCGCGGTCGACCGCAGCCCGGACGCCATCGCCGTCCGCTTCGGCGACGAGTCGATCAGCTATCGTACGCTCGACGAGCGGGTCAATCGCCTCGCCCACGCCCTCATCGATCTCGGGGTCGGCCCCGATCGCCTCGTGGGCGTCTGCATGGAGCGCTCGATCGAGGTCGTCGTGGCGATGCTCGCGGTGCTGGTGGCCGGCGGCGCCTACGTGCCCCTCGATCCCTCGTACCCGAAGAAGCGCCTCGACATGATGATCGAGGACGCCAAGGCTGCCGTGCTCCTCACCCAGGAGCGCTTCCGCGGCCTGTTGCCGGAGGGAGCCACCGTGCTCGCGCTCGACACGCCGGGCGCCGATGTGTCCGCCCGTAGCACGGCCCGCCCCGCCCGCCGCGCGGCGCCCGAGAGCCTCTGTTACGTGATCTTCACCTCGGGCTCCACCGGCCGCCCCAAGGGAGCGATGATCGAGCACCGCGGCGCGGTCAACTACCTCCGCTTCGTGATCGGCGAATATCGGATCGCCGAGGGACAGGGCGCCCCCGTCCATTCGTCCATCGCCTTCGATCTCACCATCACGAGCCTCTTCGCCCCGCTGATAGCCGGGCGTCCCGTCACCCTCCTCCCCGAGGAGCCGGGCATCGACAGGCTCGCGGACGCGATCCGGAAGGGCCATGATCTCAGCCTGATCAAGCTCACGCCCTCGCACCTCGAAGCCCTGGGACATCAGCTCTCCCCGGACGAGGTGGCCGGCAAGGTCCGGGCCCTCATCATCGGTGGTGAGGCCCTCCTCGATCGACACATCTCGTTCTTCCGCACGCACGCCCCGGCGACCCGGCTCATCAACGAATACGGGCCGACCGAGACGGTGGTCGGCTGTTGTATCTACGAGGTGCCCGCCGGCCCGCTCGCGAGCGGCGCCGTGCCTATCGGCCGCCCCATCGCCAACACCAGGCTCTATATCCTCGACCGCCACCTCCAGCCTGTCCCCGTCGGCGTCGCGGGGGAGCTGTACATCGGCGGCGCCCAGGTGGGCCGCGGGTATCTCGGCCAGCCCGAGCTGACCGAGAAGAGCTTCTTGCCGGACCCGTTCTCGACGAAGAAGGGCGATCGGATCTACAAGACAGGCGATCTCTGCCGGCACTTGCCGAGCGGCGAGATCGTCTATCTCGGGCGCATCGATCACCAGGTGAAGGTGCGCGGCTATCGCATCGAGCTCGACGAGATCGAGGCCGCGCTCGGGCAGCACCCCGCCGCGCGCGAGGTGGTGGTGCTCGCGCGCGAGGACGAGCCGGGCGACAGGCGTCTCGTGGCTTATCTCGTGCCCCGGGCGGAGGAGCCCTCCATCGAAGATCTCCGGAGCTTCCTCAAGGACAGGCTCCCCGAGTACATGGTGCCCTCGGCCTTCGTGATGCTCCCGGCCCTGCCCTTGACCGAGAACGGCAAGGTCGATCGCCGCGCGCTCCCGGCCCCCGGAGGAGCGCGCCCCGAGCTCGCGTCGAGCTACGAGGCGCCTCGCCACGAGGCCGAGGAGAAGCTCGCCGCCATCTGGGCCGCGATGCTCCGAGTCGACAAGGTAGGTATCCACGATAACTTCTTTGCCCTGGGCGGCGATTCGATTCTCTCGATCCAGATCGTCTCCCGCGCCAGGAAGGTGGGAATCCGCTTCACCCCGCGACAGCTCTTCCAGAACCAGACCATCGCCGAGCTCGCGCGCGTGGCCGAGCTCTCGGGGAGCGCCGAGGTCGTGGACGAGGGGCCGGCGACGGGGGATTTGCCCCTCACCCCGGTGCTCGGCTGGTTCTTCGATCATCATTTCACCGATCCTCACCACTACAACCAGTCCGTGCTCCTCGAGGCGCGGGAAGATCTCGATCCGGCCCTCGTGGGCGAGGCGGTTCAGGCTCTCGCGTCGCACCATGACGCGATCGGGATGCGCTTCACGACCGCCGGAGACAAGGTCTCGGCGACCATCCTCGAGCCCGCCGAGCGCGCGCTGCCCTTCGAGACGATCGAGCTCATGGGCCGCTCCGCCGAGGAGCAGCGAGCATCCATCGAGAAGACATGTGCCGAGGCCCAGGCTTCGCTCGATTTCGAGCGGGGCCCCATCGGCAAGGTGATCCTCTTCCGCCTCGGGGGAGAGCGACCGATCCGGCTCTTCTTCGTCCTCCACCACCTCGTCGTTGACGGTGTGTCCTGGCGTATCCTCCTGGAGGACTTCTGGACCGCGTACCAGCAGCGGAGCCGGGGAGAGGCGATCGCCCTGCCGCCCAAGACCACCTCGTTCAAGCGGTGGTCCACGCTGCTCTCGGCTCACGCATCGTCGGACGACATCCGCGCCGAGCTCGGATTCTGGCTCTCCGACGCTCGCCGCTCGGTGGCCCGGCTCCCGGTCGACGACGCCGGCGCAAAGAACCTGCGCTCGGCGTCGCGCTCCTTCACCGCCGCGCTCGGTGAGGAGGAGACACGGGCCCTCTTGCAGGAGGTGCCGAAGGCCTACCAGACGCAGATCAACGACGTGCTCCTCGCGGCGCTGCTCCTCGCCTGCCAGCGCTGGACGGGCGAGCGCTCGCTGCTCGTCGATCTCGAAGGCCACGGCCGCGAGGACATCTTCGACGGCGTCGATCTGACCCGCACGGTGGGCTGGTTCACCACCATCTTCCCCGTGCTCCTGGAGCTGACGGGCGACGAGCCGGGCGCGGTGCTCAAGGCTGTCAAGGAGCAGCTCCGCTCCATCCCGGGCAAGGGCCTTGGCTATGGCCTTCTCCGGTCGCTCTCCGGCGAAGAGGGGCAGAAGCTCCGCGCGCTGCCGCGGCCCGAGGTGAGCTTCAATTACCTCGGCCAGCTCGATCAGGCCTTGCCCGAGAAGGCGCAGCTCCGGGCGGCGCGCGAGCCCACCGGCCGGGAGCAGAGCCCCGCCGCGGAGAGGCCTTATCTGATCGATGTCAACGCCCGCGTGGCGGGCGGGCGGCTTGTCGTGAACCTCGCGTATGCCGAGGGCGTCCACGACAAGGCCACCATCGAGGCGCTCTCCCAGGGCCTCCTCGCGTCGCTCCGCGCCCTCATCGCCCACGCCGCGACGCCGGGGATCCACGGGTACACGCCCTCCGATTTCCGCTTCCGGTTGAGCCAGGCGACGCTCGACTCGCTCGCCGCGATGGAGCAGGGCGCTGCGCGCGAGTTCGGATCCATCGCGGATATTTACCCGCTCTCGTCCATCCAGCAGGGGTTGCTCTTCTACAGCATCAACCACCACGCGGACGACCTCTATTTCAAGCAGTTCCGCTACACGATCGCAGGCGCCTTCGACGCCGATCTCTACGAGCGCGCGTGGCAGGAGGCCGTCCTCCGCCACCCGGTGCTCCGCACCTCCTTCCACTGGGAGCTGGCCGAGGGGCCGATCCAGGTGGTGTGGCAGCACCCGCCGATCGAGTACCACCGTCACGATCTCAGGAGCCTGTCCCGCGCCGAGCAGGATCAAGCCTTCCAGCGCCTGCTGCGGGAAGATCGCGCCCGGGGCTTCGATCTCTCCCGCGCGCCGCTCATCCGGCTCATCGTCGTGCGCCTGCGCGACGACGTTCACCGCGTCATCTTCAGCCAGCACCACCTCGTGCTCGACGGCTGGTCGAACCCGCTCCTGAGCCAGGAGGTCTTCAAGCGATATCTGGCGCTGCGCGACGGGCGGGAGATGACGTGGCCGCCCGTGCGGCCCTTCTCCGATTACATCGCGTGGCTCGGCAAGAAGGATCCGGTCAAGACGGCCGAGTTCTGGAAAAAGAGCCTGGCCGGCTTCTCGGCGCCCACACCGCTGCCGATCCCCGCGCCGCCCGCGGGCGATCCCTCGGCGGAGCTCGTCCGCGGGGAGGGCGGCTTCGACGACTACGAGGAGCGGCGGCTGCTCTTCAGCGAGGAGAAGACTGCCATCCTCGACGGCTTCGCGCGCGAGCACCGGTTGACGATCAACACCCTGCTCCAGGGTGCCTGGGCGCTCCTCCTCAGCCGTTACAGCGGCGAGCGCGACATCGCCTTCGGGACCATCGTGGCGGGGCGCTCGATCGAGCTGCCTGGGATCGAGGACACGCTGGGCATGTTCATCAACACCTTGCCCTTCCGGGTCGAGGTGCCGGGCGATCGCCCCGTGCTCGATTACCTGCGCGGCCTGCAGGAGCGACACACCGAGATCCGCGAGCACGAGCACTCGCCCTTCGCCGAGGTGCAGGGGATGAGCGAGATCCCCCGCGGACAGCCGCTCTTCGAGAGCATCCTCGTGTTCGAGAACTACCCCGTGGAGAAGAGCGCCGGGGGCGGGAGCAAGACGGGGATCGTCACCCGCGACGTGAAGAACGAGGTCCGGAACAACTTCCCGATCACGTTGCTCTGCGTCCACACCAACCGCCTCTCGTGCCGCCTGGCCTTCGATCGCCGGCGCTTCGATGGAGCGGCCATCGACGCCCTGCTCGGTCACCTCGAGTCACTCTTGCTCGGGCTCGCCGCTTCGCCCGTCGCGCGCCTCCGCGAGGTCTCGTTGCTCCCCGAGGTCGAACGGCAAAGGCTCCTCGTCGAGCACAACCGCGCGCCCGCGGACTATCGAATCGACACCACCATGCACGCGCTCTTCGAGGCGCAGGTGGATCGGACCCCGGACGCCGTGGCGCTCGTGGCGGGCGGAGAGCGCCTGTCGTACCGGGCCCTCGACGAGCGGGCCAATCAGCTCGCCCACCGGCTGCGCTCGATGGGTGTCGGGCCGGAGAAGGTCGTCGGCCTCTGCCTCGATCGCTCCGCCCATTTCGTCGTGGGCTTGCTCGGCGTGCTCAAGGCGGGTGGGGCCTACGTGCCGCTCGATCCGGCGTATCCGAGCCAGCGCCTCGCCCAGATCCTCGACGAGTCACGCGCGGTGGCCGTCCTCACCGAAGAAAAGCTCGCGGCGCGGCTGCCTTCGGGCGGCCCCGCCGTGCTCGTCCTCGATCGCGACGCCGAGCGCCTCGCGCGGGAGAGCGCGTCTCGCCCGGAGGGAGGCGCGCGGCCGGAGAGCCTCTGTTACGTGCTCTTCACCTCGGGCTCCACCGGCAAGCCCAAGGGTGTGGCCATCGAGCACCGGCAGCTCGTCAACTACGTCAACGGCGTGAACCAGAGACTCGGTTTGCCCGAGGGCGTGAGCTACGCCCATGTCTCGACGCTGGCGGCCGATCTCGGCAACACCGTGCTCTTCCCGCCGCTCTGCCACGGCGGCACGCTCCACCTCATCACCCAGGAGCTCACCACGGATCCAGGCGGGCTCGCGGCCTATTTCGACGCCGAGCAGATCGACTGCCTGAAGATCGTCCCCTCCCACTTCGCCGCGCTCCTCTCTGCGCCCGTGCCCGAGCGGATCATCCCCAGCAAGCTCCTCGTGTTCGGCGGCGAGGCGTCGAGCTGGGAGCTCGTCGAGAAGATCCACGCTATGCGGCCCGAGACGCGGATCATGAACCACTACGGGCCCACCGAGACGACCGTAGGTGTGCTCACCCACGAGATCGAGCTCGGAAAGCGCGTCCCCGGGGCGCCGATCGTCCCGCTCGGCAAGCCGCTCCCGGGCTCGCGCGTGCACCTGCTCGACGCCGATCGCAACCTCATGGCGCCGCTCATCCCAGGCGAGGTGTTCATCGGCGGCGCCGGCGTGGCGCGCGGCTACCTCCACCGCCCCGATCTCACGGAAGAGCGCTTCGTGCCCGATCCCTTCGGGCAGCCCGGCGAGCGTCTTTATCGCACGGGTGATCGCGCGCGCAGGCTCGCGAGCGGCGCGATCGTCTTTCTCGGCCGCATCGATTTCCAGGTCAAGGTGCGTGGCTTCCGGATCGAGCTCGGCGAGATCGAGGCCGCGCTCTCCGCGCACCCGGGCGTCTCCGAGGTGGTCGTTCTGGCCCAGACCATCGAGGGATCGAGCGATCGCCGCCTCGTGGCCTATCTCGTCCCGAAGGGCGATACGGCCCCTGCGCCCGCCGAGCTTGCGGCCTTCCTCGCCGAGCGCCTGCCGGATTACATGGTCCCGAGCGCCTTCGTGCTCCTCGGCGCCCTGCCGCTCACGCCCAACGGCAAGATCGACAGGCAGGCGCTCCCGGCCCTCGAACAGCCGCGCGAGCACGGCGACGAGGACGAGCACGAGCCGCCGCGCACGCCGGTGGAAGAGGTGCTCGAGGGCATCTGGTGCGATGTCTTCGAGCGGGAGCGGATTGGCATCCACGAGAGCTTCAACGATCTCGGCGGCCACTCGCTGCTCGCCATCCAGATCATCGCGCGGGCGAGGGACGCGTTCGACACCAACATTCCGCTGCGGGCCATCTTCGAGGCGCCGACGATCGCCGGGCTCGCCGAGCAGGTGGAGCTCGCGCGGAGGGAAGGGGAGGGGCTCGAGGCGCCGCCCATCACCGTGGCTCCGCGCGACCGCGATCTCCCCCTCTCCTTCGCGCAGGAGCGGCTCTGGTTCATCGATCAGATCGAGCCGAACAGCCCGCTCTACAACGTGGCCTCGGCCATGCGCTTCGGCGGCCGGCTCGACGAGCGCGCCCTCGAAAAGGCGCTCGCCGCCGTGGTGGCCCGCCACGAGGTGCTCCGCACGACGTTCACGGCCGTCGAGGGGCGCCCTGCGCCCGTGATCCACCCCTCGGCCCTGGTGCATGTTCCGGTCCTCGATCTCACGGCCTTGCCCGAGCACGAGCGCGCGGCGGCCATCCGCAGGGAGACGAGCGACGAGGCCCACCGGCCCTTCGATCTCCAGCGCGGCCCGCTGATCCGCGGCCGGTTGCTCCGCCTCGCCGAGGACGATCGTGTCCTGATGGTGACGATGCACCACATCGTCTCCGACGCGTGGACCCGCGGTATCCTCCACCGCGAGCTCGGCCGGCTCTATGCAGCCTTCGCGCGCGGCCTGCCCGATCCCCTCGCGCCGCTCCCCATTCAATATGCGGACTTCGCCGCCTGGCAGCGCGCGTGGCTCTCGGGCGAGGTGCTCGACAAGCAGCTCGCCTACTGGAAGACCCAGCTCGCGGGAGCGCCCGAGTCGCTCAACCTCCCCACGGACCGCCCGCGGCCGGCGGTGCAGAGCCACCGGGGCGCGGCGCGCGCCTTCCGCCTGCCGGAGGCGCTCGGCAAGTCGCTGCGCGAGCTGTCCCGCCGCGAGAACGCCACGCTCTTCATGACCCTTCTCGCGGTCTTCGAGATATTGCTCCATCGCTACAGCGGGCAAAGCGATCTCGTGGTCGGCAGCCCGATCCTGAACCGCACCCGCCCCGAGACCGAGCACCTCATCGGCTTCTTCCTCAACACCCTCGTCCTGCGCACCGAGGTCACGGACGACCTCACCGTCCAGGAGCTGCTCGCGAAGGTCCGCGAGACCTGCCTCGGGGCCTATGCCCACCAGGACATCCCCTTCGAGCGCCTCGTGCAAGAGCTCGCCCCGGTGCGCGATCTCGGCAAGACCCCGCTCTTCCAGGTCAACTTCACCCTCCAGACCGCGGGCCAATCGGCCGCGCGCCTCTCGGGCGTGAAGATGCGCCCGGTGAGCGCCGAGCTCACCATCTCCAAGTTCGATCTCACCCTCGGCATGATGGATGGCGCCGGCGGCCTCGGAGGATCGTTCGAGTACTCGACCGATCTCTTCGACGCCCCGACCATCGAGCGGATGATGGCCCATTTCGAGGCCCTGCTCGCGGCGGTGGTAGAGGCGCCCGAGGCCAAGATCGCCGATCTCGCCATGCTGTCGGAGGCGGAGCGGCAAACGCTCCTCGTCACATGGAACCAGACGGCCACGCCGTACCCGCGCGACGCCTCGATTCAAGCCGTCTTCGAGGCCCGGGCCGACGAGACGCCCGACGCCGTCGCGGTCTCTTTCGGCGACGAGAGGCTCTCGTATCGAGAGCTGGATCGGCGGAGCAACCAGCTCGCCCACCGCCTGCGCAAAGAGGGCATCGGCCCCGAGTCGCCGGTGGGGATCCATGTCCCGCGCTCGCTGGAGATGGTCATCGGTGTCCTCGCGATCCTCAAGGCCGGCGGGGCCTACGTGCCCCTCGATCCGGAGTACCCGGCGGCCCGCCTCACCTGGATGATCGAGGACGCAGCGCTCTCGCGCATCCTCTCCATCGGGCCTGTTCCGAGCGAGGTCGGCTTCCCCGAGGGCCAGGTGATCCGGCTCGATCGAGAGGCCGAGTCGCTCGCAAGGGAGGATGAGGCCCGGCCCTCGCCTGCCGAGGGCGGCGGCAAGCTCGCCTATGTGATGTACACCTCGGGCTCGACGGGCAAGCCCAAGGGCGTTTGCGTCCCCCACCGCGCCATCATCCGCCTGGTGCGGGAGACCGGATATGCCCACTTCGGCCCGGAGGAGGTCTTCCTCCAGCTCGCGCCGCTGGCCTTCGACGCATCGACGCTGGAGCTCTGGGGGCCGCTCCTCAACGGCGGCCGGCTCGCGGTGTTCCCCGCCGAGCGCCCGACCCCGGAGTCCATCGGCGCCGTGATCCGCGCCGAGAAGGTGACGAGCATGTGGCTCACCGCCGGGCTCTACAACGCGGTCATCGACGCGGAGCCTGGTGCGCTCTCCCCGCTCCGCCAGCTCCTCATCGGCGGTGAGGCGCTCTCCGTGCCCCATGTGGAGAAGGGCCTCACGCTCCTCCCCGGCGTCCAGATCATCAACGGATACGGCCCCACGGAGGGGACGACCTTCACCTGCTGTCACCCGATCACGCCGGCGGATATCCGCGCCTCCATCCCCATCGGCCGGCCCATCTCCAACACGGTCGTGTACATCCTCGACCCGGCGAGGAACCTCGTGCCCGTCGGCGTGCCCGGCGAGCTCTACATCGGTGGAGACGGCCTCTCGATTGGCTATCTGAAGCGGCCCGATCTCACCGCCGAGCGCTTCGTCCCCGATCCCTTCTCCACCGAGCCCGGCGCGCGCCTCTACCGCACGGGCGATCTCGTCCGTCACCGCCCGGACGGCGCCGTCGAGTACCTCGGGCGCATCGATCAGCAGGTGAAGATCCGCGGTCATCGCATCGAGCCGGGCGAGATCGAGGCCGCGCTCGCGGCCGTCGCGGGCGTGAAGGAGGCCGTGGTCGTGCCCCGCGAGTATGGCCCCGGCGACAAGCGTCTCGTGGCCTATCTCGTCGTCGAGCCGGCCCCCGGGCCGAGCGTCGATCAGCTCCGCGCCGCGCTGCGCGCCGAGATGCCCGACTTCATGGTCCCCTGGGCCTTCGTCAAGCTCGAGGCCTTCCCGCTCACCGCGAACGGCAAGCTCGATCGCGCGGCGCTCCCCGCGCCCGAGGTGGGCACCGCGGAGGCCGGGCCTCTCGCCGCGCCGCGCAGCCCTGTCGAGGAGACGCTGGTGAGCGTCTTTGCCGAGCTGCTCAAGCTGCCAGTCGAGAACATCGGTGTTCACGATGGCTTCTTTGCCCTCGGCGGCCACTCGCTGCTCGCGGCCCAGGCCATCTCGCGGGTCCGCGCGATCTTCGGCGTCGATCTGCCCCTGCGCACCCTGTTCGAGGCCCCCTCGGCCGCCGAGCTCGGACAGAAGGTAGAAGAGACGTTGCGCGCGGGCCTCGGTCTCACGGTGCCACCGCTCGTCCGGGACGAGGGAGAGGGTGACAAGCCGCTCTCCTTTGCCCAGGAGCGCCTGTGGTTCCTCGACCAGCTCGAGCCGGGCGATATCTCCTACAACGTCCCTTCGGCCACGCGTATCTCCGGTGCGCTCGATCCCTCGGTGCTCGCGCGCGCGCTCGGCGAGGTGGTCCGCCGCCACGCCGTCCTCCGGACGACGTTCAACGGCGTCAACGGACGCCCCGTGCAGGTGATCCACCCCGCGACCGAGATCGATCTGCCCGTCGTCGATCTCAGCGCGCTCCCCGACGCGGAGCGGGTGAACGAGGTCAAGCGCGAGCTCACCGCCGAGGCAGAGAAGCCCTTCGATCTCCAGAAGGGCCCGGTGATGCGGGTGCGCCTGTTGCGCCTCAGCGCCGACGAGCATGTCCTCCTGATGACGATGCACCACATCGTCACCGACGCGGGGACCAAGGCCATCCTGCAGCGCGAGGTGAGCCTTCTCTACAGCGCCTTCGCGCAGGGAGGCGCATCACCCTTGCCCGAGCTGCCCGTCCAGTACGCCGACTATGCGGCCTGGCAGCGGCGCTGGCTGGAGGGGGAGATCCTCGATCGGCAGCTCGCGTACTGGAAGCGAGCGCTCGCCGGCGCGCCCGAAGCCCTGGAATTGCCCGGCGATCGGCCGCGGCCGCCCGTGCCCTCCCACCGGAGCGGGCGATTCTCGTTCATGGTCCCGGAGCCGGTTCACAAGGGCCTCGCCGATCTCTCGCGCCGCGAGGGGACGACGCTCTTCATGACGATGCTGGCGGCCTTCGATCTCTTCCTCTCCCGCTACAGCGGACAGGACGATATCGTCGTCGGCTCTCCGATCTTCAACCGCAGCCGCCCCGAGCTCGAAGGCCTCATCGGCTTCTTCCTCAACACCCTCGTCCTGCGCACCGAGATCGACGAGCGGAAGAGCTTCCGCGAGCTGCTCGCCCAGGTCAGGGAGACCTGCCTCGGGGCCTATGCCCACCAGGACATCCCCTTCGAGCGCCTCGTGCAGGAGCTCTCCCCCGAGCGCAACCTCTCGAGGACGCCGCTCTTCCAGGTCGCGTTCACGCTGCTCAACGCGGTCGGCGAAGGCACCAAGGCGACGGGCCTGCGGATGCGCCCCATCGGCGGCGATCAGACGAACACCGCCAAGTTCGATCTCGTCCTCGGGCTCACCCGGAGCGAAGAGGGGATGATCGCCAACTTCGAGTACGCGGTCGATCTCTTCGATCTCTCGACCATCGAGCGGATGGCCGGGCATTTCGGCGTCTTGCTCGAAGGCATCGTCGAGGCGCCCGACCGGAAGCTCTCCGATCTCGCGCTGCTCCGGAGCGAGGAGCGGAGCTATCTCCTCTCGGCGTTCAACGACCCTTCCGCCTCGTTCGCCCGCAAGGAGACCCTCTCCGAGCTCTTCGAGGCGCAGGTCGATCGAACCCCGGACGCGATCGCGCTCACCTTCGAGGGACAGCACCTCTCGTACCGGGCCCTCGACGAGCAGGCCAATCGCCTGGCGCACCACCTCCGCGCCCTCGGCGTGGGCCCCGACGTCCTGGTCGGCCTCGCGGTCGAGCGCTCGGTCGGGATGGTGATTGGCATCCTCGGCATCCTCAAGGCGGGCGGGGCGTATCTGCCCCTCGATCCTGAGTATCCGAAGGATCGATTGGCCTTCATGGCCGACGACTCGAAGATGCCGGTCCTCGTCACCCAGTCTTCCCAGCTCGGCCTCCTGCCGCCGGGCGAGGCCCGGGTGGTGCTCCTCGACGACGGCGGCGCGGCGTTCGCGCACGAGCCGGCGACCCGCCTCGGCCGAATCTCTGCCCCCGAGCACATGGCCTATGTCATCTACACCTCGGGCTCGACCGGCAAGCCCAAGGGCGTGATGGTCGAGCACGGCCATGTGACCCGCCTCTTCACCGCGACGGACGCCTGGTATCATTTCGGCGACAGGGACGTGTGGACGCTGTTCCACTCGTACGCCTTCGATTTCACCGTCTGGGAGCTGTGGGGCGCGCTGCTCTACGGCGGCCGGCTGGTGATCGTCCCGTTCTGGGTGAGCCGCGATCCGCAGGCGTTCTACAAGCTCCTGCTCCGGGAGCGCGTCACCGTGCTCAACCAGACACCTTCGGCCTTCCGCCAGCTCGTCCGGGAGGACGAGGCCGCGGGTGACGCACGGCAGGGCCTCTGCCTGCGCTACGTGGTCTTCGGCGGCGAGGCGCTCGACATCGGCCAGCTCCGCCCCTTCTGGGACCTGCGGGGCGACAAGGAGCCTCAGCTCGTCAACATGTACGGGATCACCGAGACGACGGTGCACGTCACCTATCGCCCGGTGAGCATGGCCGATCTCGCGCGCGCCTGGTCGAGCGTGATCGGCCAGCCGATCCCCGACATGCAGCTCTACATCCTCGACCGGAACAAGGAGCCTCAGCCTCTCCTCGTGCCCGGCGAGATCTACGTCGGCGGCGCCGGCACGGCCCGCGGTTACCTGAACCGCCCCGAGCTCTCGGCCGAGCGCTTCCTGCCCGATCCCTTCCTCCCGGGCCGCGGCATGCGCCTCTACCGCACGGGCGATCTCGCGCGCCGGCTCCCGAACGGAGATATCGAGTACCTCGGCCGCATCGATCAGCAGGTGAAGATCCGCGGCTTCCGGATCGAGCTCGGCGAGATCGAGGCGAGCCTCGCCGCCCACCCGGCGGTGCAAGAGGTGGTGGTGCTCGTCCGCGAGGACACCCCGGGCGACAAGCGTCTCGTGGCCTATCTCGTCTGCGCCACCGAGCCCGGGCCGAGCGCCGACGAGCTGCGCGCCTTTCTCCAGCAGCGTTTGCCGGCGTACATGGTGCCTGCGGCCTATGTCACCTTGCTGGCCCTGCCGCTCACCCAGAACGGCAAGGTCGATCGCAAGGCCCTCCCGGCGCCCGAGGCGGGGTCGGGGAGGGAAGGGACCCACGTCGATCCGCGCACGCCCATCGAAGAGGTGCTGTGCGGCATCTGGGCCCAGGTGCTCCGCGTCGATCTCGTCGGCGTCCACGATGACTTCTTCATGCTCGGCGGC
>JAXLYT010000106.1:0-28421 GCA_046351295.1 Byssovorax sp.
GCAGCGAATGCGGTCTCAATGCCCTTTATGCAGGCACGCCTAATGCGGGGTGAACGCGATCGCCAACGTGCCCGCCGAGCAGTTCGGGTCTCAATGCCCTTTATGCAGGCACGCCTAATGCGGGTCGCAGCCGCTGCCACCGTCTACATCTCGCACGCCGGCCAGTCTCAATGCCCTTTATGCAGGCACGCCTAATGCGGGGGTTACCGTGGGGCCGGCTTTTGGTGAGCTGGTTTTGTGGTCTCAATGCCCTTTATGCAGGCACGCCTAATGCGGGAGGGGGTCCTAAATTGTCAATAATTCCGATGGGTTGGGCCCCCGGTTTCGCTAACCTCGCCCTCGGGCGCGCTCGGCGCCTCAACTTACTCCGCAAAAACTTCACGGTCGCGCCACTTTCTCGAATGATTCCGGCTACTTGTGCGAAACGCTGATCCCCCCACAAAAACGCCCCGTTCGGAGGTTAGCGCTTCGAAAATGGTCGGCCTCGGGTTGTCACAGACCGGGGGAGGGGTGCGGGGCTCAGGGTCGACCCCTTCCGGCCTCCTGTCAAGTCCCGGCTCGCCTTCCCTTTCCACCGGCCCCCGCCTTCCTGTACAAGGAGGCACACGCTCGGCGCGCCCATCGCGCCGCGCACGGGGACTCGCATGAAGCTCACGGCCACGGATTTTCGCGCAAGCTACCGCGTCGCGCGCCCTTTTCGCCTCCCTCACCACAGTGGCAGCATGCTCCGCGGCATCCTCGGCCGCGCCCTTCGCCGCACCGGATGCACCACCCCGGACCACCCGTGCCCGGCGGCGTGCCTCACCCCCGCGGCGTGCACCTATTCTGCCCTCTTCGACCCACCGCTCCCGAGCCCCCTCCCGCATCGCCTCCTCGGCGGCAGCACCCATGCGCCCCAGCCCTTGATTCCTCTCTTTCCTCCCCCCGGCGCCCGCGACCTCGCCGAGGGAGAGCCCTTCTCCTTCACCCTCCGCATCCTCGGGCCGCTGCGCCCCCAACCGGCCGATCGCCTCCGCGCCGCCCTCGAAGCCTACCCTGCCTTCCCCATCGGCAAAGACCTCGAAGGCCGCCTCGTCCTCGACGAGATCGTCCAGAAGCTCCCCGCCGAGCGCCCCCTCGCGCTCACGCCCGGCGCGCCCGGCGAAGGCCGCCTCACCGTCGAGAGCGAAACACCGATCTGGCTCCCTGCGCACGGCAAGCTCACCGCCCCGGACCACGTCGATTTCCCCGGCCTCTTCCGCCACGCCTACCGCCGCTTGACCACCCTCGCGGCCCTGTACGGCGAGGTCACCCCCGAGGATGACGCCCTCTTTCATACGCTCCTCCCCGTCGCCGCCAAGGTCACCACCACCGCCCGGGCGCTCCGCATCCTCCGCTGGGAGCGCCTCAGCGAAGAGCGCGGCGAGCGCCACCCCATGATGGGCCTCGATGGGAGGGTCGCCTTCGCCGGCCCGGTCGGCCCCTTCGTCCCCTTCTTCCGGGCCATGGAGCTCACCCACCTCGGCAAGGCGGTGAGCCATGGCCTCGGCAGGGTGCGGGTGGAGAGCGTGGTCGAGGGGTAGGGGAGGGCGGGAGAACGAGCGCGCCCCGGGTGTAATCATGTGAAATCCCCGAAGTGCTCGACCTGCGTTAGACTCTGCCCATTCACACACCCCCGGCTGGGGACAACCAACGTTTCATCATCGAGGATCGCCCATGAGCAGCCACGAACCCAAGAACGAGACCAAGCCGCGAAAGACCAAGGAGCAATTCCCAGTCGACACCGATGTCCTCACCATCCTCACCCTGTACGTGTCCGACGCCGCCGCCGATCTCGGCCGGGTGGTGGTGATGAACAACCTCGAGACCACCGAGCACAGTGCCTTCGCCGAGTATTACCATGGCAACGAGGGGCTCTCGCTCCACGACGTGGGCGCGTTCACCCTGCGCGCGGACAGCACCGCCGGGACCGAGCAGCACATCGCCGATTTCGTCGGCACCTTTCCCCAGCACCTCAAGGTCCCCCAGCCGGCCTCCTGGTGTCGCGGCGTCTACACGCCCACGGCGGCCCGAAAGCGGCTCTACAAGGCCGTCGACCCGGACGACAGCACCCGGATGATCGGGGCCCTCATCGAGCAGGACGGGCAAGGCGTCCTCCAGGCGATCACGTGGTACAAGACGACGAACACCGGACCCATCTTCCAGTCCACGCCGACGACGCTCAACTTCTCCCTCGTTGTCGACAAGGACAATGCCCCGAGCCTCGACCCGAGCGACATCGGCGGGTGGACCTGGTATTATTGCCAGAGCGCGGGCGCCTGCGCGTGAGCGGCAATCAGCAGGGCAGCGAGCGGGCCAGGCGGAAGCCGAGCACGCCGTGGCGCCGGTCGGGCAGCTCGGCATAGCGCACGAGCAGGCGCGCCAGATCGCCCGCGGAGATCCAGGCGCCGCCGCGCATCGGGCGCTGTGTGGCCGCGCCGGCCTCTCCGGCGTCGAGCGCGGGGGCGGAGAACAGGCCGCCTTCGGCCTCCGGCCCGTCCACGTGCCAGCGATCGATGCACCAGTCGCGCACGTTGCCGGCCATGCCTCGCACGCCATAGGGGCTCACGTCGGTCGGGTAGTCCTCGACCGACATCACCCCTTTGCGCTTCGGGTGGCTCCCGGAGACACAGGCCCAGGTGGGCTCGACCTGGTTGCCCCAGGGCATGATTCGCCCATCCACCCCGCGCGCGGCCTTTTCCCACTCCAGCTCGCTCGGTAGCCGCCAGGGCAGGCCGGTTTGCGCGGCCTCGTGAGCGGCGAAGGCCACGGCGTCGTGCCAGTCGACGAACACCACCGGCAAGGGCTCTTCTTTCGCAGGGTCTCTCAGGGCATAACGGCGGCTCACCTCGTCGAAGCGGTAGGCGTACACGGGCTCTCCGCTCATCGTGCCCCCGGGTGGTTGTCGCGGGCAGCGCTGCCTCGCCTCGGCGAAGCGGGCCTCGTCGCAGAGCGCGTTCAGGAAACCGAGGTATTCCCGGTTGGTGACCGGGTGGCGCCGGATCACGAAGCCGTCGAGCCAGAGGCGGCGGCGCGGCATCGCCTCGCCGGCGCGCGGATCGCCCCCGGCCACGAAGAAGCCCGCGGGCACGTAGATGTCGTCCGGGCCGAGCTCGCCGTCACGCAGCAGGCGAACGGGAGAGGGCGCGGCGCCGCCCGGCCGGATCCCGTCCCAGTGCTCCTCTCGGGCGATCGCTACGGGATAACGCATCTCCTGGTATCCAGGGGCGGAGACGACGAGCAGGTAGCTCCCGCGTGGCAGGGAGATCGCCGTCATCGGGGACGTCTCGACCCGCGCGGGCTCCTCGGCCGGCATGAGATAACGATTCACCGCGCGATAGGGCTTGATGACGACCCGGGCGCCCGCGGGCTCGGTGATCAGGGTGACCCGCCCCTCGGCGCGGAGCAGCGCTTCGAAGGGCGCGCGCCGGGCCGGATCGAGCCGCTGCGCGTGGTCCTCGAGCAGGACGGTGAAGCTCGTGGCGCTCGGGTCGTCGTGCTTCTCCTCTGCGCGGAGGAGCGCGCCGGCGTAGTGCTCGGCGAGCGCCGCGTGGGCCTCGTCGAGATCGGGCGCCTCGTTGAGCGCCGAGCGGAGCTTCTGCGCCCAGACGATCTCCTCGCGCAGCGCCTGTTGCTCGATCGCGTCCGCCTCGTCGGCGAGCCTCCACCCTTCGGCCTTGTCCTGGGCCTTGTCGTACGACCGGAGCCGATCGAGGACGCGCCGCGACAGCGCCCGGAGCCGATCGGCCTCGGCGCGTCGCCCGTCGATCCGCGCCCGGTGCTCGCGATGCGCGTCCGCGACGATGCGCAGGCCGCGCTCGCGGCGATCGGCGCCGTCGAGCCAGTCGCGGACGGCGGTCATGAGCGCGCCGGCGTCGCCGAATCGCGCCGAGGGAGCGCGCTCCATCGCCCGGTGGCAAAGGAGGCTCAAGGCGGCCGGCACCTCCGGCCGGGCCACGGCGGCGATGGGCGCAGGCGGCCCGTCGAGCACCCGCGCGAGCAGGACATGCTCGCCGTCCGCGTGCGCGTAGGGCGGCCGGCCGCTCAAGATCTCGTAGAGCACGGCGCCGAGCGTGTAGACATCGCTCTCGGGGCCCATGAGGTCGATCGCGCCGCGCGCCTGCTCGGGCGAGAGATAGCAGGGCGTGCCCGCCGCCCGGGTGCGCAGGCCGCCCTCGGAGAGGTCGACGCTGTCGTCGGCCGTCGTCTCGTCCCGTCTCGCCGCGGCGAGGTCGCGCGCGAGGCCCCAGTCCATGACATGCACCTCTCCGAACCGGCCGAGCATGAGGTTCTGGGGCGTGAGGTCCCGGTGGATGATGCGCAGCATGTGCGCGTGGGCCACGGGCTCGCACAGGCGCAGGAAGTCATCGAGGAGGCGACGGAGGGCGTGGCCGAACTCCTGTCCGCGCAGCCTGTGCAAGGCGTCGACGCGGCGGGCGATGGTCTCGCCGGAGACGCGCTTCATGGTGAACCAGACGCGGCCGTCGGCGAGCATGCCCCAGTCGTGGAGAGGGACGACGCCGGGGTGCTGGAGGCGCGCATGGAGCGCGACCTCTTGGCGAGCGCGGGCGCAGTCGTCGGGCGTGCTGCGCATGGGGAGCTGCACCTTGCGCGCGACCTTGCGCCCGACGTGGCGATCGAAGACCTCGCGCACCTCGCTGAACCCACCGAGGCCGATGAGGCCGAGGTCTTCGTAGCGCTCTTCGAGCTCGGCCAAGGGCCGCGGCGGCGGCAAGCCCTGCACCGCCGGCTCCGTTAGGCGTTCGGTGGGGATGCGCGGGCGCTCTTGATCGAGGAGCACCTCGAGCTCGTCGAGCGTGTCGCCCGTGAGCCCATGCTTGCGCGCGAAGGCTCTCCACCGTTCGTCGATCATGGTGACCGGGCGGGATTGTAGGAGCGCGGGGCTTCGATCTACCATGGGAAACGTGGGAGCGCTGAAGCACCTCGGGTCGGGCAAGCTGGTGGCGCTACCGGTCCATGCCGTGGCCGGCCGCTCGCCGAGCTGCTACCTGCGCCTGCATGCGCCCGCCGCGTCGAACGATCATGCCTCGGTCGCGTGGGTCGAGGGGCGGTGGGAAGCGCGCGACCTCGGGAGCCGGAACGGGACGCTGGTAGGGTCGTCACCGGTGCCCGCCGGCGAGGGCACTCCGCTCAAGCAGGGGTCGGTGCTCCAGTTCGGGTCGTCGAGCGAGCGCTGGGAGCTCGTGGACGACAGCGCGCCGACCGTGCTTGCGCGCGCCGTCGCCGACGGCGAGCCCCGCGCCGCGGAAGACGGGATCCTGGCCCTGCCGGACGCGGACGCGGCCGAGGTGACGGTATCGCGCGAGGCGGAGCAGCGCTGGTTCGTGGAGGGGGCCGGGGTTGTGCGGCACGAGGCGATCGACGGAGAGCAGGTGCGCGCCGGGGGGAAGCTGTGGCAGCTCATGGTGCCTCCGCGCTTGCCCATGGCCGGCACGAACGAGGCAGGCGTCGTGCAGCCGCTGTCGTCCCTGGCGCTGCGCTTCGCGGTGAGCCGCGACGAAGAGCACGTGGAACTGGAGCTGTCTGGGCCCTACATGAAGCGGAAGAAGCTGCCGAGCCGCACCTGCTTCGTGCTGCTCCTCTGGCTGGCCCGCGAGCGGATGAAGGAGGCGAAAGAAGGGGTGCCCGAGCACGAGCAGGGGTGGCTCGATGTGGAGATCCTCGCGAAAGATCTGAAGATTACGCTGGGGAACCTGGGCGTACAGGTGAAGCGGCTGCGGGATGTGTTGAGCCAGCTCGACGTGGACGGGGCAGCGCAGGTGGTGGAGCGGCGGATGAAGCAGATCCGGATCGGAACCGGGAAGGTGGAGATCGTCGAAGCGTAGGGGAGCGAACAAGGAGGCGGGATTACATCATGTTACAGATCGCCGTTTGTCTATTGGCTCGCAGAGAAGGGTGCGCTATCTCCTCGTTCACGGAGGCTCAGCCATGATTGCGCGACGCGCCGCAGCCGGGAGGGTCACATGAACCCGTCCTACTTCCGCCTCACCGCAGAGTTCGAGGTCTTGACACCGATGTTCCTCGGCGGGGCCGATCAGAATCAGGCCGAGCTGCGCGCCCCGTCGATCAAGGGCGCGCTGCGCTTCTGGTACCGGGCGCTCGACCCGCAATACCGGAAGTACGAGCATCGAATTTTTGGATCCGGTGGGGAGAAGGCGAGTCGGTCGCTCCTGCTGCTGCGAGTCCGGGAGGGAGAACGCTCCGGCGAACGGATGGTCTTTGGCGATGCCAAAGCCGAGCAGTTCACCGAGGGAAGCAAGACGCATGCGATCAACGGTCTGATTTACCTGGGCTACTCCTTCAATTTGGGGGACAACAGGCAGCGCCGCGCTCTCGTTCCTGGCGCTCGATTCACTGTGACAATGAGCTGTCACCACGCTTCGGTTCATGACAAAGAGGAGTTCAAACGTGCCCTTCGTACAGCGCTGGCGTCGCTCTGGGCGCTCGGTCACTTCGGCGCTCTCGGTTCTCGGTCACGTCGTGGCTTCGGCGCCCTTGCGCTCACGGGCTGGAGCCTCGTCGACCAGGAGCGCAAGCCGCTCTCCAGCGCGGATTTCGATGCGTTGCCACTCCTCGCCGGGGAGCCCAGCCCCGTCGCGTGGATGGCGGGTGTTAAGAAAGCCCGCGCTATGTTCCGAACGTGGTTCGGAGCGTTCGATGGTGATGGCGCGCGGCGAGCACGTCACCCTCACGTAACGATGGGAAGCGAGTTCTTTGTCAAGAAAGAGGCGTTCCGGAGAGATTGGAAAGGCGCGTTGCTTGCCATCGGCAAGGAGCTCCAGAAATTTCGTCAGCGAAAGCCTATAGAGGACTATCAGAGCGTCAAAGACCACGTACTCTACCGGGCCCGTAAGGGCGGCCGACAGATCCGGCACCTTCCCGGGCGGGTGGTGTTTGGTCTTCCGCTGATGTTCCGCTTTAGCTCAGTTCCTGAAGGTCGCCCCGTAACCTTCGCTCCTGTGGCGAGCGAGCGACACGGGAGCTTGCTTTTTATCCGCCCAGTGCTGGTGAATGGCCAGCTTCACAACATGATCATTCGTCTCGCTGGAGACATTCCCGGCGTCGATGTCGAAGCCGGGATACGGAAAGAAGAAGGCTCGCTTGGTAGCCCGCGCAACAACCTCATGGACGTGTTCGTGACCGAGCAGAAGAGCAAGGGGTGAACGATGGACGCCAAGAAGCTCTGGCAGCAGAAGCTCATCATGCTGCTGCACGACCCGCCCGGGAAAGCGTTCTTCCTCCGGCGCTACCCCGGCGGGCACGAGAAGGTCGCGGGCGATCTCTTCGCTCGGATCACCGGGAAACCGCTGACGTTCGTCCGCCCGGAGGCCGATCGTGCCGCGTCGGGCGCCGACCGGCCGGTCATCTCGCCGCCGTCGCGCACCAAGGGAAAGAGACCTATTTCGGTCGACTGGCCCAAGCACCCCATCGTGACGCATCCGCTCGCGCCGAACGACGGTGCGAAGGTGCAGGTCGACTTCTCTTCGCTCGGAGTGCCACGCCGTCGCGAAGAGGTGGCCGCGCTCATCGAAGAAGTATTTGCCCGTCTCCCCGACGAAGACGATGACGACGAGGACGGGGGCGCCACGGGTGACGATCTGGCAAAGAGCCTCGCGTCCCTCCCGCTCTGGGAAGACGAGGCACAGCTCCGTAAGATGTGCTTGTGGCTCTGGCGCCGGTGGCCGGACCTCCCGCCCGACGAGCGCCTCGCGCCGCTCTGGAGGCTCCAGCCGGCGGACTCCCGCTCGCCGGATCACAGCCTCTGGGACCACAACCGGGTCACCTCTGCCCTGGCCTTCGTGACCAGGGACGACAAGGACAAGGCTCGGGCCCCCTGGCTCCTCGCCTTCAGCATCGGCCCGGTGCAGCAGTTCATCCGCCAGTCGCGGACGGGCACCGACCTCTGGACGAGCTCGATGCTCCTCTCGGACCTCATGTGGCATGCGATGGAGCCCTTCGTCGAGCAATACGGTCCTGAGGCCATCATTTACCCGGATCTGCGCCGCAACCCTCGCGCCGACCTCTGGCTCCTCCAGGCGGGAGAAGAACAGCTGCTCGGCGATGACCGCGACCCGTGCTCTTATGCGGGCATCTTCCCCAATACCTTCGTCGCGCTCGTCCCCCGCGGCGGCGAGGGGGCGCTGCTCTCGCTGGAGGATTTGGCGAAGCGCGCCAAGGCGCGTGTCGCCGAGCGCTGGGCGGATCTGGAGAAGCTGGCGTATGTTTACTGGACGAAGCAGGCCAAGGACGAGGCCGGCGTAGATTTCGCCCAATTCAAGCCTGTCTGGGATCGGCAGCACAAGGATGTTCTCTTCACCATCTGGTCCGCCGCGGCCTGGCCGCCTTTGGAGAAGGTGCAGAACGCCGACGCGCTCGCTCGAGAGGGAGAAGCACACCCGGAGGCGATCGCCGAACGCGACGGGCGAGCCGTCGGGCAATGGCGAGCCCGGCACGAGCCGTGGATCGACACCGGCTCCATGACACGTTACGTCGATGCACGTGCAGTATACGCCCACACGAACATCGATATCCACCAGGGCCAGCGAGGGTTCGACTACGCGCTCGTTCACCATGCGCTCTTCACCCGCCACGAGATGCGCAAGGAGGAGGCGAGCGGCGCGCGGTTGCTCGACGAGGTGGGCGAGAAGTGTACCCTCTGCGGCGAGCGACAGGCGCTGGGGCTCGTCTCCGGGGACGGGGGGAGGGGCGCGGTCGACGCCGAGCGACACCGGGTCCGCGAGACCTGGGCGAAGATCGACCCGAACAGCGACGGCGGCGCCGAACGTCTCTGCGCGGTGTGCGCCATGAAGCGCGTGCTCATCCGGGCCGGGCGCACAGACGACAACAAGAAGGCGGGGCTCACCTCCGCCTGGGCCGGCGGGCAGGACGGATCGCTGGACGACGTGCTCGATGACGACAGGAAGCTTCGTGTGCCCTTCCCGTCGACGGCCACCTTGGCCGCGCAGAGGTACCTCTGCGCGGTGGCCAAGAGCGCGGCGTTGAGCACGGAAGTGGCTGAAGTCGTCGCGGCGGCCGAGGCGGCGAACCTGCCTCGGACGACCTTCGTGCGTGCCTTGCGCTCCCTCGCGGAGACCGGCCTCGACGAGGAGAGCGTGGGCAGGAGGTTCCTCGAATACGAGGCCGAGCTGACGGCCTTTCCCGAGGCAGTCGCTTCCTATTGGCGAAAGGCCAAGAAGAGCGGTGAGCAGGGCAAGCTCCGCGACAGGCGCGGTGGACTGATCGACGAGAAAAAGCTCGACCGCCTCCATCGGGCCGTCACGGCGCTGAAGGAAGCGGCGGCAAGAAACAAGATTCCTGCGCCGGCGACGCCGGTCGCCGTCATCGCCATCGACGGAGACTCGATTCGCAAGCTGCTCCTCGGCCGGAAGATCGGCGCGACGTGGCGCGATGTCCTTCACCCGCTCGCCGCCGAGGCCGCGCAGACCAACCCGACCACGGTGACGGCCAAGTGGGATCACCTCTTGGGCGAGCAGCGCCTCATGGGCCCGTCCACCCATGCCTTCGTGAACCGGGTGCTCGCCTATTTCGCCCATGTCATCGTCCCCTGGGTCGTCGAGCAAGAGTACGGTGGACGGCTGGTGTACGCCGGCGGAGACGACGTGCTGGCCCTCGCGCCTGCGGCGGAGGCGCTGGCGATCGCCGCCCGCCTCTCCGAGCTCTACCGGACTGCGTGGGTGATCGACAAGCGGCCCAAGGAGAAGCCCTGGTCGTGGAGGAAGCGCGACACCGGCGTCTCGACGATGGACGCGAGGAAGCGATTCGTCGTCTTGACGGATGACGAGGGCGGCGCGCTGCCCGAGGGAGCAACGGTCTCTCCGATGATGGGCGCAGGGCAGAGCCTCTCGGCCGGCATCGCCATGGGGCACTACAAGACCCCGCTCGGCGAGCTGGTCAAGGCGGCCCGGGACGAGCTGGAGAAGAAGGCCAAGGCCGGGGAAGGCAAGAACCGATTCTCCGTGCGGCGGGACGCTCGCACCGGGGAGAAGGCCGCTCTCTGCCTCGGGTTCGACGAGCACGACAAGGTCACCGAGACCATCGCCGCGTTTCGGAGCAAGAAGATCTCCGGCCGGCTGCCTTACAAGCTCCGGGAGGTCGAGCAAGCGGTGTATGCGGCCTGGGATCGCCATGAAAACCCTGGATCCGAGGCGATGCCGCCCGAGGTCGAGGAGCTGGCGAAAGGCCTCTTCCTCGCGGCGTCGGAGCGGAGGAGCGACGCGGCGTTTCATCTCTGGCGCGCGGGGCTCGAGGAGGCATGGCGAGCGGCCGGGAGAGTCAAGGACAAGCACGAGCGGGCTCGCGCGCTCACGGACACCGGCGCCGAGCAAGGTCTGTTGGTGTGCCGGTACCTCGCCACCCTGGACCAGGGAAAGGATGACAGCCAATGACCGGCTTCATGGTTCGTCCCGTGGACTGGGTCTCCTTCGGCCCCCCGCGGCCCAGCGCCGCCGGGGAGTCGCACCGCCGGAGCACCCAGCTCCCGCCCACCCCGACGACCTTTCAGGGCATCGTCCGCACGGCGCTGCTGCGGGCTTCCGGTATCGAGCTCAATGACCGCTCGCGCTCCGCGCAGCTCGCGCGTGATGCGCTCGTGGGGCTTCCCGATCGCCTCCCAGCAGGCTGGCAGCTCCAGGGGCCGTTCATCACGGAGGTCGCAGGAAAGCACGCCCGCCCCTGGGTCGCGAGCCCTCGGTTTCTGCTCCAAGATGACGACAAGCACTTGCTTCGCGCCAGCCTGCTCTCGGCGCCGCAGCTCGGCGTCGAGCCTACCGCGCTCAACGACCTTTCGGGAGGCAAAGAGCCGGTTCTGGTGGGCCATCCAGAGGCCAAGAAGCCGGCCGGTGGCTGGCTTTCACCCCGTGGCCTCCGGGCGCTCGTTTCGGGTGTCGAACCGGATCGCGACGAGCACTGCTTCGCCCTGCCCATCTTCATCGAGGAGCAGCATCTTCCGGGGCTGGCCATCGATCCCGTTCTGGGCACGGCGGAGGACGGGATGCTGTACTTCAACCAGGTCTTGCGGTTTGCTGGTAGCTCCGGCCTCGCCGGCTGGCTCCGGGGCTCGCTCCCTGGGTCGATCCCGCCCGACGCGCTCACCCGGGGCGACCTCTGTACCTGCGGGTACAAGAGCCGCCCAGCGGTGCTCGAAGGGCTTCCGGACCTGGACCCCGACTGGCTCCACGTGACGAACGGTGACCACCTTCCGAAGCTCGCCGGCGAAGCGGACACGTTCTTCCTCGTCGCGCTCACACCCATCCCCATTCCCCCGGGCGATCGACCCGCGATCGAGATCGTCGCGAACGATCTCGCGCTGCATGGCAGCCTGCCGGCGGGCGTGAGCGTGCGCGTCTTGGCCGCGCTCACCGGCAGGCCGCGGGTCATCGGCGGCATCGAGGCCGCCTCGCGCCGCACGCGCCCGAACCGCTCGTACTGGGAAGCAGGCAGCGCATTTCTCTTCGAGCTCTCGGGTGGGAGCCCGGCCGAGCGCGCCCAGGCGCTCCGGAGCCTGAACAACACCCACCCGCTCGGATCGCGGGATGAAGCTTCATTTGGATATGGTCACACGCTCGTCGCGATCGGCGAGACGAAGGAGGGTCGAACATGAGCGCATGGGAGAAAGCGTTGGTCACCGGGATTTACACGGTGAGCCCGCTGCACGTGAGCACGGGGCAAGCCGAGGGGCCATCGACCTGCCGGTCGCCAAGGAGCCGCACACGGGCTTTGCCGTGATCCCGGCCTCGTCGCTCAAGGGCGTCGCGCGCGACGCCTTCGAGGCGCCGGCCAAGGGTGACGACACGAAGCTCAAGGAAGTGGCGGACATCTTCGGTCCTTCGCTCACGAAGGCCGAAGAGGATATCCAAAAAAACGCCGGGGAGGGGTTGTTCGCGGGCGCGCTCGTGTTCACCGAAGCGCGCCTCGTCGCCTACGCGGCACGTTCGCTCAACCGTCCTTTCGTGTACGTCACTTGCCGCCTGGTGTTGGAGCGGCTTCGCCGCGATCTCCGGGCGGCGGACAAGGAGCTGTCGATCGCCGTCCCCGACCTTCCCGGTGACGCCAAGGGCGCGCTGGTCGCCGACAAGGGGCTCGCCGGCAAGACGCTGGTGATCGAAGACATGGTGTATACCCCGGACAGGATCAGCATCAGCACCGATCTCGGCACGATCGCCGAGAACCTCGGCAAGCTCCTCCCCGAGGCCGAGGGCGAGACCCGCGCTCGCCTGAAGAAGAGCCTGGTGCTGATCCCCGATAACGACTTCAGCGCGCTCGCTCGCAAGCTGCCTGTGCGGGCGAGGATCAGGCTTGGAGAGAACAAGACCACGAGCGACGATGACGGCAACCTCTGGTACGAAGAGCAGGTTCCGTCGGACTGTCTCTTCGTCTCCTTCATCGGGGCACGTCGGGGAAAGAGGCAGTTCCTCGAAGCCTTCAAGAAGAACAGCAAGGCGATCGCCGTGACCCAGATCGGCGGCAACGAGACCGTCGGCGAGGGGATCGTACTCTGGACCATTGCGGGAGAGGAGGTTGTGCGATGAGGAGCCTCGAACGACACAAGCTGGCATATAAAATTGCCAGCGAGTGGAAGGGCAGGGACGAGAAAAAGTTCAAGGTCATTGTCCAGTTGGCGCAGAGCTATCCTATCGAGCTGCGTTCGGTCGGGATCATGCAGACGATCGCATTTTCGCTGGGAAAGGGCGATGAAGGGCACACCGCTCTCGCCTCAGCCATCGCCACGTGGTTGCTCTCTCCGGAGAGCGGCGAGCCGCTCAAGAAGGTCAAGACGTCGACGGGCAAGGAGTCTCAGGAGAGTCTCAACGAGAGCGCACGCACTCCGCATAACTTGCTGCCGCTCCTCGCCAATGCCGATCAGGCGGAATATATCGCGGCCGACGCCGAGGCGATCGCTTTTGCTGATACGATCAAGACCATCAGCAAGGCGCTGAAGAAAGCCAAAGAAGCGCCTGCGCCCAGCGGAGTTAAGCCATGAGTCGGATCCTCTCGCCTGCGCGACAGGTCATCGAGGCACTCTTCAAACCGGGCGATCTGGATGTACAGAGCGGCATCGCGCGCACACCCGCCTTCGCGAACGCGGGGCTTGTGTGGCAGCGGTACCTCGACATCTGGACAGATGGTGTGGTACCAAAGCTGGTCGACAAGGAAGACAAGGGCGAGCGCAAGGATGGGCGCAGGCAGGTGCTCGCGACCTTCGTGAACGATTTCACGAACCGAGGTCGGATCGCGGAGCCCTCGCTCAACCACCCGCGGTCCCTTCTCGATGCTCTCCACAAGCGGCAAGACAGGGTCCTCGAAGGCCTCGGGGGCGGCATCACCCATGAAGCGAAGCTCGAGAGCCGCCTGACGGTCGGCCTCGGCGGCCCGCACCCGAGCGAGGTCGGCTTCACCTTCGACCGGTCGGTCGGCGTCCCCTTCCTCCCCGGGTCGTCGGTCAAGGGCCTCTGCCGCGCCGCCAACGAGATTTTCGGCATCCACCCCGAGCTGCACGAGACCTTGTTCGGCCCCGCGCACATCGACGCCGACGACCCCGCGAGCATCGGCGATCTCGTCTTCTTCGACGCCTACCCGACCCGGTGGCCCACGCTCGAGCTCGACGTGCTGAACAGCCACCACCCGGCCTACTACGGCGGCAAGTCGAGCTACCCCGCCGAGACGGAGAACCCCATCCCCATCTACTTCCTCGCCGTTGCCCGGGGGACGGCCTGGACCTTCCGGGTCCGGAGCCGCTCCGGCAAGTACACCGGGCAGGCGCTGGAGGTGCTCCAGACGGCGCTGATCGAGCTGGGCGCCGGGGCCAAGACCGCCGTGGGCTACGGCGCTTTCGAGCCCGGCCGCGCCCCGTAATCCCCTGTAATCGCCCTGCGCCTTGTCCGCCCGCACGCCTGCATTACCTTCCTGCTCCGCCCCGCAGCGCCGATCCTCGGCAGCCGGAGGTCGGTTGGAGATACGTCATGGGTAAGCTGAGCAACAAAAGCACCTCCCACGTGATGCTGATGAACTTCGTGGACTGGATCCGGCCCGAGGAGAGCACGGAGGAAAAGATTCGCAAGCAGGCGGACGAGATCCGCGACCGGATCAAGGGGAAGGCGAGCGAGGATAGGCTGACGGTCCAGTCCATGCCCTGGTCCGGCTCGTTCGCGAAGAAGACCGGCCTGCGCCGTCACATGCGAGGGGACCACGAGGTCGAAGGTCAAGACATCGATCTGCCCTTCGTGGTGTCGCCGAAGGACGAAGACGGCAAGGCGCTCAAGTCGCTGCTCGATCGGTTCGAGCGCTATGCCAAGGAGAGCTATCCGAATACGGCGCGGACCCGTACCAAGAGCTCGATCTGCATGGATTTCGTGGGCACGAAGCTCTCGTATGATCTCGTCCCCATGCTGGCTGTCGAGCGGGACGACAATGCGCAGATCTTGATCCGCAACGACGGCCAGCGCCGGAAGACGTCCGTGCAGCAGCACATCGACTTCATCAAAAAACGGACCGACGAGAGCAACAAGGAACCGGGTCGGGTGAAGTTCAACGAGGGGGTGCGCCTCGTCAAGTGGTGGCGGGAGATGCGCCAGGCGGACAGCGCGGTCCTGCCCGAGGTGCCGACCATGCTGATCGACCTGCTGTGCGCGCGGGCCTTCGACCGCATGAGCGTGGCCGAGACGTACACGGAGACGCTGAGCCAGTGGTTCGGCCTCATGGCGAACATCATCCGTGGCAAGAAGACGGTTCAGTGGTCGAAGGCGCCCCCCGCCGGGATGAAGGCCCTCTGGGTCGTGCTCGATCCGGTGAACGAGGAGAACAACGTCGTTCCTTCGTCATGGGGGAACCTCCAGCTCGACGAGCTGACGACGTGGTTCGAGAACGCGCGCGACGGGATGGCGCGGGTGATCGCCGCCGAGGTGGCGGGACAGAAGACCGAGGTCGAGGAAGAGCTGACCGCGCTGTTCGGCGGTGCCGTCAAGGCGCACGGGAGCGCGTCGTGACGACAAGCTACACCGTCAGTCAAACCTCGACCTTCACCGAGGCGCGGGCGCGCGCCGTGATGCGCCATGTGCTGGGCGATTTCATGAACCTGGCCGGCACCGGGCTCATCAAGCGGGAGACCTTGCAAGAATGGCATGAGGAGCTGGAATACGCTGTTAGCCGTGAGGTGGTGGAGAAGTTCCAGCTTCAGTTCACGAAGTCGAACGGTACCCGTCTGGGCCTGACCTATTCCGTCAAGGATGACGGGAGCGTTCTCGAAGAATCCAAGGCGGGCGGTGTCGACTTCTTCGGGCTGCCGGCGGACACGAAGGTTGGGTTGCTGCTGACCTACCGGGCCGGCGCTCCGCGCCTCGAAGAGGTGCGCGCCTACCTCCGGGCGCGGGGGTGGACGACTGGGGGGAGCGCGATCTCCGGCGATCCTGTGCGCGACCGCGCGTTTTCCAAGGATGGGTACGGCGTCGTTCGAACCAAGATCGGTGACTGGTCATGAGCGGGCTTCATCTGTTCGAAGTAGAGCATCCGAACAAGGATGCCGAGGCGCGCTACAAGTCCCTGGTCGCGATTGAGTCACAACAGGAGGCGCTCCTCGACGAGCTGCTCTTGATCCTCGACACCAAGCGTGCCGACGAGTGGCTCAAGCGCCACCACGCCAAGGGGTTACCCATCGCTGGGCGGATGCTGGGCGGATCGCCGTTGGTGCTGCTCTCCGGCGAAGTCGGTTGCAGGAAGACCGAGCTCGCCACGACCATCGGGTCGCCGCTGGCCAGGAGCTCGACCGCAAGGTCGTGTCTATGGAGACGCCTTCGGAACATCCGGGGATGGGGGCGCGTCGGTGAGATTTCGCCCGGATCACCGAAGCCTTCGAACAGGCGATCGCGCGTGAGGGCCGGGGCCGCGGGGCTCCTCATCCTCGACGAAGCCGACGATCTCGCGACTGCCCGGGGTGAATGCAGGCGCACCACGAAGACCGTGCCGGGGTCAACGTGCTGATCAAGCAGATCGACAGGATCGCTCGGGAGAAGGTACCCCTCGCGGCGCTGATGATCACGAACCGGCTCACGTCTCTCGATCCGGCCGTGACTCGCCGGGCGTCGCTGCAATTGCGCTTCGAGCGACCGAATGCGAAGCAGCGGCGGGCAGTGATGGAGCACATCCTCGAAGGGACGCAGGCCACCAGAGCACAGGTGGACCAGCTCGTCGCGGCGAGCAAGCCCAGGAGGAGTCCCCTTCAGTTTCTCCGACCTGATGGTGCGGCTCGTTCGGTCGGCGCTGCGGCGCGCCTTGCGAGGCAACCACGCCTTCGGAGCCGCGGTGTTGCTGGAGGCGATCGGGACGCTCACACCTTCTCCGCTCATCGAAATTTCCGTGGATGTCGATATGGAGGACTCCGATGTCTGATCAGGACCGATTGCTGGTCATCACCACCCTGTCCTGGCGAAGATCGAGCGTGACGAGATCGATGCTGCATTGCGTGCTTCCGGGCTGAAGGGGCAATGGGACAAGGTCGAGATCAAGCCTGTAAGCACGACGTTTGACAAGCTCGACAAGCTCGACTGGCCGTCGGTGCACGCGGAGCAAAAGAAGCAGCTCGCGGAGAAGCTCGGGGACGAGGTGGCGCGGCGCGGCCGTGTCGCGTACTTCGGGATGGCGCCCATCCCGCTCGCTGGACCTCGGTTACCGGGTTGGCCCATCCGCCAAAGTCCATGTCTCTCAGCGCCACCACAAGCGTCTGGATGGATCTGGATGAAGGAGAAGAGCTCCACCAAGAAGCCGGTCGTCCGGTCGTCGTTCCTCCCTGCGGGTGAGTCCGAGGAGGTCGGTCCAGTGGCGATCTGCGTCTCGACCTCCCACCCCGTTCGGCTCCAGGACGTCCGGTCCGTCGTGCCCAGCAGCCTGCACGATTTCGAGATCGGCCTGGAAGACGCCGGACGAGGACGGCCTCGAGACCCAGCAGGTGTTCGACCGGGTGGTGGACCGATTCAAGGAGGCGCTCTCGGCAGCCAACCGGCTCTTCCGGAATCGCACGCAATTTCACCTGCTCGCCGCCATTCCTGTGGGCCTGGCGTTCAAGCTCGGGACGCAGATCAACCCGACCATCTACCCCGAGGTGGTCACCTACCAGTACTGGAGCAAGGGCGCCCCGCGCTACAACCCGGCCATCGTGCTGGGGGGCAAGACGGAGATCGACGACGGCCGGCCCGCGACGAGGGCGGGAGGCTTTCTCGACGTTGCGCGCTTCGACTGGACCAAGGCCGAAGCGGACGAGCTCCGTGAGCTTCTAGCGAATGCCTACAGCTCTGTACAAGGCGCGGGCGAGATCGTCGCTCGGGCGGGGATCGATCGGAATCGCATTCGCTGGAGCCAGCCCGCGTGGAACTTCTGGGGGGAGGCCCTGGATGTGGCGGCGATGGCTGGGAGGACCAGGGCGCTCGTGGAGTCGGCGAGGGCCGACACGGGCATCGCCGCGTATCACGCGCGGCTCGACATGCTGCTCGGCGCACGCCCTGCCATTCCCGAGGCGGTCGCCAACAAGCCCATCACGTGGAAGAGCAAGGAGGTCATCACTGGTCAGCAGGAGACCTTCTTGGAGATACACTTCCTGCACGAGGCGCTGCGGATGTCAGCGTCTGTCGTTCGGCTGATGACCACGAGCCATGACGGCGAACGCGCGCTCGGGACGGGTTTCCTGATCGCCAAGGACACGATCCTGACGAATCATCATGTTTTGTTCGAGGGGAACAAGCCGAAGAAGGTCGTGACGATGCTGTTCAACTACGAGCTCGACGCCTCGGGCAAGCCTCGTAAGGCCGAGCTGCGCGAGGGCGACGTCGCGACCATCGAAGGGCACGAGGGGCATGACTGGGCCATCATCCGTACGGCGCAGCCCCTCGATCCCACTCTTCCGATCTTCTCCTTGCGACCGAGCAAGCCGGCCGAGAAGGGTGACTTCGTGTTCATCATCCAGCACCCGGCGGGGCGCCCCAAGAAGATCGGTCTCTTGCACAACGAGGTGGTGAGCGCCGACGCCGACACGGTGCAGTACTTGACGGACACCCTCCCCGGGTCGTCGGGCTCGCCGGTGTGCAACGAGCACTGGGAGGTGGTGGCGCTGCACAGCGGCAGCGTCGAAGGGGAGCGAGAAAGTCTCTGGAAGAACGAGGGGACCACCATCGCTCGGGTCCACGATGGGCTCGTCTCCAGGGGGATTCTCCAAGCGGAGAGGTGAGGATATGAATCCGGCACGAGCAGGTCGGGGGAATGTGACAAAAAAGGGCGCACCACCCGCGGTCAACCCGCCGGCGGTGCGCCCTCGGGGGCTTCGAGCACCTCACAAAACCTCCCGTCGCCGGCCGGCATAGCCGCTTCGCCAGCCTGCGTTGCTCGGGCTTCGGTGTGCTTCAGCACGCCTACACCCTCGCGCCTTGGCTGGCTCGCGTCTCTTTGGCCGGCTCGGTCCGGTTTTGTTCGGTGCTCTTATGCGGCCCCTGCCGATCACGTGTGCTTCATCTGCTCCGTCACATGCCCGGCCAGGTCGGCCACGTCGATGAACACCTTCACCGACGCGGAGGGCGCGGCCGCGGTCGTGTCGTAGGTCCACACGTGCGGATCCTGCGGCGACATCATGGCCTTCCCCTTCTCGATCAACACGTTGTTGTCGTCGGTGAGGAGCACGCCCACGGTCGTCACCTTCACGTCGTCGACCGCCTTGATGGTGATCGTCTCGCCCGAGGCGCCGGAGTAGGCCGACAGGTCGATGTCGGTGATTTCCGGCGGGTGGAAGAAGTCGGCGGCGGCCACGTTGAAGGTCGACACCCCGCGCGACTTCGCGATGGGGCCGTACTCGGGTTTGTTCTTCGCCGACTTCGCGTAGAGCATCGCCTTGCGGAAGAGCTCTTGCTGCTGCTTCTGCTTGGGCGTCGCCTCGTGCCCTTCGGCGTTGGGCGCGGAGCAGACGATGTAGTCGCCGTCCTTCTGCTTGCGGATGACGAGCTGCTTGCCGATCATGCCCGAGAGCCCGTGCAGAACGAGATTGTTGCGTACCTTGGCCATGGCTTTCCCTACCTTGTTAAGTCGCCCGATGGGCGAACGTGGTGAGCTGACCTCGGTAGGACGGGTCAAAAAGGCGTTGATTGACGTGGTAGCACGATTCTGACGCGGAGAGTGAATATCCCGCGGAACATGGGGGTGCCGAAAAAATCCCATTTCGAGCACGAATCCGACAATACATTTTGAGGGGCGCGGAGAGCTCACCGGGGTGCGTCAGAACGAACGAAGATCGAACGAAGATCGAACCTACACCGAACCCAGGGTGGGCTCTGGACGAGGGTGCGTCATCGAGAACCGAGCGCAGGGCTCGACGATCCTACAGGGTGAGCGCGGGTGGGATACGGGCGGCCTTGTGATCCAGAGGGCGATCGGGTACGGAGGGCTGGGACGCGGATGAATTACGACGACATGTTCGGGCGGGCGACGGGGCGGTCGCCGTATCCTTACCAGCGGCGGCTCGCCCTCGCCGAGGGGTTCCCGGCGGCGCTCAGCGCGCCCACGGGGGCGGGCAAGACGGCGGCGGCGGTTCTCGCCTGGCTCTACAAGCGCCGATTCGCGGGGGACGCTGTGCGGCGGGCCACCCCGCGGCGCCTCGTCGTGTGCTTGCCCATGCGCACCCTCGTCGGCCAGACGGCGGGCGCGGTCTCCGGCTGGCTCGAGCGCCTCGGCCTCCTCGAGCGGGGCAGGGGGGTCGACCGCGGCGACGGGGTGGGGGTTCATGTCGTCATGGGAGGCCGCGTCGATGACGACTGGCACCTTCACCCCGAGCGCGACATCGTCCTCATCGGCACGCAGGATATGCTCCTCTCCCGCGCGCTCAACCGCGGATATGCCGAGAGTCGCTTCCTCTGGCCCTGGCAATATGGCCTCCTCTCCAACGACTGTCTCTGGGTCTTCGACGAGGTGCAGCTCATGGGCGTCGGCCTCGCCACCGGCCTTCAGCTCGCCGCGCTCCGCGAACAGCTCGGCGCCTTCGGCCCGGCGCGCACCCTCTTCATGAGCGCCACGCTCGAGCCCGGCTGGCTCGCCACGGTCGACCATCCCCCGCCCGCGGCCCTCTTCACCCTCGGTCCGGACGATCTCGACGCCGAAGACCTCTCCCGTCGCCGCCGGGCCTCGAAGCGCCTGACCCGGGCGAAGACCGCTCTCTCCCGGGGCGACAAGGGGGCGCTCGGCAAGCTCGGGGACGAGATCCTGGCCCGGCATGTCCGCGGGACGCGCACCTTGGTCGTCGTCAACACGGTCGATCGGGCGGTCGCGCTCTTCGATGCGCTCCACAAGAAGACGGCCAAGGCGGCCCTCGACCTCGTGCTCCTTCATTCCCGCTTTCGCCCCGGCGATCGAGAGGCCGCGCTCGGCCGCGCCCTGGCGGAGGCCTTCGATGGCATCGTCGTCTCCACCCAGGTCATCGAGGCCGGCGTCGACCTGAGCGCGCGCACCCTCTTCATGGAGCTTGCCCCGTTTGCCTCGCTCGTTCAGCGGGCGGGGCGGTGCAACCGCGCCGGGGAGCACCCCGAGGCCGACGTGGTGTGGATCGACCACGACGACCTCGATGAGCGCGCTGCGCGTCCTTATGGGCTCGAAGAGCTCGTGACGGCCCGCGGGCACCTCCGCGAGCTCGATGTCTTCAACCCCGAGGCCATCGACCGGGCGCGGGTGGCTTTGCCGCTCCCCGAGCCGGCGCATGTCCTTCGCCGCCGCGACGTGCTCGACCTCTTCGACACCACGGCCGATCTCGGCGGGGCCGATCTCGATGTCTCCCGCTTCATCCGGGAGGGCGAAGAGCGCGATGCGCAGGTCTTCTGGCGGTCGATCGAGGGCGACTCCGTGCCTGACACGGAGCCGCGCCCGGCCCGAGAAGAGCTGTGTCCCGTCCCCTTCCTGGCGCTGCGCGACTGGGTGGCCGGCCTCCGGCGCGCCTTCCGCTGGGACGCGCTCGACGGCGCATGGAAGCCTGTCCGCGACCGCGCCATCCTCCCCGGCGCGGTGCTCCTGCTCCGGGCCGCGGACGGCGGGTACGACCCTTTGCGCGGCTTTGCCCCTGTCACCGACCCGGTCCCGATCGTCAGCGTCGCCCGCGACGTGTCGGCAAACGAGCGCGAAGAGGCGATGGACGGAGACCAGCTGTCCGAGCTGAAAAGCTGGGTGACCTTGACGACCCACGCCACCGACACCCGGCAGGCGGCCGAGGAAATCATCGCCGGCCTCGATCTCCCGCCCGACATCGCCGTCGCCGTCGTCCGCGCCGCCCGCGCGCACGACCTCGGCAAGGCCCATCCCGTCTTTCAAAACACCATGCGTGCCGGGTACACCGGCGGTGACCCTGGGCCTTGGGCCAAGTCCGGCAACCGTGTCTGTCACGAGCGGCGAGGCTTTCGTCACGAGCTGGCGAGCGCCCTCGCTTGGCTCGCCGAGGGAGACGTCGAAGAGCGCGACCTCATCGCGTATCTCCTCGCCGCGCACCACGGCAAAGTCCGCCTCTCGCTCCGGGCCATGCCCAACGACGCGGCCCCGGACGACGGGCGCCGCCATGCCCGCGGCGTGTGGGAAGGCGATATGCTGCCCGCAACTGAGCTCGGCGACGGCGTGGTTGTCCCGGCTCATACCCTCTCTCTCGAGCCCATGCTCCTCGGCCGCCACGCGGGGGCGCCGAGCTGGATGGAGCGGGTCATGGCCTTGCGCGAGCGGCTCGGACCGTTTCGCCTCGCTTACCTCGAAGCCTTGGTCCGGGCAGCCGATGTGCGCGCCAGCATGCGGGAGGCTCGCTCATGAATCACGATCTCGTCCTCTCCGGCGCGACCCCTGAGGTCCTGTCGAGCTACCTCAAGGCCCTCGCCGTCCACCGCCTCGTGGCCGAGCAGCTCGACCGAGAGGCCCTCTCTTACTGGGACGACGACGGGCGCTTTCACCTCGTCTCCTCGGCGGATCGGGATGCGCTCCTCGACTTCTTCGTCGAGCGGTACAGCCCCACGCCCATCGTCACGCCCTGGAACGGGGGCAGCGGTTTTCACCCCGGCGACCAGAGGGCGGGGATCGACGCCATTCTCGCTGACAGCTCGGCGCGTTTTGCCGCTTACCGGGAGACCATCGCCGCGTGCACCGCGCTCCTCGGCCGGCTGGGGATCACCGAGAAACCGAGGGATGAGCAGAAACAGCGGCTCCTCGAACAGGCCCGGGCGCGCTTGCCCGACGGCGCGGTGCGCTGGCTCGATGCCGTGTACGTCGTCGGCGACTCACCCATGTTTCCCCCCATCCTCGGCACCGGTGGCAACGACGGGCGCCTCGACTTCGCCAACAACTTCATGCAGCGGCTCGCAGAGCTGCTCCTCGTCCCCGCGCGCAGGCGGCGAAGCACGGAGGCCGGCGCACGTGACAAGCTCCGGGCTTCGCTCTTCGGCGAGCCGGTGGGCGGTGTCTACCAGGAGGCCGCGGTCGGCCAGTTCTCTCCCGCGCTCGCCGGCGGCCCCAACATGAGCCATGGCCTCGGCGCCGAGAGCCGGGTCAATGCCTGGGACTACGTGCTCGCTCTCGAAGGCGTGCTCTTATTTGCCGGCGCCGCCGTGCGCCGCCTCGACAGCCAGGAACACGGCAAAGCCTCGTTTCCTTTTCACGTCGCCACCTCGGCGGTGGGCTATGGCTCCGCCTCCGGGGCCGATGCCGTCCGCGAGAACAACCGCGCCGAGCTCTGGCTCCCCTGCTGGCCCGCGCAGGCTGGCATCGCCGAGCTCACGGCGCTCTTCGGCGAAGGCCGCCTCGACCTCGGCCGGCGCCGCGCCTTGTCAGGCCTCGACGCGGCCCGCGCCCTCGCCACCCTCGGGGTCGACCGTGGCATCGACCGTTTCGAGCGGATCGCCATTCTCAAGCGCAATGGCCTCTCGTTCCTGGCGACCGCTCAGGGCAGTCTCGATGTCCGCGCCGTGCCCGATGTCGAGCTGCTCGGCGAGCTCGACGCGCTGCTCACCGCCGTCCTTCGCCTCGACAACCCTCCCCAGGCTGTCTCCACCGCTGCGCGCGTCCTGCAAACCACCATGTTCGACGCGTGCCGGGCGGGCGGGCGCCTCACCGCGGTCCTCGCCGCCGCAGGTGCGTTGATGCGCGCGATCGGCCGCTCGCCCAAGGCCCGCGAGCGCATCCGCCCGCTCCGGCCGCTCAGCGCCGCGTGGCGCACCGCGGCCGACGACGGCTCGACCGAAATGCGCCTGGCCTGGGCGGTCGCCTCGTGGAGAGGGATCCGGAGCGCGCTCTTGCCGCTCGATGATGCCGGCCGCTGGGCCGAGGCGGCACGCCCGATCTGGACCGATCGGAGCCCGATGGACAACATCGTGGCCATCGCACGGCGCCGCTTGCTCGGCGCAGAGCGGACGCAAGGCCATGTCCCGCTCGACGGCACTTCTACGCTGACCGGGGCAGACCTCACCCGGCTGCTCCAGGGCGAGGTGGACGGCCGGCGATTCGCCGACCTGCTCTTCGGCGCGGCCTTCGTGGCATGGGCCGAGGGGGCTGCCCCTGCGAGGACAGAAGCGCAGTCCGGCGCGCCGCACGACGCCGTGTTTGCCCTCCTGCGCGCGATCACGTCACCGCACTTTCTGGCCGTCGAAGGGCGACATCCCTCGCCTCGGGTCGTGACTGCCATCCTTGCGCGCATCGGCGCCGGTGATCTCCAGGGCGCCATCGAGATCGCCGAGCGCCGGCTTCGGGCGAGCGAGCGCTCGCCTCGCGTGACCCTGCGGGCGCGCGGCCCGCGTGACCTCTCCACGCTCGCGGCGGCGCTCGTCGTGCCGTTGCCTCTCCGTCTTGAAAATAGCTTGTTGGCTCAAATCATCGTTCCGCCTTCCCAGGAGACCCATGGTTGACCTCACTCCCCTCGCTGCTGCGCCGCGCCTCTTGATCGAGGCCGCCCTTACCCCTGTGCAGACCGACCGCTTCCAGCCCACGGGCTTTCCCGATCTCGGCGCGGCCACCTATACGCTGGCCGACGGGACCGAGATGATCCTCGTCGAATCGGCCCAGTCCATGGCCAACCGCGCCGAGACGACCTGCTGGGACGCTTCCGCCGGCACCCTCGTCCCTGCCCTCGACGGGCTGCCCTACATTCACGTCGACATCGCCGACGGCGGCGAGATCATCGCCCGGACGTCGAGCGTGCTCGAAGCTCACCGCCTCAACTCTCCCTATGTGCTGGAGGGCAAGCTGGGCGACCGGTTGTTCAAAGACATCCTCCTCGACGCCGTGGGCTTCCGGCCGAACCTCCCCACCGATTTTGCGCGCTTCGTCGCGACCGTGTTCAAGCTCGACCCCTGCTCGCTGCTCCACGGGCTCTTCATGGCCCAGCTCGACGACCCGCGCCTGCGCTTCGCTCGGGTGATGAGCAGCTTCATCGAGGCCCGCGGCGCCCGTGCGGCCCAGTCCGGGGGCGTGAAGAACGATCGGATCAACCCGTCCGCCGATACGTCACGTGGGTTCGGCAACGTGCCTTTTGCCCGGACGGAGTACACCGCGGCGCGCATCGATGCCTTCCTGAACCTCGACCTGCGGCAGCTCCGCGCGTTCGCCCTGCCTCCCGAGGCCCGCCGGCTGCTCGAACTGCTCGCCGTCTACAAGTTCCAGAAGCTCCTCCGCGACAACCTCCGGCTCCGCACCGCCTGCGATCTGGAGGTCAAAGAAGTCCGGGTGACCGCGCCGGAGGGCTTCGTCCTGCCCGCGATCGCCGACCTCGAGGCCGCGCTCGGCCCGGCCATCGCCGCCTGCAAACCGCTCTTCGCCGACCCGCCGGTGACCCGGCTCGTCTTCGGAAAGACCGAGGCCTCCGGCAAGGTGTCGAAGAAGGCCGCGAAGTCCAAGGCCGAGGCCGACAAGTGATTGTCTTCGAGCTCCGCTTCCCCGCCGGCCGTTTCCACGCGACCCCCGCGGGACACCACGTCAACGAAGGTGTCCCCGAGTGGCCCCCTTCCCCCTGGCGCATCGTCCGCGCTCTCCACGCGGCCTTGTACACCCGCTGCCCCGAGCTCGATCGCGCCGTGGCCCTCTCCGCCCTGCGCCTGCTCGCCGCGCCGCCTTCGTTCTCCTTGCCGCCGGCCGTGGCCTCGCACACGCGACACTAT
Organism: Byssovorax sp.; assembly: GCA_046351295.1. Classification (GTDB taxonomy): domain Bacteria; phylum Myxococcota_A; class Polyangia; order Polyangiales; family Polyangiaceae; genus JAXLYT01. The sequence continues at coordinate 25,191 of JAXLYT010000106.1, forward strand.
CTCTCGCAAAACACCCTCGATCGAACGGGGAAGATGGTCTTCGACGCCTTCGTGGCCGTCGACCGGAGCGCGCCGCTCTTCGTGTGCTGGCCCGTCGACCCTTCTCCCGCCGAGCGCCGGGCCCTCGGGGCGCTGGCGTCGGAGATCTCGTATCTCGGGCGCGCCGAAGCATGGTGCGAGATGCGCCTGCTCGGCCCCGGAGAAGAGGCACCCTCGCCGAATTGCGCGCCCTCCGACGGGCGGGCCGCCGCCGGGATGTTGACCGTGCGCGTGCTCTGTCCCGCCGAGGGGTTCACCGAGGAAGACGTGCGGCGCACGACGAGCGCGCTGCACAAAGAGGGCTTCGGCGACCCGCCGGGGACACGATGGGTGTTTTATCGGCGGCCGGCCGACGCGCTCTCGCCGGGGACGGCGCCGCGGGTTGCGCAGGCGGCGGCCACGCGCCCGACGGTGGCGGAGCTCGTGCTGGGCGGCAAGGTGCTGCCGCTCTTTACCGATGCGGTGCGGGTGGCGGAGCAGGTGCGGCGCGCGGCGATGAGCCGTTTCGGTTCGCCGCCGTCGCCCGTGCTGTCCGGCAAGGTGGCCTCCGGCGAGGCGCGGAGAGACGCGCACCAGCACGCGCACTACGTGCCCGAGGCGCGGGGGCGGACGAACCGGGTGACGCATGTGCTGGTGTACGCGCCCGAGGGGTTCGGGGAGAAGGAGCAGCATGCGCTGTCCGGGATCGCGTACTTGAAGCAAGAGCACGGGCGGCCGGACCTCGACGTGGTGCTCAGTGGGTTCGGTGAGCCGGCCGATTTTGCCAAGGACTCGACGCTGTTCGGGAGGTCGAGGGTGTGGCGGTCGAAGTCGCCGTTCGTGTTGCCCCGGTATCGGAAGGAAGGGAAAGATTCGGCCGAGGGGCAGCTCGTGCGGGAGCTTGGGCTGCGCGGGTTTCCGCCGCCGGCCGGGGTGAAGGTGGTGGAGGGAGCGGGGCTCTTCGACCCGGGGGCGGGGGAGACGTCGAGTACGCGGTGGTTGTCGTTTCGGATGCAGCGGAGTGAGGATCGGCGGGAAGGGGCTTCGATGAAAGGGTTCGGCGGGTTTCGGGTGGAGTTTGCGGAGGAGGTCGAGGGGCCGGTGCTGCTGGGGTATGGGTCGCATTACGGGCTCGGGCAGTTCGAGCGGGAGTGACGGCAGAGGGCCTTGAAGATCAGTGACCGCGGGGAGACGTTCTCCGCGTGTGCCGCACGGGGGATATCTCGATGGGTGATGAGCTGCGATTCAAGGCCGGCGCGCCGCCGGCCCTGGTGCCGGCGCGGATGATCAACGAGGTGCTCTACTGCGAGCGCCTCTGCTACCTCGAATGGGCGCAGGGGGAGTTCGAGGACAACGTCTTCACGGTCGACGGGCGGGCGGTGCACCGGCGGGCCGATCAGCCGGGCGGCTCGCTGCCCCCGCTCGAGGGCGGCGATGCGGCCGGCGCGGCCAAGGGGCGCGGGAAGAAGGCCGATGACGTCGACGACGAGGCCGACAAGCCCGAGCCCCGGCCTTATGAGGCGCGCAGCGTGTGGCTGTCGTCCGAGAAGCTCGGGATCACGGCCAAGATCGATATCGTCGAGGGAGAGGCCGGCGGGCGGGTGCTGCCGATCGAGTACAAGCGCGGGGCCGTGCCGGACTTGCCGGAGCAGGCTTATCCTCCCGAGCGGGCGCAGATCTGCGCGCAGATCCTGCTCCTCCGCGAGCATGGGTACACCTGCGACGAGGGGGCGATCTACTTCGCTGCTTCGCGCCGGCGGGTGCCGATCGTGGCCGACGCAGGCCTCGTGATGATGACCGAGCGGGCCGCGGCGCGGGCGCGGGAGGTGGTGAGCAGCGCGGAGATCCCGTCGCCGCTCGTGGAGAGCCCGAAGTGCCACGGATGCTCGCTGTCCGGGATCTGCTTGCCCGATGAGACGAACCTGCTCCGGCAACTTACCGGCGCGCCGCCCGATGAGCCGGAAGAAGCCCAGGGGGACAACCCGCTCGACGCGCTGCTCGGGCCGGACGAGGCCGATCCGTGGGGGCTTTACGGGACAGTGGCGCCGGAGGTGGAGCTGCGGCGGCTGCACCCGGCGCGGGACGACAAGATGCCCGTGTACGTGCAAGACCAGGGGGCGCGCGTGTCGCTCGAAGGAGAGCGGCTCGTGGTGGTGGGGCGCAAGGAGGGGAGGGTCGAGGCGCGGTTGCCGAATACGTCGCAGGTGAGCGTGCTCGGGAACGTGCAGGTGACGACGCAGGCGCTCAAGGCGCTCTTGTCGCGGGGGATTCCGCTGTCGTTCTTCACGACGGGCGGTTACTTTCTGGGCCGAGCCCTTGGGCACGAGTCGAACAACGTGGAGCTGCGGATGGCGCAGTACCGGGCCGCGAGCGACCCAGCGCGGTGTCTGTCGATCGCGCAGGGGCTGGTGGCCGCGAAGATCCGGAACGCCCGGACGCTCTTGCGCCGGAACACGGAAGAGGTCGATCCGGTGGTGGTGTCGCACCTGGAGCAGCTCGCGAAGAAGGCCGAAGCCGCCGAGTCGCTGGAGTCGCTGCTCGGGATCGAGGGGAGCGCGGCGCGGGCCTACTTCGCGTCGTTCTCGGGGATGCTGAAGGGAGACGCGGCGCTGCACGCGACGTTCGATCTGGAGGGACGCAACAGGCGCCCACCGAAGGATCCGGTGAATGCGCTCTTATCCTTCGCATACGCGCTCTTGACCAAGGATTTCACGGTGGCTCTCGGGACGGCGGGGCTCGACGCGCAGCTCGGGTTCTACCACCAGCCCCGGTTCGGGCGGCCAGCGTTGGCGCTCGACTTGATGGAAGAGTTCCGGCCCCTTATCGGCGACTCGGTGGTGATCGGGGCGATCAACAACGGGGTGTTCGCGGAGAAGGACTTCGTGCGGGCGGCCGGGTCGGTGGCGTTGACGCCGGAGGCGCGGAAGAGCTTTTTGCTGGCCTACGAGCGGCGGATGGATCAGCTCGTGACGCACCCGGTGTTCGGCTACCGGATCAGCTACCGGCGGGTGCTCGAGGTGCAGGCGCGGCTGCTCGGGCGGATGCTGCTCGGGGAGATCCCGAGCTACCCGTCGTTCCGGACACGGTGAGGGGAGGGGGCGATGCGGCATACCTACGTGGTGGCCTACGATGTGTGCGATCCGAAGCGGCTCCGGCAGGTGCACAAGACGATGCGGGGCTTCGGCGATGCGCTGCAATTGTCGGTGTTCCGCT
>JAXLYT010000107.1:0-27996 GCA_046351295.1 Byssovorax sp.
CTTCCACTGCACCGACAACATCCAGGACGTGAACGAGACGGCCAAGGACTGCGGCGGGCCCGAGTGCGCGCCTTGCCCGGACGGCGTGCCCTGCGACGGTGGCCTGGACTGCCAGAGCGGGGTCTGCCAGGGCCAGCCCAAGATGTGCAAGCCGGTCAACTGCAACGACGGCATCACGAACGGGACCGAGACCGACATCGACTGCGGCGGCAAATGCGCGGCCCAGGGCCTGCGCTGCGACGGCGGCAAGAAGTGCAAGGCGCCCGACGACTGCGCGAGCTTGGTGTGCAAGATCGGCGTCTGCCAGCCGCCGACCTGCACCGATGGAGTCCAGAACGGCAACGAGACCGGGATGGACTGCGGCGGCGTGTGCAAGGCCTGCTTCGCGAACTGATCGCGTCGAGGGAGCTCAACCGGGCAGGCGGAAGGTCGCGCGGATCTTCTCGGCGGTCGGGCCTGCGCCCTGCATCAGGATGCGGAGCAGGTCGTTCCACATCGTGGACACGTAGGGGTAGCGCTGGTCCTTGTCGAGCGCGAGGGAGCGGGCCACCCAGAGGTCGACCTCCGGGGGCAGGCCCGGCCGGAGCGGCGAGAGGCGGGGGCGCTCGTCCTTGATCACCTTCATGTAGAGCTCGAGCGGGTTCGGCGCGACGAAGGGCGTGCGGCCCGCGAGGCAGCGGAAGACGACCGCGGCGAGCGAGTAGATGTCGACCCGGTGATCGAAGGCCTCGCAGCGCCAGATCTCGGGCGCGATGTAGCTCGGCGAGCCGGCGATCATCCCGGCCTGGGTGAGCTGCTCGCTTCCGGCGATCTTGGCCAGACCGAAGTCCATCAGGCGCACGCCGCCGCCGGCCTCGGGGCTCACGCGGAAGATGTTCGCGGGCTTGAGATCGCGGTGGATGATGCCCTTGCTGTGCGCGGTGTGGAGCGCGCGGGCCACGGGGTCGAGGGTGCGGAGCGTCTCGAAGACGCTCATCCGGTCGCCGAAGTCTTCGAGCTCGAAGAGGTAGTCGTCGAGCGTCTCGCCCTCGAGCAGCTCCATCACCATGTAGACCCAGCCGTCGGCGTCGTTGCCGAAGCCGTGCACCGTCACCACGCTCTGCCCCCAGAGCGCGCGGAGGGCCTCGGCCTCGCGCCAGAGGCGCACCGCGTACTGCGGATCCTCCGAGATGTTCTGGCGGAGGATCTTGATGGCCACGGGCTCGTTCCGCGACAGATCGTGCGCCGCGAACACGATCCCGTGGCCCCCGCGGCCGAGCTCCCGGTCGAGCTGGTAGCGATTGTCGATCGTGTCGCCTTCCGACGGGTCGCCGATGCTCAAGCCGATCTCCCGGGGCAGGCGAAGACGCGCCCGCCTCCGCCGTGCTCCCTCCAGGCTAACCCAGGCGCGCCGGCCGTGGGGCGCGAACTCTCTTTGCCCCAACCGGGCGCACGGTGGTAGGGCAGAGCCGTGCCCGCCCGCGCCCCTGCCCGTGATGCCGACCGTCCGACCGCACCGGACGAAGGCAGCCCGCTCGCGATCGCGGTCGAGCGTTTCCTCGCCCACCTCGCGGAGGAGCGGCGCGCCTCGCGCCACACGGTCGACGCGTACCGCCGCGATCTCGCCCAGCTCCTCGCTTTCGTCCGCGAGCGCCGCCCCTCGGCCCGCCGCCCGGCCGACCTCGATGTCCTGCTCCTGCGCGGCTTCCTCGGGCAGCTCGCCCGCACCCACGCGCCCCCCTCGGTGGGCCGCAAGATCGCGGCGATCCGGGCGATGCTCCGCTACCTCCAGCGGCGCGGCGAGATCGAGAAGAACCCGGCCGAGGAGCTCTCCTTGCCCAAGGTGCGGCGGCCGTTGCCGACGTTCCTCAACGTGGACGCCGCGGCCGAGGTGGTGACGACGCCGGAAGAAGCGAGCGCCGAGGGGCTGCGCGACCGGGCCTTCCTGGAGACGCTCTACGGCGCGGGCCTGCGCGTCTCGGAGCTCTGCGGGCTCGACCTCGGCGATGTCGACCTCGGCGGCCGCGGCGAGGCCTCGCTCGGCTCGGTGCGGGTGATCGGCAAGGGCAACAAGGAGCGCGTCGTCCCCCTTGGATCCAAGGCCGTGGAGGCCATCGGCCGCTACCTCGCCCGGCGCGACGAGCTCCGCCACCCGAAGACGGGCGCCCTCGATCCGAAGGCGCTCTTCGTCTCCCGGCGGGGCGAGCGGCTCGGCGTCCGGCGGGTGCAGGCCCTCGTGCACCAGTACGGCGCGCTCGGCGCGGGCAGGGCCGATCTGCACCCCCACGCGCTCCGCCACACCTGCGCGACCCACCTGCTCGACGGCGGCGCCGATCTGCGCGCGATCCAGAAGATGCTCGGCCACCAGAGCCTCTCGACCACCCAGCGCTACACCCATGTCTCGATCGATCACCTCGTGAAGGTCTACGACGCGGCCCACCCCCTCTCGCGCCGGCGGGCTGCGCGATGAACGCGCTCGCCTGGACGAGGACGCTGGGCGCACGCGCCGCGCGGAGCCTGCTCGGCGCGGCGATCGTCACGGCAGGCGCGGCGGCCTTCGATGCCTCGTCGGCCCGGAGCGTGGCCGGTAGCGCGGCCTCCTCGTCCGCGCTCTCCACGTTCTTCGCGGACGCGGGGCTGCTCGCGCCGCTCGGCTTGATCCTGGGCCTCGCCGCCGCGACGGCCGGCCTCGTCGTCGACGCCGAGCGCGCGCCCTCGCCCTCCCGCCTCGCCGCGGCGCTGCGGGCCCGGGGCGCGGGCCGCCCGGCCGACATCGCGGCCTTCGTCCCCCTGGCCGTGATCGGCGCCTTCTTCTGGACCACCCTGAGCGCCCACCTCGGCCGCGCCCTGCTCGCCATCGAGGTCGCGCCCCTGCTCGCGGGCGTGGCGATCGGCACCGGCGCGCTGGGCCTCGGGCTGCTCACGGCGCTCGCGCTGCTCGCCGTCGTCCCCTCGCTCCGCCACGCCCTCGCGACGGCCAGCGAGGTCCGCAAGGGCGCGGTCGACCCGGTGGCGACCGGCCTCGTCGCGCTGCTCTTCGTGTCCGTCCTCTTCGCCTTCGGCGTCATGACCGGCAGCGTCTCGGGCGACGGCGGCTTCTTCGCGATCTACGGCATCTTCAAGCGCCCCGAGCTCGACCTGCGCGCCCCGGCCGAGGCGCTCGCGATCTTCCTCGGCGCCTTCTTCGCCCCGGCCCTCCTCGGCCGCGTCCAGGGCCCGATCGCCGCCCTGATCGCGATCGCCCCGCTCGCCCTCACGATCCGCGCCTCGCGCAGCCTCGACGAGGCGCCCGCGACCGCCCAGGCCATCGAGCGCGGCGCCCCGCTCGGCCACCCGATGCTCGCGATCGCCCGCAAGCTCTCCGATCGCGACGGCGACGGCGTGGCCGGCCGCTTCGGCGGCGGCGACTGCAACGATCACGATCCCAACATCAACCCCTTCGCCACCGAGATCCCCGACAACGGGATCGACGAGGACTGCAACGGCCGGGATCTGAGCCTCGCGGCGATCAAGAAGCCCGCGCCGTCCGCCGCGCCGAGCGTCTCGGGGAGCGCGTCGGCGAAGCCCCCGGCCTCGACGACCGGCTCGGCCTCCGCGCCGCCGCCCGCGGGGAGCATCCCCAGGGATCTCAACCTGATCCTCATCACCGTCGACACGCTCCGCGCCGACCTCGGCTACGCGGGCAACCCGCACCCGCTCTCGCCGAACCTCGACAAGCTGGCCAAGGAGGCGATCGTCTACGACAACGCGTACTCGCTCGCCTCGTACACCGGCAAGAGCGTCGGGCCGATGCTGATGGGCAAGTACGGGAGCGAGTCGCACCGCAACTGGGGGCACTCGAACACGTTCGGCAAGGACGACATCATGCTGTCCGAGCGGCTCAAGAAGGCCGGCCTCCACACCTTCGCGGCGCATGCGCTGGGCTACTTCGGCCGCGGATCGGGGCTCGAACGGGGCTTCGAGAAGATCGATTTCTCGGCCATCCCGGCCGAGGGCTCGATCAAGGAGATGGAGAACAGCGCGAGCGGCGACAAGCTCGGCGACGCGGCCGTGCGGATGCTCGGGATGCCCGAGCACACGGGCAAGCGCTTCTTCTTCTGGATGCACTTCGTCGACCCGCACGCGGACTACCTGCCGCACAGCGACCTTCCCTCCTTCGGCAAGACGCAGCGCGATCTCTACGACGGCGAGGTGGCCTTCGTGGACAAGCACATCGGGCGGGTGCTCGACCTCGTGCGCGCCTCGCCCTGGGGCGACAAGACGGTCGTCGTCGTGACGAGCGATCACGGCGAGGCGTTCGGCGAGCACAAGATGTGGCGTCACGGCTTCGAGCTCTGGGAGGAGCTCGTGCGCGTGCCCTTGATCCTCCGCGTGCCCGGCGTCGCGCCGCGGCACCTCGCCGTGCGAAGGAGCGCGATCGATCTCGTCCCGACGCTGCTCGACGTGCTCGGCGTGCCCGGCCCCGGCGCGGACGCGACGCGCTTCGATTTCCTCTCCGGCACCTCGCTCGTCCCCGACTGGCAGCTCGCCCCCGGCGCGAGCCCCGAGCCCCGCGACATCCTGATCGACATGCCCGGCGGCCCCTACAACGACCCGCGCCGCGCGCTCATCCACGGCGACCTGAAGATGACGATCTCGAACGGGACGGGCTACGAGCTCTACGATCTCGGCAAGGACCCGGAGGAGCGCAACAACCTGTGGGAGGCGGGGAGCGGGGCGAGCGCGGAGATGGCCGGGTACTACGACGCGGCCAAGGCCAGGCTGCGGGAGATCCGGGTGACGGGCGACCGCAAGTAGCGCGGCAGCAGATCGAGCCGCGTCAATCTCTACTCTGCCCGCTCCCGCTCCCGTTCCCGCTCCCGTCCGCCCGCTCCCGCTCCGGAATGGGGCATCGGGAGGGGATAGCGGGAGCGGGCGCGGGTCGGAAGGCTTCGTTTCCGGATAGATCGTGTGGAATCGAGGTGCAGTTCTGAGAAAGGCCGCATCCCCACCATTGCAGCGGTGCAATGCACATTCGGCGCGAAACAGCGCATTTTTCAGCGGTTCTGCCCTTCCGTGGAGCGCGGGCTTCCCCTACGATCGAGGCAATGCTTCCTCCGACCGCGATCGCCTTCGATCTCGACGGGACCTTGATCGACAGCCGCGGCGATATCGTGGCCGCGGTCAACCACGCGCTCCGGGCGACGGGCAGGAGCCCGCTCTCCGGCCAGGTGATCGTCCGCTTCGTCGGCGACGGCGGGCGCGCCCTCGTGGCCCGCGCGGCCCAGCTCCCCGAGGCGAGCCCCGAGGTGGACGAGCTGCTGGCCCACTTCTCGCGGCACTACGTCGAGCACCCGGTCGACTTCACGCGCTGGGCGCCCGGCGCCAAAGAGGCGCTCGACGCGCTCGCCGAGCTGCCGGACATGGCCCTCGCGCTCTGCACGAACAAGCCGCGCCCGATCACCGACGCGGTGCTCTCCGCGCTCGGGGTGCGGACGCGCTTCCGGGTCATCGTGGCCGGGGGCGATCTGCCGGAGAAGAAGCCCGCGCCCGGGCCGCTCCTCCACATCGCCCGGGCGCTCCACACGGGGCCCGAGGCCATGGTCATGGTCGGCGACGGGCCGCAGGACATCGAGTGCGCGCGCCGGGCGGGGATGCGCTCGGTGGCGGTGGCCTCGGTGTTCACGCCGGCAGAGCGGCTCCACGGGACACATGCCGACGTGACCCTCCACACCCTCTTCGAGCTGCCCGACGTGATCCGCCGCTGGCGCGACGCCACGGTGCGGATCTCCGTCCCGGCGATCGAGAAAAGCTGAGCAGATCGCCACCGCGCTTGCGCCCTCGCCGCAGAGGCGCGCTATAAGCGGGCCGTGACGACGCCGGACGCCCCCCCGAAGGCGCTCTCTCACCCCCTCCCCGCGGGGATGCGCGATCTGCTCCCCGAGGAGACCCGGCGGCGGCGCTCGCTGGCGCGGCGGGTGCTCGATCAGGTGGCCCTCCACGGCTATCGCCTGGTGACGCCGCCGGCCTTCGAGCTGGCCGAGGTGCTGGAGCGGGGCCTCGGCACGCTCGATCCCTCGGACGTGCTGCGCTTCGTCGAGCCCGAGTCGGGCGAGGTGGCCGCGCTCCGGCCCGACATGACGCCGCAGATCGCCCGCATGGTGGCGACGCGGCTCGGCCGCGAGCCCTGGCCGATCCGGCTCTGCTACGAGGGCACGATCGTCCGCCGCCGGCAGGGCCGAGCGCGCCGTCACCGCCAGGTGCCCCAGGCCGGCGTGGAGCTCTACGGCGCGCCCTCGCCCGAGGGCGATCTGAGGTGCTCCGCCTCGCCGCCGCAGCCGTGCGTGCGACGGGCCTCACGGATTTCGTGGTCGACCTCGGCCACGCGACGATCGCCCGCGCGCTGCTCGATCCGCTGCCCGCGCCGCTCGCCGCCGAGGTGAGCGACGCCCTGGAGCACAAGGACAGCGCGCGCATCCGCGCCCTGCTCGCCGGCGCGCCGCCCGCGCTCGCCCGGGCGCTGGAGGCGCTGCCCGATCTGCAAGGCGGCGGCCCCGGCGAGCCCTCGGCCGAGGCGCTCTTCGCCCGCGCCCGGGCGCTCCTCGGCGACACCGGCGCGGCCGCGGCGGTGGGTGAGCTCGAGCGGCTCTGGTCGCAGGCCCGGGCCGCCGATCCGGCGCTCGGCGCCCGCCTCCGCCTCGACCTCGGCGAGGTCCGCGGCTTCGCCTACTACACGGGCGTGATCTTCCACCTGCTGGCCGAGGGCCCGGGCGAGCCGATCGGAGGCGGCGGCCGCTACGACGACCTGCTCGCGCGCTTCGACCTGCCGATGCCCGCCGTGGGCTTCGGCCTGCACCTCGACGCGGTGAGCTGGGCGCTCGCGCAGAAGGGGCTCGCCGACGCGCCTCCGCCCTCGGTGCTCGTGGCGCTGGGCGAGCGCTCCGAGCTCGTGGCCGATTCCCTGCGCGCGCAGGGGATCGCTGCGGCCATCCACCCCGAGGCGGGCGCCGAGACCTATGCCCGGGCCTGGCGCTTCACCCACCTGCTCACGCCGGCGGCCGGGGGCATGGCCCTCTCCTCCGTCGAAGAGGTGCCGGCCCCGGGCGTGACCCTCGGCGCGCGCGCGTTCGGCCTCGACCCGGCCGGGATCGCCGCGATGATCGAGGCCGTGGGCGCAGGACGATAAACCGTTTGAGCTGCAACGATCGAGCCGAGAAGGAGCCGTTATGACCGCCGTGGTGATCGTCGGCGCCCAGTGGGGTGACGAGGGCAAGGGGAAGATCGTCGACCTGTACACCGAGCAGGCCGACATGGTCGTGCGCTACGCGGGCGGCCCGAACGCCGGGCACACGCTGGTGGTGGGCGAGGAGCGGATCGTCGTGCGGCTCATCCCGAGCGGCATCCTCCGCCCCGACGCCCGCTGCGTGATGGGCCAGGGGATGGTGATCGACCCTGGCGTGCTGCTCGGCGAGATCGACGCGCTGGAGGTGCGCGGCCACCGGACGGAGGGCCGCCTCTTCGTCTCCGACCGGGCGCACCTGATCCTCCCCTACCACCCGGAGATCGACGCGCTCCGCGAGCATGCCGCGGGCAAGAGCGAGAAGATCGGCACCACCAAGCGGGGCATCGGCCCCTGCTACGAGGACAAGGCCGCGCGCCGCGGCGTGCGCGCCGGCGACCTGCGCGACCTCGCGCGCGTCGAGGACGAGGTCGCGCGCGCCCTCCGCGCCTGGGCCCCGGTGATCCGCGACCTCGGCGGCCAGGTGCCCGAGGTCTCCACGATCATGGACGCGCTCGCGCCCCTGGCCGCGCGCGTCGTGCCCCTGCTCGCCGACACCTCGCTCCTCGTGAACGAGGCGCTCGCGAAGAAGGAGCGCCTGCTGCTCGAAGGCGCGCAGGGCACGCTGCTCGACCTGGATCACGGGACCTATCCGTTCGTGACCTCGTCCTCGGCCGTGGCCGGCGGCGCCTGCTCGGGCGCGGGCCTCGGGCCGACGCGGATCCACCGGGTCGTCGGGATCACCAAGGGGTACACGACGCGGGTCGGCGAGGGCCCCTTCCCGACCGAGCTCTTCGACGAGGTGGGCGAGCGGCTCCGCGTGCAGGGCGGGGAGTTCGGCTCCGTGACGGGCCGCCCTCGACGCACCGGCTGGCTGGATCTGCCCGCGCTGCGCTTCGCGGCCCGCGTCAACGGGCTCGACGGCCTGGCCGTCACCAAGCTCGACGTGATGACCGGCCTCCCCGAGGTGAAGGTGTGCGTGGCCTACGACACCCCGGCCGGGCGGACCACCGAGCTGCCGATCGACCTGCTCCCCGCGGCGAAGCCGGTGCTCCAGTCCTTCCTCGGCTGGTCCGAGCCGCTCGGAACGGCCCGCGCGCTCGGCGACCTGCCCGCGACGGCGCAGCGCTTCCTCGCCTTCGTGGCGGAGCAGGTGGGCGTGCCCATCGACCTCGTGTCCGTCGGCGCCCGCCGCGACGAGACCATCACCCTGCGCGACCCCTTCGGCTGATCGGCCGAGATCGAACGCGATCGAACCTGAAAGGAGCGTCGATCCTTCGCAACCCGCGGGAGTTGGGGGTATCGTGGACCCATGAGCGGCGAGGATCCGAGAGAGGGGCGAAAGACCCCCGTGGAAGGGCGCAGGCCTGCCGGCGGCGCACCCGGCCCTCTGCCGCCGCCCACCCCACCGCCGCGCCTCTCGCCGGACCCGGCGAAGCTCTCCCCGCCCGCAGCCAAGGCGCCGCTCGCGACGCCCCGCCCCGCCGCGGGGATCAACCCTTTCCTCGACGAGGCGGGCGTCTCTCCGAGCAGCCGCGTCAAGAAGCCCAAGCCGCCGCCCGCCGTGATCTCCGCGGGCGGCGTCGACATGGCCCGGGCCCACGCGAGCAACGTGCTCCCCAAGGCCAACCAGGAGTCGAAGACGGTCGACGTGCCCAAGGTGGTGGTGGCCGTCGAGACCGATCCGCGGCGCGTGAAGACCGGCCCGCGGATGGCCCACAGCGGCCGGATACCCGACAGCAACCGGAGCCCCGCGGAGCGGACGCTGGAGAGCGCCAGGCCGCCCGCCGTCGAGGTCTCGCACCCCGACGGCCCGAGCCCGTGGGCCGCCGCGCAGGCCGAGGCGGTCGACAAGAAGGCGCTCCCCTCGGCCAACCTGCCCTCGGACAGGCCCGCGCCCGCCGAGGACGAGCGCCGCAAGGGCAGCCCGCTCTGGCTCCGCCTTGCGGCCGTGGCCACGCTGCTGCTCCTCGCGTTCGCGATCGTCCGGCGCTTCGTGCTCCAGCCCGCAGCGCGTGAGGGCGCGTACGGACCGGTGTCCTCGTCGGTGGCCATCGCGCCGCCCTTGCCCGACGACCCCGCCACGACCGCCGCCGCGACAGCGCCGAGCGCGACCTCGACGCCGGGCGCCGCGCCCCCTTCTCCACCCGCGTCCACCGCCTCGGCCGAGCCGGTCGCGTCCGCCGATTCGACCGCCTCGGCCGAGCCCGCCGTCGAGCCCCGCCCGCCACGCCACGCCCGCGCACCACCGCGCCCCCGCCGCCCAAGCCGACGTTCAAGCCGCTGTTCGAGCTTCCGCAGGAGAAGTCCAACGAGTGAGCGCCGCGCGGCGCTCGCCCAACCCACGCCTTCATTCGAGAGAGCTCCCGTGAACCTTCATCGCTGGACCTGCTGTGGCGTGCTCGCCGCCGCGACCTTGCTCGGCGCACCGTCCCCGAGCCTCGGCCAACCTCCCCCCGCGGGCACCGCGAGCTCGGCGAGCGCCGACGCCGAGGCGGCCAAGTGGCTGAGCCTCGGGAACAAGGCCTTCAAGGAGGGCAAGTTCGACGAGGCCGAGAAGGCCTACAAACAGGCCTTCGCCGTGAAGAAGGTCTACGACATCGCCGGCAACCTCGCGATGGCCGAGTTCGCGCAGGGCAAGACGCGCGACGCCGCCGAGCACCTGGCCTTCGCGCTGCGCTCGTTCCCGATCACGGGCGATCCGGCGACGCGCGATCAGATGCAGAAGACCTACGATCAGTCCCGCGCCTCGGTGAGCGCGATCAAGGTGAGCGGGCTCCCGAAGGGCGCGCAGGTCTCGGTCGACGGCAAGCCGGCCGGCGAGGCGCCGCTCCTCGACGACGTGTTCGTCGAGCCCGGCAAGCACACGGTCAAGGCCACGCTCGACGGGTACAAAGAGGCCTCCACGACGGTCGACGCGCCGAAGGGCAAGAGCACGCCCGTGAGCCTCACGCTCGTCGCCCTGCCCAAAGAAGTGGTGACGATCAAGGAGCAGGCGCCGCCTGCCCCGAAGCGGAGCCTCGTCCCGACCTTCGTGGCCGGCGGCGTCGCCGTGGCCGGCATCGCGACGGGCCTCGCCCTGGTGCTCGTGGGCACCGGGAAGAAGTCCGACGCCAACGATCTGCGCAGCAACATCCTCGGCGATCACAAGGGCTGCGTCTCCGGCTCTCCCAACTTCGACAGCGCCCGCTGCCCCGACCTCGCCGATCAGTTCAGCTCGGCGTACACCCTGCAAAACGCGGGCACCGCCGTGCTCGTCGTGGGCGGCGTGGCCGCGGTGGGCGCGGTGGCGTGGGCCCTCTGGCCGGCCGCCAAGCCCGGCCCCGCCAAGGTGGGCGGCCTCTCGGTGCAGGCCGCGCCCCAGGTGGGCCCCGGTCAGGGGGGCCTCTCCCTCGCGGGGTCGTTCTAGCTTTCTTTCGTGGGTGGTTGGAGGACAAGGGCATGATGGGACGTCTTCACGGATCGATGGCAGCCTGGGGTGTGGCGACGCTCGGCGCGCTCGCCTGGATCGGCGCCTGCTCGCCCTCCACCGACGAGCTGTTGACCGACGCGAAATACGGGACCACCGGCGCCGGCGGGACCGGCGGTCACGGCGGGTCGACCACGACCACCACGGGGACGGGCGGCAAGCCCCCCGTCGAGTGCAAGGGCGATCCCTCGATGGATCCAACGCTCGTGGTCGATCAGTGCGGCGTCTTCGTCCGGGCCGACGCGGCGACCGAGGGCAACGGCGACATGGACACGCCGTACAAGACGCTGCAAGCGGCCATCGACAAGGCCGCCCTGGCGGGCAAATGGGTCTTTGCCTGCAACGCCGGCGAGCTCAAGGAGAACGTGGCCATCACCAAGCCCGTCGCCGTCTACGGAGGCTTCGACTGCTCGAGCTCCACGGAGTGGGTGTGGGCAAAGGACACGAAGACCAAGCTCACCGGCGCGCCCAACACGATCATCCTCTCCATCGCGACCACCGCGAGCGACGTGAGCCTCCACGATCTGGCGATCACCGCGCCGCCGAGCGCCGCGGCCATGATCGGCGGATCATCCATCGCCGTGATCATCGACAGCGCGACGGCCACGCTGGAGCGCTGCGACATCACCGCGGGGGACGCGGTCGACGGCGCCGCGGGCGACGACGCGAGCTCGTCGCCGCCGCCGACGCCGAGCAAGACGGCGATGAACGACGGAAAGAACGCCTGCGCGGCGCTCGGCGGCGATCAGGCGACCGGGGGGAGCGAGCAGACGAACGACTGCGGAGGAAACGTCAGCTCGGTCGGCGGCCTCGGGGGCGGATCGACGAAGAGCGGCGGCCTGCCGGGGATCGCCGGGGACGCGACGCCTCCTCCGGCCAACCCGGCCGGCAAGGGCGGCCTGGCCGACACCGCGTGCGCGAGCGGCGGGAGCGGCGGAGAGGGCGCCGACGGCGATCCAGGAGAGCCCGGGATCGCGGGGACGGGCATCGGCGCGATCGACGGTACGCTCGGCTGGAGCGGGCTCGCGGCCAAGGCCGGCGAGCCCGGCAAGCCGGGGCAAGGCGGCGGCGGCGGCGGCGGGAAGAAGGGCGGCAACGCGGTCTGCTCCGGGGGGCCGGGCGCCGGTCCGACCGGCGGGAGCGGCGGCGCGGGCGGATGCGGCGGCCTCGCCGGCGGTGGAGGACGACCGGGCGGATCGAGCATCGCGCTCGTGTCGATCAACACGAACAAGTCCGTCATCAGCCTGATCGACTGCAAGCTGAAGGCCGGCAAGGGCGGCGCGGGCGGGCGCGGCGGCAACGCGCAGCCCGGCGGATCGGGCGAGGCCGGCGGCACAGGCGGGCTCGGCGCGCCGGCCGGTCTGACCGACGCGTGCAACGGTGGAAAGGGCGGCGCAGGCGGCGCAGGTGGCCCCGGCGGCGGCGGCCCGGGCGGCCACTCGCTCGCGATCGCCTACAGCGGAGACAAGCCCGTGCTCGCCAAGAGCACCCTGACGCCGGGGATGCCGGGCGCCGCCGGGCCGGGCGGCGTTGTCGGCAACACCACGGGCCCGAGCGGCGACCCCGGAAAGGCCCCGGCCGACGGCACGCTGGTGTTCCCGTAAGCGTTCCCGTAGGCGCGCGAGGCCGAGCGCGCCGCAGATCCCTGGCCGCGCGTATCCACAGCGGCCCGCGGTTCCCGTACCATGGCGCCTCCCCCGCGACCTCCGTCCTGCTCATGATCGCCGGAAAGCCCACGCCCAGCGCCGAGACCGTTCGCCCCGGAGACATCCTCGCGGGCAAGTACCGCGTCGAGCGCATCCTCGGATCGGGCGGCACCGGCGTCGTCGTCGCGGCCGTGCACGTCGCCCAGGGGCACCGCGTGGCCCTCAAGCTCCTGCTCCCGGCGGCGATGGCCGACGCCGAGGTGGTCGGCCGCTTCCTCCGCGAGGCGCGCGCCTCGCTCAGCCTGCGGAGCCCGCATGTCGCGCGCATCTACGAGGTCGGCACGCTCGAGGCGCCGCTCGGCACGCACTACATGGTGATGGAGCACCTCGACGGCACCGACCTGCGCGCGCTCGTGCGGCGCGGTCCGCTCCGCGTCGACGAGGCGGTCGGGTACGTGCTCCAGGCGTGCAGCGCCATCGCGGAGGCGCACCAGCTCGGCATCATCCACCGCGATCTCAAGCCGGAGAACCTCTTCCTCACGCGGCTTTCGGACGGGGCGCCGCTCATCAAGGTGCTCGACTTCGGCATCTCGAAGATGCCCCTCTCCGGCGCGGAGATGCAGCTCACCCAGTCGGCCACGGTGATGGGCACGCCGCACTACATGGCGCCCGAGCAGATGCGCTCGATGAAGAACGTCACCGCCCGCTCGGACATCTGGGGCATGGGCGCCGTGCTCTACGAGCTGATCTCGGCGCGGCGGGCCTTCTCGGGGCAATCGATCACCGAGATCTGCACGCAGGTGTTGCTCCAGCCTCCGCCGCCGCTCCCCGAGGCGCCGCCCGAGCTCGGCGCGGTCGTGATGCGCTGCCTCGAGAAAGACCCGCAGAAGCGCTTCGCCTCGATGAGCGAGCTCGGCGCCGCGCTCTCGCCCTTCACGCGCCTCTCCCCGGCCCCGCTGCCCGGCGCGGCGCCCGCGCAGCCGATCGTCGCGCAGCCGATCGCCGCGGCGCGCGGGCCTTCGCAGCCCCCGCCGCCGCCGGACGCGAGGCCCTCGTGGACGGGTCCCGCGGCACCCTCGCAAGACGCGAGGCCGTCGTGGACGGGCCCGAGCCAGGTCGGCCTCCCCGCGCCCGCGGCCATCCTCGGGCCGGCTGCGCAGCCGCAGGGGGTCGCGCCGATGCCTCCTGGGCCTGCCGCAGGGCCGGCGCTCTCCGCGCGATCCGGCGGGAGCCTCCTGCCGTGGATCGTGATCGGGGCGCTCGCGGTCTTCGTCCTCGCGGCCCTCGTGCTCCTCCTCGTGCTCCGCCGCACCTGACCGTCGATCCGGCCGTAGAGCGTGCGGGAGATCTCCGGTATCGTCGAACGCGAGCGCTCGCCTGTGCGCGCGCAGAAGGGGTTTCTGGCATGTTTGGATCGGCCATGATGGACATCGCGGTCGGCACGGTCTTCGTGTTCATGGCGGCGAGCCTCGCCGTGACCGCGGCCAACGAGCTGCTCGCCTCGCTCCTCCGCTTCCGCGCCCTGCACCTCGAAGAGGGGCTCCGCCGGCTGCTCGACGCCGACAAGAGCGGCAAGGGTCAAGCCATCTTCGGCGATCTCCACAAGCACACCCTCATCCAGAGCCTCGTCCGCCGCGAGGGCCACTGGCCCTCGTACCTCCCGGCCCGCACCTTCGCGCTCGTCCTGCTCGACCTGGCCAAGCTCGACAAGGGCGACGCCGAGCTCGACGAGATCCGCACCAAGCTCGCGGCGAGCGCGCTCCCCGACCGCGTCAAGGACACGCTCCGCCTCCTGCTCGTCGAGGCCGAGGCCGATCTCAAGAAGGGCAAGAGCGCCTACGACAAGCTGCGCGAGGGCGTGGAGGGCTGGTTCAACGACGCGATGGATCGCGTCGGCGGCTGGTACAAGCGCAAGATCCAGTACCTCAACTTCGCCGTGGCCTTCGCGATCGTCGGCGCCACGAACCTCGACTCGATCGACCTCGTCCGCAGCCTCTCGCGCGACGCGACGATGCGCCAGGCCCTCGCCGCCGAGGCGGTCGTCTCCGTGGAGCGATCGCTCAAATCGCCCCACGACGAGGGCGATCCCGGGCGCCGCCCGCCCCCCGCCGCGGCCGCAGACGCGCCCTCCGCGAAGCCCGCGGAGGCGCCCCCCGCGAGGCCCGCGGACGCGGCGGGGCAGCCGCCCGAGCGTCCCCGGCGCGCCGATCTCTCCGCCGAGCTGAAGACGCTCGACGGGCTCGGCGTGCCCATCGGCTGGTCGCGCGAAGGCTCGCTCCCCTCGCCCTTCCACGGCGCCGGGAGCACCCTCTTCTGGCTGCGCAAGCTCCTCGGCCTGATGCTCACCACGCTCGCCGCCTCGCTCGGCGCGCCCTTCTGGTTCGACGTGCTCAGCAAGTTCATCTCCATCCGCTCGGCGGGGAAGGCCCCGCCCAAGATCTCCGCGTCCAAGGCGTCCGACCCGGCGTAGCCTCCGCGGCCGATCGAGCGCGAGAAATGCGCGAGCGGCGCCGGCGCCGCGGACTATGCTCCGCGCCCGTGAGCACCGCCTCCCCCGGGCCGATAGGCCGCCCCGACGCTCCTCCGGAGAACAAGGCCTGGGCCCACGCCGCCGAGCTCGAGAAGCACATGCTCTCCGCCCACCGCGCGGGGCGGATCGCGGCCACCGTGGCCGCCTCGCTGGCGGTCGGCAAGCTCCTCGCGGGGCAGCTCGGGCACTCGGTGGCGGTCACCGCGAGCGCGGTCGACTCGCTCATGGACGTCTTCGCCTCCTCGGCCAACGCGCTGGCGATCCGCGCCGCCTACGCCCGGCCCGATCGGCACCACCCCTTCGGCCACGCGAAGATCGAGGCCCTCACGACGGCGGGGCAGGGCCTGCTCATCGGCGGCTCGGGCATCTACCTCTTGATCGAGGGCTTTCGCCGCCTGATCACGCCCGAGCCGCTCGTGCTCGCCACCGTCACCCTCGGCACGATGATCGCGTCGACGGTGATCACCGCCGCGCTCGTGACCTACCTCGATCGGATCGGCAAGAAGACGGGATCCTCCGCGGTCAAGGGCGACTCGCTCCACTACCGCACCGACATCGGCGCGAACCTCGCCGTGCTCGCCGGGGTCGCGATCACCTACGCCACCGGCATCACCCGCTTCGACGGCGCGCTCTCGATCCTCGTCGCGATCTACATCTTCGCCTCGGCGATCCACCTCCTGCGCACCGGCGTGCGCGACCTGATCGACGCCGGCGCCCCGGAGGAGCGCGTCCTCGCGTTGCGGCATGCGCTCGACGCGATGATCTCCTCCGGCCCGCTGCTCGGCTACCACCTCCTCAGGACGAGGATGGCGGGGCGCGTGATGTTCATCGAGCTGCACATCGAGCTGCCCGGCGCGCTCCCGCTGCGCGAGGCGCACGCCCTCGGCAACCAGGTGCGCGACGCGCTCGTCGCGATCGAGCACGACGCCCAGGTGCTCATCCACATCGACTCCGAGCGCGACGAGGACGACGAGCCCGTCTCGGTGGCCTAACCGAGATCCCAACAACCGGAAGGACCGCTCCCGTTACCCCCTCCCGCTCCCGTTCCCGCTACCCCCTCCCGCTCCGGGTTGCGGGAGCGGGAGCGGGCAGAGCTCGGAGATCGATCGACTTCCCCATTCGCGGTCTCTAAGCTCGCGCCCATGGATCTCTCGTTCAGCCCCGAGCACCTCGCGTTCCGCGCCGAGGTCCGCTCCTTCATCCAGTCCGCGCTCCCGCCGCACCTCGCGAAGACGGCCGCGATCGACGGCCACTTCGAGATGGACGAGGTGATGGAGTGGCACAAGATCCTCTACAAGCGCGGCTGGGTCGCGCCCAACTGGCCCGTCGACCAAGGCGGCCCCGACCTCGACGTCACCGGCCGCTTCATCCTCACCGAGGAGCTCGAGCTCTCCGGCGCGCCCGTCCTCTCGCCCTTCGGCCTCACCATGGTCGGCCCGCTGATCATCCAGTTCGGCACCGACGCGCAGAAGAAGCGCTTCTTGCCGAAGATCCTGAGCGGTGAGGAGGTCTGGTGCCAGGGCTACAGCGAGCCCAACGCGGGCAGCGACCTCGCGTCCCTCAAGACCCGCGCGGAGGACGACGGGCAGGGTCACTTCGTCGTCAACGGGCAGAAGACGTGGACGACCTACGCGCAGTACGCGGACTGGATCTTCGTCCTCGTGCGCACCGATCCGAACGCGAAGAAGCAGTCCGGGATCAGCTTCCTGCTCATCGACATGAAGACCCCGGGCATCACGGTGAAGCCCTTCCTCACCACGGGCGGCACGCCGGCCTTCTGCGAGACCTTCTTCGAGAACGTCGTCGTCCCGAAGGAGAACATGGTCGGCCCGCTCAACGGCGGCTGGACGATGGCGAAGGCCCTGCTCGGCCACGAGCGCACGCTCATCGCCACCGTCGGGCAGTCGGCGCGCGGCATCCGGCGGATCAAGCGCATCGCGCAGGCGACCTCGCAGGGCGGCCGCCCGCTCCTCGAAGACCCGGCCTTCCGCGCGAAGATCGCGCGATTGGAGATCAAGCTGCGCGGCCTGCAGATGGCGAACTACCGCGCGATCGCGGGCGCGCAGCGTGGCCACGCCCCCGGGCCCGAGGCCTCGATCCTGAAGATCCGCGGCTCCGAGATCCTCCAGCAGACCTCGGAGCTGGCGATGGAGGTGATGGGGCAGAACGCGCTCACCTGGTTCAACGAGGAGGGCACGGTGCCCGCCATCGAGGCCTGGGTGCCGTCGACCTTCAACTACCAGCGGGCCACGACGATCTACGGCGGCTCCAACGAGATCCAGCGCAACATCATCGCCAAGCTCATCCTGGGCCTCGGTTGACGAGAGAGGAGCCAAGCACGCCATGAACTTCGACCTGACCGACGAACAGAAGCTCCTCGTGGACACCGCGGCGACGTTCGCCAAGAAGCAGTCGCCCCTCACCCGCCTGCGCGCCCTCCGCGCCGATCCGCTCGGCTGGACGAAGGAGATGTGGCAGCAGATGGGCGAGCTCGGCTGGCTCGGGCTCGCCTTCCCCGAAGAGGTGGGCGGCCTCGGCTGGGGCTTCGCCGACCTCGCGCTCGTGCTCGAGCAGCTCGCCGCGACGCTCGTACCCGAGCCGATCGTCCCCTCGCTGATCGCCGGCACGGCGATCCTGCGCCTCGGCAGCGCCGAGCAGAAGCAGGCCTTCCTCGCGCCGATGATCGAGGGCAAGACCTCGCTCGCCCTGGCCTGGGCCGAGGCCCAGGGACGCCACGACGTTGCCGATGTGGTCACCCGTGCCACGAAGGCCAACGGTGGCTACCACCTGTACGGGAGCAAGCGCTGGGTGCTCAACGGGCACGGCGCCGACGCCCTCGTCGTCTCGGCCCGCACCTCCGGCCCCGAGCGCGAGCGCGGCGGGATCTCGCTCTTCGTGGTCGATCCGGGCACCCCGGGCGTGACGATCCAGCCGGTCAAGACCATGGACGGTCACCACGCGGCGATGGTCACCTTCGACGGCGCGTCGATCCCGAACGACCGGCTGCTCGGCGAGGAGGGCTGTGCGCTCGACGCGCTGGAAGAGGCGATGGATCTCGGGGCCGCCGCCGCATGCGCCGAGGGCGCGGGCATCGCGCGGACGGCGCTCGCCATGACGACCGAGTACCTCCGGACACGCGAGCAGTTCGGGGTGAAGATCGGCAGCTTCCAGGCGCTCCAGCACCGGGCCGTCGACATGTTCATCGAGGCCGAGCTCTGCAAGTCGACGGCGATCCTCGCGAGCCTCAAGGTCGGCGAGACCGACGTCGTGGAGCGCAAGAGCGCCGTCTCCGCCGCCAAGGTTCAGCTCGCCGTGGGCGGTCGCTTCGTCACCCAGCAGGCGATCCAGCTCCACGGCGGGATCGGGGTGACGGACGAGCACGACATCGGCCTGTTCTTCAAGCGGATGAACGTGCTGAACAGCCTCTTCGGCGACGAGGAGCACCACGTGCGCCGCTTCGCCGAGCTGCCGAGCTTCACCGCGGGGGTGTAGGGTCGAGGCTGAGGCATCCCCGTGTCGAGCGACGCAGGGGCTCCTTCCGCTTCTACCCTCTCCCGCTCCCGTTCCCGATATCCCCTCCCGATGCCCCCTTCCGGATCGGGAATGGGGAACGGGAGCGGGAACGGGAGGAGGGGAGAGCGGCCGAGAAATGAGGGGTTTCGCCTGCGGCGACGGGATCAGAACACCGCGGGGCAGGGGGTGTTCTGGAGCTTGACGTCGTCGATGTTCCACGAGCCGATGGTGTAGACGCCGTTCTGCAAGATCTCGTAGCCGAAGCGCACCTTGAGCGCCGGGTTCTTGAACGGCGTGATGTCGTAGGACTGGAAGCTCCAGCCGGGGCCGGCGGGCGGCGAGTCCTGGATCCCGGGCGGGCCACCCGAGCTCCAGACCTCGACCCACATGTTGCCGTCGAACACCTCGATCATGTTGCGCATGAAGGGCAGGTAGTCGCTGTTCAGCCAGCGGTAGAACGTCAGGAACAGCTTGCCCGTGTCCATCGACACGTCGACCGCCGGGCTCTCCAGGTAGTACGGCGGGTGGAGCACCGGCGCCTCGTTGCCGCCGACCACCACGCCGGCCACGCCGTTGTTGGGGCCGCCCGTGTGGTCCTGCCCCGGATCGGCCCCGAACGCGCCGGGCGGGGAGACCTTGGCCGCGGCGATCTGCCACTCGGTCCCGAGCGTCCAGCCCTGGGCGTTGTCGGCGAAGTGCTCGACGAAGTAGACCTGCCCCGTCATGCCGCCGCTGCACACGTTGTTGTTGCAGGTCTCGCCGCCGGTGCAGATATCGCCGTCCTCGCAGGGCTGGCCGTTGAGGATCGGCATCAGATCGCAGCTCTGGGCGCCCTCGTTGCAGGCCACGTCGATGCAGGGCGCGGGCTTCATGCAGGTGGGGTTGCCGCCGCCGCAGTAGCCGTTCGGCTGGCAGGTCTCGTTGCTCGTGCAGAACTGCCCGTCGTTGCAGGCGGAGCCGACGTTCTTCGGCGTGTTCACCTGGCACTTGCCGATCTTGCAGATGCTGTTGGCGCAGGGGTTGCCGAGGTCGCAGGGCACGTTGTCGTTGATGGCCTGCGGGACGCAGCCCGTGCCGGGCAGGCAGGTGCCGATCGAGCACTCGCTGTTGAGGGCGCTGCAATCGGTGGGCTGGGCGCCCTGGCAGGTGCCGGCGAAGCAGGTCTCGCCGGAGGTGCACGCGTCGCCGTCCTCGCAGGGCTGCCCGTCGTTGCCGGCCTCCTCGAAGCACTTCTTGTCCTCGGCGCACTTGGCCACGTGACAGCCGTCGCTCACGGGGCAGGGCGCGGGGTCGCCGGCGCACACGCCGGCGTGGCAGACCTCGTTGACGACGCAGAAGAGCCCGTCGTCGCAGGCCACCCCTTCCTTGGAGTCGTCGGGCACGGCCTGGCAGGTCCCGTCGACGCACTTCCCCGTGTTGCACTGGTCGGTCTTGCCGGCGCACGGATCGTCGTTGACGCACTCGGGCGGCGCGCCGCCCGTCCCGCCCGTCCCGCCTGTCCCCGTGGTGGTGGTCGTGGTGGTCGTCGTCGTGGTGGTCGTCGTCGTGGTCGTCGTCGTCGTGGTGGTCGTCGTGCTCCCGCCGGTGCCGCCCCCCGTTCCGCCGGGGTTGACCTCGGGCGGGGCGTTGATGAGGGAGCAGGCCCCCAGGCTGGCGATCAGGACGGTCAGAGAAGGTACCAGGAAGCGACGCATACCCAAGACTCGCAAGGCCTGAAAAAGAAGGCAAGAGGATGACGAAAGTCCGCGGGTTGCGGTAGGCCGGCGCGGCCGCTATGGTGCCCCTCTCCATGTCGAAGCGCTTCGAGCTCGTGTCCGAGTTCTCACCCTGCGGCGACCAGCCGCGGGCGCTTGAAGAGCTGCGCGCCGGCTTCGAGCGGAACGAGACCTTCCAGGTGCTCCTCGGCGTGACGGGCAGCGGCAAGACGTTCACCGCCGCGAAATGCATCGAGATGCTCCAGAAGCCCACGCTGGTGCTCGCGCCCAACAAGACGCTGGCGGCGCAGCTCTACGGCGAGCTCAGGGAGCTCTTCCCGAACAACGCGGTCCAGTACTTCGTCAGCTACTACGACTACTACCAGCCGGAGGCCTACGTCCCGGCGAGCGACACGTACATCGAGAAGGACGCGATCATCAACGACGCGATCGACCGGATGCGGCACGCGGCCACGCATGCGCTCCTCTCGCGGCCGGACGTGATCATCGTCGCCTCGGTGAGCTGCATCTACGGCATCGGCTCGGCCGAGAGCTACCACGGGCTCCTGATCAAGCTGGAGAAGGGCACGGAATTGCGGCGCGACGAGCTGCTCCGCAAGCTCGTCGACATCCAGTACCAGCGCAACGACGTGGACTTCCACCGCGGCACCTTCCGCGTCCGCGGCGACGTGGTCGAGATCTTCCCCGCCTACGAGGAGGCGATGGCGATCCGCGTCGAGTTCTTCGGCGACGAGATCGAGACCATCAAGGAGGTCGACCCGGTGCGGGGCAAGGTCATCGGCCAGCTCGACCGCTGCGCGATCTACCCCGGCTCGCACTACGTGACCGAGCAGCAGCAGCTCCGCGGCGCGATCGAGGCCATCCGCGAAGAGCTGCGCGACAGGCTCGACTACTACGACAAGGCGGGGCGCTTCCTCGAGAAGCAGCGCATCGAGCAGCGGACGATGTACGACCTCGAGCTGCTCGAGCAGATGGGCTTCTGCAACGGGATCGAGAACTACTCGCGCCACCTCTCCGGCCGGAAGGCGGGCGACCCGCCGCCCACGCTCATCGACTACTTCCCGAAAGACTTCCTCCTCATCATCGACGAGTCGCACCAGACGGTGCCCCAGGTCGGGGCGATGTACCGCGGCGACCGGGCGCGCAAGGAGACGCTCGTGGAGTACGGCTTCCGGCTCCCGAGCGCGCTCGACAACCGGCCGCTCAAGTTCGAGGAGTTCGAGCAGCACTACAACACCGTGATCTTCGTCAGCGCCACGCCGGGCGACTACGAGATCGACAAGACCCACGGCGTCGTCGTCGAGCAGATCATCCGCCCGACGGGGCTGCTCGATCCGCCGATCAACGTGCGCCCCGTGGCCGGCCAGGTCGACGACCTGCTCGCCCGGATCCGCGAGCGCACCGCGCGGGGCGAGCGCGTGCTCGTCACCACGCTGACCAAGCGGATGGCCGAGGACCTGACGGAGTACTACACCGAGATCGGCGTCCGCGTGCGCTACCTGCACTCCGACGTCGACACGCTCGAGCGGGTGGAGATCCTGCGCGATCTGCGCCGCGGCGAGTTCGACGTGCTCATCGGGATCAACCTCCTGCGCGAGGGCCTCGACCTGCCGGAGGTGTCGCTCGTCGCGATCCTCGACGCCGACAAGGAGGGCTTCCTCCGCAGCCCGCGCTCGCTCATCCAGACGATCGGCCGCGCGGCCCGCAACGTGAACGGCTCGGTGATCATGTACGCCGACCGCGAGACGCCCGCGATGAAGCACGCGATCGGCGAGACCAACCGGCGGCGCGCGCTCCAGCAGGCATACAACGAGGAGCACAACATCACCCCCGCCACGGTGATGAAGGCGATCCTCGACATGTCGCCGACCTCGGGCGCGCGCGACTACTACGCCGTGCCCAAGGGCCCCGCGCGCCAGACCGCGGCCGCCGTGGCCGAGGGCGAGAGCCTCGCCGATCAGATCGAGGCCGTGCGGCAGGAGATGTTCGCCGCGGCCGAGAACCTCGAGTTCGAGAAGGCGGCCCGCCTGCGCGACCAGCTCCGCCTGCTCAAGGGCGAGGGCCGAGGCGACGAGGCGCACATGGTCGCCGAGGCCAAGCCGAAGGGCGGCCGCCCCGCAAAGAATGTTGCGGGCGGACGAGGCCGGCGGGGCGCGCGCAGCCGGTGACGCGCGCCGGCCCCGATCGCGCGGTCGACCCACGATCGACTTGACGCCACGGGAAACAAACCGTTCCGTTGCCGTCGCCGTCGCCGTCGCTGCATCTCCGCTCCCTCCCGGTCGCGGTACTGTGATCGTCGCCGGCTCTCTCCTCCGGAGATCCACCAGGGATGCCCAAAGAGAACGTTTCCCCGCTGAAAATCGACGAACGCGAGCTCGCGCGCAGGCGCGCCTTCTTCGATCTCCGCGACGACGACCTCGCGCGCCTCGCCGCCCTCCGCCCCTTCGCCGAGCGCTGCACCGACGAGATGGTCGAGCGCTTCTACGACCACCTGCTCGCCCACGAGGAGACGCGGCGCTTCCTCCCGGACGACGCGACGGTGCGGCGGGTCAAGCGCCTCCAGCGCGAGTACTTCCTCGACCTCTTCGCCGGCGCGTGCGACCTCGCCTACGTCGATCGCCGGCTGCGGGTCGGGGCCGCCCACGAGCGGATCGGCCTCTTGCCCAAGTGGTACATCGGCGCCTACCGGCTCTACCTCACCCTGCTCTTCGACCGGATGATGGAGAAGATCGAGGACCCGGACGAGGCGAAGCGCGCCTTCGCCAGCGTGCAGAAGCTCGTGGCCTTCGACATGTCGCTGGCGATCGACACCTACGTGGCCGCGAGCATGGAGACGCTGAGCCGCCACCAGGCCGCGGTCCGCGAGCTGTCGACCCCGGTGATCCGCGTGCACGACAACGTCCTGCTCCTGCCCCTCATCGGCGCGATCGACAGCCAGCGCGCCGAGCAGGTGATGGAGACGGTGCTCGTCCGCGTGATCGAGGAGAAGGCCCGCGTGATGATCATCGACATCGCCGGGGTGCCCGTGGTCGACACGCGCGTCGCCGACCATTTGCTCAAGACGACCGCGGCCGTGCGATTGCTTGGAGCTCAAACCATCTTGACGGGGATCAGCGCCCAGGTCGCCCGCACCATCGTCCAGCTCGGGGTGGACATCACCGCCATGCACACCCGCCACCGGCTCGCCGACGGGATCGAGCTCGCCCTCGCGCTGTGCGGCAAGGCCATCACCGAGAAGGCGGCGCAGTGAGCGCACCCCGCATCCCGATCCTCAAGGTGGGCAAGAACCTGCTCGCCACCATGCACGGCGACCTCCACGACCGCATCGCCGACGCCTTCCAGTCCGACCTCTTGACGACCATCGAGAAGACGGGCGCGGCCGGCGTGGTGATCGACATCAGCGGGCTCGACGAGGTCGACACCTACGTGGCGCGCGTGCTCGCCGACACGGCCCGGATGGCGCGGCTGATGGGCACGCGCTCGGTCCTCGTGGGGATGAGACCGGAGGTCGCGGCCACGCTCGTGCGGATGGGCTACGACATGAAGGGCGTGGAGACCGCGCTCGACGTCGATCAGGGGCTCGCGCTGCTCGCGAGCCCGGTGTCCTTCTGAGCGGAGAGGCCGGGAGCGATCGGTGCAAGGGAGCGCGCAGAGCCAGGTGATCCGCAGGATCGACCTGCCCATCGGGCAGGAGGAGGACATCTTCCACATGCGCCGGCGGGCCCGCGATCTGGCCAAGGAGCGGGGCTTCGACTCCTTCGCGGTGGCCGCGCTCACCACGGCCTGCTCGGAGCTCGGGCGCAACGTGTGGGTGCACGGCGGCGGCGGCGGCGCGGCGATCGAGGAGCTGGAAGACGGCGGGCGGATCGGGATCCGCGTCTCTTTCTGGGACCAGGGCCCGGGGATCCCCGACATCGAGCGGGTGCTCGCCGGCGGCTACAGCACCGCGCGCTCGCTCGGCCTCGGTCTCTCGGGCGCGAAGCGCCTGGTCGACGAGTTCTCCCTCGACTCGAAGGTGGGCCAGGGGACGCGGATCACCATCGTGAAATGGGCGCGCTTCTGATCGATCGCTGGCTCGGGGACAGGCCGAGGATCCCCATCCTGGACGAGGCCTCGGTGTCGCTCTGCCGGACCGCCGCGCGCGAGCTCGGGGCCTCGCTCGGCCTCGACGAGGTCGAGGTCGGCAAGATGGCGCTCGTCGCGAGCGAGCTCGGGATGAACCACCTGCGGCACGCGCGCCGGGGCGCGATCGCCGTGGGCGCGATCCACCGCGAGGGGGTGCCGGGCCTGGAGATCATCGCCGCCGACGAGGGGCCGGGGATCGCCGATCCCACGGCCGCGCTCGCGGGCACGGGCCCCTTCACCGGGCTCGGCGTGGGGCTCGGCGCGGTGCTGCGCCTGTCGGCCGAGGTGGACGTCGACATCCGTCTCGGCGAGGGCGTCTGCGTGCGCGCCCGGCTGTTCGCGGGCCCGGCGCCGCGGCGCCGCGAGGTGGCGATCTTCGGCCGCCCCTGCAAGGGCGAGGCGGCGAGCGGCGACGACGCGGGCTTCGTGCGCCGCGAGCACGAGCTCTGGATCGGCGTCGCCGACGGGCTCGGTCACGGCCCCGAGGCGCGCGTGGCGTCGATCGCGGCCATCGCCGCGCTCGAGCAGCACGCCGATCGCGCGCCGGAGGAGGTGCTCGCGCGCGCCGAGGCGAGGCTCGCCTCGACCCGAGGCGCGGTGATGAGCGTCGTGCGCCTCGACGAGACCGCCCTCCACCTGGCCTTCGCGGGCGCGGGAAACGTGATGACCCGCCGCCTCGGCCCCGACGGATCGAGCCGATCCTACGCGGGGCCCGGCCGCGTGCTCGGCCGGTCGTCCGGGGCCTCCCCTCGCCTCACCGGCGAGCAAGGCGAATTCGGCGAGCGCGACGTGCTGGTGATGTTCTCCGACGGCCTCAGGACGCGCTCCCCCTTCCCCTCCGACCGCGCCTTGCTCCGCCGCCACCCGATCCTCATCGCCCACCACCTCTTCCGCGAGCTCGCCCGCGACAACGACGACGCGACCGTGCTCGTCGTGGGTTGACCTCGAAGAGCCCTCCCGGCGAATCACGCCGCCACGGCAAACGCAGCCGGGATACCATGCTCCTTTGCATGGACTGGCGCTCCGTACGCTTCGACTGGAACAACGCCCGCTCGTTCCTGGTGGCGGCCGAGGAGGGCTCGTTCTCGGCCGCGGCGCGCGCGCTCCGCACCGCGCAGCCCACGATCGGCCGGCAGGTGACGGCGCTCGAAGAGGAGCTCGGCGTGGTGCTCTTCGAGCGCCTCGGGAGCAAGCTCCACCTCACGCCCGCGGGCGTCGACCTCGCCGAGCACGTGCGCTCCATGGGCGAGGCGGCGACGCGGATGTCGCTCGCCGCGACCGGCCAGTCGCTCGCGCTCGAGGGGACGGTGACGATCACCGCGAGCGAGCTGATCGCCGCGTACCTCCTGCCCCCCGTCGTCGCGCGGCTGCGGCGGGATCACCCCGGGATCGAGATCGAGATCGTGGCGACGAACGCCGTGCGCGATCTGCGCCGGCGCGAGGCCGACCTCGCCATCCGCAACGTGAAGCCGACCTCGCCCGATCTCGTGGCGCGCAAGATCGACGACCGCGCGGCGCGGCCCTACGCGACGCCCGACTACGTGGCCCGGATCGGCGCGCCGAAGACGGTCGCCGAGCTCGGCCGCGCCGAGTATTTCGGCTTCGATCGCACCGAGCGGATGATCGAGTACCTGACCCGGATGGGCGTGCCGGTCACGGCCGCGAGCTTCCCGATCGTGACGGAGAACCACCTCGTGCAGTGGGAGCTCGCCAAGCAGGGCGTCGGCGTCTGCTTCGTGCTCGAGCAGGTGGGCGACGCCGAGCCCCGCGTGCAGCGCCTCGTGCCCGATTTCCCGCCGCTGCCCGTGCCGGTGTGGCTCGTCGCCCACCGCGAGCTGCTCACCGGCCGGCGCATGCGGGTGGTGTTCGATCTGCTCGCGGAGGAGCTCGCTAAGCCCTCCGCGATCACTCCACCGCGTCGGCCGACGGCAGCAGGATCGTGAAGGCCGCGCCCGCGCCCGGGGCGGTTTGCAACGTCACGCGCCCGCCGTGGCGCTGCACCGAGGCGTAGACCATCGCGAGGCCGAGACCCGTCCCTTCGTCGCCCTTGGTCGTGAAGAACGGCTCGAACACCCGCTGCTCCACCTCGGGGGGCATCCCGGGACCGTCGTCGGCCACGCGCACCCAGCCCTGCCCGTCCTCGCCGCCGGTGCTCACCGTGATCGTCCCCTTCGGACCGAGCGCGTCGATCGCGTTCACGATCAGGTTCACCAGCGCCGCGACCCCGTCGCTCGCCTGGATCAGCACGGGATCCGGGCTCCCGAGCTCGGTCACGATCTGGATGTTCAGATCGATCCGCGAGCGCAGCCGCGGCCGGCAGATCTCGATCGCCTCGCGGACGAGCTGGTTCAGGTCGGTCGGCTCCACCTTGTGCTGCGGCGATTGACGGCTGAAATCGCGCAGCCGCTCCACCGTCTCGATGCCCCGCTTGAGCACTTGCTGCATCTCGGCGACCGACTCGTGGGCGTCGATCGCGTCCTTCGGGAGCGAGCGCTTGAGGAACTGGAGGTGGAGCGTCAGCGGGTTCAGGATGTTCTTCAGATCGTGGGAGACGCCCGCGGCCATCTGGCCGAGGGCGCGCAGCTTGTGCGAGCGGCTCAGCACCGCGCGCGAGGCCCTGAGCTCGGCGTAGCTGCGGTGAAGCTCCGCGTACTGCGCGGCGCGGGAGAGGCCCGTCGCGGCCAGATCGACGAGCCCCTCGGCCAGGGCGGCGCGGCCCGGGGCGAGGTCCTCGTCGCTCGCGAAGAGCAGCACGAGCGCGCCGAACAGATCGCCCCCGCTCACGAGCGGCAGCGTGTGCGCCCGCGCGAAGCGGCCGCCGCATGCGGCGAGCAGCGCCTCGCCCTGCTCCGCGCTGTCGGCGTCGTCCTCGATGGAGAGCGCGGGCAGCGGCTCCGCGAGGCCGTGCGCGGCGGCCACGCACACGCCGTCCTTCGTCACCTGGAGCACCACCGCGGCGGCGGCGCCGAGGTGCTCGACGGCGGCCTGGGCGAGCAAGGGCAGCACGCCGGCGGGCTCGGCGGCGGTGGAGATCAGGCGGCTGACCCGGATCAGGACGTCGATCGCTCCCTTTTCGTTCGCCGGGGGCAAGGCGCCGTTGTCCCGATCTTCCACGCTGCGAATCTCGAACCAGCATGACTTCCCGTCAAGCACGATCGCGGTTTAGCGCGCGCCCCTTTCATTCGTGCAAGCCAGGATGTCCGCGTTCGATCGCGCCCGAGCGCGATCCCCGCCGACCTCTCACCGGCGCAGGCCCATGAAGGAGTTGCAGGCCGGCGTAGCGCCTGCGCTCGCGCGCGCGGCGCGGGATCGACGGCGCATGCGCATGCGCGGCGATTCGCCATCGCGAGCCACGAGGCACGCGCCTTGCTCCACGGACGGATGGAATCCCGTCCGGGAGCGCGGCTTCAGGGCGCCGAGGAGGTGATTCGTATGTGTCGATCTCTGCGCCGAGCGCTCCTGCTGCTCGCGGTCGTCTCGACATGCCTCGCGGGCTGCGCGGCGGAGGATCCGATCCACGGGGCGGTGCCCTCCGGCGACGGCGGATCGAGCGGCGGCAAGCTCCCCGATCCATGCGCCGACGGCGACCTGCGCTCCTGCAAGATCGACCTGCCCACGCAGGGCGACATCGTCCACTGCATGTACGGCGTCGCGCGCTGCGACGGGGGCACATGGGGCGCGTGCGTCGTCCCGGGGCCGGGCGTCGCGCTCCCGGCCGTCGCGCCTTGCCCCGAGGGCGCGACGCGCGCCTGCTACGCCGA
>JAXLYT010000108.1:0-27876 GCA_046351295.1 Byssovorax sp.
GAGCAACCTGTCCCGGCTCCGTCCCCCCTCCCGCTCCCGCTCCCGATTCCCGCTCCCGATTCCCTCTCCGAGCCTGCTGTGGATCACGCAGAGGCTCGCACCGAGTCGGCGACGGCGACGGCAACGGCAACGGCAACGGTGGGTGACGTTGTTGACGACGAGGAACGTCCCGCGATCGACGCCGGCGGGGACGTCGAGGAGGCGGAGGAGCCTTCGCGCGACGAGGTGGCGGCGCCTGCGCCGGTGCCGGGGCTCCGGCCGGACTGGGAGCGCTGGATCGGCGTGCGCGGGGCGGCGGCGCTCGGCGCGTGCGTGCTCGTGATCGCGGGCCTCTACTTCTTCAAGTACTCGCTCGAGCAGGGGCTCATCTCGCCGGCGATGCGCGTCGTGCTCGGCGTGCTCGCGGGGCTCGTGGGGCTCGGGGCCTCGGAGCACATGGCGAGGAAGCGGTACACGGTGGTCGCGGACTGGCTCGCGGGCGCGGGCATCTCGATCCTCTACACCGCGGTCTGGGCTTCGCACTCGGTCTACGAGCTCGTGAGCATGCCGGTCTCCTTCGTCGGGATGATCCTCGTCACCGTGCTCTGCGGTGGGCTCGCGCTGCACCGCAAGGCGATGGTGATCGCGGTCCTCGGCCTGCTCGGCGGCTTTGCCACGCCGGTGGCGCTCGCCTCCGGATCGGATCACCCGATCGGGCTCTTCGGTTACCTGCTCCTGCTCGACGTCGCGCTCCTCTACCTCGCGCACAAGCGCGGTTGGCCGCTGCTCGCGGCGCTCAGCCTCGGCGGCACGGTGCTCTACCAGGCCGGGTGGGTCAGCGAGCGGATGCAGCCCGAGACGCTCCCGATCGGCATCGGCGTCGTGCTGCTCTTCGCGGGGGTCTTCAGCTTCACGCTCCAGCGCCTCCCGGACAAGGAGGGGCGCTCCATCGCGATCGCGCGCGCGGCCTCGTTCGTGTTGCCGTTCGTCTTCGGCGTGTACTTCGGCCTGCGCAGCGATCTCGGCGAGCACCTCGCGCCGCTCGGCGGCATGGTCGTCCTCCTCTCGGCCGGGGCGCTCTTCATCGCGCGCCGGGGCGGCGCCTCGTGGATCACCGTCGCGGCGGCGGCGGGCAGCACGGCCGTGCTCGGCGCGTGGCTCTACGGTCATTCGGCGGGCCCGATCGCGTGGGAGACCACGGGGATCGTCGCGCTGCTCGCGCTGGTGTTCCACGCCGCGCTGGAGATGGAGAGCGCGCGCCCCTCGGGCGATCTGCGCTCGGCCGCGCGCGCGGCGGCGATCGCGGCGTTCGGCGCGCTCGTCCTCTTCGCCGAGGCGCTCCTCTCGCCTGCGGGCGAGGCGCCCTTGCCCTTCCTCGCGGGCGCGCTCGTCGCGGCCGTGATCGCGCTGCGCCAGTCGACCTTCGCGGGCCGCGGCATGCTCCGCCTCGGCGTCGCGATCGCGCTCGACGGCGTCTTCCTCCTCACGCACTACGTGCACCGCGCGGACGCGGGTTTCCCGGCGCCGATCGTCGAGTGGCTCTCGCTCCTCGTCGTGAGCGCGCTCGGCCTCCACGCTTGCTTTACGATCCGCCGCGACGCGCTGCGCGAGGCGGAGGCGCCCGAGGGCGCGCCCACCGAGCCCGCGCTCGTCACGAGCGATGGCGTCATCGTGCTCCTGCCCTCGGTGGTCGGGCTCTACTTCGGCTTCCACGGCGCGGCCGGCGCACACCTCTGGCCGCTCGGCCTGATGGCGGTGATCCTCACCGCGGCGTCGTCGCGCTTCGCCCTCGGCCCGGCGCGCCAGCACCTCGGCCTGATCACGGCGCTCGTCAGCGTCGCGTCGCTCGGCATCTGGACGGGGTGTCACGATCCGGAGCCGGCGATGTGGGAGATCATCGGCCTCTTCAGCCTGCTCGCGGCGCTGCTTCACGCCTCGCTCGAGGCGGTGCTCCGCCGCGAGGGCGAGGACGAGCTCGGCGCGGCCTCGGTGCAGGCGGTGGCCTCCAGCCTGGGCTCGCTCTTCGTGCTGCTCGCCGTCGCGGTCAGCTCGCCGAATCCCTTCCCGTGGCTCCTCGGCGCGGCCTTCGCGGCGGCGCTCACCATCCGCCACGCCATGATGCGCGGCCGCGGCCCGCTCCACCTCGCGGCCGCGATCCCCGTGTCGCTCGGCATGCTCCTCGTGCATGAAGGGCATGTCGGCCTTCGCGGCGCGCTCTCCGCGGATGGGCAGCTCGCGCTCGCCGCCGGTGTCGCTGCGCTCTTCACGGCGCTCACCTGGATCCCGCAGCCTGCCGCGAACCGCCGCTGGGCGAGCCGCGCCGCGCTGATCGGCGCGCTCTTCCTCGGCTTCGACGTCCTGGTGGATCCCTCCGGAGCCACCCCGCGCCTCTCGCTCCTCACGAGCGCCGCGGTCGGCGCCCTCGCGCTCGTCTCTGCGGCGCGCCTGTCGAGCGGTCTCGGCCTCGCCGCCGCGACCCTCGTGACGGCGCTCGTCCAGACGGTGTGGGCGCACGATATCGTCCCCGCGAAGCCGATCGGCGCCTATCCCCACGCGCTCGCGGAGACCGCGCTCCTCGGCCTCTCGCTCACCGCGGCGCTCTTCACCTTCGCGCCCTGGATGATGGGCGACGCGCTCCGCAAGAGCCGCGCGGCGCACATCACCTCGGCGCTCGCCGCATGCGCCTTCGCCGCCGGCCTCTACCAGCCGTGGACCGCGGTGATGGGCCATGACTCGCTCGGCGTGCTCGCGCTCGCGATCGCCGCGCTGCCTGCGATCTCGGGTGTGATCGCCCTCCGCGTCGTCGACAAGGGCGGCCCCGACTTCGAGCATGCGCTCGCGTGGCTCTTCGGCGTCCCGCTCGCGCTCGTCACCATCGCGATCCCGCTCCAGCTCCACGACGAGCAGATCACGATCGCGTGGGCCATCGAGGGCGCGCTGCTCATCGCCGCGCTCCGCCCCTCCGGCCGCCCGGCCCTGGCGACCATGGGCCTCGGTCTCCTCACGGTCGTCTCGTTCCGCTTGATCCTCGGGATCGCGGCGCTCGACGAGCATGCGCGCTCGGCCACGCCGGTCCTCAACTGGCTCCTGCCCACCTACGGCATCCCGGCCGCGGCGCTCCTCTTCGCCCACCGCCGGCTCTCGCCGCGCGCGGGCGCTCCGCTCTCGTTCGCGCCGATCGCGCGTATCGCCGCGGCGGCGGGCCTCGTGCTGATCTTCACCTGGTTGAACCTCGCCATCCTCGACGCCTTCGGCACCGGCCCGCGGCTCGACCTCTTCGCCGAGCATGTCCCGGCGCGCGATCTCACCCTCTCGCTCGCGTGGGCCGTCTACGCGCTCGCCCTGCTCGGCGTGGGGATGGGGAAGAACAACGCCCCGCTCCGCTGGGGCAGCCTGATCCTGATCATCGTCACCCTGGGCAAGGTCTTCCTCTACGACCTCGGCCACCTGCACGACCTCTACCGGGTCGCCTCGCTGGTCGGCCTCGCCCTGTCGCTGATCACGATCTCCCTCTCGTACCAGCGCTTCGTCTTCGCCCGCCCCGCCCGCGCGGCGTGACGGTACACGGGCCCTTGCTTCGGGCGCAAAAGCGCGGCACGTCCGCGCACGCTCGAACGAGGTGCCCATGCGAAGCCTGCGTCATTCCGTCCTGCCTCTTTTCGTCCTCCCCCTCCTCGCCTGCTCCGGCTCTTCGGAGCCGGAGCCCGCGGTCCCGACCCCGACGCCGCCCACGGCGAGCGCCTCCGCGGTCGTCGCGCCGCCGGTGACCGCGACCGCGACCGCCGCGGCCGCCGCGCCCAGGCCCGCGCCGCGCGCCGGCACCTCGCTCCTGCCCCGGGTCACGCTCTTCGGCAACCCCGATCACCTGTCGCCCAAGGTCAGCCCCGATGGAAAGCTGATCGCCTTCATCGCCCCCGACGAGGGCGTGCTCAACATCTGGGTCGGCCCCGCCAGCGACCCCAAGGCCGCCAAGCCCGTCACCCACGATCGCGTCCGGGGTATCACCACCTACGAGTGGACCTATTCGGACAACCACCTCCTTTATACGCAGGACAAGGGCGGTGACGAGAACTTCCACCTTTACCTCGTGAGCACCGACAAAATCGAGGTGAAGGACCTCACCCCGATGGAGGGCATCCGCGCCCAGATCGAGGCCTTGAGCCCGAAGGTGAAGAAGGCGGCCCTCGTCGGGATCAACAACCGTGATCCGAAGAACCACGATCTTTATCGCGTGGATCTCGACACCGGCAAGCTCACCCTCGTCGCCGAGAACAAGCAGGGTTATGTCGGCTACCTGGCCGACGACGACCTCGACGTGCGGATCGCCCTGAACATGCTCCCCGACGGGAGCGAGGAGATGCTCGTCCCCGATCCCAAGACCAAGGGCGCCTGGGTGAGCAACGCCAAGATCCCGAGCGAGGACGTGCTCACCACCAACCCTTATGGCTTCGACAAGTCCGGCAAGACGCTCTATCTCATCGACAGCCGCGGGCGGGACACGGCCGCGCTCGTGAGCCTGGACATGAAGAGCGGTAAATCGACCGTGCTCGCCGAGAACCCCCGGGCGGACATGAACGATGTCCTGCTCCACCCGACGGAGCACAAGGTGCAGGCGGTGGCCTCGACCCGGGAGCGGGCGACGTGGAAGGTGCTCGACAGATCGATCCAGGCCGATTTCGACGCGCTCGCCAAGGTGGCCCCCGGCGACTTCCAGGTCACGAGCCGATCGCTCGACGACAAGGTGTGGGTCGTCGCCTATGTGCTCGACGACGGCCCGGTGCGTTATTACCGCTACGACAGGCCGAGCAAGAAGGCCGAGCTGCTCTTCACCAACCGCAAGGCCCTCGAAGGGGTCAAGCTCGCCAAGATGCACCCGGTGACGATCAAGGCCCGCGACGGCCTGGAGCTCGTGAGCTACCTGTCCTTGCCGGTCGCGAGCGATCCCGACGGCGACGGCAAGCCCGACAAGCCCGTGCCGATGGTGCTCAACGTCCACGGCGGCCCCTGGGCCCGCGACACCTGGGGCCTCAACTCCATTCATCAATGGCTGGCCGACCGGGGGTACGCGGTGCTCAGCGTCAATTACCGCTCGTCGACCGGCTTCGGGAAGAAGTTCATCAACGCCGGTGACCACGAGTGGGCCGGCAAGGCCCACGACGACCTGCTCGACGCGGTCAAATGGGCGATCGATCAGCATATCGCCGATCCGGCCAAGGTGGCCATCCACGGCGGGAGCTACGGGGGATATGCGACGCTCGTGGGATTGACCTTCACGCCGGACGTGTTCGCCTGTGGCGTGGATATCGTCGGGCCGTCCAACCTGGCCACCCTGCTCTCGTCCATCCCGCCCTACTGGGCCCCGATGTTCAACCTCTTCGCCGGCCGGATCGGCGATCCGCGCACCGAGGATGGCAAGATGCTCCTGGCCGATCGGTCACCGCTCTTCAAGGCCGCTTCCATCCGGAAGCCGCTCCTCATCGGGCAAGGTGCCAATGATCCGCGGGTGAAGCAGGCCGAGTCCGATCAGATCGTCAAGGCCATGAAGGAGAAGGGGATCCCGGTGACGTACGTGCTCTTCTCGGACGAGGGGCACGGCTTCAAGCGGCCTGAGAACCGCATGTCGTTCAACGCCATCGACGAGATCTTCCTGGCCCAGTGTCTCGGGGGGACGTACCAGCCGATCGGCGACGACTTCAAGGGATCGACGGTGGCCGTGCCCGAGGGCGCCGATCAGATCTACAGCCTCGGCGACGCGCTCCCGAAGAAGTGACGAGCGCGCGCGAGGGCCGGGCGCTCAGACCTCGTCGACGATCGCCCGGCTCACGTGCTCCAGCGACTCTCCCATCGCGTCTGTCCTCCGCAGCGCGCCGTCGTCGAGGCTGAGCTCGGCGGCGCGCGCGGCGTCCGCGGCGAGGTAGGCGCGCGTCAGAGCGGCCACATGCTCGGTGATCCGCGCGTCTAGGCGTGAGCGCACGGCTTCGGCGGCGGTGGGCCGGCCCTTCGCTGCGGGCGCGGAGGGGGCGCCGATCCGCGTGCGCTCGAGCTGCGCGCGCGTCTCGCCGAGGCGCAGCAGGGCGGCCCAGGTCTGCTCGACCTCGGCGCGGGCCTTGCGGTCGAGCGGTTGTCCTTCGACGCTCCGGCGCAGGGACGCGCCCTCGCGGAGGGAGGCTTCGGCGGGGCCTTTGAGCTCGCTCGCGAGGCCGTCGAGCGCGTGGGCGAGCGGATCGTCGGCGTCGATGAGGAGCGGCAGGGCGGTGAGCACGGCGGCCACGGTGACGGCGACGGCGCGCAGCGCGAGCGGCGCGGCGGCATAGGCCGAGGTGGCGGCCCCGGCGAGCGCGCCCGCGGCGAGACCGAGCGCGAGGTGGGCGAGGCGCGCAGGGCGGGTGCGCACGCGGGCGAGGCGCTCGGCGTAGGCGAGCGTCAGCAGGGCCGCGCCGGCGAGGGCAGGGGAGAGCGGCGCGAGCAGGCCGAAGGGGAAGGCGGCGAGCGCGCCCGCGCCGAGGGAGGCGGCCGAGAGCGCCCCGCTGGCGCCGGCCGCGAGCATCAGGGCGAGGCCGACGAGGAGCAGGGCGGAGGGCACGGGGCCGAGCCGCTGGGCGAGGGGCGCGACGGCGAAGAAGAGCGCGGCGGCGGGGAGGAGGGCGAGCTTGCGCATGATCGTTTGACCTCAAAAGGCCGAGCGGACCTGGTTGTCGAGGTTCCTCTCGACGGCGCGCTTGGCGGCGGCGCTGCCGGCGGCGCTCTTCGGCGGCGCGGAGGCGAAGGCCTGCTTGGTGTGCTCGAAGTCGGCCTGCTGCCGGGCGAGCACGGTGGCGGCCGCGGCGGGGGCGGCCGTGGCGGCGGCCGAGAGGTCGGCCATGTTCTTGTCGATGAGGGCCTGGGCCTGATCGACCTCGCCCCGGGCGTAGGCCGCGGCGGCCTCGACCTGGCGGATGGAGCTGAGCGCGCTGACCGCGCGGGCGAGCACGGCGCCGTCGCGGCTCTGATCGACCGCGAGCCGATCGCGCGTGCCCTGGATCGAGAGGCCGGAGAAGCGCGCCTCGGCGTGGTTGCCGCCGACGACGTTCCACGCGATCTGGCCCTCGAAGGAGCGCTCCTCGCCCGCGCCGATCTGGGCGCCGAGCTCGATCACCACGCGGCGCTCGTCACCCGCGAAGAGCGATCCGAGCGAGAGCTCGATCTCGCGGCGCTCGTCGCTGGCGCCGATCACGCGGGCGTCGGCGCCGATCGCGCGCACGAAGCGCATGCCCGCGGGGAGCGCGATGCGCGCGGTCGTGGCCTCGATCGTGGTCGTGGCGGTCTCGACGAGCTCGCGCTGGAGGAAGCCGGTGAGCGCGGCGCCGTCCTTGACGAAGGCGAAGTTGCCGTGGCCGGCCTGCGCGACGGCGCCCATGTAGCCCTCGTCGAAGTCGAGGCCGATGCCCATCGAGGAGACGGTCACGCCGCGGCCCGCGCTCTGGCGAGCGATGGACTCGGACTGCGCGCGCGTCCCGTCGAGCCCGTCGCTCGCGAGCACGACGCGCCGCACGCGGCCCCGGCCGGCGTCGTCGAGCGCGCGCAGGCCCTCGGCGAGCGCGGGCGCGATGTTCGTCCCGCCGCCGGCCTGGATGTCGCGCACGCGGGCGTTCAGGCTCTGGCGCACGCTGCCGGCGCGGGCGAGGGGCTGGACGACCTCGAAGTCGCTCGCGTACCGGATGAAGGCGATCTCGTCGTCGTCGCGCAGATCGCGGATGAGCTCACGGACAGCCTCCTTGGCCTGGGTGATCTTCTCGCCGGCCATCGAGCCGGAGGTGTCGAGGACGACGGCGATCGAGAGGGGCGCGCGCTCGCGGGCATGCTCGGCCGCGTCCGCGCGCAGATCGAGCTCGGCGAAGAGCTGCTGCTCGCCCGACGCGAGCACCTTGCCGTGGCTGAGCGAGAAGCTTCCATGCGCACCCGGGCCCGAGAACGCCGCGCTGGTCTGTCCGTTCGCGACGACGGAGGTGGTCTCGCCCGCCCCGCCGATCGTCGGCTGCGGGCCGCCGGGCGCGCGGGCGAGGACGAGGCCGCCCGAGGAGAGGACGACGGCGGCGGCGGCGAGGCCGCGGCGGATGCGGGGCGTGCGGAACCAGGTGTGGAGCAACGACATGACCTTTCCTCCCGGCGGCGCGCGCACGAGGCCCGGGCGCCGCCGTACCGAGCGGGGCGCGGGGACCTCGGCGAAGGGGCCGAACAAGGGCTCCGACGCGCGACCTGGTGAATGGATCTGGGGGAAGATCGTCCCCGCGCGGATCGCCGGTGGATCAGGGCCGGGCGGCGAAGCGCTCCCGGACGAACGCGGCCCAGCGGGGCAGGGTGGGCTCGTCGTGGAAGACATCGCCTGCGAGCATCGAGGTGATGGTGCGCCGGAGCGCGGGGCGCTGCGGTTGGGCGAAGAGCAGCGCGCGCAGCTCGCCCCGGTAGAAGGACTGCACCGCCCCGAGGAAGAGGTCCTGCGCGCGCCGCAGATCGCGCGCGTAGGAGGCGAAGCGCGGGGCGCTCACGTCGCCGGCGCGGAGGGCTTCGTCGATCGCCGTGGCCGCGCGATCGGCGCCGCCGATGGCGAGGTGGGCGCCGGTCGAGAAGAGCGGATCGATGAAGCCGGCCGCGTCGCCGACCGCGAGCCAGCCGTCGCCCGCGAGCTCCGCGACCCGGAAGCTGTAGTCGGCGGCGGCGCGCACCTCGCCGATCGGGCGGGCGTCGCGGAGGAGCCGGCGCATCCAGGGGGATCGCTGGACGAGATCGTCGAAGGCGGCGCGGAGGCGCTCGGCGCGGGCGCTCGGCGGGAGCTCGTGCTCGCGGGGGGAGGGGCCGGTGCGCTCGCCGAGCAGGGCGCGGGCGTCGCCGAGGGAGGCGCGGACGGTGTCCGAGGAGAGGACGAAGCCCACGCTGGATCGGCCGTCGCGGAAGGGGATGAACCAGGCCCAGCCCGGGATCCCGCCCTCTTCGGTGCGGCCTTCGAGGATGGTGATCTCGATTTGCCCCTCGTCGAGGCCGGCGTGGCGATGGCCGCCCTCGACGTGGGTGAAGAAGGCGGTCTTGTCGAGGCCGGGGACGCGGGAGCGCCCGCGCTGGGTCCCGCCGTTGGATGATGGATCCTGTCGTTGCCCACGGGAAACGCCGGTCAACAGCGCGTCACGCCCGGTCGCGTCGATGACGACGTGGGACCGGAGGCGACGGACCTCGCCGCCGGGGGCCTCGGCCTCCAGGCCCACGGCCTGCTCGCCGTCGAAGAGGACGCGCCGGGCGCGCCAGCCCTCGCGCACCTCGGCGCCGAGCTCGGCGGCGCGGCGGAGGAGCAGGGCGTCGAACTCGTCGCGGGGGACCTGCCAGGCGTGCGGGGTGGCCGGGGGAAAGGCCTCGGCGAAGACGTAGCGGATGGCCGCGCCCGGGTGATCGGGGCCCAGCGCGTCGTCGAGGAAGCGCGCGCCGTGCTTGCGGAGGAAGCGGCGGTCGAGCTCGTCGTGCAGGCCGAGCGCGCCGAGCACGGGGGCGCTCGCGGGCAGGAGGGACTCGCCGATGTGGAAGCGCGGGAAGCGCGCCTGCTCCAGCACGAGCGCGCGGCGGCCGAGCTGCGCGAGGCGAGCGGCGACCACGCTGCCCGCGGGGCCTCCTCCGACGACGGCGACCTCCGTCTCGTCGTCCCAGGAAGGTCCGGCGCCTTCGCCCATGCCCCAGGTGTACTCCCGCCCGCGGGCGGTTGAAATGGGCCCGCTCAGGCGCCCGGCGCTTCTTTCGGGGCGAGCATGTCCCGCGCGGCGGCGAGCAGCGGCGCGCGCTCGTTCAGGGCGGGCTCGTCCGTCACGAGCTCCACCAGGCGCTCCAGGATCTCTCCGATGGTCCGGCTCGGCGCGAGGCCGAGCTCCTGCATGAGGTCCCGCCCGTTGATCGCCAGATCGCGCGTCGAGAGGGCCGCCCCCGCGGCGATCACCGCCTCCACGCGCGCCCGCAGCCGCTCGATGTTGGCGAGGTCCTCGCTGTGCTCCCGGCCCTTGCCCCGCGCGTCGGCGAAGCCGATCTCGTAGAGCGCGGGGGCGAGCTCGGGCGTGACCCGGCGCAGCCAGCGGCGCACGGCGGCGTCGGACCAGTCGTCGGAGTAGCAGATGAGGTGGTGGCGCACGAGGCTCGTCACCTTGAGCCGCTCGTCGTTCGAGAAGCGCAGCCGCGCGAGGATGGGCTCGCAGAGCTCGGCGCCGATCCGCTCGTGCTCGTAGAACGTGTAGTCCTGCGTCTTGTCCGAGAACGCGCGCGTCCGCGGCTTCGCCACGTCGTGGAGCAGCGCCGCCACGCGGAGGATCGGCTCGGGCTTGCAGGCGTCGAGGCATGCCATCGCATGCCCCCAGACGTCGAAGGCATGCCACTTGTTCTGTGTGCACCCGACCGACTCGAGCATCTCCGGGCACGTGATCTCCAGGATGCGCGTCCGCCGCATCGCCTCGAAGGCCACGCTCGGCCGGCGCGCGTGCATGCACTTGATCCACTCGTCGCGCACGCGCTCGGCGCTGACCCGGCGGAAGGTGTCGAGCGAGCGCACCGCGCCCATGGCCTGCTCCGTCTCCTCGGCGATCGAGCACTCGAGCGTGGCCGAGAAGCGCGCCGCGCGCAGCACGCGGAGGCCGTCCTCGGCGAAGCGCTCGAGCGGATCGCCCACGGCGCGCAGCACCTTCGCCGCGAGGTCCTTCCGGCCCTCGAAGGGGTCGATGACGTGCCCGTCCACCGGGTCGATGGCGATGGCGTTGAAGGTGAAATCGCGGCGCGCGAGGTCGGCGGTGATGTCGTCGACGAACTCTACTTTGTCCGGCCTCCGCCCGTCCGTGTACGCGCCTTCGCCGCGCAGCGTGGTCACCTCGTAGTGAACGCCCTTGCGCACCACCGTGACCGTGCCGTGCTGGATGCCGGTCGGG
Organism: Byssovorax sp.; assembly: GCA_046351295.1. GTDB lineage: Bacteria > Myxococcota_A > Polyangia > Polyangiales > Polyangiaceae > JAXLYT01. The sequence continues at coordinate 10,905 of JAXLYT010000108.1, forward strand.
ATCACCTTCCTGAACATGCCCACGACCTCGTCCGGCCGTGCGTCCGTGGCGATGTCCCAGTCCTTGGCCGTGCCCCCGCGCAGGAGATCGCGCACGCAGCCGCCCACGATCCAGCCGCGCTTGCCCTTCTCGCGCAGGCGGTTGCAGATCCCGAGCACGTCCTCGGGGACCTGCGCGAGCAGCGGCCTCAGCTCTTCATGCGACATGCCCCGGCCATAGCATGCGCCGCTGCGGATGCGCAGCATGCCGCTTTCAAACGTGCACAACGCAGAGGGTGTTCCGTGGGCGTCGCGAGCGGACCGAGGCTAGGGAGTCACCGCGAGCCGTACATTGTACGGTGAGCAGTGACGACCGACGCACCGGGCCGCGCAGCAGCCCAGGGGACACCCTCTCAGTGGTTCCACGGGTCGACGATACCGTCGTGCCCGACGCCCTTGCTCGGCGTCTTCGTAGGCACGGCGGGCGTCTTGCCCGGCACGCCCTTCGGGGCCTTGAGCTTGAGCTCGACGAGCTTGCTCTGCTCGCTGCCGTCGAGGTCGAGCGTCACCGGCTCGTAGCCGTCGGCGCGGATGTCGATCGTCACCTTCTTGCCCTCCTCGACGTCGATCGTCGCGGGGAGCTTGAAGGGCTTGTCGTCGCGGAAACCCTGGGCCGTCTTCGGCGTGGCGGCCACGGCGACGGCCACCTTCTTCACCTCGGGCGGGGGCGGCGCGGCGCTCGCCGTGGCCGTCACGGGCGGGGGCGCGACGGCGACGGTCGCCGAGGTCTCCGGCTTGGGCGGCGGGGAGCTGTTCACGATGCCCCCCACGACGAAGATCGCGGTCACGATCGCCACGGCCGCGGCTGCGCCGGCGATCCACACGTAGCGCGCCGGCTTCGTCGACGTGGGCGGCGTGGCCGGGACCATCACGCTCGCGGGCGTCTTGAAGTAGTCGTGCGGGACGTTGAAGCCGCCGGAGCGCGCCATCATCTCGGCCACCGCGCCGGGCACCGCGCCCTCGCGCACCTTCTTCAGATCGGCCGCGAGCTCATCCATCGACTGATAGCGGGCCTCGGCCTTCTTCGAGAGGCACTTGAGCACGACCGCCTCGAGCGAGGGCGGGCACTCGGGGCCCGGCACCAGCGCGCGGATCGGCACCGGCGCCTTGTACATGTGCTGGGTGAGGATCCCCATGAAGTTGTCGGCGTTGAAGGGGAGCTGGCCGCTCACCATCTCGTAGAGCATCACGCCGAGGGCGTAGATGTCGGTGCGGTGATCGATGGGCGCGCCGGCCGCTTGCTCGGGCGACATGTAGTGCGGCGTCCCGAAGACCGCGCCGGCCTTGGTGAGCTTGCTGCTCGCGTCGCCGCTCACCTTCGCGATGCCGAAGTCGAGGATCTTCACGAAATCGTGATCGGTCCCGCGCGTCACGACGAAGATGTTGTCGGGCTTGAGATCGCGGTGGACGATGCCCCGCTCGTGCGCGGCCGAGAGGCCGTCGGCGATCTGCAGCGCGATGTGGCAGATGCGATCGACCGGCAGGCGAGGACCGGCCTCGAGCACGGCGCCGAGGCTTTGCCCTTCGAGGAACTCCATCACGAAGTAGGTGGAGCCGTCGGGCAGGTCGCCGAAGTCGGAGATGTCGATGATGTGCGGGTTACCGATGCTCGACGCGGCCTTCGCCTCCTGCAGGAAGCGATCGAGGATCTCGCGGTCCTTGGCGAGGTCGGCGCGGAGCACCTTCACCGCGACCTTCTTGTCGATCACCTTGTGCCGGGCGAGATAGACGAAGCCCATCCCCCCTTCGCCGAGCAGCTTCTGGATCTTGTAGCGGTGGTCGAAGGTCGTCCCGATGTACGGGTCCTTCGCGCCCGCTTCGCGGTCCTCCGGCGGCGTCACGTCGGCCGGCGGGGGGATGTCGAGCGACATCTCGGGATCGCTCATCCGCGGCGAGATCTGGTGGGCGATCGCCTCGGCGGCCTGCTTGATCGCGGGATCGCTCGCGCGCGGCACGGACTCGCTGATCTGCTGCTTGGCGAGGTCGAGCGGCGACTTGGCGGGGGTCGAGCGCTTCACGCCGACCTCGGAGGGGATGAAGCTCTCGGCGGCCGACAGGGTCGCGGCGAGATCGAGCGGCAGGTCGGTCTTCGGCACCTCGAACACCTTCGCGGAGGCGGGCGCGCTCGGCGCGGGCGGGCGAGGCGGCGGCACCGCGGGCGGAGTGAAGCCCGCAGGTGGAGGTGCTCCGGCAGAGGCGGGTGCCGCGGGCGAGGCGGCCGGGGCCGACGGGGGCTTGGGGACGGCGCGCGGGTTGGGGAGCGGGGGTGGGGCGCCGTGCCCTCGCCCGCCGGGGTTGCTCCGGGAGCTGATTTCAGCGGCAAGACTGGCTCTTTTTCCGGAGTGCTCATCGGATGCTCGAGGCGCCGCGCACGGGCGAGGCGGCAGTTGGGCAAGATGACGGCGGTAGCGTAGCAGGGCTTTGGACCCGGGAGAAGGCGCCGTGGTCTCCGCTCTGGCCGCCGCGCGGCAACGAATCCGTGATGAAAAGCTTGCGAGGTCCAGGGTTCGGCATTCGCTCGTTCTCGCCCTTCGGTGCGGCCTCTTCTCTGGACGTTCGACCGGGGGCCCTGATCTTCCTCGGGCGCCCTGGCTGAAAGGCCGGGGCGGCTATGCAGTTCTTTCGTGGAGCCCCGCTCGTTTCCGGTGCCCTACGGCGGCGGATGCAAGTTCGGGCCCAGGCCTGGGCAGAGGCGCGTGCCCCGCGATCGCCCCGGTCTTTCCGTCCTGTAACCGCCGGGCGCGGCGAAGATGCCGCCCCGCGCCCCTTCTGCTAGAGGCTCACGCGCATGGGTTACCCGATCGACGTCGCGCTCCGCTACCTGGGCTCGAAGAAGCGCGCATTCATCTCGGTCGGCACCGCCTTCGCCATCCTCGGCGTCGCGCTCGGCGTGGCCGCGCTGGCCACGGTCATGAGCGTGACGGGGGGCTTCCAGGCGCAGTTCCGGGAGAAGGTCCTCGGGGTCAACGCCCATGTGCTGGTGCTGAAATACTCGACGGATTTCCGCGAGTACCGATCGATCATGGAGCAGGTCGCCAAGGTCCCCGGGGTCATCGGCGTCGCCCCCTTCAGCATCAACCCGATGATGCTCACCCACGGCGACGCGACGGCCACCGGCGTGCTCCTCAAGGGGGTCGACCCGACCGCGAGCCTCGGGGTCGACGGCCCGCCCGGCGCCGTCCCGGTGCTCGATCTGCCGAGGCACATCATCGACGGCAAGCTGAGCGGCCTCCGCCTGGCGAACGCGAAGCCCCCCGAGCGCAGGCCGCTCGGATCGCGCACCATCCCCGACGAGCCGGCCGAGATCCCCGACGCCGGGGCCCCCGAGCCCGAGGTCGACGACGCGGGCCGGAACCTCAAGCTGATCCGCGCCCTCGCGGCCGACACCCAGCGCCGTGAAAAGGATGCGGGGGCCCATGACGCTGGGGCCATGGATCCCCAGGGAGCCGGGGCCGACGCGGCCGATGGAGGCGCGCCCGCGGCGCCGAGCGGCGAGATCGAGCCCGCCGGCGGTTACAAGAGCGTGCTCCCCACCGACGAGGACGGCCTGCCCGCCGACGTCGATCCCGACCTCTGCGCGAACCCCGCCGAGGTCGCCAAGCTCCCGGGCATCATCGTCGGCGTCACCCTCGCGAAGACCTTGAACCTCAAGATCGGCGAGTGCCTCACCGTCACCTCGCCGACGATCGGCTTCTCCTTCTCCGGCGGCTCGCTCAAGCCCCCGGTCGCCAAGCGCTTCCGCGTCGTCGCCATCTTCGAGGCCGGCTTCGATCAGTACGACTCCAAGCTCGTCTACACCGACCTCTACGAGGCCCAGGCCTTCTACGACCAGGGCGACACCGTGACCGGCGTCGAGATGAAGGTGAAGGACATCGAGGAGGCCGGCGCGATCTCGAAGCAGATCGGCCTCATGCTCTCGAGCGGCCTCTACCACACGATGGACTGGGAGGAGCTCAACCACGGGCTCTTCACCGCGCTGCGCATCCAGCAGATCGGGATGAGCGCGGTGCTCGCGCTGATCATCGTCGTCGCCGCCTTCACGGTCGTCGCCACCTTGATCATGGTCGTGCTCGACAAGAAGAAGGAGATCGCCGTGCTCAAGGCGATGGGCGCGACCGACGACGCCATCCTCCGCATCTTCCTCTACCAGGGCGGGATCATCGGCGTCACCGGCACGACCATCGGCCTCCTGCTCGGTCTCGGCGTGTGCAAGGGCCTGCTCGTCTACGGTTTCCCCCTCGATCCGAAGGTCTATTTCATCTCCCACCTGCCCGTGCAGGTGCGCCCGCAGGAGTTCTTGCTCACGGGCGCGATCGCCATCCTCATCTGCCTGACGGCGACGATCATCCCGAGCCTCTACGCATCGGGCCTGCGTCCGGCGGACGGCTTCCGCGAACAGTGATCGAGAGGAGCGGCCCGCTCCGTGGATCGATCGGAGCGGGCCGGTGAGGTGGGGCGGGCTCAGCGCACGGTGAGCGCGAGCTTGTAGTCGAACTGCGCGTCGGCGCCGGCGGCGAAGGGCGAGGCCCGCACCGCCAGGTAGTAGGTGTCGGCCGGCAGCGCGTGGGCCGTCGGGTAGAAGGGCGTCGCGCCAGTCCCGTCGATGGCCGAGCAGTAGGCGCGCCCGCCGTCGTCGTCGGTCGCGATCAGGATGCCGTCGCTGTCGTAGAGCTCGAGGTAGCTGTCGATGCCCTGCGACTCGCAGGTCTCGGCCGCGCCCTCGATGACCTCGGCGCGGACCGAGCGCCCGGGCGGCACGATGATCGCGTAGAAGTCCACGTCGGCCGCGACCTGGTGGCTGCCGGCGATGAACACGTCGGTGCCGGCGAAGGTGGTGGCCGCCTTCACCGAGGGGTTCGGCTCGACCTCGGACCCCTTCGACGTCTGCACCTTCACCTGGAGCTTGTACGCGGGGATGGTCGCGTTGTTGCCGGCCTCCTCGACCGAGGCGTAGTACGTGCCCGGCGCGACGTTGACCTCGAGGGCCGAGCAGAAGTTGATGCCCTTGATCGCGTCCACGTAGAGCTCGATCCCGGCGCTGTTCAACAGGCGCAGGGTGGTCGCGATGTTCATCGGGCAGTCGTCGCCGCTCGGGCCGAACGTCTCGAGCCGGAGCACGCTCGCCGCGCCCACGGTGATCTTGAAGAGGTCCTTGTCGCCGACCGCGCCGATCGCGCCCGTCGCCACGTTGCTCGCCCCGCTCAGGTTCGCCGGCTGCGCGTTGGCCTGGGCCACCGTGTCGTTCGGCTCCACCTCGGCGAAGCTCGTCTCCGTCTTGCACGCGGCGTCGCAGCCGTCGCCGATCGCGCGGTTACCGTCGTCGCACTGCTCGGCCCCGAGCTGCATCCCGTCGCCGCAGATCGGCAGGCACACGCTGGGCGCGCCCACGCACTGGTAGCCGGGGTTGATCACGCAGGAGTTGCAGCCGTCGCCGTTGACCATGTTCGCGTCGTCGCAGGTCTCCGGCGCGTCGGTGAAGCCGTCGCCGCAGACGGGGATGCGCTGGCAGGTCGCGTCGCAGGGCGGGCCACCGTTGCCGTCGCACTCCTCGCTCCCCTCGACCACGTTGTTGCCGCAGCTCGCGACGAAGGTAAACCGGATGGTGTACGCGGGGATGGTGTTGCCCGCCGAGAACGGCGTGACCTTCGCGTAGTACGTGCCCGGATCGAGGCCGCGCATGTCGGGGGTCGTCGCCGGGTCGATGCGCGAGCACGAGTTCGCGCCGTTCACGTCGTCGTTCGAGGCGATCACCGTCGTCCCGTCGGTGCCGATGAAATCGAGCACCGTGTCGACGTTGTTGCAGTTGTTCGGCCCCGTCCCGTCGAAGGTCTGGATCAGCAGATCGGTCTTGGTGAGCAGCTTGATCGGGAAGTAGTCGACGTCGGTGCCGGGGTTGATCGCGGCCTTCACCACCAGGTCGACCGTGAAGACGCCGCTCGCGAGCGCCTGCACCGGCGTGTCGTTGGGCTCGACCTCGCAGAGGAGCTGGCAGAGGTTGTTGCAGCAGTCGCTGTTGTTCTGGTTGCCGTCGTCGCAGCCCTCGTTGCCGGCCTTCACCCCGTCGCCGCACACGGTGCTGCACACGCTCGGGTTGCCCATGCACCCGAAGCCCGGCTCGACCGCGCACGTGGCGTCGCAGCCGTCGCCGCTCTTCGTGTTGCCGTCGTCGCAGCCCTCGTTCCCGAGCTTCATCCCGTCGCCGCAGATCGGCAGGCACACGCTGGGCGATCCCGCGCAGAAGAAGCCCATCTGGACGACGCAGGTGGCCGTGCAGCCGTCGCCGCCCATGATGTTGCCGTCGTCGCAGGTCTCGGGCGCGATCACGAGGCCGTCGCCGCACACCGGGTGGCACTGGCTCGGCGCCCCCTCGCAGGCGTAGCCCATCTGCACCTTGCACGTCGCATCGCAGCCGTCGCCGCCCGCGCCGTTGCCGTCGTCGCACGTCTCCGGCGCGAGGATGACCCCGTCGCCGCACACCGGCGTGCACACGCTCGGCGCGCCGGCGCAGGTGTAGTTGGGCTCCACCGCGCATGCGCCGTCGCAGCCGTCGCCGGCGTCGGTGTTGCCGTCGTCGCAGGCCTCGTCGCCGATCACGACGCCGTCGCCGCACACCGTGGCGCAGACGCTCGGCTCGCCGTCGCACTTGTAGCCGATCTCCTCGGTGCACGACGCGCTGCAGCCGTCCTTGTTCTTGGTGTTGCCGTCGTCGCAGGCCTCGTCGCCGACCACTTGCCCGTCGCCGCAGGTGGCCGTGCAGATGCTCGGCTCGCCGTCGCAGGTGTAGCCGTCCTCGGGGGTGCACATGTCGGAGCAGCCGTCGCCCTTGTCGGGGTTGCCGTCGTCGCAGCCCTCGTCGCCGACGACCTTCCCGTCGCCGCAGATGGGCGTGCATGCGCTCGGATCGCCGTCGCAGGTGAAGCCGTCCTCGACCGCGCACTTGGGCGAGCAGCCGTCGCCGCCGACGATGTTGCCGTCGTCGCAGGCCTCGTCGCCGACCTTCTCCCCGTCGCCGCAGGTCGTCTTGCAGACGCTCGGAGAGCCCTTGCAGGTGAAGCCCTTCTCGGGCTTGCAGGCGTCGTCGCAGCCGTCACCCTTGGCGGTGTTGCCGTCGTCGCAGGTCTCTCCATCGCCGATCTTCCCGTCGCCGCACACCACGTCCGATCCGCCCCCCGATCCGCCGGTGCCGGTGGTCGTGCCGCCGCCCGTGCCGCTCGTGGTGGACGACGAGGTGGGCGTCTGGCCCTGCTGATCGCCGCATCCTGCAAGGGCTGCGCTCATCAGCGACGCCGCCCAAAGAACCCAAGCTCTCGCTCGCATGCTACCTCCGTACGGACCGCGGGGCCGGCCGTCGCACGCGCCGGCCCTTCGGGTCGAACCTTGGTTTTAGCGAGTCGAGGGGGTGGAAACAACGTGGAGGGGTGAAAGATGCCCGGGAAGGGGCGGGCGGAGCGGGCCGCCCGCCCTCCTCAGGGGTTCGCCGACAGGCTCAGCGGACGGTCAGGGCGAGCCGGTAGTCGAACTGGCCCGCCGTGTTCGCCTGGGAGAACGACGAGGCCCGCACCAGCAGGTAATACGTGCCCGCGGCCAGGTTGTGCGCCGTCGGCGTGAACGGCGCTGCGCCCGTCCCGTCGATCGCCGAGCAGTAGCCCCGGCCCGCGTCGTCGTCGTCGGCGAGCGCGACGGCCGCCGCGTTGAACAGCGTGAGGCGGCTGTCCACCTCGTTGGACTCGCAGGTCTCGGCGCCGCCCTCGACCGTCTCGGCGCGGATCGACTTGCCCGCCGGGACGGTGATGGCGAAGAAGTCGAGCTCGGCCGCGTTCTGGTGCCCGCCGGCGATCACGATGTCGGAGCCCACGAAGGCGGTCGGCTGCGCGACCGCGTTGTTCGGCTCGATCTCGGCGCCCTTGCTGCCGAGCACCTTCACCTCGAGCCGGTAGCTCGCGATCGTCTGCGTGTTGCCGGTCTGCTCGACCTGCACGTAGTAGGTGCCCGCCGCGGCGTTGACGACGAGCGCCGAGCACGAGCCGATGCCCGAGATGCTGTCCGTGTAGAGCTGCACGCCCGTGCCGTCGAAGAGGCGCAGCGTCGTGGCCGTGGGGGCGGGGCAGTCGTTGCCGGATCCCGAGAAGGTCTCGATCCGCAGGGTGGAGGGCGCGCCCAGGGTCAGCTTGTAGACGTCCTTGTCGCCGACCACGCCGATCGACCCGAGCACGGCCATGCTCGTGCCGTTGAGCATGACGCCGGCCGCGTCGGCCTGGGCGAGCGTCCCGTTGGGCTCGACCTCGGCGGAGACCGTCTCGGTGCGGCAGCCCGTGTCGCAGCCGTCGCCGATGATCGCGTTGCCGTCGTCGCACTGCTCGGGCGCGAGCAGCACGCCGTCACCGCAGATCGGGGCGCACACGCTGGGCTTGCCGCCGCACAGGTAGCCCGAGTCGAACATGCAGCCCGAGCAGCCGTCGCCGTTCACCATGTTCGCGTCGTCGCACTGCTCCATCCCGTCCGTGAAGCCGTCGCCGCAGACCGGGATCCGCTTGCAGGCGGCGTCGCAGGGCGGGCCGCCGTTGCCGTCGCACTGCTCCGTGCCCTCGACGATCCCGTTGCCGCAGAGCGCGTTGAAGGTGAAGCGGACGGTGTAGCCGGCGATGACCCCGGAGAACGCCTTGACCCGCGCGTAGTACACCCCGGGGGCGAGCCCGATCAGGTTCGCGTCGTTGCTGCTCGAGTCGAGGGCCGAGCAGTTGCCGGGGCCGCTGTCGTCGTCGGAGCCGAGGCTGGTCGTCCCGTCCGGCGCGAACACGTCGAGCAGCGTGTCGATGAGGGCGCAGTTGTTCGGCCCGGTCGCGTCGAAGGTCTCCACCTTGAGGTCGGCCTTCCCGGTGATGTTGATCGCGTAGTAGTCGACGTCGCCGTTCGGGTTGATCGCGCCCTTGATCACGAGGCCCGCCTTGAACCCGCCGTTCGTGAGCGCCTGCGCCGCCGTGTTGTTCGGCTCGATCTCGCAGATCTGCTGGCAGGCGTTGTTGCAGCAGTCGTTCGCGACCATGTTGCCGTCGTCGCACTGCTCGGCGCCGGCCTTGATCCCGTCGCCGCACACGGTCGCGCACACGCTCGGCGATCCGGCGCAGGTGAAGCCCATCTCCGTGGCGCACGCGGCCGAGCAGCCGTCGCCGTTCGCCATGTTGCTGTCGTCGCAGCCCTCGGCGCCGGCCTTGATCCCGTCGCCGCACACGGTCGCGCAGGTCGAGGGCGCGCCGTTGCACACCCAGCCCATCTGCACGGCGCAGGCCACGCAGCCGTCGTTCGCGTCGGGGTTACCGTCGTCGCAGGCCTCGTTGCCCACGATCTGCCCGTCCCCGCAGATGGGCGCGCAGGCGGACGGGGAGCCCACGCAGGAGTACCCCTGCTGGACGGCGCAGGTCGCCGAGCACCCGTCGTTGTCCGCGATGTTCCCGTCGTCGCAGCCCTCGGCGCCGGCCTTGATCCCGTCGCCGCAGAGCGTCGAGCAGGCGGAGGGCGCGCCGCTGCACACCCAGCCGCTCTCCTTGGCGCAGGCGGCGTCGCAGCCGTCGCCGGCCATCATGTTCATGTCGTCGCACTGCTCGATCCCGGCGATGATCCCGTCGCCGCACACGGTCACGCAGGTCGAGGGCGCGCCGTCGCACGTCCAGCCGCTCTCGGGCGCGCAGGAGGCGTCGCAGCCGTCGCCGCTCGCCATGTTCGCGTCATCGCAGGTCTCCGCGCCGGCGATGATCCCGTCGCCGCACGTGGTCGCGCAGATGCTCGGCGCGCCCGCGCACTGGTAGCCCGCCTCGGGCGTGCAAGAGGCGTCGCAGCCGTCGCCGGCCGCCATGTTCATGTCGTCGCACACCTCGGTCCCGGCGATGATCCCGTCGCCGCACGTGGTCGTGCAGACCGAGGGCTGGGCCTCGTTGCACGTGTAGCCGTCCTCCGGGGCGCACGCGGCGTCGCAGCCGTCGCCCTTGTCGGTGTTGCCGTCGTCGCAGCCCTCCTTGCCGGCGCGGATGCCGTCGCCGCAGGTGGTCGCGCATGTGCTCGGCATGCCGTCGCAGGTGTACCCGCCCTCGACCGCGCAGGTGTCCGAGCAGCCGTCGCCCTTGTCGGTGTTGCCGTCGTCGCAGCCCTCGTCCCCCGCGACGAGCCCGTCGCCGCATGTGGTCTTGCAGACCGAGGGCGAGGTGCCCATGCAGCCGTAGCCCGCCTCGACGGCGCAGTCCTTGTCGCAGCCGTCGCCGCTCTTGGCGTTGCCGTCGTCGCAGGCCTCGCCGCCGGCCTTCTCCCCGTCGCCGCAGGTGGTCTTGCAGACGCTCGGCGCGCCGTCGCAGGTGTAGCCCGTCTCGGGCTGGCAGGCGTCGTCGCAGCCGTCGCCCTTGTCGGTGTTGCCGTCGTCGCAGCCCTCGGTCCCGTCGATCGCGCCGTCGCCGCACACGGCGGCCGAGCCCCCGGTGCCTCCGGTCGTGGTGGTCGTCGTCGTGGACGAGCTCCCGCCCGTGCCGCTCGACGTGCTCGTCGTCCCGGTCCCGGTGCTGGTGCTCCCGCTCCCGCCTCCGCAGGCGGGCAGCGCAGCGCTCGCGGCTAGCAGCCCGAGCAAAATCATCGCCTTACGCATCTTCGTTCCTCCATGCCGAAATGCCGCCAAGCTGCCCGAGAATCGGGCAAAAAGGGACGAGAAAAGCGCGTCTTGCCGCTCGTTTCCCTTCGATATCTCTCCGATCGGGCGCCGGGCTCCCGGCCCCGCGCCCGCCTCACTCGCGGACGGCCCCGTACATCACCGCGCCGTTCGGCCCGATCTGCGAGAAGTAGAGCGTGCACTGATCGGGCGAGAGCGAGGGGGACACCTGGTTGTTCTGATCGCCCGGGAACACCGCCGCGGCCTTCGCCCCGCCGGCGGGCAACCCGCTCGCGTCGAGGGGCAGCGCGAAGAGGTGCGCGGGCGCGCCGTTCAGGGGCGCGCACCCGTTGGCGATGTCGGGGTAGGGGGCGCTCAGGAACATCCACGCGCCGTCGGGCGTGACCCAGGGCATCACCTCGCCGCGGGCGTGGCAGCCGTTGTCGAGCACGATGGGGAGCTTCACCGGATCTTCGCCGCCGGTGCTCGTGCCGAGCTGCGCGTCGGGCGGCGCGGGGAAGAAGTTCGAGTAATAGAAGAAGCGCGGCGGGTTCGCCTGGTACGCCACCGCCACGAGGTAGCTCACGCCCTGCGATTTCAGCTTCACCTCCGACGACGCCGCCCCGGCGAGGTTCGCCGCGTAGACCCGCCGCTGGCCGCTCACGTTGCTGTCGAAGAGCAGCACGGGCAGGTTGGTGTCGACCTTCTCGCTCACGAGCCCCGCGAGGGCCGCCCCGTTCGGCAAGTAGAGCGGCCCCTCCTCGTTGAAGAGCGTGTTGATGAGCGGCGAGGGCTCGGGTGTCGCCGAGGCCCACTGCATGGGCGCGCCGGGCACGGCGAGCGCGAAGCCGAGATCGGAGTTCTGGTTCTGCCGGAAGCGGAAGAGGAGCTGCCCGTCCTGCCCGATGCGCGGGAACAGCGCGCTCGGCGGGTAGGGCGGGCTGAGCCCGAGCGGCACCGGCGCGGCGAAGGTGAAGCTCGCGGCTCCGGCGCAGGTGACGCACGTGCCCGTCTTGGCCTCGCAGAACTGGCCGGGCCCGCAGGTCGAGAGATCGCCGGGCATGCACGGAGGAGCGCCGCCCCCGCCGGTCCCGCCGCTCCCGGTGGTGGTCACCGTCGTGCTCCCGCCGGCGCCTCCGGCCCCGGTGGTGGTGGTCGTGCTTCCGCCCACGCCGCCGCTCCCGGTGGTGGTCGTCGTCGCGCCTCCGCCGGCGCCTCCGCCGCTCCCGGTCGTGCTCGTGGTGGTGGTGCTGGTCGTCCCGTTGGCGGTGAACTCAGCGCCGCATGCGGCCAGGGCTGCGCCCGCGACGACGGCGAGGGCCGCGCGGTGCCAGAGAACGAAGTTCGACATGAAGGCCTCCGACGGCTGCTTCAGCAAGGATGACCCGAGCGTAGCGCCGGGGCGATCGCAGTTGCAAGGGCGCTCGGGCAGGCCCGAAGCCCGCCTCTCCGTGGTGGGTCAGCCCTTGTCCGCCTTGTTGTAGTCGGTCCCTTCGAGGAGGATCACGTTCGTCTTCGAGCGGCTCTCCCCCACGCTCGTCACGTACACGGCCGGCTTGTCCTGCACCGGGCAGACCTTCTCGCACGCGCCGCAGCCGATGCACAGCGAGGGGTCGACGTGCGGGCGCTGCACCTTGACCGTCTCCATCTCCGGCGCGCCGCCGCCCGCGGGCGCGATCGGGAGGCGCTTCGGCACCGTCGCCTCTTCGACCCAGATCGCCTTGGGCGAGGTGGGACAGAACTCCTCGCACACGATGCAAGGCGTGCTCATCGCCCACGGCAGGCAGCGCCCCTGATCGTAGAACGCCGTCCCGATCGAGATCGGCTTCTGCCCGATCCCCTGCTTCTGCTCTTCCGTGATCTTCTGGATCGCGCCCGTCGGACAGACCTGCCCGCAGAGCACGCACGAGTGCTCGCAGTAGCCGATGCGCGGGATGAGGATCGGCGTCCACAGCCCCTCGACGCCCGCCTCGAAGAACGCCGGGTGGAGCGCGTTGTTCGGGCACACCTTCATGCACTCGGCGCACCGGATGCAGCGCTCGAGGAACTCTTTCTCCGGCACCGAGCCCGGCGGGCGGATGACGCGGTGATCGTAGTTCTGGTCGATCACGTCCGCGACGCGGGTGACGGGCAGGAGCGCCGCGCCCGCGGCCGACGCGGCGATCGCCGTGCGCCGCCCCGTGTCGGGCGTGGTGATCGCGCTCTTCCGGCCGGGGAGGAAGCGGAACTTGATCACGTCCTCGGGGCACGCCGACTCGCAGTTGAGGCACATGTGGCACTCGTCCTGCCGCCACTTGACCCCGCCCTGCGGCGAGTCGGCGCCCTGGCAGTGCACGAGGCACAGGTTGCAGTCGGTGCACTTGGCGTGATCCTTCTCCATCCCGAAGAGGGCGAAGCGCGCGAACACCCCGAGGAAGGCCCCGAGCGGGCAGAGCACGCGGCACCAGAAGCGCGGGATGAAGCGGTTCATGAAGAGCACCGCGATCAGCAGCGTCCCGATGAACCAGGTCTGGTGGAAGTAGAACTGCTTCGACTGCCACACCGTGCCGGCCAAAAAATCCTGCCCGCTGTCGGAGACGCCCTGCAGCGCGCGGATGCCGGTCGCGCCCGCGAAGGCGTTGAAGAAGCCGGCGAGGTACTGCGCCGCGGGGATCACCGAGAGGCCGATGGCGCGCACCGCGATGCAGATCGGATCGAAGAGCCCGCCGATGGCGCTCCCCGTGACGGCGGCCGCGAGGAAGGCGTAGAGCAGGTAGTACTTCACCCGCTGCCTCGGCCTCGTCTTGTTCGCCTCGACCCGCTTGTTCCCCTTGCCGTAGCGCGACGGGAAGATGTACCCGAAGAAGTGGTGGAGCGTGCCGAACGGGCAGATCCACCCGCAGAAGACGCGCCCGAAGATCAAGGTCAGCCCGAGCAGCCCGACCGACCAGAGCAGGCCCCGGTACACCGTGTGCGTCGAGAGCAGCGTCATCGCCGACACGAAGGGATCGGCGAGCAGGAAGCCCTCGACGGGGAGCGGCAGGCGCACGCGCGTCTCGGCCGAGGTGAACGAGCCGCGGAAGCCCGTCTGGAAGAGGAAGTAGAGGAAGAGGCCGAGCGATCCGGCCTGCACCGCGCGCCTCACCCACACGAGCGCGCGGATCGAGGCCCGCGCCGGCAAGCCCGAGCCGGCCCGCGCCTTCTTCGGGAAGAGCCGGCGGATCAGGGCGGTCACACCGTTGACGCTGGGACCCGTTGTGTCCGACTTCTTCCTGCCGAGCGCGTCGGGCGCCGCCTGGCTCACGCTCAAACTTCCTTCCAGGCGATCTCGCGCCAGCGCATCGTCCCGAGCCCGCGGCTCTGCCCCATCTTCAGGTATTCGATCTCGTCCGCGGTCCGGCCGATCAGCTCGCAGCCGTAGGCGTCGGCCGCCACCTGATCGATCGAGCAGACGACCTCATGCATGTCCTTCGCGTCGGCCACGTTCCCGCCCTGCGGCCCGTTGCGCATCAAGACGCGCGTCGCGTCGAGCACCGTCAGCGTCGGCTGGATGAACTGGGCCAGGTCGGCGATGGAGACATCGATGTTCTGGTGAAGCCGATTCCTCCGGCCGCCGAGCGAGCCGTACCAGTTCTTCATCGCCCCCGTGTACTTGGCGAGGTTGTGGTGCTTCGCCACGGGGACGTTGATCACCTTGTCCGCGTTCACGAGCGGCGTGTACACCGGCCACTCGTCGAGCACCTCGCCCTTGAGCCGCATCCCGCGGAAGCGGTGCGCGGCGGGGAGGATCACGTCCGCGCCCATGTCGTACGCGGCCTTCCAGATGCCCGATCGCTGGAAGCAGCGCCCCGGCTCGTTGCACGAGGCGTCGGTCACCACCACGCGCTTCGCCCCCGCGTCGAGGCAGAGCCGCACCACCTCGGCCACGACGAGCGGGTTGGTGTTGGCGGCGTGGATCGGCGTCCGGTCCCAGCCGATGTTCGGCTTGACGACGACGATGTCGCCGCGCGACACGAAGCGCTTCATCCCGCCCACGGCCTCGACGGCCTTGCGGGCGAGCGCCGCCGGATCGGTGTCGTTCTTCGCGATGGCCAGCGCCGGCAGATCCCGCGCCGCGTCGCGCCCGCGATAGTCGCGCGTCTCCGGCCGGCTCAGCGCCCCGTGATCGCCCGGGTGCCCCTTGTCCCACAAGGCGCGCCCGAGGGCCGCGGCGCCGCCCAGCACGAGGCCCGAGGCCCCGATGCGCTGGAGCGCTTCACGGCGGGAAAGATCACGTAACGGCACGCGCTTTGTCGTACCCCGGCTCGATGGAAAGCTCAAGGTTTGGGGGCTGGTGCTCGCGCAACGGACCTAGGATTTCCGCTCTGTTCCTTGCGCTCCTTGCGCCCTCGCGGTCCTCTTCGGCGTGCTCCGGTCGGTCTCGATCACGACCGACGGGCAGAGCTTGCCGAGCAGCGCGCGAAAGGTCCTCCGCTCGTCGAGCGTGAGCGCGCCGAGCTCTTGCCGCAGCGCCCCGATCACATGGGGGCGGGCCTGCTCGAACGCCTTCCTCCCCGCGGCGGTGATCTCCACGTGGCTCCGCCGCCGGTCGCTCGGGTCGCGCCGCCGGCGGATGAGGCCGAGGCCTTCGAGCTCGACGAGCGTCCTGGACACGCCTGCGGGGTGCTGGGCCGTGGCCGCGGCGATCTTCCGCTGGGTGCTCGGCCCGTTGCGCACGAGGTGCGCGATCAGCACCCAGTGGAGCATGGAGAAGTCGTTGGCTTCCAGCTCGCGGGCCGCCGCGGTCCAGAGCGCGCGCCGCGTCTGGGCCACGAGGATCCCGATCTCGTAGGGCAGGCGATCGCCGTCGGACAGGCCCGGCATGCCCCTCACCATACACGCGCCGACGGTCCGGGGAAACGTTGTGATCGCAACGTTTCTTCACGGGAAAGGCATTGCCCGAACCGGACCCCGACGCTAGAAACCGCACCCGCCTCCACGCTCTCCAGAGCGCCTACGCGAAAGAGCCGCCGATGCCCCGGTCGATCCCCCGCCCTTTCCTGGTCTTCGGAACCCTGTCTCTGTCGATCCCGCTCGTGCTGGGCGCGTGCAAGCGCGCCCCCGACAGCGACAAGACGCCGGTCGCCGCCGCCGCGGCCGACGCGCCCTCCATGCCCGCGGTGCGCTTCACCAAGGTGATCGAGCAGAGCCTCCCGCCGACGCTCGAGGTGAGCGGGACCCTCGCCGCCGACGAGAGCAGCGAGGTCGCCGCGCCCGGCGCCGGCATCGTCCAGTCGGTCGAGATCGACGTGGGCTCGCGCGTGAAGAAGGGCGACGTGCTCGTGCGGATCGACGGGCGCGACGCCTCGCTCCGGCTCGCGCAGGCCAACGCCGCCCGCGCCCAGGCGCAGGCCCGCCTCGGCATGCCCGCGGGCCAGGCCTTCGACCCGAAGAAGATGGCCGAGGTCCGCGCCGCGAAGGAGGCGATGGATCTCGCGGTCACCGACGCCGACCGCACCAAGACCCTCTTCGACTCGGGCGGCGTCCCCCAGGCGCAGTGGGACGCGGCGCGCGCCCGCGCCGAGCAGGCCCGCGCGCAGTACGACGCGGCGCTCAACGGCGCGCAGCAGGCGTGGGCGGGCCTCGCCGCGGCCGACGCGCAGGCCAACCTCGCGCAGAAGGCGGTGAGCGACACGGTGATCCGCGCGCCCTTCGACGGCGCGGTCGCCGAGCGGCGGATCAGCGTCGGCGAGTTCTGCCAGGTCGGCAAGGTCGTGGCGGTCGTGGTGCAGCAAGACCCGCTCCGCCTGCGCGTCGACGTGCCCGAGGCGGATGCCGGTCAGATCGCCGAGGGGCGCGAGGTGACGGTCTCCGTCGCCGCCTACCCGGGGCGCACCTTCCGCGGCACCGTCAAGCGCATCGGCGCCAGCATCAAGGCGCAGACCCGCGCCCTGCCCATCGAGGCCGAGGTGCAGAACCCCGACGGCGCCCTCAAGCCCGGCACCTTCGCCCGCGCGCTCATCGCCCTCGGCGGCGCCGAGCGCAAGGCGCTGCTCGTCCCGAGGGGCGCCGTGGGCACGAGCGGCAGCGCGTCGCGCGTCTTCGTGCGCGCCGGCACGCGCGTGATCGAGCGGATCGTCACCGTCGGCCGCGAGAACGACGGCAACGTCGAGGTGCGCGGCACCCTCGCCGCGAACGACGAGGTAGCGACGACCGAGGTCGACAAGCTGAGCGACGGCGCCGAGATCAAGGTCACCCCGTAGGAAAAGGGAGAATCTGCGATGCAATGGTTGGCCGCCATCTGCGTGAGGCGACCGGTCTTCGCGACCGTCCTCATCCTCATCCTCGG
>JAXLYT010000109.1:0-25287 GCA_046351295.1 Byssovorax sp.
GGTCGCGGGTGAAGAGGTACTCGTAGAGCCGCGCGATCGTGATGCCGCTGCCGTTCAGGTAGACGCGGAGCGTGCGGATGCCGAGCTCGGAGAGCTTGGGCCCGGCGCTGTCGATCTGGATGCGGAGCGCTGCGGCCACGCCGCTCATGCTCGTCGGGATGTCGATGAGCTCGGGCGCGACGAACGACGCGGCGCCGATCTCGATCGGCCACACGGTGACGGGGGAGGTGGTGCGGAACCAGCAGGCCTCGCCGCCGCTCGCCTCGGCGAAGACGCGCGTGTGCCGGGGGACGGTGTGGCCCGAGGTGAGGGTCTTGTCGGACTCGAACGAGGCGATCGCCATCGCCGGGACGGGGCTCTGGTACTGCGGGTAGAGCACGCCGAGCAGCGAGGTCGTGATCTCGGGGAAATCCGCCTCGATCCCGCGCTGGATGCGCGCGGTCAGGAAGGCGAAGGACTCGAGGAGCCGCTCCACGTGCGGGTCGGAGCCGTGGATCCCGCTGATCCCCAGGCGGGAGGCGACCTTGGGGTAGGCCGCGGAGAACTCGGCGCCGCGCTCGCGGAGGTACGCGAGCTCGCGGGCGTAGAGGTCGAGGAACTCTTGATCA
Source organism: Byssovorax sp. (assembly GCA_046351295.1). Classification (GTDB taxonomy): domain Bacteria; phylum Myxococcota_A; class Polyangia; order Polyangiales; family Polyangiaceae; genus JAXLYT01. The sequence continues at coordinate 609 of JAXLYT010000109.1, forward strand.
CCTTCGGCGGGCATGGGTCTCCCTGTTCGACCGTTGCGCGACTGCTACTAGAGCACCGATCCGCGCGGGCAGCCTAGAAAGCGAAGTCGACGCGCGCGGTCCTGATCAGCCCGCGCCGAGCGGCATCTGGAAAGAGATGGGCTCTCGCACGTCCTCGATCAGGAGGAGGCCGTCGATGTTGACGAGCAGGCGGGTGCGCTCGTCCTGGTCCTGTTCGACCTCGACGCTGAGGTTCCGGAGGCGAGGCTCGAAGGCCTCGATCGTCTCGCGGATGAGCCGGATGAGCCGCATGCGGTCCTCGCTCACGATCGTCTTGCCGCCCTGATCGAGGTCGGGCATCCCGTAGTCGAGGATGGTCCGCGGCCGCGACAAGGCCACGTCGCCCGACACCGTGCACCGGGTGGAGAGCAGCGTCTCGAGCTCCTTCGCCACGGAGACCTTGAGCTCCTCGAGATCGAGCGTGCGGGCCGGCGTGCTCTCGGGCTGCCGCTGCTTGGGGGCCTCGTCGACCAGGCGATCGAAGAGGGGTTTGTAGCCGGCGTCGGTTGCTCCCCATTTGGCCATGACAGCGCTCCTCGACGAGGGGACGTTGCGGGACGAACGACGACGATGTGATCCAAAGAGAACGCCGGCCCGCCCCGTGGGACAGGCCGGCGTTCGGCGAGGGCGTGAGGGCGTCCCGCGCGCCGCTCGCGACGCGAGCGACGAGACGAGGACGACCTCGCGGGGCGTCAGCCGCCCTTGTTCTCCTCGAGGCTCCAGTTCGCGGAGTTCTTGCCCTTGGCGCCGCCCGGCTGCTTCTGGAGCTGCTGGGCGTAGTCCCAGGTGATCTTCTTGTAGCTGAAGGTGATCGTCTCGATCGGCTGGTCACCGCCGCCGCCCACCGACACGGAGGTGATGATGATGGAGTCGAACGTGTACGTGATGTACTCGATCGGCTTGCCGGCGTTGTCGGCCTTCCAGATGTGCACCTTCATCGACTTGATGTCGTGCCCGCCGCAGCACTTGAGGTTGAGCGTCGGGGTGGCGATGTCGACGTGCTTGGTGACGGTGAAGTCCTGGTGCACGCAGCGGCCGCTCGCGCGGCTGGTGTTCGAGGGCCCGTGGGTGAGCGGCATGGACACGCCGTGATTGAAGGACAGGAGCTCGATCATCTCCTTGCCCTGGTCCGAGGTGCTCTCGCCCTTGATGCCGTCGATTTCCCAAAAAATGTTCTGCATGAGATTCCTCCGAAATGGATCAACACTGAGTCATGACGGGTGTGCCCACCCGATGGCCAACTGCGCCCGCCCGTGGCCCGTTGATTTCCTGTTCAACGTGCTGCTCGAGGGGGGACGCAGATCGTTGGCTCGCCGCAGGAGGGCAAGCCCTGTCGTGCAGGCCGGCGGCGAGGTCCTTCCGGACGGAGCGCCCGCTGGCACGGCTGGTGTTGAACGGTCCGTGGGTGAGCGGCACCATGACGCGACGATCGAACGAGGAGCCCTCGCTGATCGCTGCGTCTCGAAGCGAGGGGCGCTCGCTCCTGATGCCGGTGATTTCCCGAGACAGGGTCTGCATGAGAAGTCTTCAGGGGAGCCCGCCCTCCGGCCACCCGCGCCCACCTCGGGGACCGAGGGAGGGCGCGGGTCGTTGCCTTGCCGTGGACGGACAGGCCCGAGCAGCCTACCACCAAATCAGCCGGCCGGCGGGGGAAGATCCGCGACGAGCCGCATCGACACGCTCAGCTCGTTGAGCTGGAAGTGCGGCTTGAGGAAGACGACCGCCCGGTAGGCGCCCGGCTTGCCGGGGACCTCGGTCACGTCGACCCGGGCCTCGCGGAGCGGGAGGCGGGCCTTCGTCTCCTGGCCTGCGTTGTCGTTCAGGAGGACGTAATCGGCGATCCAGTTGTTCAGGTAGTTGGCGATGCCCTCGCGCGTCGAGAAGCTCCCGATCTTGTCGCGCATCATCACCTTGATGTAGTGCGCGAACCGAGAGCTGGCGAGGATGTAGGGAAGCTGCGCAGACAGCCGGGCGTTGGCGTTGGCCGAGGCCAGGTTGTAGGTCTTCGGCTTGTTCGCCGTGCTGCCGCCGAAGAACGCCGCCTGGGCGCTGTTCTTCTTGTAGCAGAGGGTGATGAAGCCGAGCTCGGACAGCTCGTTCTCGCGCCGATCGGTGATCGCCACCTCGGTCGGGCACTTGATGGCGATGTCACCCTCGCTGGTCTTGAAGGTGTAAAACGGCAGGTTCTCGACCAGGCCGCCGCCCTCGACGCCGCGGATGGCGGCGCACCACTTGTAGAGCGCGAAGGCGTTGGTGATCCGCTGCCCGAGCGCGTAGGCCGCGTTGCCCCAGAGGAAGTTGTCGTGGTTCTCGCCGACCTTCTCCTCGTAGGTGAAGCCCTCGACCGGGATGCCCTTCGGGCCGTACGGCACGCGGAGCAGGACCCGGGGCAGGGCCAGGGCGACGTAGCGGGAGTCCTCCGTCTCGCGGAACTCCTTGTAGGGGATGAGGGTGCTCGCCTCGAAGAGCTTGGCCAGATCGCCGGGGACGCCGATGCTGGTGAACGACTGCATGTCGAAGAGCTCGGGGGAGGCCGAAGCGATGAACGGCGCATGCGCGGCGGCGGCGACGTTGGACATCTTCGTGAGCGTGCCGACGTCCTGGTTCGAGCCGGTGAAGGCGTAGTCGCCGACGAGCAGGCCGAACGGGGCGCCGCCGAAGGTGCCGTACTCCTCCTCGTAGATCTTCTTGAAGAGGTTACTGCGGTCGAACTCGGCGGCGGACTCGAGGTCCTTCGCGAGCTCGCTCTGCTTGATGTTGAGCACCCGGATCTTCAGGCTGGTCCCCGTCTCGGTGTTCATGACGAGGTAGTGCAGGCCGCGCCAGCGGGCCTCGAGCTGCTGGAAGCTCTTGTTGTGGAGGACCTCGTCGAGCTGCTCGCCGATGAGGCGGTCGATCTCGGCGATGCGGGCCTGGATCGAGGCCACGGCGTCCTCGTTGACCTTCGCCTTGTCGATGTCCTTGGCGAGGACCTCGCGGACGAACTCGCCGATGAGATCCTTGGCGTGCTGCTTCTGCACCTGATCGGCGCTGCGGATCATGTTGCCGCCGGTGAGGATGTCCTCGAGGAGCTTGCCGCCTTCGGTGAGCTCCGCCGACGCGGTGGTGGTGATGGACGTTGCTTCGGCCATTTTCTAATCCTTCCTTTCGAACGCCGTCCGCGTCGGTTAGCCCTTGCTCTCGGCCTTGATCGCGTTGAGCTTGTCGTCGCTCGCCACGATCTCGAGCAGCTTCGCGTTGAGCTCGTCGTTGCCCTGGAGCTTGGCGAGCAGGTCGTTGAGCTTGACGCGAGCCTCGAGGAGCTTGCGCAGGGGCTCGATCTGGTGAACGAGCTGCTCGGGCCTGAAGTCGTCCATCTGGCTGAAGGCCAGCGGGAAGGCGAGGGTGCCGCCCTTCGGCGTGCCGTCCTCCTTCTTGCTGATCTTGTCGGCGACGACGACGGCCTTCAGCGTGGGGGCCGTCTTCGCCATCACCTCGTTGAAGTTGTCACGATCGATCTCGATGAACTTGCGGTCCTTCACCTTCGGAGGCGAGATGTCCGAGTCCCCCGAGAGGTCGCTCATCACGCCCACGACGAAGGGGATCTCCTTCTTCTCGAAGGCGTTGCCGATCTCGACGTCGTAAGTGATCTGCACCCTCGGCGGCCGGTTGCGATCCAGCCAGTGCTGCTTGCTCTCTGCCATCGCTCAGTCCTTTCGTTGGCGGCATCCGCGGCCCGGTTCGCCGCGTAAGTCTTCGGTCGTTCGTCGTTCCGCGGCGCTTTCCAGCCACCGCCGTCCCGGAGCCTCGTCGCGGGTACTCTACAGGCTCCGTGTCGAGCATGGAGCAGGAAATCCGGGACGAGCGAAGCGGGCACACCTGCACGCATGCCTGCTGAACATCGGCCCCGGGGCCCCCTGCGTCGGCGCGCTGGATCGCTCCATCGCGCGTTGCTCTCAGCCGTTCACTCCTTCCCCCTCATCCCCAGGAGGCGCTGGATGGAGACGAGGTCGTCTGGGCTGCCCACGAACTCGTAGAGCAGCTCCCCGAGGGACATGTTGCCCCACGAGATCGCGCGCTTCACGAGGTAAGGGACAGGGCTGTGGGGCTCCGTGCGGAGGAGGAAGTCGGCGGCCTCGGAGAGCTTCCGGTAAGCCTCCGCACGGTTCTTGATCGGACCTGTCGGGCCGGTTGGGCTGGCGGGGAGCGCTTGTCCGCCGCCGCCGTCGGGCGACGCGGAGGACGGTTCGTCTGGGTCCATGGCGATCGGGGCCTCCTCGGGCGGCGCGTCTTTCTTGGTGAGCTCGAGCACGTCCTCGGCCACGCCGAGGATCGCCCCGAGGGCTTCCTTGAGCCTCATGAGCAGCGGCGGGTGAGGCACCTTGCCCGCGAAGGTCTTCTCGAGCGCCTCGGCCGCGGCGACGCCGGCCTTCACGTCCCGGCGGAGGTCGATCCACCAGGGGCGGCCGGTGAGCGAGATGCGCGCGAGGATGCTCTCGCGCGAGACGACCTCCGTGCCCTCGGACTCGGGCAGCCGCGTGCGCGAGCCGGGGCGATCGATCGAGAGCGCGGCCTCCCAGTCGTCGAGCGTGTACGAGGGGCCGACCGCCGAGGCGTCGGTGAACGGGAACTGCCGGATCTTGCGGGTGAACATGTCGTCCACCCAGTCGATCAGGCTGATCCGCGCGTCCCCGTCGTCGTCCGGCACCGGGAAGCAGGTGTCCCAGTAGCGCTCGAGCAGGCCCGCGGCGAGCGAGAGCCCCGCGGCGAGGCCCTGGAAGCGGCCCTTGATGAGCCACGCCTCGGCGAGCCAGATCGCGATCTGCAAGTCCTTCGTGCGCTTCTCGAGCGCCTCGGTGGCGAGCGAGATCACGAGGCGATCGTCGCGCGCCTTGAGCTTCTTCTCCCAGACGCCCTGGGGGAGGGTGGGGTCGTCCTCGCGCCGCGCCTCCTGGATCTTGGCGTAGGTGCCCTCGTAGCGGAGCGAGGTGCCCGCGGGGGCCTCCGCCGAGATCGGCGCGAGGAGCTTGTCGAGATCCGCTTCGAACGGTGTGCTGGCCATGGCCGCCCTACTGCTCCTGTCCTTGCGATCTGAGCACCGGCGCGAGCGTCGGGAACTCCGGGTACTTGAGGGGCTTGTCCTTCTCGGTGCCGGTGAGGCGGAGCCGGAGGAAGACCCGGACCTTGCCGCCCTCGGAGCCGATGCGGTCGACGAACCCGCCCTCGGGATCGGGGATGGTCGAGATCACGAACGAGAGCGTGTGGCCCGAGGGATCGCTGTTGCCCGCCGCGTCCTGCACGGCGGTGAGGTGCGTCGCGATGAGGCGCAGGAGCGACCAGTAGCTCTTGCCCGCGGGCGCTTGCTCCTCGAAGACCACGTCGCGCTCGCTCGCGAGCATGCCGGGGGCCTTCACCGGGGCGGGGACGTCGGGGCTGTTCTTGGCCCAGCGGAGCTGCACGCGCACCGCGTCCTCGAAGTGCCAGCGGGTGTTCTGCTTGGGGCCGAAGAGGAAGAGGCGATCCTCCGCGCAGCGCAGGGCCCACGCGGCGATCTGGTTGCCGCCCGTCTCGCGCTGCTGGTTGACGCGGAACTCCACGCGCACGTCGTAGAAGCCCTCGGCGCTCGCCTCCTTGGCCGCGAACATGGGCAGGAGGAACGCCCGCACCTTCTCGGTCTTCGTGAGGAAGTCGACGACGCTCGCCGCGTTGGCGTCGCTCTGCTGCTTGACCCGGCCCTGGAGCTCCGCGAGGTAGCGGTCGCTGAAGTCCTTGGCGTCGGCGAGGAACTGCTGGACCGCGTCGGGCATCGCGTCCTCGGCGTTGCGCACGCTGGCCGGATCCTTGATCTCGGTGAAGGGGAAGCGGCCGGCGAGGCTCGTGTTGAACTCGCGCCGCACCTTCCGGTAGAGGGCGGTGAGCTCCGAGGCCGTCTGGCGGTGGCACTGCTCGATGAGCAGGGCGCGGATGTGCTGCCGCGTGCGGGCGAAGTAGTCGTCCTCGTTGAGGCTCGCGGGCACCTTGGCGAGCTGGGCGCTGCATTTGCCGATCGCCAGCTTGGGCATGTCCTGGAGGATCAGGTTCTGCAGCGCGGCCACGCTGTTGCCCGTCTTCTGCGCGGCGAAGTCGCGGAGCGGCGTCACCACGTTCTCCCAGAAGCGGACGGAGGCGCTGTCGGCGGCGTCGATCTCGCTGCTCTCCATGACGGTGAGCATCGGCTCGACGAGCTCCTTCGTGAGGCCCTCGATCTGGGTGCGCTGCCGGCTCACGTAGGCCTCGACCTGCTGCACGTCGCCGAGGGGCACGTCGAAGGCCTGGAAGACGGGCGGATCGTCCTCCTTGGTGAGCCACCACGAGAAGGAGTCGCCCTGCACCTGGTAGTGGCGGTCGCTCTCGAAGATGCCGCGCGCGGTGTCGAGGATCGCCGTGCCGCGGACGCGCACGACCTCGCGCACGCGGGTCTTCGCGCCGTCCTCGTGGATGCGCCCGAAGGCGGCCACGATGTCGCGGAGCGGGGAGGCGGCGAGGGTGAGGCTCGCGGTCTCGAGGCGCGCGTTGTCGCGGTTGTGCCGGCCGCCGCTGGCCACGTCGAGGGGCTGGGCCGCGCCGCCCACGATCCCGAGCACCTTCTGCTTGAGGGTGCGCACGGCGAGGGTGGCGATCGAGTCCTTCACCTTGGGATCGAGGGCCTTGATCGTGGCGCCCCCGGGGCCCTGCGCGAAGGTCTCGTAGTCCTTCGTGAGCTTGACGCCCTCCTTGAGCATGTCGGCGTCCCACTTGATCGGGTCCTTCTCCCGGCCCGCCTCGAGGGTGCCGCGGTCCTCCGCGGTCATGAAGCTCTGCGTGCGCAGCGCGTCGATCGGCGGCTTGAGGCCGGTGATGAAGTCGTTGAGCTTCATCTGCACCACGCCGTCGCGGGTCCGCGCGAGGAGGGCCCCGGTGAGCGGCGTCTCGGCCGCCGCCAGGTAGTCGCGCAGCGAGGTGAGCATGGTGTGGGTGCTCGCCTGGAGCTCGACCTCCATCTCGGGCCCGAGGATCACGGAGGAGCGGACCGAGCGGAGCAGCTCGGCGAGCTCGGGGTTCTGCGGCAGCTCGCCCTTGGGGATCCACGAGAGCAGCGGCGTCGCGAGGTCGCTCTCGACCCGGCTCATCGCCTCGCGCAGCTCCCACAGCATCGCCGGGGTGTAGTCCTCGGTCGGGCCCTTGGTCTCGAGGTCCTTCAGGCACTTCTCGAGCTGCTCGATGTCGTCGCGGATGATCCCGTCCTTGTAGACGCGGAGGAGCTGATCGAAGAGCGCCTTGAAGTAGACGTTGGCCTTGTCGCGCCCGTGCCGCTTGTGCTCCTCGAAGTTGAAGGCCGGCTGCGTCATCGCGTGGGTGAGCGCGCGCTGGTAGTACGCCGAGTGGCTGAAGAAGGTGTCCTTGACCTTGTACTCGAGCAGGTACGCGGAGAGGTCGGCGATGTCCTGGATCTGCTTGTCGGCCTTCTTCTCCTTCGCGCCGCCGAGCGCCGAGGTGACCGCCGCGAGCGGGGTCGAGCTCTTGGGGGGCTCGGCCTTGGGCGCCGCGCTCGCGTCGGGCTTGGGCGCGCCGCTCGCGTCGGGGGCCGGCGCGCCGCTCGCGTCGGGCGCCGGCGCGCCGCTCGCGTCGGGCTTGGGCGCGCCGCTCCCGTCGGGCGCGGGCGAGCCGCTCGCGTCGGGCTTCGGGGGGGCGGGCGCGGGCGCGACCGCGGCGCCCGCGGCGGCCTCGTCCGGCGGGGCGACGAGGCCGTTGTAGCGCTTGGCGTAGCCCTCGAACTCGGCGAGCTGGCCGAGCCACCCGCGCAGCGTCGCGTACTCGCGCGTCGCGGCCAGGGTGGTCGTGGTGCTCGGCGGATCGGTGTTGATCGAGCTCGGCTGCTCGTCGATGAGCGGCCGCGCCTTGCCCTGGAGCTCGGAGCGGAAGGTCGCGAGGACGATGCGGTCGTAGCCGACGGCGATGGCGTCCTCGATCCGGCCGTCGATCCGGCTCAGCCACGAGCCCGGGATCACGAAGGTGCGCAGCCGGTTGGTCTCCACGTCCGCCAGGTTGTCGAGCATCGTCTGGCAGCGCTTCTTGTGGACCTCGCCGGTCGGATCGGCGCCCGGATCCTCGGCGTTGATGTGCGCGAGATCGGTGGCCGTCTGGCTGAGCAGCGGCAGGAGCGAGCGCGTCTCGGCCTGGAGGGTGCTCGACTGCACGGTGAGCAGGATGCCGAAGAGCAGCGCGAGGGCGGCGGCGCCGATCTGCAGGCCGAGCACGGTGCGCTTGCGACGCTTGACCGCGGGCTGGCTCGGGCGGGCCACGTTGCCCTCGGCGAAGATCTTCCGCTCGAAGAGGTCCCTGGCGAAGAGGATCCGCCGGCCGCCGATCGTGCCGGACTGCGAGGCGCCGGGCTGCGAGGCGCCGGGCTGGTCGACGACCGTCGGCGCGGGGGCCTTCTGGCCCGTGGCGGTGGGCAGGGGAGGCGGGGTGCCCGAGGCGCGCGCCTTGTCGGGGCCGCCGTCGCCCGCGAAGTAGATGCCGCGGAGGATGAGGGGCTCGTCCTGCGGGTTCGGGCTCGGGATGAAGAGCTCGTCGATGTACGTGCGGAGCGCCGGGGCGAGCGACGCGAGCTCGGCCGGGAAGAGGAAGTAGTCGTCCGGGGTCTTGACCGGGCCGCCCGTGGCGAAGCGGCGCGACTGCTCGCGGAGCAGCGTCTTGCGCAGCGTCTCGACCGCCTCCTCGACCCAGTCGGCGACCTTGGTCGCGGTGGGCGAGTAGGGGCTCGACCAGCCGAGCAGGCCCTGCCTGCGGGTCGGATCGATCTCCCGGCCGAGGGCCTGGAAGCCGGCGACGAAATCGCACTGCGTGACGACGACGTAGATCGGCGCGCACATCTCGAGCTTCGTCTGCACGTCGAGGAGCTTCTTGTGCAGCGCGACGGCCTTGCGCTTGCGATCCTCGACCGACGCCCCGGGCGCCGGGATCAGATCGCGCACGTTGATCGTGAGGACGATGCCGTCGATGGCCCGCTCGGAGCGGTCCTTCTTGAGCGCGTCGAGCAGCGTCTTGTAGCCGTCCTCGTCGGCCTCGCCGTCGTCGCCGCCGAGGAAGAGGCGGCCCGCGGCGTCGGCGATCAGGCCCTTGCCGAAGAACCAGAAGTTGCACGGCGCGGTGTCCGCGCCCGTCGGCTCGGGGTCGGTCCCGAGCGGGACGTTGAGCCCCGCGCCGCGCAGGAACGACGTCTTGCCGGAGCCCGCCTCGCCGAGGACGAGGTAGCGGGGCAGCGTGTCGCGCGCGGCCTTGTCGGGGACGCGCTGCTCGAGCGCCAGCTTGGCCTGCGCGAAGCGGCTCTCGATCTGCGCGGACGAGCTCTCGGCGCCCCCGGCGGCGAGCTGCGCGGCCCGCTTCTTCTGGTTCTGCCGCTGCACCACGAGCACGACGACGAGCGCCGCGACGAGCAGCAGGACGACGACGAGGGCTGCGATCGCGTACCCGCTCATGGCGCCGCCCCTTCGATGCGATCGAGCTGGTTGTCGACCTCGCTCGTCCGGTACGCCCAGACCACCTGGGCGATGACGATCCAGCCCACGAAGACGGCGATGAGCGGGATGATCCCGGCCGAGAAGCTCGGAAGCAGGCTGCGCTTCTGGTCGGAGAGCGTGTGCTCGTGGGCCTCGGGGACGAGGTCGGGCTCGGGGATCACCAGGCCTGGATCGACGCGGGCGAGGTGCGCCGAGAGGCGCAGCCGGTACTCCTCGGGCCTCGGGCTCGCGCCGCCGTAGCGGCCGGAGAAGCCGAGCGCCAGCGCGGTGAGGTACACGGTGAGGATCTCGGTCGAGGCCGTGGCGCGGCCGCCGAGCACCTCGTCGAGCCGCCGGAAGAAGCGCTCGCCGGCGTCGTGGCTGCGGAAGATCTGCGACTCGAGCGGCTTCTGCGACCACATGCTGCGCCCGGGCCACTCGAGGCGCAGGAAGACCTCGTCGGCCATCGCCACCATCAGGTACTGCGCCTCCTGGAAGACGCGGATCTCGTAGTCCGCGAGCTTGCGCCCGACCCCCGCGGCCTGGGCCTCGAAGAGGTCGAGGAGCTTCTCTTTGATGGTGTCCACCGTCGGCGGCTGCGGCGAGGAGACCACCAGGCGCTTGAGCCGGATCGACTCCGCGTAGAACGCGGAGAAGGCGTCGACGAGGCCGAGGGGCCCGCCGGCCTTCCCGACCTGCGTCCTCGACGCCACCGCCGTTATGGAGCTCGTTCCGCTCTGATCCACGCTACCCTCCGCGATCGCTCAGGGCGAGGTCTTGACGTAGAGGATGAACTCGTCCGGCCCGGCGCTGCCGCTGGGATCGGCGGTGTTGAAGACGAGGAGGGGCTCGCCGGGGATCATGTAGTCGGCGGACTCGACCAGGTCGTAGAGGAAGGTGCCGGTGGTGGCGACGAGGTCGCCGTTGCCGGCCTTCTGCACGCGGTTGCGCGTCACGCCGAGCGACCGGTACTGCATCATCTCCTGCGCGCGGCTGCCCGGGCCGATGAGCGCGCCGTCCATCCACTTGAGGATGTCCTCTTCGGGGACGCCGCGGCGCGCGCGGGCCGCGAGGACCATGGTGCGGCCCTGCCACTCGCGGAGGAACTCGACGCCGTAGTAGCCGCGATCGAGGCTGAGCGGGTAGGCGGTGAACGACTCGAGGATGCCCTCGTTGATCAGCCGGAAGAGGTGATCCTGCGCGGTCCGGAACGACACGGCGAGGTCGTTGTGGTCGTAGGCCGGCAGCATCGGCGGGATGGGCTTCCTGCCGAGCGCCGCCACCTCGCCGAGCATGCCCGCGAGCCCGAGGAAGAGCCGGTAGGGGTGCTCCCGGCCCGCGTAGAGCATCGCCTCGAAGACGGGCAGGCCGGTGACGAGGCACTGGATCTGCCGGCGCAGCTCGGCCTTCTGATCGCGATCGGTGGCGAGCGAGAGCGCGCCCTCCTTCTCGGCGAGGCGCGTGGCCTTCTCGCGCAGCTTGTTGATGATCTGCGAGCAGAGCTTGCCGAGCGGCGAGGCGAGCTGGGTGTAGAGGAGCGGGGGGATGTAGCTCGGGTCGCGCACGTACGCCTCGCCGTCGATCTGCACGCGGGCGAGCGGCAGGCACACGAAGCGCGTCGGCGGCTCCGGCGCCACCACGAGCTGGATCTTGGGGATCACGCGCGCGATGGGGATCGCGCCCTCGCCGGTGTTCACGTCCACGTCGCTCTTCAGCTCGGCCGAGCGGTAGCGCGACAGATCGCTGTCGATGGCGCCGCCTCCGAGGTCGTCGCGGAGCAGCGCGAGGTAGACCATGCAGGCGCTCCGCCGGAGGATCGCCTCGTGCGGGCGCAGGTCGGCGTCGAGGTTCTCGTCGGTCTTGCCGTGGTGGACGATCACGTTGTCCGGCAGCACCGCCTCGAGCTCGGTGACGCGGAAGATCCCCCCGATGAGCAGCCCTTCGTCGATCGAGAGCTCCTTGACCCCGAAGTGGTACGGCGCGGCGTACCCGAGGTGGAACTCGAGGAGGCGCTCGCTCCGCCGCCAGCTCTCCTGGAAGTGGTGCGGCGAGAGCAAGAGGCCGTCGTGCCAGTTGACCGCATGCGGAACGTCCTTGGCGTCTCTCACGGCTGTCCTCGTTCCATCGCTCGAAAAGAAAGGGACCCTCGGGTCATGGGGCGCTGTCGCAAGGGGTGATCCATCGTCGGAGGTTCAGTCGGCCGGGGCCTCGAGCGGGCTGACGGTCATCCCGTCGTCGCCGAGATCGATGCGCATCCGCTGCTGCGGTCCGAGGCGAATACGATGATCGCCCGGAGAGCGATAATTGGCGAAAATAAGCGCGCCCACTGCGCGCCCGTCCACCTGGATCACGACGGGAGGGGGCGCCTGGCCGGGCACGTACTCCCACACCCACTCGGAGAAGGCGTTGTCTCCGGGGTTGTCGCGCCGGATCTGCTCGCGGGCCTCGAACCACTGCTTGGCGTTCATCTGCACGAGGCGCTCGAAGAGCTTTTGATCGTTGATCGCGACGAGCGAGATCGGCACCGGAGAGTTCTGGTTGAGGCGCGGGGTCGTCACGAACTCCAGCAGCAGCCGGAAGGGCGGCGGCGCCGACGCGCAGCCGGAAATGCAGAGCGAGGCGACCAGCGTGAGGACCGCGCCCAGGACCGTTCGCCGTCGGATGTGCCGCGGAAGCGACATACGTGGAGAGAACTCTACCGAGGCCCTCTCGGCGCGGCTACAAAGGAGCGACGATCGGATTCGCACGTGGGCGGGGGCGTGAGGACGGCGCGCGGGAGGTCGCGATTTGTGCCTCGAAAATGCGCGTCGGCGCCGCGCGTCACGCGCAGAACTTGGCCGGCGCGCGCGGGCTTTGTCTGGTGTCCCGCGCCGCAGCGATCTCGTGTGCGCAGGTGAGGTCCACAACCCCGTGGTCGGGCGAAGTAGGCTCCGGTAGCCTGACGGGTGAGCCCACCTGTCACGCGCCGGTCGGCGGCCTCGCCGCCTCCTCTCCAGAGGCGCGCCGAGGCGGCGGCTCCGCTCCGCGAGGGCGAGACCGAATGCCCCGTCGACCCGATGCACCCGAGCCGTAGGAGGATCTGATGCGCTTACCTCATGCTTGTCTTTTGTTCACCGCTGTTGGTCTGGCGGTCGTCGCCGGCTGCGGAGCCGAGTTCACGACCAACAACTCGACATCCTCGTCGACGACCGGGACAGGAGGAGCGAGCACGACTTCGGGCACCGGCGGGAGCACGAGCGGCACCGGCGGGAGCACCACCGGGACCGGAGGCAGCTCGACCACCGGGACGGGCGGCGCGACGGGCACCGGCGGCGCGATGGGCACCGGCGGCGCGATGGGCACCGGCGGCGCCACGGGCACCGGCGGGGGCACGACCACCGGGACCGGGGGCGCGCCGGGCGACTGCACGGGCGACTCGGACTGCGTGACGAAGTACGGCAAGGCGAAGTGCGGCAGCCGCGTGTGCAACGCGGGCGTGTGCGAGCTCGACAGCCCCGGCTGCGTGGACGCCGATCACGACGGCTTCGGCGCCGGGCAGGGCTGCATGTGCGCGGGCATCGACTGCGACGACGCCGACCCGGCGGTGAAGAACACGAAGAGCTGCTACACGGGGCCGCCCAACACCGAGGGGGTCGGCGTGTGCCGGTCGGGGACGATCACCTGCTTGCCCGCCGGGCCGACCGCATGCGTCGGGGAGATCACCCCGAGCGGGGAGGCGTGCAACAACGAGGACGACGACTGCGACGGCATGGTGGACGACGGGCTCGGTAAGCTCGTGTGCGGCGTCGGCGCATGCACCACCTCCATCGCCGCCTGCTCGAACGGCGTGATCCAGTCCTGCGTGCCCCTCTTGCCGCAGAGCGCCGCCGACGCCTGCGACGGCGCGGACAACAACTGCAACGGGGCGGTCGACGAGGACTGCCTCGCCAACTGCGTCTACGTCAGCAAGCTCGGCAACGACCTGACGGCCAACGGGGCCCTCGGGCTCCCGTTCGCCACGATCCAGGCGGCGATCGACTTCGCCGTGCAGAACCAGAACGGCGGCACCCCGAAGCAGGTCTGCGTCACGGCGGGGATCGACTGCAGCGCGACGGGGACGTACCAGGGCTCGTTCACGATGGCGAGCGGGGTGAGCGTCTACGGCAACTACAACGCCACGAGCGGCTCCCGCTGCGCCTCCAACACGTCGGCGACGACGGTGATCCAGGCCAAGACGGCCGAGGGCGTGACGTTCCCGAGCAACATCGACAAGGCCACGACGCTCGACGGCTTCCGGATCGATCGCGCCGCCGGCGCCGTCAGCAAGGGGATCACCATCGACGGGGCCAAGGGGGCCGTCGTCTCGAACGTGGTGATCCCGATCCTGCTCAACGCCGGCGTGCAGACGAGCACGTTCGGGGTCGTCGTGCAGAACGACGCGGTCGCGACGATCGGGCCGAAGAACCGGATCGAGGCCGGCAACGGGACCACCGAGGCCGTCGGCGTCCGCGTGCAGGGCTCGAAGGTGACGATCCAGGACAACTGCCAGACGTACGACAACAAGGGTCGCTGCAACGATTTCTGCGGGCTGAACCCGTCGATCAAGGGCGGGACGGCGAGCGCCACCCTCGACTCGTACGCCATCCTCCTCGCCGACTCGCCCGGCTCGCTCGTGGAGACCTCGGCCATCTGCGGCAACTCCGGCGTGCACGGCGCGACGGTCAAGATCACCGGCGACGCCGAGGGGACCGTCGTCCGCGCCAACCGGATCAACGCCTTCGGCGGCACCGTGGACTCGCACGGGGTCTGGATGGAAGACTGCCAGGACAGCGCGCCGTGGCTCCTCGACAACACCACCATCATCGCGCAGGGGGGCAACGCGGGCACCCTGGTGGACGGGGTGCGCGCGGTCGGCCGGTGTCACGCGGTCATCGACCAGAACGTCTCGATCGGGGGCGGCGGCGAGGGGCAGGCCTCCAAGCCGAACGGCGTGCACTGCCTCGCCAAGGGCGGGCACCCGAGCGCCTGTCTGATCTCCGGCAACGCCTTGATCTACGGCTCGCTGAGCGGCGTGCCGCCGGAGGCGACCGGCGTGCGCTGCGAGGGCAAGAGCTGCGTGCGCATCGTGCGCAACTTCATCAGCGGGCGCGGCGGGCAGGTCTCCTACGGCGTCTACCTCGACGGGTCGGGCACCTTCGTCGACTCGAACATCATCGGCGGGGGCTGCTCGCCGACGGCCACGGGGCTCGAGGCCCAGGACAGCTACGCCCGGGTGCAGAACAACGTGCTCTACGGGTACGCCTCCAGCGACTGCATGCTGGGCCTCAACGTGATGCCGGTCGACGCCCGCGGCGTCCACCTGCTCACCTTCAGCGGTCCGAACGAGATCGAGATCCACTCGAACACGATCGACGCGGGCGGCTCGCCGCAGGCCGCGTGCACGAGCTACGGCGTCAAGCTCGACGCGGCCGTCCAGGCCCCGCCCGCGGGCTCGGGCATCTTCCGCAACAACATCGTCAACCCGGGGTTCTGCCAGACGAAGCGCTACAACTTCGCCGAGGGCTCGCCCGCGGCCGATCCGCGCCTCTTCGAGAACAACGACCTTAACCCGGCGATCGTCGCGCCCTCGGCGATCTACCTCGACGAGGGGAACGTCGGCTTGACGATGGCGTCGCAGGTCGACGGGCTGACGGTGACGGCGGCGAACAGCACGCTCTCGACCGATCCGCTGTTCGTGCAGTACCCGCAGAACCTCGACCTCCAGCCGAACTCGCCCTGCGGGGGGCAAGGGACGAACAAGAACGCGCCGGCGAAGGACATCACCGGCAAGAACAGGCCGAATCCGCCCGCGATCGGCGCCTACGAGCCGTAGCGACGGCGATCGACAGCGAGGGAGCGGTCCGCTAGCTTCCATCGGGTGAAGCTCCGCTCCCTTGCCCTTTCCTTCACGACGTTCGCGACCTGGATCGCCGCCTGCACGGTGTACGATCCCAGCCTGGGCACCACGGGCGCCGGGGGCAGCTCCTCGAGCGCCGGCGGCGGGAGCGCGACCACGACCACCGCCGCGACCACCACCACGGCTGCCGGCACCGGCGGATCGACCGGGCAAGGCGGCGGCGGAGGGACGAGCGAAGGGGGCGGGGGCAGCGGGCCGAAGCCCTGCGCCGGCCCCGCCGACTGCCCGGGCAAGGACACCGAGTGCCAGACGCGCACGTGCAAGGACGGCATGTGCGGCTTCGATTTCGCGCCCGCCGGGAAGGACCTCTCGGCGGCGATGCAGGTGCCCGCCGACTGCCTCCGCCTCCAGTGCGACGGGAGCGGGAGCACCACCTCGGTCCCCGACGATCTCGACCTGCCCCGCCCGCGGGCGAGTGCACCGATCCGGCGTGCGATCAAGGCATCCCGGGCCACGAGCCGAAGGCGAGCGGCGTGATGTGCATGGAGGCCGGGGGCTCGTTCTGCGACGGGATGGGCGCCTGCGTCGAGTGCCTGCTCGACGCCGACTGCATGAGCAACGTGTGCCAGAGCAACGCGTGCGCGCCCGCCAAGTGCGACGACGGCGTGAAGAACCAGGGCGAGGGCGACGTGGACTGCGGCGGCCCCTGCCCGGACAAATGCGTGACGGGGAAGACCTGCAGCATCCCGCAGGACTGCGTGGGCGGCGTGTGCTCGGCGGGGACCTGCGTGCCCTCGTGCACCGACGGGCTCGCGAACCAGGGCGAGAGCGACACAGACTGCGGCGGCCCCTGCGCGCCTTGCCCCGTGGGCATGCTCTGCGCCGGGGCGGCCGACTGCACCACCGGGAGCTGCCTCGGCGGGACCTGCGCATGCGCCGGCGATCACCTCTTGATCAGCGAGATCCGCAGCCGCGGGATGGGTGGCTCGTCGGACGAGCTCGTCGAGCTCTACAACCCCACCGGCGCTCCCATCACCCTCGACGCGTCGTACACGCTGATGAGCCGGAGCACCGGCGCCGCCAACTACGCGCTGCGCTGGACGGGCACGGGCAAGGTGATCCCCTCCCACGGCCACTTCCTCATCACCAACGCGACCGGCTACACGCAGATGCCCGCGGGCGACGAGAGCCTGAAGAGCGGGATCACCGACGCGACGAGCCTCGAGCTGCTCCAGAGCGGCGCGGTGATCGACGCCGTCTGCTACGCCTTCAGCGCGGGCACCAAGGCGACGCTCATGGGCGCCGGCTACGTGTGCGAGGGCATGCCGGCCGACAACCTGCCCCACAAGGACACGAGCGGCGTGGGCGACGCGGACGTGAGCATCCAGCGCAAGCCGGGCGGCGCGCTCGGCAACTGCACGGACACGGGCGACAACGCGAGCGATTTCGTGACGACCACGCCGGCGGAGCCGCAGAACAGCCAGAGCCCCACCACGCCGTGACGAGCGCTCATCGCGCAGGGCGCGAACGTCGCGAACGGCGAGAACGTGGCGCGCGCAAGCTCATCGCTTGACGCCGCGCTGCCGATTTGAAACGAAATGCTCAGGTGATCCGATCCTTTTCGACCTCCTGCTCGATCCCGAGGCGATCCATGAACGTGATGAAACAGGCTTCTGTTTGGATGCTGGCGGCGCTCACGGCGGCGCTCGCCGGCGGTGAGCTCATCGCCTGCGGCGGAGGTGGCACCGGCGGATCCGGAGGGTCCGGGAGCACCACCAGCACCGCGGAGACCACGACCACCACGACGACCACGACCGGCACCGGCGGCACGAGCGGCACCGGGGGTCAGGGCGGGACGGGCGGGCAGGGCGGCACCGGCGGAGCCCAGGGCGGAGGCGGGAGCGGGGGCTGCATGACGGCCGCCGACTGCCCGGACATGAAGACCGACTGCCAGACGCCCATCTGCAAGGACAACGTGTGCAGCGTCGAGTTCGCGCCCGACGGCACGGTGGCCGCGACGCAGACGCCGGGCACCTGCAAGCAGATCCAGTGCGACGGCCAGGGCTCGACCAAGCTGATCGACGACCCGACCAACGTGCTCGACGACAGTAACCCCTGCACCGAGGATAAGTGCGATAACGGGCAGCCCGTCAACACGCAGCTCCCCACCGACACCCCCTGCGTGGACGCCGGCGGCGGCGTGGTGTGCAGCGACATGGGCGTCTGCGTCGAGTGCAACGCCAACGAGCAGTGCTCCAGCCTGCTCTGCCAGAACAACGCCTGCGCGCCGGGCGACTGCGCCAACGGCCAGAAGGACGGCCTCGAGACCGACATCGACTGCGGCGGCCCCTGCGGGCCCTGCCTCGACGGCGAGGGCTGCGGCGTCTCGGCCGACTGCTTCAGCCACGTGTGCCAGGGCAGCGTGTGCAAGGCGGCCACCTGCTCGGACGCGATCAAGAACGGCGGCGAGACGGACGTGGACTGCGGCGGCCCCTGCGGCACCGCGTGCGGGCCGGGCAAGGGCTGCCAGATCAACACCGACTGCATCGGCGGTCAGTGCTCCGGATCGATGTGCCTGCCGACCTGCACCGACAAGGTGAAGAACAACGGCGAGAGCGACACGGACTGCGGCGGCCCGACCTGCCAGAAGTGCGGGTCCGGCAAGACCTGCGGCGTCGCGGGCGACTGCCAGAGCGCCATCTGCGGCGGCGGTCTCTGCGCGGTGCCCTCGTGCTTCGACCTGGTGAAGAACCAGAACGAGAGCGACGTGGACTGCGGCGGATCCTGCGCGCCCTGCCCGACGGGCAAGGGCTGCGGTGGCGCCGGCGACTGCGTGAGCCAGGTGTGCAGCGGCGGGAGCTGCGCGGCCCCGAGCTGCGTCGACACGGTGAAGAACGGCGGCGAGGCGGACGTGGACTGCGGCGGCCCCTGCGTCCAGAAGTGCGCGGCGGGCAAGGCCTGCGGCTCGGCCGTGGACTGCGCGAGCGGCGTGTGCACGGCCGGCGTCTGCCAGGCCCCGAGCTGCGTCGACATGGTGAAGAACCAGGGTGAGGGCGACGTCGATTGCGGCGGCCCCTGCGCGCAGAAATGCCCCTCCGGCAAGACCTGCGGCGCCGGCGCGGACTGCCAGAGCGCGGTGTGCACGGGCGGCGTATGCCAGGCCGCGACCTGCCTCGACCAGACGAAGAACGGCACCGAGACCGACGTGGACTGCGGCGGCCCCTGCCCGCAGAAGTGCGCGGTGGGTCAGGCGTGCAACGTGGGGCCGGACTGCCAGGGCGCGGTGTGCGCGGGCAACGTCTGCCAGGCGCCGAGCTGCATGGACCTCACCAAGAACGGCGGCGAGACGGACGTGGACTGCGGCGGGCCGACCTGCCCGGACTGCGCGAACGGCAAGGCCTGCATCGGCCCGGGTGACTGCCTGAGCGGCGTGTGCGCGGGCGGCCTCTGCGTGTCGGCGCAGTGCACCGACACGGTCAAGAACGGCGACGAGACGGACGTGGACTGCGGCGGCTCGTGCGCGCCCTGCGCGACCGGAAAGGTGTGCGTCAACGCCGTCGACTGTCAGAGCACGGTGTGCAACGGTGGTCTCTGCGCCGCGGCGACCTGCGCGGACACGGTGAAGAACCAGGGCGAGAGCGACGTGGACTGCGGCGGCCCCTGCGTCCAGAAGTGCGCGCCCGGCAAGGTGTGCGTCGTCGCGGCCGACTGCGCGAGCGCCGTGTGCAACGGCGGCGTGTGCGCGGCGCCCACCTGCTCCGACGCCGTGAAGAACGGCGGCGAGACGGACGTGGACTGCGGCGGCCCCTGCGGGCAGAAGTGCGCGAACGGCAAGGGCTGCGCCGGGGCCTCCGACTGCGCGAGCGGCGTGTGCTCGGGCAACGTCTGCCAGGCGGCGACCTGCAACGATCTCGTCAAGAACGGGAGCGAGACGGACGTGGACTGCGGCGGCCTCGTGTGCCCGCCCTGCGGCGCCAGCAAGGCCTGCCAGGGCCCGAGCGACTGCGCGAGCGGCGTGTGCAGCAACAACCTCTGCCAGGGCGTGAGCTGCTCCGACATGGTGAAGAACGGCACCGAGACGGACGTGGACTGCGGCGGCACCTGCGCCACCAAGTGCGCCACCGGGAAGACCTGCGTGGCCAACGCCGACTGCCAGTCGAGCTTCTGCACCGGCGGCGTGTGCGCGGCGCCGACGTGCATGGACAACGCGAAGAACGGCGCCGAGACCGACGTGGACTGCGGCGGCGGTACCTGCGCGGCGTGCGGGCTCGGCAAGACCTGCCTCCAGAACAGCGACTGCGCGAGCGGCACCTGCACCGGCACCTGCGTGTCGGGCATCACCTTCCGGGCCCTGCGCCTCGGGACGGGCGCGGCGGCGCTCAGCAGCGCGGCGACGCCCGGCTTCATCGAGGCCTACAACATCGACGGCACCTCGGCCGGCGCGACGATCGACCTGCCCACGATGGTGAGCGGCAACAACCGCATCCTCACGTTCTCGGGCACCGCCACCTCCGAGGGTGGCCTCTCCCGCTCGCCGACCGGCGCGTACCTGACGCTGGCCGGTTACGACGCCGCCGTGGGCACGGCCTCGGTCGCCGGCACGACGGCGATGACGGTCAACCGCGTCGTCGGGCGCATCGACGCGATGGGCAACGTCGACACGTCGACGCGGCTCGACGCGAGCTTCAACGGCGGTAACCCGCGCAGCGCCATCACCAGCAACGGGACGGACCTCTGGATCGCCGGCACCGCGTCCCCCGCGGCGACCGGCGGCGTCTGGTACACGACGCTCGGCGCGATCACCGGCGCGACGCAGGTGCTGTCGAGCCCGAGCAACGTGCGCATCGCCAACATCTTCGGCGGGCAGCTCTACGCGTCCTCGGGCAGCGGCGCCTTCGTCAACGTCTTCACCGTGGGCTCCGGCCTGCCGACCATGTCCGGCCAGATGGCCACCTCGCTCGCGGGCCTGCCCGTCGCGTCCGCGAGCCCGTACGCGTTCGCGTTCTTCGACCGCGACCCGATGGTCCCCGGCGTCGACACCCTGTACGTGGCGGACGATCGCAGCGTGGCCAACGGCGGCGGCATCCAGAAGTGGACCTTCGACGGCACCACGTGGACGCTCGCCTACACGCTGAAGGGCACCGTCACCACCGGCTATCGCGGCCTCGCCGCCGTGGTCACCGGGGCCGACGTGACGCTGATCGGCACCACCACCGAGACCAACGCCAACAAGATCGTGAGCTTCGTCGACGACGGCTCCGGCACCTCGCCGAGCACCATCCTGGTGACGGCGATGGCCAACACCGTGTTCCGTGGCGTGGCGATCTCCCCGAACTGAGCTGAGCAACCCTCTCCTCCGACCCGTTCCCGCTCCCGTTCCTGCTCCCGTTCCCGATTTCCGGCCGGGAGCGGGAGGGGGTCGCGGGAGCGGGAGGGGGTCGCGGGAGCGGGAGGGGGAGAGGGAAGCGAAGAGGAGGGCAGCCACAGGCCGAGCGCTGCCCTCTTTATAGTCCGTCCCCAAAAGAACGAGCTGCGCTACACTTTCCCTGGCGAAATGCTTGGGAGATGCGTATCCTTACGGAAGGTTTGGAGCCGTAGCGCCAGCGTCATGGGCGCACAGGCGATCCAGGAGGAAGTTGGATGATCACCATCACGGATAAGGCGGCCGAGAAGGTTCACGAGATCGCGACGGCCGAGGATTTGCTCGGCCAGGGTCTGCGCCTGCGGGTCGTCGGCGGCGGCTGTGCCGGCTTCTCGTACGATCTCTACTTCGAGGACAAGCCGACCGACCTCGATGAGACCTTCGAGGACAAGGGGATCAAGCTGTACATCGACCCCCTCTCCTACCAGTACCTCGACGGGACCGAGATCGACTACGTGGAGGGCCTCCACGGCTCGGGCTTCAAGTTCGGCAACCCGAACGTGAAGAGCACCTGCGGTTGCGGGTCGTCGTTCTCGGCCTGATCCCCGCCTCGTACGCCCTCGACACGCGAAAGCCCGTCGTTTCCGGCGGGCAGCTCGCTAGTTACGCGAAAGCCCACCGTCTCCGGCGGGCAGCTCCCTAGTTACGCGAAAGCCCACCGTCTCCGGCGGGCAGCTCCCTAGTTACGCGAAAGCCCACCGTCTCCGGTGGGCTTTCGTGGTTCCAGTGGTTGTAAGCCGAGTTCTGTTGCGCGGGGCGGTTGCCCGGCCCCGCGCCGGTGCTCATTCCTCTAGGGCGCCTGTTGCCAGGCGCCTCCAGCAGCCAACCCGGAGGCTCGGGCGGGCAGCCCTTCCCGTCGGTTGACCGACGGATCGCCTCCCTATGCGGCCTTGCTCCAGGTGGGGTTTGCCATGCCACCCTCGTCACCGAGGGCGCGGTGGGCTCTTACCCCGCCGTTTCACCCTTACCTGCGGGGCGACCCGGATTTCTCCAGGCCGTCGCGCCGGCGGTCTCTCTCTGTTGCACTTTCCTCGAAGTCACCTTCACCGGGCGTTACCCGGCACCTTGCCCTGTGGAGCTCGGACTTTCCTCCCGCCTGGCCGGCGATGCTCGCGCACCGTCGGACCCTGCCGGCGAACACCTGCCCCGCTGGAACGGCGGGACCTTAGCCACCGGCGCCGCGCTCGTCGAGGGGATTGTCGTCCGGGGCACCGGGCCGCGATTGCGCTGGTTCTCCCGGTGATCCCGTTCGCTCAGGGCGGCGCGAGCGTGCAGCTCACGGGCTGGTGCAGCTCGAGGCCCGGCGCGAAGCCGACCCGGCCTGCGCTCGCTCCTCCGGCGAAGCGGGCGACGATGGTCGTCTCCAGCTCGTCGCCGCTCCGCTGCGCGCGGATCGCCTCCGGCACCTCGATCGCCTCGAGGCAGATCCGGCTCGTCCCCCAGCGCACGCGCGCGCTCATGATCCCGGCGAGCTCGCGGCCCGTCGGCGCGCCGCGCACGCGGACCCAGGGCGCCGTGGTGTGGAGGAGCGCGCGGTAGCCGCTCGGGTCGCCCTTGCAGGCCGGATCGTCGGCGAGCACGAGCGTCGACCAGGGGGCGAGAGGCATGGGCGCGCCTCCGCCGAGGGGGAGCAGGAGGGCCGGATCGCGCTCGCTCGGCGGCTCCTCGCCGCTCGGCATGCGGATCACCACGAGCGCGCCCTGCGGGCCCACGCCGAGCGCGTCGGGGTTGCCCGGGGAGAGATCGGACGAGGGCGGGGCGGGGACGCGATCGATCGGGGAGACGCCGGTGGCGGTGAGCCGGAAGATCTCGCTCGACCCGTCGCCGAGCACCGCGAGGGCCATCACGTCGTTCGCCCCGATCTCCACGGCGCTCGTGATCACGCCTGGATCCGGCGTGGTGCGCATCGCGCCGATCTTGAGGCGCGGCGAGGTCCCGCCCGAGAGGGTGCCCACGAGCTGCCCGGCCTCGGAGGGGAACGTGAAGAGCACGCCGCTCGGGCCGGCGGGATCGAGCGGGAGGATCGCGGCGATGCCGTCGATGTCCGGGCCCTCGTTCGGGAACATGCGCGCGAAGGGGAGGCCGGCGGCCTTGGAGAAGGCGCCGAGGTCGCGCAGCGCGAAGCTGCCCGAGCGCACCGATCCGGCTGGATCGAAGGGCTCCAGGAAATCGAGCTGCCGGCGGAACGAGCCGCCGTCGCGCTGCGGGCCCATCACCTCGATGCCGTCGAAGGGCGAGCGGAGATCGGCCACGTCGTTGAACATCGCGTAGTAGCCGTGCACGACCGCGAAGCTCGGGCGCTCGGTGTCGCCGTTGGACGCCGAGAACGCCGGGTGGACGAGGGTGCGCCCGAAGAAGCGCCGCTTGTACGAGAGGGGCGGCTCGCGCATGGGGTCGGTCGCCGGGAGCCTGCGCGCGCCGAGGCCGTAGTCCTCCGGGCTCGTTCGCGAGGGCGCGATCGAGAGCGATTTCTCCTCACCCGTGCCCGCGCACAACAGCTCGCGCAGGTGCGCGTGGGGGAGCGAGGGCGGCGGCGGCGCCGGCGGGGGAGGCTCGCCCTGCGGCGCCGGCGGGGTCTCCGCCCAGCCGAGGCGCGCCCAGGGGCCGAGCTCGCAGCCCACCGGCGAGCAGCGTTGCGGGCCCAGGTTGCGCAGCTTGCCCGAGAGCGGGGGCGCGGCGACCTCGACCCAGCTCTCGCCCCGATCGATCGTCTGGAAGGCGCGCCCGTCGCGATCGAAGGCGAAGCCGAGCGCGCCGTGCACCACCGCGCGCGGGAAGGTGAAGGCGGAGCGCTCGACCTCGCCCGAGGGGCTGATCGTCACGGCCTGCCCGCCGTCGAGCCAGCCGCGGAGCGTGCCGCCCTCGGTGACCGACCACGTCCGATCGATGATCGCCCCGCGCGATCCGCTCCCTCCTTGCAGGGCCCGCACGAGATCGCTCGCGAGCCTGCGCTCCTCCTCCGATTTGCGGAACGCGCGCACCGCGCCCGTCGTCGGGTCGTACGTGCCCGGGGTCTTGCCGTTGATGATCCCGAGCGGGCCGCCCTCGGCGCGCGGGATCCAGCGCGACACATCCTCGGGGTTCGGCAGCGGATCGCCCGCGTCGACCGCGTTCTTCGATCCAGCGTCGATCCCCGCGTCGGCGCCTGCGTCCGGCGCCACGTCGACGCTGTGCTCCACCCACTCGCCGTGCAGATCGCGCACGCACACCGAGAGGCGCATGCGCGCGCCGTCGCACGATCCGCCGAAGGCGAGGGTGCCGTCGTCGTTGGCGTAGAAGGGGCCCTCGGCGGGGAAGGTCTTCTCGGTGCGCGGGCCGCGCTCGCCGAGGAGGCCGGAGATCACGAGGCTCGGCCTGCGCGAGGCGGCGCACACCGCGATCGCCTCGTCGCCGGTCCGCATCAGCTCGCAGGGCAGATCCGGTGGCACGCGGCTCGGCCCGAGCACCTTGACCGCGCCCGTGCGGAGATCGATCTTCACGAGGTCGCCCGCGTTGATCACGAGCGCGCTCGCCTCGTCGAGCTTGATCCCCCGGCGGACGGCGGCGATGAGCGGCGCGTCGTTGCCGTGCCACGACGGATCGCGCGGGCGCAGCTTGACCGGCTGCGGCGAGGGCAGCCGGTCGAAGGCCTTGAGCGCGCCGCCCGCCTCGAGCTTGTAGGCCTTGCCCCCGTCGTCGCTGATCCACAGCTCGCCGTCGATCACCGAGACGCCGGTGGGCGGCCCGCCGAGCTCGCCCGTGCGATCGCGGTAGTGCTCGCCCTTGTCGGTCGAGATGGAGAGGCGAGGCCCCTCGGTGAGCGCGGCCACGCGCCCGTCGGGGAGCGAGGCGAGATCGAGCAGC